>NZ_JAMBOS010000050.1 GCF_023715705.1 Halalkalibacter oceani
TCCATTTGCTTGATATATTGGTTGGCGAACCACATATATCGTAGCATCACGAAGGAGTTTTTTTCATACCTCGCTGGAAGCTTTCCGGAACCCTAGGCCTAGCCTAGGGTTTTCTTTTTACAAAAAAGCTTGAGAAAAAGGTCCGTTTCACCTTTTTCTCAAGCTCCGAAGCCGTTTTAGAAGGGGATGTGCGTTAGCTTTTTTCGCACACGAACCAGCGCCTTCGTCTCAGGTTTTGATGTCTGCTCTTTCTCATGAAGTCACACCGCTATTGCGCAGGCCCGCCAGCTGGATGAAATCACATCCGGCTGGCTTTTTTAGGCTTCATTCCTAAATAGATAACCCACGCTGCATCGCCCAATGGTAGGTTTCCCCGCTGATTACGAGCGGTATTTCCCGCAGTTGCTCCGGATTTTTCACATCAAGGGCGGCAAGCAAAAAGCGCAAATCCTCCTGCAATGTACGAATTTCCGCCACGAGCGCGTCCTGTCCCGCTTCGGTTAGCACACGGAGGAAATGTCCGGCAAAGCCGCATGCTGACGCGCCAAGGGCGAGTGACTTGGCCATATCAAGGGCGGTCTGGATCCCGCCTGAGGCAATGACGGGGATGTCACCCTTTGCTGCTCTCGCCTCGAGCAGTGAGCAGGTCGTGGAAATTCCCCACTCATCAAAGTATGATAACCGCCGCTTACGCCGTTCATTTTCGATCTTCGAAAAATTTGTCCCGCCGAAGCCACCGATATCGACGGCTGTCACTCCGCAATCAGCCAGGCGGGCGACGGTTTCCTTGTTCATTCCAAAGCCTACTTCCTTGACGATCACCGGAATCTCAAGAGCCTTGACAATCGCCGCGATTCGTCGCCACGTCCCGCGGAAATCACGATCTCCCTCCGGCATAACAAGCTCCTGAATCACGTTAACATGAATTTGCAGAGCATCCGCCTCAATCATTTCAACCGCTTTTTTTGCCTGGTCAACCGTAGCCTCGCTGCCGAGGTTGGCGAAGATCACGCCGTTCGGGTGAGCCTGACGAACAACCTGATAGCTTTGCCGCTGCCCGTCCTCCCGGAGGGCCGCCATTTGTGAGCCCACGGCCATCCCAACACCGGTTTCCGCAGCGACCTCCGCGAATTGACGGTTGATCTCTTCCGTCCGCTGACCTCCCCCGCCTGTCATCGCATTGATAAAAATCGGTGAACTTAGCGTAAGTTCACCGATTTGCGATGTAAGAGAGATGGCGTCCACATGCTGCTCGGGAATGCTGTTATGGACAAACCGGATATCCTCAAATCCATGGGTCCGGGCCTGCCCGGTTACAAGCGCGTGGTTTAAATGATCAAGTTTCCTGCTCGCTCTGCTGCTCATCTCATCACCTTTGATCAATTTTTGTATTTCTTTAGCTGGTCGCCAATCATATCGCCCAACGAGAATCCGCTCGGCTCATCATCCTTCGCTTCATAAGACTGATAATCATCATCGGCCTCGTCTTCAAGCAATTCACGAATGCTGAGCGAAATCCGTTTATCTTCAAGGTTAATATCAAGCACCTTCACCTGAACCGTTTCGCCTTCTGTCAGCACCTCGGAAGGAGAACCGATGTGACGGTTAGCAATTTGTGAAATATGGACAAGACCTTCCACACCCGGCGCCACTTCAACAAAAGCACCGAATGTAACGAGGCGGCGAACGGTTCCTTCAATTACATCGCCAGGCTTGATCTGTCCCGCAATCTGCTCCCACGGCCCCGGAAGCGTTTCTTTAATTGAAAGCGAAATCCGTTCGCTATCCGGATCGACAGAGAGAATCTTCACATTGACCTTGTCGCCTTCCTGAACCACATCAGACGGCTTTTCCACTCGATGATGTGCCAATTGCGAGATATGTACAAGACCATCTACTCCACCGACGTCAACAAATGCGCCGAAATCCGTTAGACGCTGAACGGTTCCTTCCACGACATCACCGGCTTTAAGAGATTGAAGAACATCCTTCTTCTTTTCTTCTTCTTCCATATCCAGCACAGCGCGCTGTGATAAAATCAATTTGTTGTTTTCCTGATCTAATTCTGCAATTTGCAGACGAAGCGTGCGACCTTTATAATCAGAGAAATCCTCGACAAAATGTCTTTCAACAAGGGATGCCGGAATAAATCCGCGCACTCCAAGATCAACGACAAGACCGCCTTTTACGACCTCGGCTACTTCAGCTTCGATAATCTTGCCGGACTCGAACGCTGCTTGAAGCTCTTCCCACGCTTTCTCAGCCTGCACGGCACGCTTTGAAAGGATCAGCTCGTCATCCTCGACTTTAAGGACCTTTAATTCGAGCTCATCGTCAACTGAAAGAACGTCACTGACCTTCTCGACATGCAAGCTCGATAATTCACTGATTGGAACAATGCCATCCACCTTAAAGCCGACATCGACAAACGCTTGTTTATCCTCGACTTTTGTTACCTTACCAGTTACTACTTCACCTACCTCGAAGGACTTCATTCCTGTCACTTCATTGTTCATTTCTTCGACCATTGGCTTTTGCCTCCTTCAATACCCGCAGTCTAGTCGCGGATCTCGCTAATATATTAAAAATCTTTCACGCTTGCGAAAGAAATTTCACGACCGGTTTCTTTACTTATGCTCTTCAATTAACTGTCCAATATGCTCCATAATATAAGCGGTAGCCTCCTCGGCAGAGCGCTTTTCTTCACGGTAAGCTGTAAAATCAAGCGGCTTGCCATAGACCAGCTTCAACCGTTTTTTGCGTTCATACGGACCGATGATCGCACACGGAATAACGGTTGCCTCGGTTCTCAGGGCGAAGAAGCCAGCTCCCGCCAAGCCTTTTCTGAGCACGCCGTCCTTGCTTCTCGTCCCCTCCGGAAAAAGACCGATCATCTCGCCGTCTTTCAGCAGGTTCATCGCCCGCCGCAAAGCCTGCTTGTCACTCATCCCCCTTTTGACGGGAAAGGCGCCAAGCCGAGGCAGCAGCCCTTTTAAAATCGGCTTTTCAAACAATTCCTGCTTCGCCATATAATGGATTTGCCTGTCAATATAGGCACCGAGTAACGGCGGGTCGAAATTGCTAATGTGATTGGCGCAAAGCAGGACGCCACCTTCTGACGGGATATTCTCCTTACCGACGATTTCAACTTTGTAGGAGCTGGAAAGGAAGCATCTGCAAACAAATTGACCAAACTGATATAAGCCCATCTTATCGTGTTCTCTCCTTTACCAGCTCAATAATTGTTTCGGCAACCTCTTCAATCGAAAGGTCGGTGGAATCAATTTCCACGGCGTCATCCGCTTTCTTCAAAGGCGCGAACGCCCTTGTCGAATCAAGATTGTCACGCCTGGCAATCTCTTCTTTCAGCTGTTCAAAGCTGGACTCGATCCCTTTCGCCTGCTGCTCCTCAAACCGCCGCCGTGCTCTTTCTTCCACCGAAGCAGTTAAAAAGACTTTCACCTGGGCGTCTGGCAATACGTATGTGCCGATATCCCGGCCATCGAGAACGGCTCGTCCCTGACGCGCAAGCTGACGCTGACGCTCGACCATTTCTTTACGCACCGGTTCATGACTCGCGACAAGCGAGACATGGGACGTGACATCAGGCTGGCGTATTTGCTGGGTAACATCAGCTTCATTCAGATATACGTTTAGTCTGTTATCTTCATTTGAGAGACGAATCGTCGATTCATCCAGCAGCCGCTTCAGCCGCTCCCCGTCTTTAAGATCAATGTGCGCTGCGATCGCCGCAAAGGTCAGAGCACGGTACATCGCTCCTGTATCGATATATAAAAAGGATAACTGCTCAGCTACAAGCTTTGCAACCGTACTCTTTCCTGCTCCCGCAGGTCCATCAATTGCTATTTTCAACTTCTCATCCATTGCCATCTACACCTCAATACCATTCAACCAAACACCTTTTTCAACAGAATAAAGGGAGCTTAGAGCGTTTTCACTACTATCTTATCACAAGAAGCGATGACGGTCTAACGAAAGGTCTGAAAAAAGCGTGACCACACGCTTCTATCCTTCCTGCCTCTGACGACGCAAGTTCAATTGCTTCTCGAAACAATAGCGGATGATTTTCTGTCTTTCGATGTCATTCATGTCAGTAAATTGCAAGGAGACGCGCTCTGGAGCTCCTTGTTGCGGCGTGAAGACGCGAACGATCCTCGCCGGTCCCTGCACATAGTCAATTTCACCTGATTGCATCGGCAAAACAAACCAGAGCATGACTTCGCCTTCATCTGGCAGCGACTTGCCTTTTGGAATGTCAATCGCGCATCCTCCGCCGCTAAGATCGGCCGTCACCGATACAAAGCGCTTTCTTCCGTCTGCCTGCAAATGAAGCGCAACATTAACGGCGGCTTCGACCCGCGCATAATTTCTGCGTTGAATCCGCACATATCCTTCCTTACCCGGATCTTTGAGGCAAAACATCGAAATGTTCCCTTTTTTTCTTCCAGCAAGCTCAGTGTCAAAGACGTACTTCGCCTCATCACGCCCGATGAACCATGCTTTGAATGCAGTGCCGGTTTTGAAAAAGCTTGCCGTATTCGTCAGCTCGCTCAACAGCTCATCAACAATTAGAAAATCATCGTCGCGATCAATAAGCCGACAGTGAAATTTTGTCTCCACCTCTTCTTCATTGCTGTCTTTTCGTTCCAAAAAGATCGTCGAGCCAATATTAATCAAGCAGTACTCCTCCTTTTTTATATCCTTCTTTCTCCATTATCGCATGAACAAGGAAAAAGAAGAAGCACGATATGCTTCTTCTCAGATTGTCGAGAAACCCCACTTCTGAAAAGTGGGGTTTCTATTTTGCCTTTGCTTTTTTCTCTAGGATTTAAGAAATTACTCATAAAAGAAGATTGCCAGCCATCTCACCCTCTGGTGAGGTGGT
>NZ_JAMBOS010000051.1 GCF_023715705.1 Halalkalibacter oceani
TCTTTAGAATTAGTGAGTGAATGTGGTGCAGACGGGAAACCCTTTCAGTGGGCCTTTAAGGCCAAGGCCGGTAAGAGAGGCTTTCAGCCGCAGAACAAACCACCAGTTCACACTGGTGGTTTTGATTGTACATAATCAGCCCTTGATAAACCGAAGCTGGAAGATGAATAAAGGCGGTGATAGGATGAACGATCACGATTATATGAAGCTGGCGCTGGAGCTGGCTGAAAGCACAGCGGGTCAGACCGCGCCGAACCCTGTTGTCGGCTCAGTCGTCGTCAAAGATGGAGCGATCGTCGGCTTTGGCGCTCATTTAAAGGCCGGCGAGGCACATGCCGAGGTGCACGCTTTGACGATGGCCGGGGAAAAGGCCAGGGGAGCGACGATTTACGTCACGCTTGAGCCGTGTAGTCATTATGGAAAAACGCCTCCTTGCGCTGACCTAATTGTGAAAAGTGGTATAAAACGGGCTGTGATCGCTACCGGAGATCCTAATCCGGAAGTAGCCGGACGAGGATTGGAAAAATTACGGAATGCGGGAATTGAGGTCGAATTTGGCGTGTGTCAGCAGGAAGCAAACGAGCTTAATCGGGTGTTCTTTCATTTTATGAAGCATCAGCGACCTTATGTCACGCTGAAAACGGCCACCACCCTTGATGGCAAAACAGCGACCGTAGCCGGGAAAAGCAAATGGATCACGAGCGCCGAGGCGCGGGCAGACGCCCATTACTACCGTCATACACATGATGCGATTTTAGTCGGTGTAAACACCGTGCTCGCTGATGACCCTTCCTTGACGACGAGATTAGAAAATGGCGGGAAAAATCCGATCCGGATCGTGCTCGACCGCCAACTGCGAACGCCGCTTGAAGCGAAGATTGTTCAGGACCAGCTCGCGCCGACCTGGCTGATTACGACGGAACAGGCCTCGGTACAGAAGGAAGCTGAGCTTACACAATTTGGCGTGAACGTGATCCGCTTGAAAGAGCTGACGATTCGAGAGCTGCTAGTGCTTCTCGGGCGCAAAGGGGTGACCTCGCTTTTTGTCGAGGGAGGCGCTGAGGTCAATGGCAGCTTCCTCATCGAGAAAGCGGTCGATCAGATGATCGTCTATATGGCCCCAAAAGTGTTTGGTGGCTCGACAGCTCCATCGGCGATTGGCGGACCGGGCATTGCCGAAGTAGCCGATGCCCATGAATTGAACATTATCGAGGTCGCGACGGTTGGCCCCGATATAAAAATACGAGCTGTGAAGGAAGGTGAGTAAAATGTTTACAGGAATTATTGAAGAAATCGGCACGATTGAAGATGTGAGGCAAAGCGGTGATGCGATGGTGATGAAGCTGGCGGCAAAGCGGATTTTAGCCGATGTTAAGCTTGGCGATAGCATCGCGGTAAACGGCGTCTGCCTCACGGTAACCTCCTTCACCGCGGGAAGCTTCACCGTCGACATCATGCCGGAGACGGTGCGGGCGACGAGCCTGCAAGGATTGGGAAGAGGGGCAAAGGTCAATCTCGAACGGGCGATGAGTGCCGGCGGGCGCTTTGGCGGGCATTTCGTTTCAGGGCATGTCGATGGAATCGGAACGATTATCGCCAAGAAGCCGGAGCATAATGCTGTTTATTATCAAATTGCCGTATCGCCGGAGCTGCGCCATTATATGGTTGAAAAAGGATCAGTTGCTGTGGATGGCACAAGCCTGACAATTTTTTCTGTCGATGATCACAGCTTTACGATCTCGATTATTCCACATACTTTAACAGAAACGATTATTGGCGCAAAAACGGTTGGCGACAAAGTGAATATTGAATGTGATATGGTCGGCAAGTATATTGAGCAGTTTATCCGCAAGCGTTTTGACGCCTCGGCGGAACGGTCGACTGAGTCGTTAAGCGGAGCTTTTTTAGAAAAGCATGGCTTTAAATAAGAGATATAAGGAGTAAATCAGACAGGAACGACAGCTCCTTTTAAACAAAAAGAAGGGATAGGGTGGTGAACCGATATGAGTGAAAGTAAAAAAGAAGCAAGCATGTTTGATCCGATTGAAGAGGCGATTTATGAATTAATGCAAGGTCATATCGTCATCGTTTGTGATGATGAGGATCGTGAAAATGAGGGTGACTTTTTGGCGATTGCCGAAAAAGCGACCCCTGAGGTCATTAACTTCATGGTGACACATGGCCGGGGCCTCGTTTGCGCTCCGATTACGGAGGAACGGGCCAGGGAGCTTGATCTTGTGCCAATGGTTGATCATAATACGGACCCTCATGGGACGGCGTTTACCGTCAGCATCGATCACCATACATCGACGACGGGAATTTCCGCTCACGAACGCGCAGACACGATCCGTGCGTTAGTTGATGAAGAAACGAAGAAGGGGCATTTTAAACGGCCCGGGCATATTTTTCCGCTGATCGCTAAAAATGGCGGTGTGCTGCGGAGAGCGGGACATACCGAGGCGGCTGTGGATTTGGCGCGTTTATCCGGGGCGAAGCCGGCCGGAGTCATTTGTGAAGTGATGAATGCTGACGGGACGATGGCGCGCGTACCGGAGCTGCGCAAGATTGCCGACGAACACGACTTGAAAATGATTACGATCAAGGATTTGATTCGCTACCGTCACCGCAAGGATACGCTTGTGAAAAAAGAGGTCGAGATTAATTTGCCGACCGATTTCGGCGAGTTCCGCGTGATCGGCTTCACCGATGTCGTCGATCAGAAAGAAAGCATCGCTCTTGTCAAAGGACAGATTCTTGAAGGGGAGCCGACGCTCGTTCGCGTTCACTCGGAATGCCTGACTGGCGATGTCTTTGGCTCACATCGCTGTGATTGTGGCCCGCAATTGCATGCCGCTTTGACGCAAATTGAAAAAGCCGGAAACGGCGTGTTGCTCTACATGCGCCAGGAAGGAAGAGGAATTGGGCTGATGAATAAGCTTCGCGCTTATAAGCTACAGGAGGAAGGCTATGATACCGTTGAAGCGAATGAGAAGCTCGGCTTTGCCGCGGACTTGCGTGATTACGGGATCGGGGCGCAAATTTTAAGAGAGCTTGGTGTGACCAAAATGCGACTGCTAACGAACAATCCGCGTAAAATCACCGGATTGAGCGGGTACGGGCTGGAGGTCGTTGACCGGGTTCCGTTGCAGCTTCCTTCAACGAAGGACAATGAAAAATATTTAAGAACAAAAGTAGAAAAACTGGGCCATATGCTCCACCTTTAATGAGCAGTTACGGCAGCAGATAGAAAAAATGATTGAGATAATCAAGGAGGAACTTACATGGGACAAGTGTTTGAAGGACAATTAGTAGCAACAGGGTTAAAGGTGGGAATCGTTGTCGGACGGTTCAATGAATTGATTACGAGTAAGCTGTTAGGCGGAGCAGAGGATGCGTTAAAACGTCACGGGGTTGATGAAAAGGATATTGACATCGCTTGGGTGCCGGGCGCGTTTGAAATTCCGTTCGCGGCGAAAAAACTGCTTGATACAGGAAAGTATGATGCAGTCATTACGTTGGGCACGGTGATCCGCGGGGCGACACCGCATTTCGATTACGTGTGTAATGAAGTGGCAAAGGGCGTCGGCTCATTAGCGCTTTCCAGCGGCAAGCCTGTCATTTTCGGTGTGTTAACGACCGATACCATTGAGCAGGCGGTGGAGCGCGCCGGTACGAAAGCGGGTAATAAAGGCTGGGACGCGGCGACAGCGGCGATTGAAATGGCGAATTTAAGCCGAAGCATTGAACAGTAAACAAAAGCAGGCATTTTGCAGCTTGAGACAAAGCTGGCTTTGATAGATTGGTAACGCCCATTAGCACGTTATTTTGGAGGCTGGCCCAAAAGGTTGTTTTTTACCTTTTGGGCCAGCCTCTCTTTTTGTAAAAAGAAAACCCTAGGCTAGGCCTAGGGTTCCGGAAAGCTTCCAGCGAGGTATGAAAAAAACTCCTTCGTGATGCTACGATATATGTGGTTCGCCAACCAATATATCAAGCAAATGG
>NZ_JAMBOS010000052.1 GCF_023715705.1 Halalkalibacter oceani
GTATAGCCAAGTCCCTTTCTAGCAAGCAGACTAGTCAAGCCGCGTAATTAATTTTTTAAAAACACTAAAAGCGAAATGGGGGTCGTCTAACAATCGTGAACTAGGCTTTATGAAATTGATTCAATTAGATCTTTTAAGCCATCTGCTAATCCTACTGCAACCTCTTCTCCAGGTAAGATATTTAATTTCCTCCTAATTGAACTGGGAATGGTAATGTGCTGCTTATCCTTAAGACTACACATCAAATTACTATCAGTTAATTCTTTAACTTTTTCTTTAAAATTACTACTTATTAACATTAATCTCACCTCATTTCAATGACTATTAATAGAATAGGATTGAAATTTAAAGAAAGTGTGAAGAAGTTGCAAATATTTTATTGGTACATTTTGTGAACTAATTTTTGCTTAAATAGTTTTTAACCAATTGACGATTCATAAGAAAACACATTACCCTTTGTACGGATAATGTGTTTTCTTTAAAACATAAATCACTTACTTAAACCTTCAATAATTACATTAATGTTTGACTCCATCATTTTTAAATAAGTATCCCCATCTGTTCCTGCTTTTCCAAGAGAATCTGTATAAACAGTGCCTACAATAGGTACACCCGTTTCTTGTGATACAGTATCCATGGTACGGCGATCTACACTTGTTTCAATAAAAAGAGATGTTATCCCTTTATCTCGCACTAGATCTATTACATCACGCATTTGTTGAGGAGAGCCTTGATTTTCAGAATTAATTTCCCAAATATACCCTGTTTCTATGTCATAGGCGGCACCAAAATATTTAAATGCCCCTTCACTTGTAATTAAAAATCGCTTATTCTCATCGATAGTCGCAATGCTTTCAATCGCTTTCTCATGCAGTTCGGATAGCTCTTGTATATATTGAGTAGCATTTTCTACATAAATACTCTCATTCTCGGGGTCTTCTTTAATTAATGCATCGCGTATATTTTCAGTATACGTAATTCCGTTACGCAAATCGAGCCAAGCATGTGGATCAGCTTCCTCTTCTAAGCCTTGGGATTCTAAAAGAATCGGTACTACTCCTTCACTCACTAGATAAACGGGTGCATCCTCATCTCCTTTTCCGGCAACTTCAATTAACTTCCTAAACCATCCGTTTCCTTCTTCTAAGTTTAACCCATTATAAAAGACAACATCTGCATCAGTTGTTTTCTTAACATCCTCTGGAAGTGGGTCATATTCGTGTGGATCTGCACCGATGGGGGTTAAATTATAAATTTCTACTATATCTCCTCCGACATTTTTTGTAATATCATAAATAATAGAATAAGTCGTGACAACCTCCAATTTTTGATTCGTACTTTCTTCTTGACCAGTCGGTTTACTACCACATGCCCCAAGTAAAAACAGTGTAAGAATTGTAGTAATAAATAATAAATTTCTCATATTTCCTCTCCCTTTTACGAATATTATTTTAGCCATTTGATTGTGTTACCAGCGCTCTATTTTTTCGAGCACGTAAAGAACGCCATAACAACCCTTGTTTAGGTGATAAGAAAAATGCCATGGCAAAAAATGTACTTGCTACAACGACAATCGTTGGTCCAGAAGCTAAATTATACGAAAAGCTAAAATAAAGACCAATTATTGAAGCAACAACGCCAAAACCAGCTGCTAGAAAAACCATAAGCCCCAAGTGATTCGTCAAGAGGTAGGCAGTTGCTGCAGGTGTTATTAACATCGCTACAACTAATACAATCCCGACTGTTTGCAATGAAGCAACTGTAGCCATTGTTAAAAGGGCCATTAACAGATAATGTATGATTTTATTAGGTAAGCCATAAGCTGCTGACATAGTAGGATCAAAGGTCGTAACAAGTAACTCTTTAAAAAATAGATAGACAGATAGTAATACTATGACTGTAACAATTAAGGTCATCCACATTTCAGAGGTAGGGACAGCCAGAACATTCCCAAATAAGATATGGTATAAATCGGTGCTACTTTGCAAGAAAGTAATAACGATAATTCCCACTGCAAAAGCAGCAGTAAACATGATGCCAATCGATGTATCATCTTTAATCCGACTATTTTGACTAATATAGCCAATGGCAATCGCTGTAAGTAAACCAGTCACTACAGCACCATAAAAAATATTGATTCCTAGCATATAAGAGATCGCAACCCCTGGAAGAACAGCATGTGAAATGGCATCCCCCATTAAGGACATCCCTCTTAAAATGATAAAACAACCTATAACTCCACAAACAATCCCTACTAGAACTGATGTAAGTAATGCTCTTTGTAAAAACTCATATTGTAAAATAGACTCATAGAAAGCAATTATACTCATGATATTGTCATCCCCATTTCCTCTAAAAAGGATAATTGTCCATGGTAAGCTTTCGAAATTATCTCTGGTCGACATACCTCGTGTACCGATCCATATTTGATTAGTTCTTTATTTAGTAACAACAACTCATCAAAATACGCACCTGCTTTACTTAAATCATGATGGACAATGAAAACGGTTTTTCCTTCATCTCGCTGTTCACGCAAAATGTTAATAATGGTTTCCTCACTTGTCACATCGATCCCGACAAATGGTTCATCAAGAAAAAACAATTCTGGATTTTGAGCTAACGCCCTAGCAACGAATACTCGTTGCTGTTGCCCACCCGATAACTCTCCAATTTGACGCTGACTATACTCTTTCATCCCAACTTTTTTTAAACATTCATAGGCCCATTCTCTTTCTCTTTTCTTTGGTCGTTTAAACAAGCCAAGTTTCGGATATGTTCCGATCAAGACTGTATCAATCACTGTAATAGGGAAGTCCCAGTCAATAGTGCTACGTTGAGGGACATAGGCAATTTTCTCCCGCATTTCCTGAATCGATTTACCTGCGATGTTTATTTCACCCTTATCTTTTGGGATCAAATGCAACAGTGATTTTAATAAAGTTGACTTTCCCGCCCCATTTGGACCGATGATTCCAACAATTTCCCCTTTTTTTGTGGAGAATGATATATTTCTTAACACTTCTTTTCCGTGATAGGAAACATGTAAATTCTGAATTAATAATATGTCGTCCAACGTTTTTCACTCCTTTTAGTTGTTTGATGATTTGCATATAACTTACAAACTTTCACTAAGGCAACTTTTTGCCAAAAATAAAAGGTTCTACAAGAACACCTCTAATAAATTAATTTATGTATTTGCATTAACGAAATAAACTTGTACTTGTAAATTTATTTTTCCCTAGTGCAACTTTAATACCATTATATTCACTCTATTTCTAATTTACAACCTAAATATTCTGTTTATGATTGTCTATTTTAAAATAAGTCTGCAAAAAAAAGAGTCGAATCGTAGTTACTATGCGATCTGACTCTTTTTTTGCACACTTATTCTCTTTCTACTAGAATAAACCTTGAAAATTTGATCTTTTGCTACCTGTTATAACTCCTCTTTTCCGCCGGCTAGACAAGTACACTATTGAATCGTAGAAAATATTCCAGTTCAAGTAAGAAGTATGATTGGTTCCAAAATGCATAAAGTCAGCCTCAGTTTCCACTTGCAAAACTATTTATATTCTATCTATAGCATCTTTTAAAGGGTGTTTATTTATTTCTTCAGTTGTATTACTAACTCTAGTAGTTGTTTTTGATGGGCAGATTTTTTGATAATCTATATTTATAGTTGCACGTTCCCCCCGATGGCCGAGGCCACACCCGGACTTACATATAAGCAACTAGCCAATGTATCTCAATGGCGTATGTATGAAGATGCAATGAATAAAGCCCAAGCCATATTAGTAAATTTCCATCATAAATTACAGTTG
>NZ_JAMBOS010000053.1 GCF_023715705.1 Halalkalibacter oceani
ACGGACAGGGCGTAACATACACAACTCACCTCACAATTAATCTACCTATATTATACTATATTTACCCGAATAATCGGATTAATATCTACAAAAAAAGACTGTTGAGAAGACTTTCTCAACAGTCTGAGAAGAAGCACGATATGCTTCTTCTTTGTTAATAGTCTTGGTTTTGTTCTTCGACCCCGCTATCGGGATGGGGGGGCACGCTTACCCCAGGTGGGCGTTAAACGAACCGGCTATGCCGGTGGATTTCAACCTGCCTTTCCCTCCTGCAGGAGTCGGCCCTCCCATCCAGTCCGCTTTTTCTTGTGGGAATAAGGGAGGTTGCTTCTCCTCAAATAAAGACAGGTGATCAGTTTTCTGAAATACAAGTGAAAGAAACGACAGGGAGTGAAACGTTAGTAAAAATGGTGTTCATTCCAAACATATTTGGCATACAGTTGAGGCGCTGGACGAGTCTGATGGAGCGCGAAAAGATTTCTGCCCAGAATCTGAAAAAACTGGCGATATGGCACCGGAGGAACAACCATACAAAAAATGCAAAAAACGGCTTTGAGAGAGGACTCTCAAAGCCGTTTTGTCTACGGTCTGCGATATGTTTCTTCTTTTCCGTTTATGAGAATTGATACACCGGCTCGGTTCCGTCAAGGCGTTCGACCTTTTCTTCTTCCCCATCTTCGGCATTAATAAAGATCCGGTATGTGTCCTGATCAATAACACCGAAAAACTCGTAGCACAGTACCTCTTCTTTCAGCTCATTTTCAATCAGTGCCACATGACTTTCCATCACCTCAAGGCGTGGATTGAGACGCTCCTCGGCCTCCGCTTTCGTTATTGCCGGTTCCGGAATAGTGCGCTCCTTATGGTTCAGCAGGTAATTCTTGGCTTCATAGCCGAGAATATCCCCGTCATCAAGCGCCACTTCCAGCGTAACCGAGTCTGGATAGACACGGACATTTCCATCAATATAGGCAAATTCAAGCATCCCGATCGAATCATACTGCTTGCTGTCAATCAGCTGCATCCCTTCCTTGCCTGTCCGCTTCAGGAAGGCTTTGCCTTTTTCAACCGCTTCATTCAGGCTGAGCCGCTGTTCGTTAATTTGCCTGTCCTGCAAAAACCAAATCGGCTCACCGCCATTTACACTCATATCCATATAATAATTCGTTTCATGCTCCGGATCGTCAACGACAATCGTATAAGCTGGATATTCAAGTCCATTGCCTGTATCGGCAACATGGACCGGCACCTCCGGACTCATTTCAAGATATTGACGCGCGATTTTTTCAGCTTCCTGCTTCGACACTTCTCTTCCGGAAAGAGCCTTCTTCAACTCCCCGTTCAGATCATCAATTGCGGCAAGGCCGGCTCCCCACTCTGTCTCACTGAAGCCTTGTACCGACTTATTCATCACTTCAAGATTATTGACAATCGTGTTATCACCGGGTTCCTGACTTGCCTCCAGCTCTTTTTCAAGATCGAGCCACTGATGGCGGTTGGCGAGCATTTCCGCCTGCGATTTCCGCAGCTCTGAACGAATATCCTTTGAATGTTGATAGAGATGCGTTAGCGTATCGTATTCCTTGTCAGTAAGCGGCTCCTTATCCAAATCACGAATGGACGTTTGATAGCTGAAGCGGCCAAGCTTGTACAAGAATTCCTCCGTCTGGCCCAAATCAACTGAGTTCAGCGGCAGCTGTCCGATTTCTTCCTGTGCCAGACTCGTCACGCGCCATACTTCAGCTAGCGCTGGAGTCAGCTGACGCCTTGTATTCATCGCCAAGGTTGCTCCGAGCTGATCCTCAATTTGATCGAGATGAAAAGCCAGCTCATGAAAAGCACGCTGATAATTGTTTTCCGCTGTAATCATTAAGGTCTGCTTTTGCTCCTGTTCCTGGAAGCCCCAGAACCCAAGACCGACAACAGCAACGCCCAATAGTCCAATAATGATATTTCTCAACATGATCCTTCACCTCCACTATTTAATGACAGAAAATATGTTTTCCAATTCGCTTAATTTGTGGGCGCGTCCAAATCCAGCCGGATGTTGCGGTATCAGGATTGAAATAATAAAGCGCATTTCCGGTTGGGTCTTGACCATTTAATGCATCAAGCACCGCTCTTCTGGCCGTCTCATTTGGCGTCAGCCAAATTTGACCGTCCGCGACTGCTGTAAAGGCCCGCGGTTCAAAGATAACGCCGCTGACTGTGTTCGGGAACGTCGGACTGTTCAGCCTGTTAATAATGACGGCGGCCACGGCTACCTGGCCGACGTACGGCTCACCGCGCGCCTCACCGTAAACAGCATTGGCCATCAATTGAATGTCATTATCGGAATAGCCCGGCGGAACATTTGTTGCTTTTTCAATATTGGCGTCATTATCCTGCTGTTCCGGTGCTTCTTCCTCCGGCACTGGTTCCGCTGGCGGCTCCTGCTGTCCACCTTGCTCTGGCGTTCCTCCCGTACCAGGAGTACCACCTGTCTGTCCACCGCCTTGTGGCGCTTCAGCCTGTCCGCCTCCGCCCTGCGGCTGCCGGGTTTGGCCTTTTTTCTCGCTGCCTTTTGCTCCTTTTTGAATATGCTTTGGCGTTTGACCGTAATGGGTAAATTTGCGCCCCTCCTGAAGCGCCTTTTGCACAAATGCTTCATCATAATCTGTTGACCGTTCCAGCATATCCTTCATTTCTGGCCCAACGAGACCATCAATGTCGAGGCCGAATTCATATTGATAATTTCGAACAGCCCAATAGGTGCTCCACCCAAATACTCCATCAATTTTCCCATTGTAAAATCCAATATACTGGAGCCGCGCCTGCAGCTCGACGACATCATCACCTGTCGCTCCTTGCTGAATGATCTGGTTTGAAAAAGCAAACCCTGGGCTGGCAGGTCCTACTAACCCAAGCGCAACGAGTACGACTATACATACCATTCTCCATGTAAACAGATCCCGCTTCATGATGAATCATTCCCTCCTTATGTTTTGTTATCTGTTTCATGACACGCCTTTTTTTTGGTCATGATTGATACAAATAGTGTTTGTTCCAGCCTTCTTTTTATACCATTCTTTTGACGAGACAGAAAAAAAGCCTCAAAAAAGCTTGATCTCCAGCTTCTTTGAGACTTCATTTCTATACAAGTTGATCCTGCGCCATGCAGCCGTACTTAGTTATAAATAACGTTGCGCCGTTTTGATGATCGCGATCAGCTCGCTTTTCTCCCGGTCGACTTTCATTTGAATCAAAACCGGATAGTCAAAGCTGTTGCGAAAGCGCAAATCGGATGTACCCCAGTTAACCATCGCATCTCTTCCTTCCGGCACATACGAAACAGGCAGCGAATGGGGATTGCGCTCAATGATTTCCATTCCGGCATCCAACGCGACATTATATAATGTCGTCAGATTGTCGAGAAACCCCACGTCTGAAAAGTGGGGTTTCTATTTTGCCTTTGCTTTTTTCTCTAGGATTTAAGAAATTACTCATAAAAGAAGATTGCCAGCCATCTCACCCTCTGGTGAGGTGGTTGGCAATCTTCTTTATGTTCTGT
>NZ_JAMBOS010000054.1 GCF_023715705.1 Halalkalibacter oceani
GGCGATAGCGAAGAGGTCACACCCGTTCCCATGCCGAACACGGTCGTTAAGCTCTTCAGCGCCGATGGTAGTTGGAGGCTTCCTCCTGCAAGAGTAGGACGTTGCCGGGCGATAAAGTACAATCCAAGTGGATTGTGCTTTTTTATTTGCACAAAGGATAACGCACAAGGCCTGAAGAGCACTCGTTCGGAAGAACGAGCGGCTTCTATGAAAAAGCTGATGGGTACTGCGTGAGAAAACAGCGAAGGAAAACAGCATGACCCCCTGTGAGACGAGCCGTTTGTCCTCGTAAGACTTCATGAAAAAGGACAGAGGAAAGCGACATAAGTATCTTCCCCGTAGAAGACAAATGGAGAGCCAGGACGTTGCCGGGCGATAAAGTACAATCCAAGCGGATTGTACTTTTTTTATTGCACAAAAGATAACGCACAAGGCCTGAAGAGCACTCGTTCGGAAGAACGAGCGGCTTCTATGAAAAAGCCGATGAGTTTTGAGGCTATGAAATGGAGGGGAGGCAGGGTAAGAGGGGATTGAACGAATTAAATAAGCGGTACCAGTCCCAAGCACCGGTGCCGCTTATTCTTTGAGGAGAAAGTTTGCAATTAAGGCTGGGAGCTTCTTTTCTGCGACGGTAAGGTAGTGACGGATAAACGGGTAATCAGCGCCGTTAAATGTATGGATTAATTCGCCCCACCATTCCGCCTCGTATCTAGAAATCATGCTTAGGTTGTAAAGGAGTAAATAGTGGATGGCCGGTTCAGGTAATTTACATTGGGCCTTATCATTTCGCTTCTTCAGGATATAAATATTACCGGCATGATCTAGGAGCCAGGGCGATACAACTAAAGAAGAAGGGGAGTGGTGTAACGGAATAGAAAGCAGTTCCGCCTCTTCTGTGATTCTCATACGAGGGTTGTAGCCACTGTGAGGAAATGCCTCGATATATTGCTCAAAGCGATTCGGTGTCATATGATAGGAATCTAACAGCTTGGAAGGGAAAGTAAGATACGATCCGCTGAAGGTTCCTTTATAAGAAAGGTCCTGCTTGTACAGTTTTAAAAACAAAGGATGGAGGTCGGCGATGTGCTGAAGCAAGGTTCTCATTTGATACTTTTCAAAGCCATGTTTCATGTGAAACATTTTGTCTAATAAGTGCGAAAAAAGGCCGTTTTTTTGGACTTTGACTTCATCATCTAAAAAGCAGTAAGCGGCTTTTTTTCGTTTGCGGGTTGATACACCGTGAGCCAGCACATCACTATTTTGCGGATAGTCAGGATCTCTTGTTAAAATACAGGCTTTCAATAATTGAATAAAGCCGTAGAAAAGCAAGAGCGGTTTAAGTTCTACGGGGGAAGTATGCGCCTGCTTTAAATAAAGCTCTCCCTGTTGCAGATGATAAATAAACGAGTAGCAGGTATGATAGCTTTTTGCTTTTGCCTGGGGGATATGCAGTTGTTCATATGCCTCTGTTAAATAAGTTCTTGTAAAGGCAGCTGAATAAAAAGGTAGAAAATGTTCGGCTAACGGTTTATCCATCTCAATCGCTCCAATTGTTCTGTAAATTCTAAAAAGCACATTAATAATAGGATTCTTGACAGTAGTTTGCCCAATTGATAAGCTACTAATAATATTTTTACGTACAAAATAAAGGATTGAGGGAGGATGGATCATATGCGGGGAAATAAATTCCAAAAAGAGGGACTAACGTTTGATGATGTTCTTCTCGTACCAGCCAAGTCGGAAGTATTACCTAGAGACGTTTCGATTAAGACTGCGTTAAGTAATAATTTGCAATTGAACATGCCACTGATCAGCGCGGGGATGGACACCGTTACTGAAGCAGAAATGGCGATCGCCATGGCAAGAGAAGGCGGACTTGGCATTATCCATAAAAACATGTCGATTGAAAAGCAGGCGGAGCATGTAGATCGCGTTAAACGGTCGGAAAGTGGCGTTATTACCAATCCTTTCTACTTAACACCGGATCATCAAGTGTTTGATGCGGAACACTTAATGGGAAAGTACCGGATTTCAGGGGTGCCGATTGTCGATGAGCACCAAAAGCTTGTCGGGATTTTAACGAACCGCGACCTTCGTTTTATCGAAGATTATTCGATTAAGATTGATGAAGTGATGACGAAGCAGGATCTTGTTACGGCTCCTGTCGGGACGACTTTGCTTGATGCTGAAAAGATCCTACAAAAGTATAAGATAGAAAAGCTGCCGCTTGTTGATGATTCGGGCGTGTTAAAAGGACTAATCACGATTAAAGACATTGAAAAAGTGATTGAATTCCCGAACTCGGCAAAAGACTCACAAGGGCGTTTAGTCGTTGGAGCGGCGATAGGAGTATCTGCCGATGCTGATAAGCGGATTGAGGCACTGGTAGCTGCCGGCGTCGATGCCATCGTAATTGATACCGCTCACGGCCACTCAAAGGGTGTATTAGACAAGGTTCGTGAAGTTCGGCAGTCTTACCCTGATTTAACGATTATCGCTGGGAATGTGGCGACTGCGGAAGGGACACGTGATCTAATTGAAGCGGGTGCCGATGTAGTAAAAGTCGGAATCGGTCCTGGGTCAATCTGTACAACACGTGTTGTAGCGGGAATCGGTGTGCCGCAAATTACGGCCGTTTACGATTGTGCGACGGAGGCGGAAAAACACGGTGTGCCAATCATTGCGGACGGTGGCATTAAGTATTCCGGCGATATTGTTAAAGCCCTCGCAGCAGGGGGACATGCGGTCATGCTTGGAAGTTTGCTTGCCGGCGTGTCTGAAAGTCCAGGAGAGCGCGAAATCTATCAAGGGCGTCAATTTAAAGTGTATCGTGGCATGGGCTCTCTTGGCGCGATGGAAAAGGGGAGTAAGGATCGCTACTTCCAGGAAGACGCTCAAAAATTAGTCCCGGAAGGCATTGAAGGCAGAATTCCTTATAAAGGACCTTTGCACGATACCATTCATCAGCTCCTCGGTGGTCTACGGGCCGGCATGGGATACTGTGGAACAAGAACGTTAGAGGATTTACGAGAAAATGGACAATTTATCCGGATTACAGCAGCTGGGCTGCGGGAAAGTCATCCACATGATGTCCAAATTACGAAAGAAGCACCAAACTATTCCTTATAATAGATTATGAAAAAATAGATAGAGGTCTTCTCTATCTATTTTTTCAGATTGTCGAGAAACCCCACTTCTGAAAAGTGGGGTTTCTATTTTGCCTTTGCTTTTTTCTCTAGGATTTAAGAAATTACTCATAAAAGAAGATTGCCAGCCATCTCACCCTCTGGTGAGGTGG
>NZ_JAMBOS010000055.1 GCF_023715705.1 Halalkalibacter oceani
TTGGTTAAGTTAGAAAGGGCGCACGGTGAATGCCTTGGCACTAGGAGCCGAAGAAGGACGCGACGAACGGCGAAACGCCTCGGGGAGCTGTAAGTAAGCTTTGAACCGGGGATATCCGAATGGGGGAACCCATCATCCGTAATGGGATGATACCCGTATCTGAATCTATAGGATACGAGGAGGCAGACCTGGGGAACTGAAACATCTAAGTACCCAGAGGAAGAGAAAGCAAATGCGATTTCCCGAGTAGCGGCGAGCGAAACGGAAACAGCCCAAACCAAGAGGCTTGCCTCTTGGGGTTGTAGGACGTCTCATACGGAGTCAAAAAAGAAGAGCATAAGTGAAGCGATCTGGAAAGATCCATCAGAGAGGGTAACAATCCCGTAGCTGAAATGCCCTTCTCTCCGAGACGGATCCTGAGTACGGCGGGACACGTGAAACCCCGTCGGAATCCGGGAGGACCATCTCCCAAGGCTAAATACTCCCTAGTGACCGATAGTGAACCAGTACCGTGAGGGAAAGGTGAAAAGCACCCCGGGAGGGGAGTGAAAGAGATCCTGAAACCGTGTGCCTACAACTAGTTGGAGCCCGTTTATGGGTGACAGCGTGCCTTTTGTAGAATGAACCGGCGAGTTACGATATGTTGCAAGGTTAAGCTGATGAGGCGGAGCCGTAGCGAAAGCGAGTCTGAATAGGGCGCATCAGTAGCATGTCGTAGACCCGAAACCGTGTGATCTACCCATGTCCAGGGTGAAGTTCAGGTAACACTGAATGGAGGCCCGAACCCACGCACGTTGAAAAGTGCGGGGATGAGGTGTGGGTAGGGGTGAAATGCCAATCGAACTCGGAAATAGCTGGTTCTCCCCGAAATAGCTTTAGGGCTAGCCTCGAGGGAAGAGTGTTGGAGGTAGAGCACTGATTGGACTAGGGGTCCCCACAGGATTACCGAATTCAGTCAAACTCCGAATGCCAATCACTTATCCTCGGGAGTCAGACTGCGAGTGCTAAGATCCGTAGTCAAGAGGGAAACAGCCCAGACCATCAGCTAAGGTCCCCAAGTATACGTTAAGTGGAAAAGGATGTGGAGTTGCCCAGACAACCAGGATGTTGGCTTAGAAGCAGCCACCATTTAAAGAGTGCGTAATAGCTCACTGGTCGAGTGACTCTGCGCCGAAAATGTACCGGGGCTAAACGTATCACCGAAGCTATGGATTGACACCGTTAGGTGTCAGTGGTAGGGGAGCGTTCTGCGTGCAGCGAAGTCAGACCGAGAGGACTGGTGGAGCGCGCAGAAGTGAGAATGCCGGTATGAGTAGCGAATGAGGGGTGAGAATCCCCTCCGTCGAAAGCCCAAGGTTTCCTGAGGAAGGCTCGTCCGCTCAGGGTCAGTCGGGACCTAAGCCGAGGCCGAAAGGCGTAGGCGATGGACAACAGGTAGACATTCCTGTACCACCTCCTCACCGTTTGAGCAATGGGGGGACGCAGAAAGGTAGGGTAAGCGCGCTGATGGATATGCGCGTCCAAGCAGGTAGGCTGGAAAGTAGGCAAATCCGCTTTCCATAAGGCTGAACTGTGATGGCGAGGGAAATTTTAGTACCGAAGTTCCTGATCCTACACTGCCAAGAAAAGCCTCTAGCGAGGTGTGAGGTGCCCGTACCGCAAACCGACACAGGTAGGCGAGAAGAGAATTCTAAGACGCTCGGGAGAACTCTCGTTAAGGAACTCGGCAAAATGACCCCGTAACTTCGGGAGAAGGGGTGCTCTGATAGGGTGCAAGCCCGAGAGAGCCGCAGTGAAAAGATCCAAGCGACTGTTTAGCAAAAACACAGGTCTCTGCGAAGCCGCAAGGCGAAGTATAGGGGCTGACACCTGCCCGGTGCTGGAAGGTTAAGAGGAGGGGTTATCCTTTTAGGAGAAGCTCTGAATTGAAGCCCCAGTAAACGGCGGCCGTAACTATAACGGTCCTAAGGTAGCGAAATTCCTTGTCGGGTAAGTTCCGACCCGCACGAATGGTGTAACGATTTGGATACTGTCTCAACGAGAGACCCGGTGAAATTATAGTACCTGTGAAGATGCAGGTTACCCGCGACAGGACGGAAAGACCCCATGGAGCTTTACTGTAGCTTGATATTGGATGTTGGTACAGTTTGTACAGGATAGGTAGGAGCCTGAGAACCCGGAGCGCCAGCTTCGGTGGAGGCGTCGGTGGGATACTACCCTGACTGTGCTGACATTCTAACCTCGAACCGTGATCCGGTTCAGGGACAGTGTCAGGTGGGCAGTTTGACTGGGGCGGTCGCCTCCTAAACAGTAACGGAGGCGCCCAAAGGTTCCCTCAGAATGGTTGGAAATCATTCGTAGAGTGCAAAGGCATAAGGGAGCTTGACTGCGAGACCTACAAGTCGAGCAGGGACGAAAGTCGGGCTTAGTGATCCGGTGGTTCCGCATGGAAGGGCCATCGCTCAACGGATAAAAGCTACCCTGGGGATAACAGGCTTATCTCCCCCAAGAGTCCACATCGACGGGGAGGTTTGGCACCTCGATGTCGGCTCATCGCATCCTGGGGCTGAAGTAGGTCCCAAGGGTTGGGCTGTTCGCCCATTAAAGCGGTACGCGAGCTGGGTTCAGAACGTCGTGAGACAGTTCGGTCCCTATCCGTCGCGGGCGCAGGAAATTTGAGAGGAGCTGTCCTTAGTACGAGAGGACCGGGATGGACACACCGCTGGTGTACCAGTTGTTCCGCCAGGAGCATAGCTGGGTAGCTACGTGTGGACGGGATAAGTGCTGAAAGCATCTAAGCATGAAGCCCCCCTCAAGATGAGATTTCCCATGGAGTTAATCCAGTAAGACCCCTTAGAGATGATGAGGTTGATAGGTCTGGTGTGGAAGCGTGGCGACACGTGGAGCTGACAGATACTAATCGGTCGAGGACTTATCCAAGCAATTCTTGATACTTGTACAATCATGATCTAGTTTTGAA
>NZ_JAMBOS010000056.1 GCF_023715705.1 Halalkalibacter oceani
AAATTTGCACAAATGTGCTCCTTCATTATATAGGAGGGTGGGTCAGTCATGTCTTAATTGGATCAAATTCATGTCCGAGGCGGATCAAAAAGATGGCACAACTGGTTCAATCGGATGGCTGTAATCAGAATCAATCAAAGTGGTCATTTTACATCTCCTCCCTTCTTCCTTATTATTTAATAGACCACTCTTCATAAATCTAGTAAATATTACCAAGTTACACAAGGCAGAAGTATTAAAGGAAATTTGTTCGAAATTTAATTATCATCATGATACCAAAACGTAAATAAGCCCCCTGGAGAAGGGAGCTAAGAATAAAGATATTAGTATTTACTTTAATTAAAATCTACTCTTCAAAGCTTACTCAAATCCTAAGTATTCTTCTAACGTTAACCCTTGTTCATGAATTACTTTGGCTGGCTCTTTGCCTACAAACCGAAGATGCCATGGCTCGTATTGATAACCTGTAATTTTTTCTTTATCTTTCGGATAACGAATGATAAAACCAAACTGCGCAGCATTTTCCTTAATCCATTGACCCTCAGGTGTATCTTCAAATGAGGTAACTAATTGAAAGTTCACTTCCGGAGTAGTAACATCCATTGCTAGACCAGTTTGGTGCTCACTATGCCCAGCATTCGCACTTACTCGACTTGCCTTTTCTTCACCGCTTCTCTCAACATAATACGCAAAGATACTCTCCTGTCGTTCATAAGAGCGATACCCGGATTGAGCATAAAGATTTAAGTTTTTTGGCTTTTTCAAATAAATCTTCAAGTGCTGTCGCTGCTTCCTGTCGCATTAAGCGTTGAGGCAGCTCCTCTATGAACGGAAAGGGTACATTTGGATCAACTAAATCCGAAGGTACATAGTCTTTTGGTAAATCCCGCTCTTTATTTACCAATAAAAGAACATCATCTAATTGCTCTTCCGTGTAAGATTCCCATGGTTTATCTTTAGCAAAATCTTCTTGGGATTGTTTGCCTTTATCGAAACTATTTTTTATTGGAGCACTATCTAAATCACCGTTCTTATTCTTCATTTTTTCGTCGTCTGTTGATAAGTAATCACTTAATAACATTTATTTATTTTCTTCTTTTGTAGAATCTGTTAATAGTGAATTTTCTTTATAAATTACAATTAAGATTACAAATACCACTGCTAGTGCAGCAATGTAAAAATACCTCATTTAATACAATACCTATCCTTTCTGTGTTATTACTGCAATTACAACTTAGCGAGATTTCAGGTCTTAAACTTTATTAGTAAGTGGCTTATTCATACAGAAGTGGGTTGCTTCCTTTTTTTCCAAACAACAAAAATTAAATAAATCGCTGCAATGCTAAGGATCATTTTTCCTTGCCACTCAAATTGAGTAATCTGATAAACTGAATACGCTTCAATCAAAAGCGCAGGTATTTTACCTATTGAGCTTGCAATAGCAAAAGTGATAAATGAGACACTACCAATGGCTCCAGCAAGAGTAACCAGACCTGAAGGAACAAAAGGAAGAAGGCGAAGGGATAAAATTAAATAAAAGGCATCTTTTCCTTTTAAATGTACTAACCGTTTTAATTTCGGATACTTGTCCAATGGCTTCTGAGAAAATTGTTTTAACCCTTTTCGATACAAATAAAATGCTATGATGGCTCCGAGTGCCTCTCCAACAAAAGAAATAATTGTCCCCATCCAGAACCCGAAAAAGATAAGATTCGCTGCAGTCACAAAGAAACTTGGAATAACTCCTAATACTGCAACAATAATACTAATTCCAATACTAATTAAGATTGCAAAGTGTTCATACTCTTGAAAGTAATATATAAGTCGATCTTCCATTTTCCCCTCCTCTATTTATCTTCATAATGATTTAAACCCTCGTATTTTTAATAGATCTCCATAGACCCTTACGTTTTATTTTTCGTGTATTGTTACTCTGATCAAGAACTATTATTCTATCGTTCAATTATGTAGAAAATATGAAGTTTTTTAAATTTTGGTATTATCTATAGTAACTTTGTTTATAGACAACAAAAGACTCCTACAACAAATTGATAGGAGTCAATGCCATTATTCTTTCATGCGTCATTTGTTTTCTTCAATTACCAACATTACATTAATCTTTTACAATGATTACTCTATAACATGAGCATTTTCCTTAAGATGACTTTGACTTTTTTAGTTCCTCTAAAGATGCAGTCAACTTTTTATTTTCTTCCATTAACTTACTCATTTGTTTATGTGCTCGCTGCCAATCTTCAGATGAGTTAATTAAATTCTCATTCTTATTTTTTTGCGTCCCATTAGGGGTACTCTGCTTAGCCATCTTGACGGCTTTCCAACAGAAGAACAGACAAACGATTTTAATCGCAATAAATACTAGTAAAAATGTGTTCAAATGTGTTCAATTGTTACAACTCCTTTCGTAATCCTTCCATTTCTTTCAATAGTTTTTGATTATCCTTTTCTATTTTCTCTATTTGTGAATGCATTTTTTGTAACTCGATCGATTCAGAAACTGATTCTTCGTTGTTTACTGGATTAGCAGTTATGTTTTTTTTAGGCGAACAACAGGTAGAACTTCCACCGTGCTTGCCCATGCCTTTAACACAAGTCAGGATTAAGAGCACAAGAACACCAAGTAAAAGAAATGTAACTAAATCCATTTTTCCAAACCCCTTTCATTAATTCGGTTCCCTACAGAACTTTAAGGATCTTTCATAAAAAATGTAACAAAAGAATTTGATGGAAATATGAAGAAATACAAAAGATTAATACTTGAGTCAATTTCATAATTTGAACCCTTAGTCTCGCAAGGTTTTCAAGGCACGAAAAAAGGAGTACCTCCCCAAAAGTCGAATGAGTTAAGTGACGAAACAAAACTACAGACTGGAGGAAGACTCCCTA
>NZ_JAMBOS010000057.1 GCF_023715705.1 Halalkalibacter oceani
TGAAGAAGGACATAGGTTAGCCCCACCTCTGCCATCTTTATGACCCACTCCGGACAAGATATTGATCCACTTATGACAGAAGTGATCCACAACCATATAAATAGTGAATCCAAAAAGTATTATTGGTGTAATCTTTCCGTATGAGTATTGAGCCAGAATGAGCCAGTAAGTGCCGGGGAGAGAGACAATAGTAGATTGATATAAAGCCATTGAAACCTGAAACATTCCAATGGCTGTTTGACTTATTTAAAGCTTTTACCGTCTAGTTCTTGATTAATTATCTCAAGAGACCAACGAACGAGTTCATCGTAGTCTAATTCCTCTTCACCTTTCCAAATACATGGAGGTAAGAGTTTTTCTTCCACTTTCCGCATTACTTCATCAGGTAAATACATGTGTAAAAAATACTTCGCTATACGGATTTCAACTTCTTCTGGGATCATTTTGATACCGCCAATCCGTGACGTTCTCTCATGGAGACTTCACCGTCAATAAGTATGGTGTAGGAATCGTGCACAATTCTGTCTAGAATGGCATCTGCCAGTGTACCTTCACCAATTTTATCGTGCCATCCTCTAGGATCAAATTGAGAACAAAAGATAGTTGACCCTTGCTGGTGGCGTGCTTCTACGATTTCAAGAAGATCTCTTGCCTCAGTCTCTTTTAACGGAGTTAATAGCCACTCATCTAAGATGAGTAGGTTTACATTCTTGTATTTTTTCATCACCTTTCTATAAGTTCCTTCTCCTCTTGCGATTGCTAATTCATCCAAGAGGTCTGGTAATCGAATATATTTCACTTTATACAACTGACGACATGCAGCTATGCCAAATGCACAAGATAAATAGGTTTTTCCATTTCCAGAAGCACCCATTAATATAATGTTGTGATGTTCTTCAATATAATTACCGGTTGCTAATCGTAAAATTTGCGCTTTATCAAGCTTTCTATCCGGATGATATTCAATATCCTCGATACATGCCTGTGTATCACGTAATTCAGCCGACTTGATCAGGCGATCAAGTTTATTGTTTTGTCTTCTGGACCATTCAATATCGACAAGTAACCCAAATCGTTCCTCGAAAGATAGTTCTTGGTATTCTGAATTTCTCAATTGTTCTCTTAATGTTTCTGCCATCGCAGTCATTCTCATTTCATTTAATTTTGTTAAAGTGTTATCAATTGTCATTATTATTCCCTCCGTAATAATCAGCGCCACGAGTAAACCCGTAAACGTTATCATTTTTTTGTGTGCTCAACTGTTTGCTTGTATCCTCTACTGGTAATTTGTCATGTCCTGTTTTTAGGATGGTTTGAATGCTTTTTAGTTTGGGTCTTGGCGTATAGGACAACACTCTTTCACATGCCTTCTCTATGCGTTCGATAGAGTATTTATCTGCTAGTTTCATTAATGCATAGGCAGATTTCAGGCCCTGCTTTTCAGTCGGATAAGATTCTAAGATTCTTTCAATGGTTAATAAGGTGGCAGGGCCAGTTGTAGCACCCCACTCTAATATAAATTCCTTATCAAATGATGCATACTTTCTATGGTCTCTAGGCATATGATCAGGAATAGTACTGAAATCTCCACCTGACTTATTTGATCTTTTATGCGAAGCAATTCGTATATTCTTATAAAATACTTCAATGATAGTCCTCGTTACTCGAACGTCTACCACATATTTGATATAATCATAGGGAACAGAGTAATAGTTATAATCCACTTTTATATGATAGTCAGGCTGGACAACGGTCTTTGCCCAGCTTGCGATCTCATAAGGTGAATGAGGCAGGGGAATCAATGCAAATCTTTCTTCCTCTAAAAATGCTTCCTGCCTATTCCCTTTTCTCTTTTGGAAAGGTTTTGTATTCACTACATCTAGTTTTTCTTTTATCGCTTTGTTTAGTTCAATCAAAGAAAAGAACTTTTCATTGCGAAGAGAAGCGATGATCCAAGTTGAGATATGACCAACATTACCTTCTACACTTGGTTTGTCCTTGGGATGACGTACACGTGCTGGGATAATAGTAGTCTGGTAAAACTCAGCCATTTCCTGATAGCTTTGATTAATAATAGGATCGGTACGGGAAGACTTTGTCACTCCTGTCTTTAAGTTATCGGGAACAATTATCCTCGTGACTCCCCCATAAAATTCAAAAGCATGAATATGGGCTGTAATCCAACTCTCTACATCCATGGATAAGAATCCTTCTACATACGCATATTGACTACATGGCAATGCAGAAACAAAAATATAAACAGGAGCTTCTTCTCCTGTTAGATTGTTCGTGATATGCATAGTTTGACCTGCCCAGTCCACTTCCATTTGTTCCCCAGGCTTTCTTTTGATGCGCATCGTTGCTTTGGTTTTCCTTGCATAGTCGTTGTAAAATCTACAAAACTGACGATAACTGTACGGAATTTCATCGTTTGCCCTGCACTGTAAAGAGTACTCGTCCCATAAAAGAGAGAGTGTTACCCCAGTTTTAGCCAATTCCTTATGAATATACTCGCCATCAGGCTTTCGACGATGGTCTGACGGCACCTTTTTCTCA
The DNA here is from genome assembly GCF_023715705.1 of Halalkalibacter oceani. Classification (GTDB taxonomy): domain Bacteria; phylum Bacillota; class Bacilli; order Bacillales; family Bacillaceae_D; genus Halalkalibacter; species Halalkalibacter oceani_A. Next base: position 2,557 of record NZ_JAMBOS010000057.1, read on the forward strand.
GGGAATAAAATCATTTGTAGGTCTTGATCTGTCATGTCCTTTTCTATTGGCCACTGAATGTTCTTCTCTTCCGCTCGCCGAATTACTTCTCTAATTGTGTTTCTAGAATGGCCACAGCTCGAAGCTATCCCCCTTTGTGTGACTTCCTGCGCATGAAGCCTTAAGATTTCTCGATACTTAACCACAAAAAAACCTCCTATATAATAAATTTGCACAAATGTGCTCCTTCATTATATAGGAGGGTGGGTCAGTCATGTCTTAATTGGATCAAATTCATGTCCGAGGCGGATCAAAAAGATGGCACAACTGGTTCAATCGGATGGCTGTAATCA
>NZ_JAMBOS010000058.1 GCF_023715705.1 Halalkalibacter oceani
TAGACCAGGCGATTCTTCTACGTAAGGAAGTGCCGAGCCGGAGCGTAGCTCAAATTATACAGATTCTTGAATGGGAAGGGCTGGCTGAACCAGGACAAATCAAAAGGTCAACCCTTCAGGAAAAACTGACGGAAAAGGGTTACAGTACACGACAAATGAGACTCTATTCCCAGACAGGAGTAGCCGCCCGAAGGTTTCAGAAACGACATCGCAACCAACTCTGGCAATCAGATATCAAGTATGGTCCTTACTTGCCGATTGGTCCGAATGGAATGAAGAAACAAGTGTATCTTGTTGCTTTTATCGATGACGCCACCAGGTTTGTGCTTCACGCAGCTTTCTATCCTACCTTGGATTCAAGGATCATTGAAGATGCCTTCCGGCAGTCCATCCAAAAGTATGGTGTTCCAGAGGCTGTATATTTTGATAACGGCAAGCAATATCGAACCAAATGGATGACACGTACCTGCTCAATAATAGGCACTCGTCTCACTTACACAAGGCCGTATGCAGCGGAATCGAAGGGCAAAATTGAAAGGTTCAATAGAGTCATAGATTCATTCATCAGTGAAGCTGTCATCGAAAAGCCGAATACTCTGGATCGTCTGAATGAACTCTTCCAAGTCTGGCTGACTGAGTGCTATCAGAATAAGCCTCATTCTGCACTTGGGGAGAAAATCAGCCCGGAAACCGCATTTCGTTCAGACAAGAAAGCGATTCGGTTCATCGATCCAGAAACGTTAAGCAATGCATTTCTTCATTGCGAGACAAGAAAAGTCGATAAATCAGGATGCATCAGTTTCATGGATCAGAAATATGAAGTGGGCTTGACATTTATTGGACGTCAGGTTGAGGTTATCTATGATCCTGCGAATATTGAGGAGCTTACCATTGAGTTCGAGGATTATACTCCTTGGAAAGCCAAGAAGCTTGTGATTGGAGAAAAAGCTGGGAAGCGTCCTGCATTACCTGAGCACCTGCAGGTGCAGGGTGTTGACTCTTCAAGACTATTAAAGGCAGCTGAACGAAAGAACCAGGAACGTCAAATCGAACAGAAGCCTGCCGTGACCTTCCGTGGCGTTTGGAAGGAGGATGATTCACGTGTTTGAAGCCTTCTATGGAATGGAGAACACGCCTTTCACTAGAGATTTGCCAACGGACCAATTGTATGATTCCTCTATGATGCAAGAAATCCTTGGAAGGTTGAAATATACAGCTGAAAGACAGCTTTTTGCCGTCCTGAGTGGAGATAGTGGAACGGGAAAAACGACGACAATCCGTAAGTTTGTGGACAAATTGGATAAAGGCAAATTCCACGTTCTTTATCTATCCGACTCTAAGTTAACTCCTCGCCATTTTTACAAGGGGCTACTGGAACAACTGGGCTCTGAAGCGAAGTTTTATCGAGGAGATGCAAAACGGCAACTTCATCGTGAGATTGAATTAATGAAAGGCATACGAGGACTACAACCAGTAGTCGTAGTGGATGAAGCTCACCTTCTGGATCGGGAAATGCTTGAAGAGGTCCGTTTTCTTCTGAACTTTAAAATGGATTCGCTAAGTCCAATGGCGCTTATCCTTGTCGGTCAAAGTGAATTGTGGGACCGACTACGCTTACAGTCATACACAGCCATACGTCAAAGAATTGATATCCAATTCCAGCTAGGACACCTCGATCGTGCTCAGGTTGAGGAATATGTTACTGGGCATCTTCGATATGCAGGAGTTGATCAACCAATCTTTTCAGATGGGGCGATTGGCGAAATTCATCGGTTCTCTGGTGGTGCCGCAAGGCTCATTAATAAACTTTGTACACATAGTCTTCTGTATGGCTCACAAAATGGCCGTAGGATCATTGACGATCATATGATCAAGCAAGTCATCCAAGGGGAACTCTCATGAAAACCCGCTGGAAAGAGATGAATTACAACGAAGAGCTGGATTGTTGGGTTGTGTTGTGGGGTGAGAATTTAGGTTATAAGATGCGATACGGTGAATGGTTTGATCTTCATCTAGGATATGGTCGGACTCTTCCCTGCCGCTTGGAACTTGGCAGAGACTGGTATATCGTTACTGGCCGAAATGAAGTAAAATTTTATCTTAAGAAAAATGAAACGTATCAAGTAGATTTGTAAAATGAAGGGGGAGCAAAGGATTGCTTCCCCTTCATTTTGGACAGTGAATCCGTCAGTTTTAGGACAATTAGCGCCGTCAAGATCCAGACATTGTAGAACGTCATTAACA
>NZ_JAMBOS010000059.1 GCF_023715705.1 Halalkalibacter oceani
AGATTAAATCCGGATGAGTCTCAGTATTATAGTCCTGAAATAAAGAATTGCCCTGCTTGTGATACAAAATTAAGCTATCGTCATCCTGTTTGGCGGAAGACTATTTCCACCTTAAAAGGAGAAGTTAAGATCGTTAACTTAGGCTATCGGTGCCAAAACGAAGAGTGTTCTAACACAACTGTTTTCCGTTCAGCCAAGGCAGAACATATTAGTATGAAACATATAACATATGGAATGGACGTGATTGCTTACATAGGTCACTTACGTTTCAAAGAACATAAAACAAGAGGAGAAATCGCAACGATTCTCAACGAAAAACAAGTAAAAATTTCAGAAAGACAGGTCCAAAAATTATATGAGCGATATACATTATTACTTCGTTCCGATGTTGAAATGATTGTAAGAGAAACACTTCAAGATATTGTAGAAGAACATGGGGGAATTATTCTTTCCATTGATGGTGTTCAGCCAGAAAAGGGAAATGAGACACTTTATGTCATTCGTGAGGTTTTAAGTGGTTCTATTTTAGCTGCACAAAACTTGAAAAGTAGTGCTTCTCAAGAGCTGATGAACTTTATCCAACCGATTATCGATTGGGGCTACCCAATCCAGGGATTTGTAAGTGATGGTCAACAGTCTATTCGCTTAGCGATTGAAAAAATTGCACCTAATACTCCTTATCAATACTGTCAATTTCACTATTTCAAAGATATTGCCAAACCACTAGTTGAAAAAGACCGAAAACTAAAGACAAATATAAAAAAGAGTTTAAGAGGTATCAGAGAAGTAGAAAGAATAATCGAAGGATCTACCGAAAAGGACCTAGAGAATGAATTAGCAGAAGATTATATCGCAGCGATTCGTTCCGTTTTACTTGAGGACGGTAAACCACCATTTGAATTACCAGGCATACGAGTTTTTGATCAAACAAAAGCAATTAAAGACTCGATCGAAAAATGCCTGAGTAAAAAAAGAGACTCCTCTACTTAAAAAGCTGTTCAGAATAGTCAAAAATGTTGATAACTATAAGAAAGATTACCACCTTGTCCAGCGATGGTTTACACCATTGAAAGACATTGCCACTTTAATGGAACCCTCGCCTAAAAAAACAAGTCAGTGGGTAGAAAAACGAGTAAGTCAATGTCTGAAGAAAGCAGAAAGGAAACTGACTAAAGAAGAAGACTATCCTTATCTTGATAATTTACTAAGGTATAGCAAGGGGTTTTGGAAAGGATTATTTACGTGTTATGACCACCCTTCAATCCCTAGAACAAATAATGATCTAGAACTGTTTTTTAGGAGAACCAAACAACAACATCGGAGAATTACCGGTAGTCGGACTTGGAATCGGTATATCATCAGACATGGTGAAAACATTGTGTTTACTGCAAATATAAAGGGATTAGAACATGGACTAAATACAGTGGAAAAAATCAGTTATGATGGCTATCGAAAAGAAGCAAAGGCATGGGAAAAACGTATTTACACACATACAAAACAAAGAAGGTTCAAGAAGGCACCAAATGAATATTTAAACAATCTTGAAACCAAATGGTTAAGGCACAACTAAACCATTGTGTTAGTTGTGCCGTCTAAG
>NZ_JAMBOS010000005.1 GCF_023715705.1 Halalkalibacter oceani
AAATTTGCACAAATGTGCTCCTTCATTATATAGGAGGGTGGGTCAGTCATGTCTTAATTGGATCAAATTCATGTCCGAGGCGGATCAAAAAGATGGCACAACTGGTTCAATCGGATGGCTGTAATCAATTGTTAACTCAAAATAAACTTCATTGCAGTAATGTTAATAATAAAGTAATTGTTACTATACTAATTAATGTCGTCATTAATGTAATACTCGAAACAAGTTTCGGTTCAGAATCAAATTGTACGGCAAAACGGTTGAGCTCCAAAAAAGTAGTTGGTAAAGGATTAGACCTGTCCATCGTTTGCCTAGGAGCTGCATCAGAAACTGGATCAAGACATTGGAAATTCATTGTCATATATAATGACAAAGTTCCAATTTTTACAATACCCGTTAAACTCAATCTTATATTCTTAAACTATCAAACATAGGAGGTTTTTAAATGTCAAAACATGTTAAAGAAAGTGTAATTGTTAATCATCCCCTTGAACCATTAACTCCAGAGGAATTATCTCTAACTACTGATATCCTAAAAAAAGAAAAAACAACTTCAGCTTTTCGTTTTGTATCCGTTACTCTACTAGAACCTCCAAAAGAAGTAGTCTTAAATTTTAAGGAAGGCGATGAAATTAACCGAGAAGCATTTTGTATTTTATTAGATTGTTCAGAAGGCAAAACCTATGAAGCTGTCGTTTCATTAAATGATAAAACGATCAGTTCATGGACATATATCCCTGATGTGCAACCGTCCATTATGCTCGATGAATTTTTAGAATGTGAGCAAACGGTTAAAAGAAACCCCGAATTTCAATCAGCTCTACTAAAACGCGGGATTAAAGATTTTGATTTAGTGATGGTCGACCCTTGGTCTGCAGGGAATTTTGGAATAGAAGAAGAAGATGGCTTGAGACTCGCTCGTGCCATTTGTTGGTTAAGATCATTTGCCGATGATAATGGATATGCAAGACCTATCTCAGGCTTATATGCTCTTGTCGATTTAGGCAAAATGGAAGTTGTAAAAATAATTGACAATGGAGTTGTACCTCTTCCGCCTTTAGACGGAAATTACACTCCAGATTTAGTCGGGGAATTACGAACGGATATTAAACCTCTAGATATTATTCAGCCAGAGGGTCCAAGTTTTGTAATCAAAGGACATCAAATTGAGTGGCAGAAATGGAACATTCGCTTTGGTTTTACTTCACGCGAAGGGCTTGTTCTTCATACGGTTACATACCAAGATAAAGGCGAAGAACGTCCAATACTATACCGTGCTTCCCTCTCAGAGATGGTCGTTCCTTATGGAGACCCGAATGAACCTTATAACCGCAATAATGCCTTTGACGCAGGAGAATACGGAATCGGAATGGTTGCCAATCCATTAACTTTAGGTTGTGACTGCCTTGGTGAAATAAAATATTTTGATGCCCATTTAGTGGATACTAGCGGAAATGTTGTAACAATCCCTAATGCGATTTGTTTGCATGAAGAAGATTATGGTATTGGCTGGAAGCATACTGACTGGCGTACAGACAAAGTGGAATTGCGTCGCTCCAGAAGATTAGTTCTTTCTAGCATTTCAACCGTTGGAAATTATGAGTATGGATTTTTCTGGAATTTCTACCAAGATGGTTCTATCGAGTATGAAGTGAAACTTACTGGTGTTTTGCATACAGGTGCAATGCATCCAGAAGAAACATCAAAATACGGTAACCTCATCGCTCCACAATTATATGCACCTCACCATCAACATTTCTTTAATGTTCGTCTTGATATGATGGTGGATGGTGTAAATAACTCCGTATACGAGGTCAATACAGAAAGCGCACCACCAGGTCCTGATAATCCGTTTAAAAATGCATTTTATCCAGTATCTACTAAATTTAAAACGGAACAAGAATCCATAAGAAATTTAAGTATTGAATCGGCTCGGTATTGGAAGATTGTCAATGAATCGAGTAAAAATCTTGTCAATGAGCCAGTCGGCTATAAATTATTTACAGGAGAAAATTGCCTACCTTTTGCCCATGAAGACTCTAGCTTACTAAAACGTGCAGGTTTTCTCAAAAATCATTTCGTCTGTACACCGTATGATTCTGAAGAAAAATATGCATCTGGTAGATACCCTAACCAATATGCTGGCGGCGATGGCTTACCTTCTTATACGAAAGCTAACCGCTCGATTGATAACACAGATATCGTGGTTTGGTATACGATGGGCCACCATCATATTACCCGTCCTGAAGATTGGCCTGTTATGCCGACTGCATATATGGGCTTTATGTTAAAGCCTGTAGGTTTCTTTGACCGTAATCCAGCTTTAGATGTCCCCCCTTCTGTACCAAAACACGGTTCAAGTTGTCATACCTCATGTTCATCGTAATGAAGGTTAAATGACAAATGAAATGCCTGTCCTAATCTAATGATGGGCAGGCATTTTGATTAATCTCTAATCGTTTAGGAGGGGCATCTATGTTTTTTGGGATCATGATTTCTATAGTCATCATCTATACTCTTGTATGTATTAGAAAAGTTTATCGTAATCGTAAAAACCTTGAAAATATGAAAGGCCTAATATCTGCAATGATCATTAGTATGATGGCTAGTGTGACATTGGGTGTCATACTAGGTGTCATCATACGAGACTTAACGTTCTCTACTATAATAAGTGTCTCATTTGGGATCGTGATTGCAATGGCTATTGGACTACCAATCAGTTTCTTAACAATGCTTGAGGGTGCTGGTGCTGGAATTATGGGTGGGATGATGGGAGCAATGCTCGGTGATATGCTCCCAACCACAAACTTTATTTTAATGGTCAGTTTTATGGTGCTGATTTTTATTTTGTCAGTCCTAGTGATCTTTTATCTTATTGATCAAGAATTGAGCTCACAAAGTCCTCAACCTAAAAATAGCATTCCTTATTCAAAAATAATCACAACCACTCTCTCCTTACTCATCCTTTTGTTTTCTACAATACTTGAGTCTGGTGATTTAGATCAAATTCATTTGGAGCAAATAGAACGACATATGGAAGGGCATCATCATTAAAAAAGAATGATCTAGCAATTGCTCCTTACCTTATATGTACAAAAAACCTACTCATGAAATTATTTCCTATAAAATTAGTTAAATAATATAACATACTCATTGCTTCGAATCTATTAGAACTATACTTTTATAGTAGAGTGTTTATAAAAATTAGAAAATTATAAAAACTCACTGAGGAATTTTACCTTTTTTTCTACATCGGAGTGAAGTTGTCCAGATCACATTCCCCTTTATTAGGTGATAATTTATTGTCTCTGCTCTGATCGTTTACGAAATCTTATTTCAATCATAAGGAGGAAGAAGCTATGTTGGTCAAAACGGTAATCGGTAATGTTAAAAATCAAGAAATTAATGTAGAAACGGTAGAATGGCTAGAACTAGATTGGGAGGAGTTGAATAAGCGGATTTTAAGAAAGCAAACGAATAGAGGTACGGAAGTCGCTATCTCTCTAGACGGAGATTCCCATCTTCACTATGGTGACATTATCTTCAAAAATGATGATACGATTATTGCTGTTCGAACAAAGCTAGAACCTGCCTATGTAATTACGCCTAAATCTATGACTGAAATGGGAAAAGTCGGATTTGAATTAGGTAACCGCCACACCCCCTCCCTTATCACAGAAACAGAAATTATTGTCCGATTTGATGAAACATTAGAATCGATTTTTATAGACGCTGGAGTAGCTTATGAAAAAACGGAACGTCGTTTCGAAACTCCATTTAAGTATAAAGGACATCATCATTAATATCTTATGGATTCAAAGCAACTTTAAGGCAAAATTATTTACAGAAAAGGAGTTTTCAAATGAAAAAACCTGTAAGAATTGGTATTGGTGGTCCTGTTGGATCTGGAAAAACGGCTTTAACGGAGAGGTTGACACGAGCGATGTACAACGATTATAGCCTGGCAGTTATTACGAACGATATTTATACAAAAGAGGATGCCGAGTTTCTAACAAAGAATGGTGTACTACCTCCAGATCGAATTATTGGTGTTGAAACGGGAGGGTGCCCACATACTGCCATTAGAGAAGACGCTTCTATGAATTTTGAAGCGATTGATGATTTAAATGATCGGTTTGAAGAACTAGATATTATCTTTATTGAAAGCGGTGGAGATAACTTATCTGCCACATTTAGTCCTGAACTAGTGGATGGCTTCATTTATGTCATAGACGTAGCAGAAGGACAAGATATTCCCCGTAAAGGCGGACCAGGAGTTACTCGTTCAGACCTTTTGGTTATAAATAAAATTGATTTAGCTCCTTATGTAGATGTCGATTTAGAGATGATGAAAACAGATACAACTAAAGCACGCGAAGGTCGTCCTTTCATCTTCGCGAACCAGAAAAAAAATATTGGAATTAATGAAATCATTCAATGGATCCAGCACCAGTTATTACTCGAAGACTTATATGAAAAAGAATCTTTAAGTGTCGATCACTAATGCTCTAGTGCTGCATAAAACAGAGTCTTAGATAGGGCATTAAAAACATAGGATTTGTCACAAATCGTGAGTTACTTCAAAAAACCAGACAACTTCTTGTGCGATTTCGCAAGAAGTTGCCTGGTTCTATGTTAAATTTTAATGTTGATATTTTAACCATAATCATTAGCATTGCATAAACAAAAAGTTCAGTTGTCAAACAAGTAAATGTAGCTGCTGAATCATAATCTGAACATTCAGATTATGATTCAACTTAGTTCAATGGAAAAAAGGACAACAGGTAAACAAATGGTAGTCCTTATCCACAATTTTACAGTTATCTTTTTCCTAGTTAAATAGAGGGTCGTACGTCAAGTCGTCTAAATGACTCACCTCTCCTTCCTCGAATTGATGCTCAATGTTTCGAAATTCTTCTTCCCAGTTCAGCTTTCCTCTCCCCTTAGAGGAACGTGTAGGTTGTCTGAAAAGAGCACGAAGGAAGACATCAAATTCGTTAAATAAGAGGATCTGAAGGGTTTGCTTCATTTCAAGCAAAGGACCTTCATGGTGCACCTGTTGCTGTAATAAAACTTGCAAGCAGTACGTGATCAGAGCGACCCAGATTTGATTACACACGGCATTCTCACTCTTGCCATAGAACGTTTTAAACGTCAAATGTTGTTTCATCCACTTGAAAAAGGTTTCAATTTTCCAGCGGTAGTGATACAGGTCTCCGATTTCTTCGGCAGACAATTCGAAACAATTGGTGACAAGGATGACTTTGTTTCCTTGCCCATCGTGCGTTTGAACAATCGCACAAGATGCTCCATTTGAGTTCCATTTTCCATGCTTCCTAGAAATACTTCTTGGTCTTGGATAATAGGAGAATTGGCTTTGGGAACCTGTTCGGAAAGCACATCAATTTTGGCATTTTTCTTTAAACGTGTGATAAAGCGAACGTCGTGTAAGCAAAGTTTATCAAATTTTTTATAGTCGACATATCCTCGATCAAACAAGTGAATTGCATCGGAATCGATGTCAATAAGTTCCGTCAATTGGGTGTGATCCGCATGTCTAGCCGGTAAAATAATCCCTTTATCAGGAAGAACGACTTCATCTGTGACCACGACTCGTAAATGGAGCCGAACTCCCGCTTTGGTTTTGCGAAAAGTCACCCATGGATACTGGCTCAAACTCATGCTCATCGTCGTGGAATCAATGACATGCAAGCGACCGATGTCGCGAATGATAGGAGAAGTCTTCATGTTCGCTTGAATGCTCAACACTAAGTAATGAGAGATTTTTTCAAATAACTCAGGCGATAAATCGCCCAGTTTTCTTGAAAGTTGGGACGTGCTGATGGCATCAAAAGCAAGTTGAACATGAAGTTCTTCCTTGTCTTTAAGCTGCTTGGACATCGCCGTTAAGCTTTTGGTTTCATTCAATTGCGAAATAATCAACAGTTGAAGAAATTTATAGGCAGTTAACTTTTTCACGTACTTATCAAGGTCGATCACGTTAATTAGGTTGGAAAAAGTCTGTTCATCTATGACTTTTAGCAGTTTATTAATTGTAGATTTTATGGTATTCTTGTCCATGTGTATCTCCTTGTATTTAGGATTTGGACAGAACTACCAAACCTAATTATAAGGAGTTTTTTTGTGCTTTTGAACCATAAATTTCTACTTCGAAACTACTTGACAAATCTTGAAGAACTTTATGCAAAGTTAATGGTCAATTATAAATAAATTATTAGTCGTCTGTAAAACTATCCTCGTTACTTTCTGTAATGCTTTAAACAAAGTCGGTAAAAAAATAACACTGTAAGATTCAAATACGAAAGACGACCACTCATAAAAGTGATCGCCTCTTATATGTTTTATCATTTACCAGTATCATTTCATTGCGCAGCAAACGAGGTGCTTCTTTAATAGAAGCTCCCTTTAGTTTCACTAGAAACTTCTAAAGCAAGACCATATAACCTAATATAGATTTCTAAAACAACAAACATATAAACCAAAAAGTCGTGGGATGAGTCTGGTTCAATACTGCCTTCACACCAGCCAATTAACTGCTTAGTTTGATGACGTACAATAGTTTGTGTAAATGATTTGAAACAAAAAAAGAGGTAGGGTACCCTCTAGTTAACCGCTAAACCAACTGAGAGGAGATGCCCTACCTATGAGTACTAGTATAGGACAAAACACACTTGAAAATCAATTAGATTCTATGGTTCGTGAGTTTGTGAAAGAAAAACTTGAGACTATGATGAAAGAAGAAATGAATAGTTTTTTTGAACATGAACACCCAGAGTTAAAAAACCAGAAGAACGGCTTCTATCAAAGGCAACTAGATACCAAGTATGGAAGATTGGAAGATCTACAAGTGCCTCGTGATCGTGAAAATGCCTTTCAAACAGAGATCTTTTCTCCTTATCAACGACGTGAGCAGTGGCTTGGTGAAACCATTATCACAATGTATCAAAAAGGTGTAAGCACCCGTGAAATTGGTCAGTTTATTGAGCGTATTTTAGGTCATTCTTACTCGGCTGCAACGATTAGTCAAATCACCGACGTCGTGGCAGAGGATATTGAGTCTTGGCAACAACGTCCACTGAAAAAGCGCTACTCTGTCCTTTATTTAGATGGTACTTATCTCAAGCTGCGTCGTGATGATGTTGCTAATGAAGTCGTCTATCTCGTTGTCGGCGTCACGGAAGATGGCTTCAGAGAAATTCTGGGTTTCTATGTTGGTGGCCAAGAAAGTGCGCTAGGTTGGAAGACGATTCTTAACGACCTTTATCACCGTGGCCTTGAAGAAGTTCTTCTAGGTGTATTCGACGGGCTTCCAGGTCTTGAGGAAGCTATGAAAGCCGTTTATCCAAAAGCGGATGTCCAGCGCTGTGTTGTTCATAAGGTTCGTAATGCTCTCAATGCCGTCAGAAAGAAGGATCAGTCCGCTGTAGCTGAAGATCTTAAACCTATTTATAAAGCCAATACTCAAGAGGAAGCCAAGGAAAAGTTCCGTGCTTTCAAGGACACATGGCAAAAGAAATATCCAAAAGTCGTTAAAAGCTGGGAACAAGACCTTGATGTTCTGCTGACCTTTTTAACCTATCCCTCCTCTATTCAACCGATGATTTACACGACGAATATCATCGAGCGAACGATCAAGGAGATCAAGAAACGCACCAAAACCATGAACAGTCTCCCCACTGAAAAAGCGGCTGAAAAAATCGTTTACCTTCAATCGATGGACTATAATCAACGTTGGGCAGAAAGAAAATTAAGAGGCTTTAGTAATGCCTACTCTACTTTGCAGGAGATGTTCAAACAGCGATACGGAACCGAACGCGAATAGGGATGTGGAAATTTTTTCTGGTATGGCCCCCTCGGGGGCCATACCAGAAACTCCCTCCCCTAAGACCTGAGGAAGTACCCTATTGATTTTTACACAACTTATTGACACTATCGTAAAAACAGGAAGTTACTAAAGATAAATCTATGAAGTAGGAATTACTTAACTAAGGAAATAATATTGTTGCTTTCGTAAGAAAGCGGATCAGAGATCTTTCGGAAGTGTTGCTTTTCCAGGCGGAACACTTCGTAAGGTCTCTTTTTAGTTGTATTGTGTACCTTATAGTTTCCAGTTCTCTCTAGCCATTTTAGGCTGCAGCCGTTCCAATCTTCTAGGGTCGAATATATCCGGTTTTTAGCGAAGTTGTTCTTTACGTATTTCACGACATTTTCAATTTTTCCTTTCGATTCAGGGTCGGCCTTCCTACATAGATACACTCGAAACTTTCTTTGGTGGATATAGTCTTGGAATGATTTGGTCAAGATCAGGTCTCCTGCATTCTCACTCACCGCGATCAAATTATCTTGATCATACACCACCTCTTCAGGAATCCCCTCAAAATATTGAAAGGCTAAGTCATGGCAACGGATGGTATCATTGGTGGTAAAGGGTCTGTTTAACCACCACATGTATTTCTGACGTGAATGTGCTAGCACAAACGCGATGAAGTAGAGGCGCACCTCCTTGCCGTGTGTATCCTTTTGAATAGTCTGTCCCCAGTCTACTTGAAGCTGTTTTCCCGGCGGCAGTTCCTCGACAGACTCATATTCACGTGACTCTTCCTTCTTCTCAATTTGATACAGATCTCTTACCTCATTGACATAACGTCGCACTGTGCTTTCCCCAACATTAATATTCGGAAACCGTTCTTGGAGCCAATCATATACCTGAGCTCCACTCAGAGAAGGAAACTCCCGCAGCCAATTGACGATCCAATCCCGATAGGGATCTAACTTCTTCTTCCGATCACCTGGTTCAAATTCTTCTACGGCCTCTTCAAACGTCATCTCCAAATATTTATACACTGTAGTGCGTGAAATCCTTAACCTTTTAGCAATCTGAGAAACTCTTAATCTTTGCTTTCTCAATTGATGAATTTCTAAATACACCATTAACTTTTCCTCCATTATGTTCCTCCTATAAGCTGATAGAATCAGTTTACAGGAAAGAATTTATTAGGCGAAAAGTGTTCATTAGAAGTGAGCAAAAACTGTTCACTTTATTCTAGCAGTTACAACTGGAACGCTTCCACAGCCCGCGCTGTGGAAGCAATGCAGGATGACCTACGGACAGCATGGAATCACTTATTAAATCATTTCCCTGACTATAGTCATCTCCGACTATCAAGTAAGGAGCAACCTTTCTTTGATAAAAAAGTCTAATGGACCAAACGCCAAATCAAACGGACCACAATCCAGCTGATTTGGCGTTTTTGTTAGCTTTCTTCTTGATAGGGATTGATGTCTTTCGGCTTTTGATAGGTGACATATGTTTGGGCCAGCATGTCATGGATCGAGCGTTTATCCTTGCGGAAGACCACCATAAAAATACTCACAATGAAGGCAATTCCCAGTGTAATGACATAGACAAAGCCCGCGACGATCGTCCGCAGCAGCATCGCACCAATTCCGACATCACTTCCGTCCAGCTTCACAATGCGGATGCCGCAAATCCGTTTGCCGACTGTATAGCCGTGCCAGAAAACAGGCAGCAGCAACGTGTACAAGAGATTCACTGCGCCTTGAAAGTTCTCAAACGTATCCGATTCTAAACTGACATCGATTCCGATCAAAGAACCAACAATCAACACCGCAACAAAAATTAATAACCCATCAATAATAAGTGCTCCTAAACGAATCCAAAAACCGGCTGGTTGTTCGACCACTTCCATCACTCCTATGTATCTCTATATTTGAGTCAATTACCCATTATACCTTGATTTCACTCCAATGAAAACAATCGTTAATCAACTAAATTAGGAAGTTGACAATCATCGAAAATATGACTATTCTATTGTTAACCAATTAAAGAAAGTAGTGAACAATAATGTCAACCCGTAAACGTTTTATTGCGACAGGAGACATGGTACTTGTCGCGATGTTTGCCGCTTTAATGGCGATCGGCGCCAACCTGACATCGTTTCTCGTGATTGGCTCTGTGCCGATTACGTTGCAGACGCTTTTTTCGATTCTTGCCGGGGCATTGCTCGGCAGCAGGCTGGGCGCTTTGGCGATGACGGTTTATCTTTTCGTCGGACTGGCGGGCTTCCCGGTGTTCGCTCAATTTCGCGGCGGGCTTTCTACCTTGCTCAGTCCCAATTTCGGCTTTTTGCTTTCCTTTGTTTTCGTAGCTCTGATCACCGGCCTCATTATTGAAAAAAGCCGGACAAAAGCGTTGCCAACTTTTCTGATCGCCTGCTTTACCGGACTCGTAATAAACTATGTATTCGGCACTCATTATATGTATTATGCTTTTCAATTTCTTGCAGGCCTGGAAGCGATCAGCTATCAGCTCGCCTGGGCATGGATGGCCGCCCCGTTCGTAAAGGATACGATTCTGACTATTTTTGCCGCGCTTCTTTCCCAGCGAATGTATAGCCTGATCCGCAACCGAGCTTGAGACAATGGGAGGCTTCTCCCTCTCAAGCTTAAGCAGTGTGCGAAGTCTGCGCCTGCTTTAAAAAAATCCGCTACCGAAGCGAGTTACTTCGATAGCGGATTTGCGCAGAACGGAGCCACTGCCATGTTTTTCCCTCTCACCTTCGACTTCTGATCCAACCTCGCAGCAAATCGAATCGTTCACAGCACCATCGCTGCAAACCAGCCGAATAAAAAGAGTGTAATATTAAAATGGATAAAGGTCGGTACGCATGTGTCCCAAATATGATTGTGCTGCCCATCGGCATTAAGTCCGGCTGTCGGACCGAGCGTGCTGTCGGACGCCGGCGCTCCGGCATCACCTAAAGCTCCCGCCGTGCCGATTAACGCGATGATCGCCAATGGCGAAAAACCGGCCGCCATTCCTAATGGAACAAACAGCGTGGCAATAATCGGGATGGTCGCAAAGGACGAACCGATTCCCATCGTCACAAACAACCCGACGACGAGCATTAAAAAAGCGGCAGCCGCCTGGCTATCCCCGACGATGTTTGCCACCTGATCAACAAGCAGATCAACATGACCGGTTTCCCTGATCACAGCGGCAAACCCTGATGCTGCGAGCATGACAAATGAAATAAAGGCCATCATTCGCATCCCGTCCGTTACAACCCCATCAGCTTCCTTCCATTTCAACGTACCGCCTGCCAGAAGGACAATAATCCCCGCTAATGCCGCGATAATCATTGAATCTGAAATCGTCTGGACGACTAATGTGAGTAAAATCGCGATCACTGCAACAATAATCGACGCTCTCGTATAGTCCTGCTTTTCCTGTTTCACTCCGATTAGAGCACGGTTCTCATACGTCCGTCGCTTGCGATATGTCAGAAAAATCGCGACCAGCAGCCCGACGACAAGACCGGCAGTCGGGATCGCCATCGCTGTTGGAATTTCCGCAAGCTGAATCGTCAAGCCATTTTCGTTCATGTTTTCAGCAATAATTTCATGAAACATCAATCCAAAGCCATATGGCAAAAAGATATACGGCGCCGTTAACCCAAAGGTCAGAATCGTCGCGATCGCTCTGCGGTCAACCTTAAGTTCATTAAGAATTTTTAAAATCGGTGGAATCAAAATTGGAATAAAAGCAATATGAATCGGTACTACATTTTGCGAGAAACACGCAACAATGACTAATAAAAAGAAAATCAACGCTTTCGACAACGCCTGTCTGCGGGAGTCCTGGCTTTTTCCGACAAGCTTAATCACTGCAGAAACCATCACCTCCGGCAAGCCGGTACGCGCAATCGCAACAGCAAAAGCCCCTAATAAAGCATAGCTCAAGGCAACCGGCGCACTTCCTCCAAGTCCGTCACTAAACACGTTGACGGTCTGCTCGAAGCCCAAACCGCCTAACAACCCGCCAATAAGCGCCCCAAGGGCCAGCGCTATCACCACATGAACCCGCGCCAAACTTAAGACGAGCATCACGATAACCGCGATTAATACAGCATTCATCTCTCTCAACCCCAAATCCTTTATCTTATTAAATCGCTAATGAGAAAAAGCATCTTCTACG
Source organism: Halalkalibacter oceani (assembly GCF_023715705.1). Classification (GTDB taxonomy): domain Bacteria; phylum Bacillota; class Bacilli; order Bacillales; family Bacillaceae_D; genus Halalkalibacter; species Halalkalibacter oceani_A. The sequence continues at coordinate 12,020 of NZ_JAMBOS010000005.1, forward strand.
TTATCAAACCTGTTAAGTTATTGTCAAATACTATTTTTGGAGTTGATGATGGGAATGTACGAAGTCCGGATGTGGATTAAAAGAGGGTAATCCACCGCTCCTGAAATTTTTTTTACCAACATAAAATAGATAAAGAGCTTGAGACAAAACTAGCTTTGGACCTACTGGCAATGGCTTCACACGCCACAAGCCCGTTGTGAGAAACCCACTCACAACGGGCTTTAAAAGATCGTGGCGGTTCCGCTCATTGCTTAGAGAGGCTGGGAAAAAGGTAAAAAACAACCTTTTGTCCCAGCCTCCCTCCCTTATTCTGCCTCGGCAATCTCCTGCTCGAGCAAATCAAACATTTCCACACCTGCTTCGCTGATCTGTTCACGGAAATAGTCGCGTAACGGCATCGCCAGCTCTCTAAAGGCTTCGCGCTCTTCTTCCGTTAATTCAATGATTTCAGTTGGGTTATCTGTATCATCGATGATCGCCTGAAGCAGTTCTTCATTCATTTCCGTCTGCATGTCGAAGACGATTGGCTGCATTTCTTCGACCGTTTCATCGATCATCGCGCGAATGTCTTCCGGGAGCCCATTATAGAAATCAGGGTTGACCGTCGTCATCGCGACATAGTTGTTATGATTGGAAATCGTCAGATGGCTTTGCACCTCATGGAAAGAAGCATCTTCGATAAAGAAGATCGGGTTCTCTTGTCCATCAACTACGCCAGAATCAAGTGACGTGTAAAGCTCGCCCCAGCTTAAATCAATCGGTGAAGCTCCGTACGCGCGATAGGATTCCTGAATTAAAGGGGAAGCCTGTGTACGCATTTGAAAGCCTTCAAAGTCCGCCGGAGTTCGCAGCTCACGATTACCAGTCCAAGCCATTGCCCCTTCCGTCCAGAAAGCAAGCGGCTTAATATTTTGTTCTTCATACATGGCGGCCAGCTGAGTATTCAGCGCCTCGCTCGAATTTAAAATCTCCTGCGTGACAGCCTGGTCATCAGGAAAGAGAAATTGCAGCGCAAACACTTGCCCTTCGGCAACCATTCCACCAGTAAATCCCGGGGATACAATCGCAAATTCGACAGCCCCGCTCTGCAGCTGCTCAACCTGGTCAACCTCACTGCCTAACGCACCAAACTCGAACGGATCCATCGTAATCCGGCCATCTGATTTCTCATAAAGGTGGTCGGCAAATTCAGCCGCATATTCATATTGAACCTGACCCTGCACTTCCTCTGTTACAAATTGCCAGTGGTACGTTTCTTCTCCGCCGGCAGCACCATCGCCATTGTCTGTTCCTTCATCACTAGCCGAATCATCAGCCCCTCCACATGCAGCAAGTGTTACTGTCAAAGCTCCGGCTAGAAAAATAGTTTTCCAGTTTCGCAATTTAAACGTCATCAAATACCCCCTGTTTATTTTTGTATCTATTGAAGAACAAATCACTATAGTAAAAACAGTGAAATCTCCTCAAATACTATGATCAGTACCGAGCAAAATAAAAGAATGAGAATGTACGGCGGTGTTCCACGAATGACATCTAAATAAGACTTGTTAAATACTGCACTCGCCGTAAAAATATCGACGCCAAATGGCGGGGTTGCTGAACCCACAGCAGCTTGAAATACTATTACGACACCAAGGTGAATCGGATCAATATCTGCTGCCATTGCAATCGGATAAAAGATAGGCGTCAAAACTAAAATAACGACAATTGGATCGACAAACATACAGCCGATAAAGAAAAACAAGGAAACAATAAAGAGAATCTGTAAAGCTGACGGCTCGAAACTGAGAATCGCATCGGCCGCCATTTGTGGAATGCGCGCCCGTGAAATCAGCCACGAAAATGCCTGTCCCGCCGCCACAAGAATAAAGACAGCAGACGTAACCAAACCGGTTGAAAGGGCGATTTTCGGCACTTGAGTAATCTTGATCGTCCGGAAAACAAGCAATTCCAGAATCAGAGCATATAAGACGGAAATACCAGCGGCTTCAGTCGGGGTAAAATGTCCAAAATAAATCCCGCCGACAATGATGACCGGAAATCCTAATGGAAACAACGCTTTGGCCGTGACCCTGCCGCGCTTGGCCCAGCTAAGCTTTTCGACCTTTGGGATATTATAAATCCGGGCGTGAATATAGCTGTACAGCGCAAACATCACGAAGACCATCACACCTGGTCCGATTCCGGCGATAAACAGATCACCAACCGAAACGCGCGGTGCCGCCAGCGCATAAATGATCATCCCGATACTTGGCGGAATGAGTAAAGCAATATCACTGGAGTTGATAATGAGAGCAATCGCACTTGAGTCTTTATATCCAACTGAAAGCAGCCGCTTTCGCATCGGTCCGCCGATTGCCACCACGGTCGCCTGCGTCGAACCGGAAATCGAGCCGAATAACGTACATGCGGCGGCAGTCGTAATCGCGTAGCCACCCCGCAAATGTCCGACAAAGGCGCCGACAAAATCGAGCAGCCGTTTTGACGTTTTCCCTGTCGCCATAATGTCCGCCGCAAAAATAAACAACGGCACAGCGAGTAAAACATACGAGGAAATTCCCTGCATCATCTGCTGGACGAGCAGCATGGGGTCGACGTTCGGCATAAAAAAGACAATGACGGCCATCGCTGCTGCCAGCATCGGAATCATCATCGGGAACCCCAGTAATAAGAGCACAATCATAATTACGAGCATCGTTGCTAACATTCTTGGTTCCTCACAGTCGTTTTTTTATGAATAATCCTTTTTCTCCTGAGCTAAATACACTTCTTTTTCCTTAATATTCACCCACATGTTCCGTAAAAACTGAAGCGCGCCCAACCCGAGGCCAAGCGGCACAAAAAAGGCCATAAAGTACACCGGCATCCGCATCGCCGTCGTCACACGGCCGCTTTCATACAGCGACATAAAATAATCAAATCCATACTTAGCTAAAATAAACAGAAGAATAGAAGTAATAGCTGGAATAATAATGGAAAGAGCTTTTCTGATGGGAAACGGGGCGATATCAAAAAAAGCAGACATACTGATGTGCCTTCCCTTTCTGGCAGCATAGCTGATACCCATGAATGTCGCTACGGTCACAGCAAATAAACTGACTTCTTGAGAGAATGACCACCCGTCGCCTGTAATCGACCTGCTTAATACATTGCCAACAATCATGATCGCAATCACAATAATCGCGTAGCTCAAAATATATTCTTCAATTTTCATAAGCACTCGGTCTAACATCTTAACAACTTTCAAAGATTCATAACCTCCCTCCTATGAAATTATGTAAAAAAATGAATTTCAATCAAGAGCTATTAACAATCTTACTTGAATTGCTCCAGTTCCCACAATCTCCAGATTTTGTCTTAATTCTGACTGAGCCTGAATATAAAGAGCTGAGCCCAGTTCATAAGGCTCAGCTCTTTATATTCTCCATCCAACGCAAAAATAATAGCAAATACTCTGTCCATGTAAGATAAACTTCCATCAGCTGTCCTCTTCCTGCTGCTTCATTTTTTCATGTTGGTTTACTTTGCTATTTCGCATAGAGATCTGCTCGGAAATAAGTCACGTATAAAAAGGATAAAGCTCAAATATAAATTTCTAAAAAAAGGAAAAAGCCCCTTCCTTGCTTACTCTCATCAGTTCTTCAAATTCAATCGATGTGATCCACTATGTCACAGCTGAAATGAGTGGTGTTTTTACATATAAATAAAGCGTCCTCTAAGGCAAATGGCCAATATAATGTAAGGCTAAATACAACACACTCTTTTTCCACTTGCTTGTAAGTAAATTTCGTATTACTCCATAGAAAGAAAAACATTCGCTTTCCAATATAAAGAAGAAAACAGCATCAGCCCTTTGGACCAATGCTGTCCTCTCATTGTATATGCTTATTTAACTACTCCACAAATTTCTAAAGCCGTGCGAATATAAACTTCCGTAGCCAAGGTTAAATCATCAATTTCTATAAATTCATTATCCGAATGGGCTACACCAATATCTCCCGGCCCAAACATCAATGTAGGAATGCCCGCTATTCCATTTAATATTCCCGAATCTGCCCAGAAGGTTTCTCCTGAAACTTCAGGTCTTTTTCCGGTAATTTTTTGAACATTTTCTTGAACAGCAAGCACAAGCCTGTCTTCTTTATTTATTTCCATGGCGGGACGAGGACGAGGGATATAATTCACTTGCACATCCACCCCATCGTGACGTAGACTTACTTCCCGAGCAAGCATTTCAATATCCTGTTTCACTTGTTCGATCGTTTGGTTAGGCGTCCATCTAACATCTAAATAAACGTTACATATATCAGGTACGATCCCCGAAAATGTTTCAGTTTGCCCTAATAAAAAAGGTTTATTTGCTTTGGCGCTTCCTTGTATTAAGCCTACATTAATTGTAGGAGATCCTACTAACGGATGGGTTATCTCGTTATACTGTGGAATTAATTTATGCTCTATTTGACCGATGAAATCTGCCGCCGGGTAAATTGCATTTATTCCATTACCCGGCACACTCGAATGAACAGATTTTCCTTTGAAGATAATTTCAAAATCATCCATTCCTTTATGTGCTGTAACAGGGAGACATTTCGTCGGTTCTGTTACAATAGCATAATCTGTTATAGGGCCATTCTTAGCAATATATCTAGCTCCTGCGCTTCCAGCAGCATCTTCGTCAATTACTCCAGTAAATATTGCGTCTCCTTTTAATGAGACACCCAGTCGCTTCAGAACAATAAGGGCATAAGCCATTGTGCCAATTCCTGATTTCATATCAGCAGAGCCGCGTCCGTACAACTTATTGCCTTTTAGTTTTGCGTCAAACGGGTTTTCCATTCCAAAAGGAGGCACTGTATCAATGTGACCATTAAACATTAAACTCGGTCCTTCTCCCGTCCCTTTTAATGTAGCAATGACATTTGCTCTCCCATCCACTACTTCCTGTAAATAAACATCAATCCCTTCAGATTCAAATAGCTCCTTTAAATGATTAGCTATAGGTATTTCTCTTTTCTGGTCAGCCCAATGACTTGGAATTCTAATTAAATCGCGAATAATTTGTAAAACCTCTTCTATTTTTATATAGTCATTCATATTCCAAGTAGTTGTCATGTTACCCTCCTCCTAAGAAGAATCTCTATGCTCTATATTTTTTTATCAGGGTTAGTTTATAGTTGCAGAGCTGTCGTATTATGGAAAAGCCTCGTATCCTTAGTCATTAGGACGCTGCCTCTTTAAGTTCTTCGAATAACACTTGGCCATTAGGAATATCTTCTAATGCTTTGTCATAAACGTCTTGTATCGCTTCTCTAAACCCGTCGATATCCGGTTCAATAATTTCTGTCCCCCTATTTTCTGCTTCTTCTAAAGATTCAAAATAACTATTTTTATAGTATGCTTTGCCGGCTTCTATTGCGATTTCTGCCGCTTCAAAGAGGATATCTTGCTGTTCATCAGTTAACGAATCCATTATTGCCTTAGACATCACTAATAAACGCTGTTGCTGATGAGTCTTTGTAAGACTGTAGTAATCAGTTACCTCTACAAAGTTATCTTGAATATATTGATCAGGAGAAGTAACGCCCGCGTCAAGCGTTCCTTGTTGCAACCCTACATAGACTTCAGAATAGGCAGTAGGCGTTGGCTGAGAACCTAAAGCTTCAAAGCTCAATACATACCCCTGAGATGGAGGAACGCGGACCCTTAATCCATTCATATCTGAAACTTCATGCACTGCCTCTTTTCCATACACATTAAATTCCACAGCTCCTGCATGACCTAAAGAAATAAGATTATGATCTTCCAACAGACTAAAGTAACTATCTCCAACCTCACCTGCTAGAACTTCATTAGCATGTTCAAATCCATTAAATAAGTAGGGGAGATCAAAGATTGCAAACTCTTCCACAATATTACTAACAGGAGCAAAGGCTGTTAGCACTAATGCGGTATCTCCCGCCTGCGCGCTCCCTACCATTTGCGCTTCATCTCCCAATTGTCCTTGTCCAAAAACATCTATTACGAGAGAGCCTGCTGATCTTTCCGCTACTTCTTCAGCAAAAGTGGTAGCAATGACATGGTAATCACTTTCTTCACTTAGCACATGTCCAAATCGTAAATGCACCGCTTCATCAGATCCTACTTCTTCGCTCATACCCTCATTTGCTTCTTCAATACCTTCATTTTGCTCATCTCCTGAGCTATCAGTTGATTGAGCACCACAGCTTGCCAAAAAAACACTTACTACAATTAACATGAGTAGATGAACAAATTTCGACTTCATCAAATCTTCCCCCTTAATAATTATAGATACTAAAATTTTCAACTAATTTCTTACTATTTAATGCAAGAATGGCTTTTCTACGTTAAGCTGATAAGGAGCCATGACAAAACTTTTAGCAATGTTGGAGTTGTGGGGCAACTTCGTCGATGCGCTAAAAGTTTTGCGATTGGCTTATTTTAGAACCACCAGTTATAACGACCACCCCCCTTCAAAATTAGAAAATCATTCCTCTACTTAATTTAGTTTGCTAAAGAGGGCAACCATGTAGAAAGAAAAGGGATGTAGGTAATAATGAGCAAGTCTACAATTAACACACCCAAAAAAAGCAAGACTGGACGAATAATTTGATCTATTCGTAAATTTGCAATTTGACATGCTACATATAAGTTCACTCCTACTGGAGGAGTTACCATCCCAATTGCTAAATTAACGATCATAACAATTCCGAAATGAATCGGATCTATCCCAAATGTGCTCGCCATAGGGGCTAAAATTGGGACGAGTATAACAATTGCAGCAATGCCTTCAATAAACATTCCCGTCACTAATAACAACAAGTTTGCAAGCAACAGAAATACAATTGGATTAGTCGTGAAATTAGTAATAGTTTCTCCTAATAAATGCGGCACTTGGGCAGTCGTTAAGATATACCCAAAAATAGATGCGAACGCGACAATAATTAGAATAATTGCGCTCGAACGGGCTGATTTAGAGAGGATCGGAAGAATGTCTTTGAATTTCAATTCTTTATAAAAAACAAAAGATACAATAAACCCGTACACAACCGCAATAACAGAAGCTTCGGTTGGCGTGAACCACCCTAAAAAGATTCCTCCTAAAATAATAAGTGGCATTAATAAAGCTAAGAAGGAGTCTGCAAGCGCTTTGACAAATTCTTTCAGCCACTCGCTCTTACTAATCTTCGTAACAGCGTCAAAATCTCTCACCCTAGCTATTACTATGATGGTCACGATTAAACTCAACCCTACTAATATTCCTGGAATAAACCCCGCTAAAAATAAATTCCCAATAGACACATTCGCAACTAATCCATACATAATCATATTTATAGAAGGGGGAATAATCGCTCCTAACTCCCCTGAAGAAGCACATGTCGCAGCTGCAAATCTCTTAGGATAGCCTTTTTTCTCCATAGCTGGTATTAATGTCGAACCAATTGCAGCTGTTGTGGCAGAAGAGGAGCCAGACATGGTAGCAAAGATCATCGAAGTTAAAACTGCTACCGCACCAAGACCACCTCTAATCCACCCCACCAAAACATTGGCTAGATTTATTAAACGTTTTGAAATACCCCCAGACTGCATAATATGACCTGCTAATATAAAAAATGGAATGGCTAATAATGTAAACGAATTTAAACTTTCATATGCTTTTAACGGCAACATAAGCATCGGCATTCCATTTATGTTCATGACGATTAAGGAAGAAAAACCTAATGCAACAGCAATGGGTACACTGATGGTAAAAAATATAGCTAATGAGACGAACAAGATTATCACGGCCACTTCCTCCTTATCGGCTATTCATCTATTGAGAGGACCCGTTAACTTTTTTCAACTTCAGGCTCCCGAATATCCTTATTATTGATAACCGTATCAATTAATAACGTGATTGTATTAACCATCATTAGCACTCCACTAATTGACATTGATACATAGAGATAGAACATTGATATCCTCATTACCGGCGCTCTTTCTGTAAGCCCCTGCCTTGCCCATTCAAGTCCAATGACAAACACACAGGCATAGAAAGATAAAGAAACAATATGGGCAACTACTTTTATGATTTTTCCAGGAGCCTGAGGAATGGCAAATATTAGTGCATCTACTGCCAGCAGTCTTGCATACCTAGTAGCTACTGCTCCCCCAATAAAAACGATCCAAATCATTAAGTATCGGGCCAACTCCTCTGTCCAAGGAGCGCTAGTATACACATCAAAAGCGGTAAATAAAAAACGAACCAGAACTTGATAAAACACTACCAGTGTCATGACAGCTAAAGCTAAGCCAAGCAAGCCATCTAAAACTTTATTGATCCAGTCCACCCACTTCACAAACGCTCTCATCACAGAACCTCCCTTACTGAACTGTATTTATCACCTTGATTGAATGATGGGCGGGGGTAGACATCAAGCAGTTATTTCTACAACCATTTCAATTTCTACAGATGTGCCACCCGGCAATGAAGCAACTCCTAACGCTGCTCTTGCATGAGGCTTATCTTCACCGAAAATATCATTTAATAAGTTTGAAGCAGCATTGATCACACGTGGCTGCTCTGTGAAATCAGGCAATGAAGCGACATATCCATTCATTTTTACAACTCTTTTCACACGTTCTAAGTTTCCAAGCATCTCTTTCATGACAGCCAACAAGTTCAGCGTACAAATTCTTGCCGCTTCCTCTGCTTCCTCAATAGAGATTGTTGATCCTACCGTTCCTAAATATTTCATTTCTCCATCTACCATTGGAGTCTGGCCTGATAAATATAATAGATTGTCTACTATGACACCATTTGCAAAAGGAAGGTTTGATTTTGCTAGCGTTGGTAATTGAATATTTAAATCTGCTAATTTCTTTTCGTAGTTCATCTGAATGTTCCCTCACTTTTTTATTAATATATTTACGTGCATATTATTGGTTATAGGATACAAACTTTCCGTATCCAGGTTTCACTTCAATTGAATGATTACTATAAACAACAGATCCTCGTACAATTGTCTTCATCACTTTTCCACGAAATTTTCTTTTATGGTAAGGGGAAAATTCTGATTTCACTTTTGACAAGGAGTTCGTTGCATCATAGACCCACTCATGATTCAAATCAACAATTGTTAAATCAGCATCTGAACCAATGCGAATCGTTCCTTTTTTTGGATATAAACCAAATATTTTGGCGGCATTTGTAGAAGTGAGCTTCGCAATTGTTTCAAGCTTAATATTACGTTTGTGATATCCCTCGCTTATCATTACAGGAAGAATAAGTTCAATCCCACCGAATCCAGATGGAGCATCCCAAAAATTAGAGTGTCCTTTTGTTTTTTCTTCGTCCGTATAAGGACCATGATCAGAGCCTATGCAATCAATTTCCTCTTCCCTAATGTTGTTCCACAAACCTTCAACGGCCTCTTTTGACCGTAAGGGAGGATTACATTTGATAAATGCCCCGTGCTTTGATAAATAGGACTGGTCAAATAACAAATAATGATGACAGGTTTCACTATAAACCTGTACATTTTTTCTTCTTTTTGCTTGATTTACCATCTCAATCCCTTCTGGTAAAGACATATGTACCACATATAGCCGGCATCCAGTTTTTTCAGCAAATAGAATCGCCTTCTGAACTGATTCCAACTCAGCAACTTCAGGTCTTGCGTCTGCATGATGCAGAGGATCTGTTAGATTAGCCTCTTTATATTCTTTTGACATTTTAAATGTGATATCAGCGTTTTCCGCATGAACACCGACTAAACCATTAAATTCAGAAATCTTTGTCATAGCTTTCCATAATTCGAAATCAGGAGCATGCGGATAGCTTTTGGAAGCATAGGACATAAAAGCTTTATGTCCAACAACGCCTAATCGGTGCAGTTCTTCTAAGTCATCAATCGAAGATGGAATCAGTCCACCCCAAAGGGCGAAATCCACAACGGAATGATCACTAGCAATTGCATACTTTAAATTGAATGATTCTTCATCTACTACAGGTGGGACACTAAGCGGCATTTCAATTAGCGTAGTCACTCCACCAGCCGCAGCTGCCGCGCTTCCTTCTTTGAACCCTTCTCTGTATTCAAAAAAACCAGGCTCCCAGAGATGAACATGGGGATCAATCAAACCCGGAAAAATAGTCTTTCCCTCACAGTAGATCGTTTCTTGAGAGGATAAATCCACTTCGGGATCAACGATCGCTTTGATCTTCCCTTCTTTTATTCCAATGCTGGCTTCAAGTATGCCCTCTTCGAAAACAACATTTCCCCCGGTAATCACAAGGTCAAAAACTTGGTCATGCTCCATATAAAACCAGCCTCCTTCATTTGAATTTTTCCAATAATGGACTAGCTTAACATCCTTAACGCTGTTAAAGCATAGATCTTTGTCGCCTCCACTAATTGCTTAATAGATACTCGTTCATTAGTAGAATGCCCAACAGCCGGATCACTTGGTCCAAAATGAGCGATTGGAATACCCTTTCCTGAAAAAAGTCTGCCGTCACTTCCTTGACGATATCCTGTGAGTTCTGTTTTATTGCCCGTTATTTCTTTAGCTGAGCCTAGTAACGTTTGCACTAACGGTTCATTAATATCTGTGTCTACAGGCGCTCCTGCATCCCAATTAATTGATACTTCCCATTCAAATTCCCCTGTTTCAATAGCTAACTTTTTTAGTAAATCTTCTATTTCCTTGATAACTGTATCCTTTGTCTCTCCTGGAACATACCGCCGATCAATAAGTAATGTGCAAATTTCCGGAACCGCATTACTGTTTAAACCTGCATTTATTTTTGAAATGTTAATAGTGGAGTGAGGTAAGTATGGATGTGTACGCTCTTTTAAAAGTGGTACTAGCTGTGTTTCTACTAAATTTACAAACTGACTTGCTCTTACAATCGCATTATCACCCTCCCATGGCATAGCTCCATGAGCAGCTTTACCTTTAATTGTGACATCCAGCCACAGCATAGCCCTTTCAGCTACCGCAACTTTGTTATCTGTTTGTTCACCGATGAGAAGATAATCTGGATTTAAATAGCCAGCGTCTCTTAACCAATGAGTTCCTCTAAAGGCAGACGCCTCTTCGTCCGCCACCGGATTCACCATTAATGTTCCATTCAACTGCACACCGGCTCTTGCAATGGCAATTGTAGCCATTATCTGGGCAACCACAGAGCTTTTGTCATCGCCCGCGCCCCTTCCATAAATGTAACCGTCCTTCACAGCGCCAGAAAAAGGATCAAACTCCCATTTATCTGGATCCTCCACACTCACTGTATCGATGTGGGCATTTAACAATAGAACAGGTCTCTCTTTCCCTTCCAACTTTCCTAACACACTGGGAATATGGCTATTGTCGACACCGTCATCCCAAATAGATTTCACCTCATCTCCTGGATAGAGAAGTTCAGTTTCTATTCCTTCTTCTTTTAATTTCTTGTAACATGCATCAGCAACTTCTCTAGTGTCACCAGGTGGATAACTGCTCTTACATTGGATTAATTTTTGTAAGAAAGCCACCACTTCGTCCTCATTAATCTGATTAAGTACTTGTTCTTCTTGCTTATTCATCTATCGGCCTCTCCTTCTGTCACTTATTGTAAGCTCCTTTATCTTCTACGATTTTCTTACTGCGATATTGTTCTTCAATTGCATGGATGATTTCACTAAGATGTAAATTCATTAATTCCCCTGCTTTTTCAGGATCTTTATTTATTATTGCCTTTGCGATTTCACGATGCTGATAACCATATTCTTCACCCCTTTCTCTTGAAATTAAATCAACAATTTGCGATTCGAGCTTCAATTCTTCATAAATTAATATATCTAAGGAGGCAATTAAGAAACGATTCTTAGAAGCCAATGTTACTTTTCTATGAAAGTCTAAAGCAGGAGAAGTAGGATCATTATTTGCTCCTACGCAGCTTTCATGCTTCTGCATCGAAAGCTCAATCGCTTTCAGATCATTTTCATCCGCCCTTTCAGCTGCCAAGCGAGCCGATTCACATTCCAACACCTTTCTTGTTCGTAATAAATCAAGCAACTCCTCAAAGTTTTGAGGCTGAGCAGCCTCCATTAATTGCTTTTGTAAATGTTCACGTTCGACTTCTCTAGCGAGCTCTTTCACATAAGCAGCTCCTTGTGAAGTGATCACTCTCCCTTGACTTCCCTCTAATGTGGTGAATTTTTTGCTATCTAAGTTCTTTAGATACCTTCCTACCGTTGCTACGCTAACTTCTATTCCTTTCAGCTCCAGCATCACCTTTAAAACCCAGGAACCCACAGGCTCTTCTGAATGAAGTAAATATTTAAGTAATAAGTATTGTGCGGCCTCTTCTTTTTTTGAAAAGACATTCATTTCTAATAAATTTACTTCGTCATTAAAATTAACCATTTTAAACCCTCGCTTTTCTAAAACCAATTCATTATTTAATCATTTTCATTCACCTCCTCACTGATGAGTAGGCTAGCACAAAAAAATACTCTCTTCACACCTCATCACCTCATCATTGATGAGTAGGTAAGTTCATAATAGCGGATAGATATCTGAAAATCAATAATATTTTCAAAAAAAACATTTTTCAGAATTGATTAGGATCTTTAGGATAACATCTATACTACTTAGCTTTTCTTTCTCTTTCTATAAAAACGAGAGATTATCTGTCAGCTTTTCGGCAGTGTCGATAAATAATATTTAATATAGTACGCTTCCTGGTAATGTCGGCAACAAAAAAGCATGCGATTAGACTAAAATATTAACTATACTCTCTACTTTTGAGTCCTGAAACACTTGAAGGAGGTAATGATAAATATTGGAGCATATTTATTGAGAAAATGTGGTATGATAGCACATCTAACTAAAGTGGGTTAGAAAAACCTTGAGAATGAACGCTTGTTGCGATTGTAACTCTGCTAAGTCAATTCAAAAACCTGTTATAATGGATATTATTGGATATTGCAAACGGCGGTTTTGAAACCGCCGTCTGGGAGACGAGTAGATACGTCACCAATAATATGAAGCTAGGGGCGCCGTAGTTAACTGAAGAAGGGATAACCCTCCGTACAAGCCCAAGCAACATTACTAAAATTATTATTGACCGTGATCGTTATAAACAGAAAGATGGCTAAAAAATTGAGTTAGTGGAAATGTGTTTTTCAATGCAGGATGATGCTGTAAGCTAACGTACGGGCGCTCACCCCGGTTGCCCCCTTTGGCTGAAGCGGGCTCGGACACGATTGTAGGGCTGTCCCGCCAATATCAAGATGGACCCACGGCGTGCTGCCGGCGAATTCACCCAGAAAGAGTCCGTTGCCAATACTTTCCGCCTGCCGGCAAGGATAGCTCAGATCTGCCAGATCACTTGCCGCCAACAGCTGCCGGTATTGCTTCTCATTCGGCAGACACCACATTTTTTCCCCCGTGTGTTCAGCAGCCGCTTGTACGCGCTCCAGCAATACCGGGTGATTCGTCATCGCCCCGGTCATCACCTCGCCTGTAAATGAGCGGATTGTTCCGCCGAAGGAAGCAACATCAATCAGAGCCGTCGCCCCAAGCTGCTTGGCGTAGGTGATACCGTCGGCCAGCAGCAAGCCCTCTTCCGCTCCTTCATTTGCGATTTCAATTGTTTTCTCGCTTAATGTGCGAATCACATTGCCCTGCCTGATCGCCGGACTGCCCAATCTCCGTTCAGCCAGCGGCAGAACCGCCAGAATATTAGCCGCCGGCCGCACCGAGCCAATCATCTCCAACGCTGCCAGCACCGCTGCTGCGCCTGCCCGCTCCACGCTAGAGCCGTCAACGAGTCCGCCGCCAATCAAAGCGACTGTCTCCGCTGATGACGGGTTTCCTTGATAGGAAAGCGTGAGCAGCTTCACCGCTTCGTCACCCGCTCCGGCCGTGGCAACCATCGCTCCGAGCGCCAGCTTTTCCAATTCGGACCGTCCGAGCAGATCATATTGATACCGGTGCCGTTCCGCAATCCGCTGCGCCTCCTCGATGAAATCATCAATCGTCAGCAAATTGCCTGGCGCATTGGCAATCCGCCTCGCCAAATTGACACCTTCACCGAAACGAAAGCCCCGCTCCAGCTCCTGCTGCAACGAAGTCTCAGCCGTAATAAGCGTGATTGCTTCAAGATGGATGTCCCGTTCATTTGTTTTCGCTTTATAATCAATCCGTTCGTAAGCACTTAAGGCTACCGCTTCCCCTACAAGATAAGCCGCCCGCTCCATCGTCACCGTGGAAGGACAGAAGCTCTCAGCTACCAATGCCAAACGCTTGAGCTTATCGGTGCGGGCTTTTTTCACGGCTATCGCGACAGCTTCCTGAAACGACGATGCGGGATAATCGTCACGAGCTCCTAAGCCGATGATATATACTACCTCGGCCGGCTGCCGTGCGGAGGGGTAAAGCACCGTGCAGGCTCCCTGCTTTGCCGTTATTCGTCCTTTTCTCTTTAGCCCGGTCAGCTGTTCATACAACTGAGGTCCGATTTCATTGACGGCCGGGACGAATCCCTCTTTTTCGAACAAACCAATGACCAAAACTTCCTCGCTGCTACTTGACTCATACGTTTCGTTTATATAGAACAAGTTCCCTTCCCATCCTTTCTTTTCATTCAGCTCAAAAAACTGCTTTAAGCGCTAAGAATCTCCACTTACTTTATGATATAATGAATGTCACTCTTCCCCTAAGAATTTATCTTTATTTCTTAGTAGGATATCAAGGGGACTATGTCAAATGTTATGTGGGGTTAGATCGAAGGAACTATCCTTTGACATCCCTTTACTATACCTGACGCCAAACAGAAAGGACGTAATAACGACAATGGAGATACTCCACAACTTCCCTCTATGGGCGGCTCTTATCGCAATCGGGTTTGCCCAATTTGTGAAAGTCCCGCTAGCCTTCATCGCCACCAGAAAATTTGAATGGTCATTACTGACGAGCACCGGCGGAATGCCGAGTTCACATTCTGCTGCGGTAACAGCTCTTTCCACCGCTGTTGCGATTGAGGCAGGACTTGATTCAACTCTTTTTGCGATTTCGGCTGTTTTCGGCATTATTGTCATGTTTGATGCGACAGGCGTCAGACGTCACGCCGGCTACCACGCAACTGTTATTAATCAATTGGTTACTGATTTTAACAAGCTCGTCGAAGAAGTAAAATCATGGCCTAAAAAGGAAGATGTCGAAAAAAGAAAAGAGCTGAAAGAACTTCTCGGTCACCAACCGATTGAAGTGTTTTTCGGAGGGTTGCTTGGAATTGTAATAGCCATTATTCTTCATATTACCATTCATTAAAGGAGCGTCGGCATGAGACTGATATCAATTTGCCCGAGTAATACCGAATTGCTGGCTTATTTGGATTTAACCTCTCATTTGGTCGGAATTGATGACTATTCAGATTGGCCCCCACTGGAGCATCTCCCCCGTCTCGGACCTGATTTATCGATTCGCATCGATGAAGTGGAGGCGTTAAAACCGGACCTCGTGCTGGCCTCACTGAGCGTACCCGGAATGGAACGCAATATTGAGGAGCTTCAAAAACGAAATATCCCCCATGTCGTTTACCAGCCAAATTCCTTGGCAGACATTCATGATAATTTACTGCATCTCGGTTCCCTGACCGGCAAAGAAGCGGAAGCGAAAGCCGTCGGTGAAAAATTCCAGTCATTTATCCAGCTCTATGAGGAATATGCCAAAAACGTCCAGCCTGTCCGCCTCTACTGGGAATGGTGGCCGAAGCCTGTCTTCACCCCCGGGGGACTTAATTGGTTAACGGAAATCAGCTCCCTGGCCGGAGGAAGCAATGTTTATCAGCATGTTGACGTAGCTAGCGTGCAGACGGACTGGGACGATGTGTACAACCAACAGCCCGACCATATTTGTCTGGCGTGGGTCGGTGTAGCGACCGATAAAATGAAGCCCGAACTTCTTTCGAAGCGGCCGAACTGGCCTGAGCTTGAGGCCGTGCGCCTGAACCGCATCCACCTTCTCGAAGAAGCATTATTTTGCCGGCCTTCGCCGCGGCTACTGTTCGGCTTAAAAAAACTTGCCGCCATTCTTCACCCGCATATCTTTCCAGAAAATGATGAGCTTGATCCGTTACGATAAGCAAAATGATTCATTGAAGGGCGGAGCCGGCACAAAAAAGAATCGCCTCCAGAAAGCATTCTGCTACTGGCGGGCGATTCTGATTGCTTAATTCAATTGATTTCGAAACACCTGGACAGCTTCGTTTTCATTCAGAGCAAGCAACTCTTCCTCCGTCAATGTGCCGTCCCCTTTTTTCACAACATACACTTCAACTTCCCGCTTACCCCATTTTTCATAAACATCTTTCACCGAAGGATAATATAAGTCTATTTTATTCCCCTTAATCGCCGAACCAGTATCGGCGACTACGCCATAGCCATAGCCCGGAATAAACAAGACCGTACCGATCGGATAGACGCTCGGATCAGCAGCAATCGTCGAATAAAGGTCACGCTTTACCTGTACACCTGAGAATGTAATCCCGTAGCTCGGGTGACCAGGATGCTTTCCCGTTGATTCATAGCCTGCTGTATATCCGGTTGCCACAACTCGCTCGCTCGGATATTTTGACCAGTCAATCGCTTCCTCCAGCGTCACATCTTCCGCTTCGACAACTTCATAAGACATTGATTCCTCTGCTGTGTTCAAAAATGGAAGTGATTTCGCCTGCAACGTCACGACTTTGTGCATCGTATCTCTAGCTGTATGTAGCACCTCGGCTTCATTGAGTTTGTCCTGAAAAAACCATTCTTGAATCTCGGCCGCTTTCACGCCTGAGAATGTTTGAAATGTTGACATGAAGGCCAGCACGAATAATCCGAGCATACCCATTCTTTTGCCTAAACTTTTCAAATAAACCACTACTTTTCACTCCTCTCTTGGATTCATCCTCCCCAGAGAAAGCGTAAATTATACACAAAATTAAAAAAGCGACGCCCGGTCGCCTTCATAAAAAAAGGTTATTTGAACGCTGTCTCCCCGTTCAAATAACCTTTTTTCATCATATTAAAACATTTGATAGCCGCGCACGCGCAGCATTTTAATCACAATTCCAGCAATGATTGCGCCAACAAAGCCGCTTGATAAGATGAGAATATCAACGATCTGCAAAGCGGCCAGGTCAGCTCCAAGCCTCGGAAACGCCGCTCCCGGTGCAGTGAAATACTCCATGATACCCACATTATCGACAATCAGAATCACAATAATTGGATAAATAAACGCCATAATCCACGTAGACCGTAAAACCATATTTAAAAGAAATCCAATTCCAAAAAACAAAATGAGAAAAAGGACCATTGAAATTAATAATTGCGGCAAAAACATTTGCTCCACCCCCGTGTCCTTTATTAGTTTACTGAACGAGCTGCCGGCAAGTCAACTTAATGTCTTGACATCTTTGTGGCGGTTTACAGCTGGCGGGAGGGCCAACGTTCACTTAACAGAAAAGGATGCCTCTCTGGCTACTGACAGCCGGGAGGCATCCTCCTTTATTCCGTGACCGTTTTTAGAAAGGACTCTTTCCTTTTTTCAAGACAAGACCAGGTCCGCCTAAAAGGAAGAGATAACGATTATCGATCATCTTCTTCATGAAGTTCGCAGAAGAACCGAACAGCTTACGTGTGCCGACGACACCGATCGCTTCTTTTCCGCCAAGGGACGCAACCGTACCTTTAATGTCCGGCTTAAACGTTTTCAACGGATCATTTTTGATCAGTGCTTTAATGTTATGCGCGCACACCTCTGCCATCTGCATCGCAATTTGTGCTGTCGGCGGGTACGGACGGTTGATTTCTTCGTTGATTAGCAGCGCACAGTCACCGATAACAAAAACATCCTCATAGCCAGGCGCGCGTAGGTCAGGCTCAACCTTAATCCGGCCACGCATCGCTTCAAACCCTGATTTTTCAATAATGGAGCTGCCGCGCACTCCAGTCGCCCAAACGACTGTTTCCGCTTTGATTTCATCTCCGTTGGCCAGGCTGACACCTGTTTCCGTCACTTCCTTGATCGGGCAGTTGATTTTGAATTCAACCCCGCGGCTTTCAAGAAGGTTCATCGCATACTCCACAAGCTCCGGATCGAAGCCTGGTAAGGCTGTAGGCGCAGCTTCAATCACATAGAGCTTCACCTTTTCACGTGGAATATCATAGTGCTCACACAGTTCCGGTACACGCTCAGAAAGCTCTCCGATAAATTCAATTCCTGTAAATCCTGCCCCTGCGACAACAAATGTCAGCAGCTCGTCCTTCTTCTCTGCAGTATTATTATACTTCGCAAACATGTACTCAATATGCTCTTTCACTTCACGGGCGCCGTTCACGGTCCATTTGCTGAAAGCATATTCGTGAACACCTGGAACTCCGAAGGTTTCCGCTTCAGAACCTAAGCCGACAACCAGATAGTCATATTCAAGCTCGCCGTTTTCAAGCACAACTTTTTTATCAGCGGCTTTAATTTCGACCACGATGTCTTGAACAAACTTAATTTTATTAAGGTCAAGCACACTGGCAATCGGCATCCGTGTTCTTTCCGGTGACAAAGTACCGGCAGCCGGCTCATGCAGCCATGTTGTCTGGTAATGATAATCATGCTTGTTCACTAACGTAATGTTTGCTTCGTTATGCCCCAGAAGCTTAGACAGGCGAGTCGCTGTAATCATTCCGCCATACCCAGCGCCAAGAATAACAATATTTGGCTTTTTCAAACTAATCACTTCCGTTTCTAATTTTTTCCATGCTCGAACAACATTGTGATCATTTTCACGAACTAATACAGAAAAAGAGACAATAATGACATAAGATCGTAAACTAGTCACAAAATACATCTTTTATAATATGACTTTTCTCGGCTTTTTTCAACTATATTTTTAAAATCTTATCGACTTCCTTTGCAAACAGCAGTATTCCCGTTTCTCTTTATTTTATCATAATGTAACCGCAATCAACAGCAAAGCTTTTACTTTCCTGAAACCGCTTTTAAAAAAGCCCTTTCCTTTCTTTTCCGTTTAAATATGCGTATAATTGTCAATAAGAAAAGCGACCCTGTCGCCTTCTTATTCTTTTCCGGGAGTGATTGTCAGATGACGAATACCGAGAATATGTATGACATTACGATTATTGGTGGCGGTCCGACTGGACTGTTTGCCGCTTTCTATGCGGGAATGCGCCAGGCGAAAGTCAAAATCATTGAAAGTATGCCTCAGCTTGGTGGACAGCTTTCCGCCCTTTATCCAGAAAAATACATCTATGACGTTGCCGGTTTTCCGAAAGTGAAAGCCCAGGATTTGGTAAATAATCTCGAAGCCCAGGCTCAGCAATTCTCACCAACAATTGTGCTTGAACAGTCGGTACAGGAATTGAGTCAGCAGGAGGACGACAGTTACATAATTACGACAGACAAGGAAGCGCATTACACGAAGGCCGTGATTATCACCGCCGGTGCCGGTGCCTTTCAGCCACGCCGTCTTGAAGTCGAAAAGGCCGACCACTACGAAGGGAAGAACCTGCACTATTTCGTCAAGGACCTCAGTATCTTTACTGGAAAAAAAGTACTGATTTCCGGTGGCGGTGATTCCGCGGTCGACTGGTCGCTGATGCTTGAACCGATTGCAAAAGAAGTGACCCTGATCCACCGCCGTGACAAATTCCGTGCTCACGAACATAGTGTGGAGCTGTTAAAGCAATCAAGCGTCAACATTCTTACCCCATTTGAAATTAAAGAGTTACACGGCAGCGACGAGGCGATTGAGCAAGTCGTCATCCAGGAAATTAAAGGTGATACAGCAAAAACGATCGAAGTCGATGATGTCATCGTCAATTTCGGCTTTGTTTCCTCACTCGGGCCAATCAAGCAGTGGGGGCTTGAAATCGAACGGAACTCGATTATCGTCAATACAAAAATGGAAACAAACCTCAAGGGTGTGTACGCCGCCGGCGATGTCTGTACGTACGACGGCAAGGTGAAATTAATTGCGACCGGCTTCGGGGAAGCCCCAACCGCCGTTAACAACGCCAAAGCGTACGTCGATCCAAACGCCAAAGTCTTTCCCGGTCACAGCACAAGTTTGTTTTAAAAGATATGGACAAAAAAAGGTTTTTTACCTTTTTTTGTCCATACCCCTAAGCAATGGGCGGAACCGCCACGATCTTTTAAGTCCTCATTCCTCAATAATATTAACTAACATATCAGCATTGAGTTCACCCAAAAATCTTTCCTTCACTTCATCTATTATGAATGTTTCAGGCATATCAATGACTTTATATAAAGTTGAAACTTCATCCTCAGTATCAAATAGGACCTACAGGTTTATTTGATGTTCTTTTACAAATTCTTCAGGAGCTGTAACGGTTCGTTCAGTTAATGTACGGTTAACGGCTACTACAACAACATTTCTAAGTTAAGTTTAGCTTACCATTTTAAAAATGGAAACATCCAAGATTACCTTCAGTTCTGTGGCACAGATACACTGAGTTTTTAATGCCTCACTGTAACTTTCCGGCAGGGTGGACATAACGAAAGTGGAAACTGCAATACAGAACAAAGCACCGACGTAGCGGATGAACTAGACGTAGACTCCTGCGGGAGGAGGCTCACCAGCTTCCCGCGGAAAGCGAAGTTTATTTCAGGAGTGGTGGCAGGTACAACGCTGTCGTTTGTACGGAATTCATGTAGGTAAAGCTGCTTTGATCCCGATCATTTTCTTTTTACAAAAAAAAGTCTCAAAAGGTCTGTTGCAGCCTTTTAAGACTTTTCTCTTTTTTAACATTCTTCCGGTGTTCCGGCGTGAGCCGCTGTGCGGAATGATGAACCGCAGCCGCATGAAGCGATCGCGTTAGGGTTATCAATCGTAAAGCCT
The DNA here is from genome assembly GCF_023715705.1 of Halalkalibacter oceani. GTDB lineage: Bacteria > Bacillota > Bacilli > Bacillales > Bacillaceae_D > Halalkalibacter > Halalkalibacter oceani_A. Next base: position 32,931 of record NZ_JAMBOS010000005.1, read on the forward strand.
CCGCCCATCATGTTTTGTTTATAATCAATCACGATATCTTTAACAATCGGTGCGCTTTCCTTATCAATCAGCACAGTCAGCCCATTGATGTCCAGCTTAGTATCATCTTCGTTCTGTTCTGTGTCAAAGCCCATTCCATAGGAAAGCCCGGAACATCCGCCACCTTTGACACCGACGCGCAGCATCAAGCCTTGCTCTTCTTCCGCTTCCATCATATCCTTAATCTGGCTGACGGCCGCATCAGTTAACGTAATCATGACATCATCCCTCCTGTTATCATTCTTACGTCTAAGTATACTCCTTCGTGCATCCAAGCTCAAGGATGCTGCTTTTTTTCCGCCTTACAGCCTTTCATAAACAGGTTGCGACCATATAAAGGGCTGGGGTTGATTTAATTTCAGCATTTTATTATGAGCACGATCTAATTCCTGACTATATCGTAGTACGAGAGGATGAGACATGCCATATTGCTTGGCAGCGCTAACCATTTTACCTCGTAGTTCTTCGATTCTTTCCTTACAAACCTCCTCGGCTAAAGCATGGTTCATCCAAATCACCTCTCCATCCAATAGTCAAAATTATCAGAAAGATTAATCAGTCACTGCAAATAATTTCAAATGATTTACTTAAGTTTACAAAATAACCATATAGAACGCAACTGACAAACGCAAAAAACAGGCGGTTTTAAAGGTTTTTTTATATTTTCACTTCTTTTTTTACAGTGACTGGCATTTCCAAGTATACTCCCTTTCTTTTTCCTGCTTTATTCTGATAGTATAATAGTATAATAGGAGGGTCACACGAAAGAAAAATCATTCAGTTTCAACAAATGGGGGAGAATGTACTCTCTGTAATGACGAAACGGAGGAGCAAACAGATGGAAACGATTTTAACCGATAGAGGACTTGCCGCCATTGCCACTAAAATTGCCGATGGAGAACGTCTGACGATCGAGGATGGCTTATACCTTTACGAGACGCCTGACCTTTTAGGAGTCGCCCAGCTGGCGAACCAGGTCAACCTAAAAAAGAATGGCAACCACGTTTATTTTATTCAAAATATGTATATTAACCCGACAAATGTTTGTGAAGCGAACTGTGGCTTCTGCGGCTTTAAGCGCAAGCCGGGACAAGAGGGAGCTTACACAATGGACGAAACAGCCCTTCTTGAATATGTCGAGAAAAGATGGAATGATAATATTCGTGAATTCCATATTGTCGGAGGGCATAACACAGAAGTCCCATTTGATTATTATTTAGATACGATCCGGACGTTAAAGAAGCACTATCCGCAAGTAACCGTTAAAGCATACACCGGGGCGGAAATCGAGTTTTTCTCCCGTCTTTCCGGTTTGACAATGAAGGAAGTTCTGCAGGAACTGATCAAAGCCGGACTTGATACACTGCCTGGTGGCGGGGCGGAAATTTTAACGGAGCGTTATCGGGCAAAGATGAGCCCGGACAAAGCATCAACCGATCAGTGGCTGGAAGCCCATGAAATTGCCCACGGTCTTGGCTTAAAAACGCATGCGACGATGCTTTACGGGTCGATCGAATCGAAGGAAGAGCGCCTGATCCATATGGATCGTTTGCGTCAGCTCCAGGACCGGACGAACGGGTTTATGGTCTTTATTCCGCTTGCGATGCAGCCAAGAAAGGTTGAGGCGGGCATTAAGCGTCGGACATCAGCCTATGATGATATGAGAACACTGGCTATCAGCCGTCTGATGCTTGATAACTTTGATCATATTAAAGCCTATTGGATTAATATCGGCGTTCAGCTGACACAAATGGCCTTAACTTTCGGCTCAAGCGACATTCATGGAACATTGATTGAAGAACGGATTTCCCACTCAGTCGGTGCCCTCACCTCTCAAGGGATTACCCGTGATGAGCTGATCCACTTAATTAAAAGTGCCGGTAAAATTCCGGTCGAACGCGACACGTTCTACAACGTTGTAAAAGTTTATCAATAAACATTTACAGCGAATGGGGCTGGGACAAAAGGTTGTTTTTTTACCCTTTTGCCCAGCCCCTAAGCAATGAGCGGAACCGCCACGATCTTTTAAAGCCCGTTGTGAGAAACCCACTCACAACGGGCTTGTGGCGTGTGAAGCCATTGCCAGTAGATCCAAAGCTAATTTTGTCTCAAGCTCATTTTTCAATCCATAATAAGACGATTTGAATTATGGTGGAATGTAGAGAAAAATACTTGACTAAGCAAAAGAAGAGGACTGGAAAAAAGGTCTTTTCGCCTTTTCCCAGCCCCTCTATCTGTTGTAAACTCCTTCGCAAATCACTTCGGCTCCGCCTGTCATCAGGACGTGGCCGTCTTCGCGCCAATTAATAATTAAATCGCCGCCAAGCAGATGAACTGTCACGTCTTCCCCTTTGTTAGAAAAGCCGTTTAATACGGAAGCCACGACAGCGGCGCAGGCGCCTGTGCCACATGCTTGTGTAATTCCCGATCCGCGTTCCCAGACGCGAAAATGCAGCTCGGTCGGGGAAATGACTTCAACAAATTCAACATTGACCCATTCCGGAAACCTGGGGTCCTTTTCCATTTTTGGTCCTACCGTCTCAACAGGCGCCTTGTCTATCTTGTCAACGAACATTACAGCATGTGGATTTCCCATCGAAACAGCTGTTACATTCCATTCAGCGCCATCAAGAGCAAAAGGCTCGGCGACGACTTGATCCGCAGCTCCTCCGAGCATCGGGATCGCCTCTCTTGCTAAAATCGGCTCCCCCATATCGACAGTGACGCGCTCGACCTGTTCTCCGCTCAATTCTACAGTCGCTTCGACAAAGCCCGCCAACGTTTCAATCTGGAACGTTTTCTCCTTGACATAGCCATGCTCATAGGCAAATTTGGCGACACAGCGCAGCCCGTTGCCACAGTTTTTCGCTTCTGAGCCGTCATTATTGAAGATCCGCATTTTAACAGGAGCTTGTTCTGATGGACAAACTAAAATTAAGCCGTCCGAGCCGATTCCCTTATGCTGGTCCGCTACTTGAACCGCGAGCTCCGGCAGGTCTTCCTCGTTTAATTGTTCCTTAAACATATCGACATAAATATAGCTATTCCCCAAACCATGCATCTTCGTGAACTGCACTTATCTTTCATCCTTCCGTAACGGCTTATTTGTCCAGAAATAATCCTGATCTGCTTCAAGGATTGTTAATCTGCCACGGCAGCAAGGAAGGTTGACAGAGGTTTTAATTCCTTCCAGCGCCTGATTCAATTCAGTTTTTTTCATATTGAGCAGGACATTCTCTTGTCCACAAAATGGACAGGACTGAAAATAAATATCGTCGAATTGCCGCTCATATGGCCACGTATGGCTAAACGGGATGACATCCATACCGCTGGAACCCCCCTTCTGTTTCATTCCTTAAAACATTGGATTTTCTTCCAAAAACGTATATATATTTTCCAGCAATTCCTCGTTTGTTTCACCAGATACATACTCTCCATTGACGAGAGCAAATGGTTCAAAGGCACAATTTCCGCAATTGCTTAAACAGCCGTACTCGATAATATCCAGATTGGGATCTTTTTCAAGTTCTTCCATTACCTTTTGTGTGCCACTGGCTAAGTTACTTAAACAAAATTCGATAATTGGTCTCATCGTTTCACCTCGTTACTCTCCCCTTTATGCTACCCGCGTGTCCGGGAGAAGTCAATCGTCGCGTTCCTCCAAAAAAAATTCACAAAATTGTTGTGGTTTTAGACATTCCTCGTTATAATCGGAACTGACCAAGGTCATTTTTATTAAGGAGCTACTTTTTATGACCGAACGAGCGAAAAAAGAACAGACGAAAAAAAGGATTGAGACGGCTGCGTTGGCATTATTTCAGGAGAAGGGCTATTCTCGCACGACTGTGCAGGAGATTACCAATGCCGCAAAAGTAGCAAAAGGGACGTTCTTTAACTACTTCCCGACAAAGGATTCCATTATGCAGTCACTGGCTACCGAACGGCTCCACTCGGTAATCCCTTATGTGAGACAGCCTCACCTGAGGAACAGACCTTTATCTGTTCGCTTACGCTCCTATTTACAGTATATTTTGGATGATTACGATCAGTATCCTGCGTTAACAATTGAAATGTGGAATCATGTTCTTAAGGAAGAGTCCTTACTCTTTTCCCATTGGGAGGAACTGCTTCAAACGGCAAAAGCGCAAGGCGAAATTGCGCTGTCTGTCCCCATCGACACCTGGAGCCATATTATTCACAGTTTGATTTCTCATGGCATCCACACCTTCGCAACTGAACCATCTAAGAAACGGCTGCTTGCAAATGTGATGACTTTGGTCGAAGCCAGTTTAGATGCAATCATTGAAAAAAGGAGTCATTCATTTATGAAAAAACTTTTGATTTTAGGCGGTGGTTATGGAGGAATGCGTGTTCTGCAGCGCCTGCTCCCTAACGAGTTACCTGAGGATGTGGAAGTGACCCTCGTCGATCGCTTACCTTATCACTGTTTGAAAACGGAATATTATGCACTGGCAGCAGGTACAGCCGCTGATCATCATTTGCGTGTTGAGTTTCCTGAAGACCCGAGATTAAACGTTAAATACGGAACGATCACAAATATTAATTTGAGCGACAAAACAGTCGAACTCGATCATGAGGAAGAATTATCTTATGATACGCTGATTATTGGCTTAGGCTGTGAGGATAAATATCATAATGTTCCCGGGGCGCAAGAGTATACACATAGCATCCAGACGATGGGAGCGACAAGAAAAACATATGAAACGCTCAATAATGTGCGCCCGAACGGAGTCGTCTCGATCGTCGGAGCCGGATTAAGCGGCGTCGAATTGGCAAGTGAGCTGCGGGAAAGCCGCCCTGACCTCACAATAAAGCTCTTTGACCGTGGCGAAATTATTTTATCGATGTTTCCGCGCAAGCTGAGCACCTATGTTCAAAACTGGTTCATTGACCACGGTGTCGATGTTATTAATAAATCAAACATTACGAAGGTTGAAGAAGACGCCCTCTATAATCATGACGAGCGAATTGCCTGTGACGCGATTATTTGGACGGCCGGAGTTCAACCGGTGGAAGTCGTTCGCAACCTGGACGTCGAAAAGGATAACCAGGGACGCATCAAGCTGACGCCGCAGCATTTTCTGCCTAGTGACGAAAATGTTTTCGTCGTCGGGGACTGCGCAAGTCTTCCACATGCACCAAGCGCTCAGCTTGCTGAAGGTCAGGCGGAGCAAATCGTAACAATTCTTAAGAAGCAGTGGAAAGGTGAGCCACTGCCGGAAGAGCTGCCTAAAATCAAATTAAAAGGCGTGCTTGGGTCGCTTGGGAAGAAGCACGGCTTCGGCTTAATGGGAGAGCGCACCCTGCTTGGCCGCGTTCCTCGCGTATTAAAAAGCGGCGTCCTCTGGATGTACAAGTATCACTCCGGATCATAAACGGAAGTCCGCGCAACGAAAGGAAAGAGTTAATCCCAAAAGGAACCTGCCCTTTTAGGATTAACTCTTTTTCCATTTTTCAATTTCCGCGAAAACGAGCTTTAAATTTGGGTTGCCTTCAGCGACGATATGCTCGTTCACGGTCACGAGCGGATAAAAATACTCCTCGTCCTGAATCGCCTCCGCCATTTTTTTCTGCCAGGCGTTCATCGCCGATGTTTCAATATCTACATAAACTGCTGTAAAAGGGATGTCGGGGAACTTGCGTGAAATCGCCGCTTCGAGCCATTCAAATGTTTCCTTTGCACTCGGCAGATGGACACAGCTGGCACACTTCTCTTCCGCCCCAAACACTGTTAGCGTCAATGCTTGATTATCCATATTTCTCCTCATTTCATTCCATTAGTTATAAAGTCCATTCCTTTTTTTAGCATAGCCCTTTGCTTTTCATTACGCAACTGTTATAAAAGAGGATCCTTTCCATTTGTTTGCATGTCATACTCTTGAACTTTTCCTTAGAAGCAACCTGGTATCTGAAAAAACTGGCTGTTTTCAGAAAAGTGTGTATCGCCTCCTCTTAAATGTTATCTTTTAAGAAAACCGCACAACCGCTTTTTTCTGTCATAGGATATAATGATTAACAGCGAAAAATAAAGCAGAATGATGGATTTTTTTTCTCAACACCCTTATAATAAACAATAGAAAGGAGTTGTTTAATATGTCAGCAACAAGTACTGAAATGTATGAACAAGTCAGTGAAGTATTAGATAAGCTTCGTCCTTTCTTACTACGTGATGGCGGGGATGTTGAGCTCGTTGAAGTAGAAGATGGGATCGTCCGTGTAAGGCTTCTTGGTGCGTGCGGATCTTGCCCAAGTTCCACAATTACGTTGAAAGCAGGTATTGAGCGCGCTCTTCTTGAAGAAGTACCTGGCGTCGTTGAGATTGAACAAGTTTTTTAAAACTGAAAAAAACGTCCGGCTGCAAAGCGGACGTTTCTTTTTTTTTGTTCGGGGAGGCAATGGCTTCGCGCGCTGCTTAGAGGCTGTGTCAAAGAGTAAAACTCTTTGACACAGCCTCTAAAAAATAAACTGGTCGTATATCGTTTCCGCTTCTTCATAAGAGGTAAAAATCGCGTGATCCTCTTCAAGCAGATGGTAATCGTCAAACAAAAACAACGCAAGCTGTTCTGTTCCGCCAGGATCTCGTGTGACTGTTGCTTGCTGAATAGACGAAACGGCCGGCGTCTGTGGATCACGGTAAATAATGTAGACGCTCTGACCTTCTTCGAGCTCGTATAAATCAAGCATGGGCGGACCCCCTTTTTCATTGGTTTGCCCACCCATGCTTTCCTTTATTCAGCGAATGATTGTTTCTTTCTCAACATTCTTTTGTACGGTAATCCCCTCGCTCGCCGGCTTCAGCAGTTCAACCTGAAAGTCCGGAAAGCGGCGCTGGAGAACGTCCTGTACGCCTTGACCGCGCTGGTAAGGGGCGATACAGAGCATCGTCGGCCCGGCCCCACTTAAAGCCGCGCCGTAGGCTTCTGTTTCCTTAACCGCAACTGTCATCACTTCTTCGAGATGGGGCACAAGCTCCTTACGGTAAGGATGGTGAAAAACATCCTCTGTCATCATCGCTCCCGCTTTTTCCCAGTCCCCCTGAAGCATGGCGGCAACAAGTACGTTAGCTACGGAGCTTCCACGCACCGCCTGTTGATAAGATAATGTATCCGGAAGTACGCCCCTTGCCTTTTTTGTCTTTAGCTCTTCGCTTGGGACAAGCAGGATCAGATCAAGCTCCGGAACTCCGCCAAACAGCACCTCTGTCTTTTCTTCCGTATGGGTTCCAATTACCAGTCCACCATAAACAGAGGCGGCGACATTGTCCGGATGCCCTTCCCACAGGGAGGCAAAGCGCACTTTCTCTTCAGCTGTTAACGGTTCGCCCAACAGCTGGTTCGCCAATTCAATTCCGGCGACAATCGCCGCTGCACTGCTGCCCAGCCCCCGGGCCAGCGGAATATCGCTTTCCATGACAACCTCACATGGCGGAAGCTCTTTACCAAGCTTAGCAGCGACGTGCAGCGCCACCTGACAAATCAAATTGTCAGCTCCGACTGGTACATCCTTGAGTTCGTCGGAAGCTGATTGAAAATGCCACTGATCCGCCGGCTTGACAGTTAGTGTCAAATAACGGTTGACGGCGAGACCGACGGAGTCAAAGCCTGGTCCTAGATTGGCTGAGCTGCCGGGAACCTTAATCATAAACGGTTCACCGCTGGAACTCATGACCGGACCCCTCCTTTAATATGAGCAAGGAATGCCTCCTTATCATTAGGAAGAACAGCCGGCTTGACATCTACCGTCCCCATTGCTGTATTCGGGTCCTTCAATCCGTTTCCTGTTAAGACACAAACAACCTTCGAGCCTTTTTTAATTTCTCCCGATTCAATCTGCTTTTTCAAGCCGGCAATCGAAGCAGCGGAAGCCGGCTCGGCGAACACACCTTCACGTTTGGCTAAGAGCTGATAGGCTTCAAGAATTTCTTCATCTGTTACAAAATCAATTTTTCCATTTGATTCTTCAGCCGCGGCTACCGCCTGCTTCCAGCTCGCCGGATTCCCGATACGGATCGCCGTCGCAATCGTTTCAGGCTCGTCGATCACCTCATCACGAACAATCGCCGCTGCTCCTTCTGCTTCAAACCCACGCATTTGTGGAAGGCCGGTTCCTTTTTTCTCGTTATATTCTTTAAACCCTTTCCAGTAGGCTGTAATATTACCGGCATTCCCTACAGGGATCGCCAGCACATCGGGAGCTTGGCCCAATGCGTCGCAGATTTCAAATGCAGCGGTCTTCTGCCCTTCAATCCGGTACGGATTGACAGAGTTAACAAGCGTAATCGGCTCCTGCTTGCTGATCTCACGGACAATATCGAGCGCATTATCAAAGTTCCCTTTCACTTCCAGAACCTCCGCACCGTACATAACAGCCTGAGCCAGCTTGCCGAGCGCGATTTTCCCTTCCGGAATAACGACGATACAACGCAGACCGGCCCGCGCGCCATAAGCAGCAGCAGCGGCGGATGTGTTCCCCGTTGATGCGCAAATAATCGCCTTGCTTCCCTCTTCCTTCGCTTTGGCAACAGCCATTACCATACCACGGTCTTTAAAGGAACCAGTTGGATTTGCTCCTTCATACTTCACATACACGTTCACACCCCACTCCTTTGATAAATGCTCGAGCGGAACAAGCGGTGTGTTTCCTTCACGCAGTGTCAATAGAGGTGTCTCCTCTGTAACCGGCAGCAATTCCTTATATTCCTGTATTAACCCTTTCCAACTACTCATCTTAATGTCCTCCTTCGACACGGTAACAGCTTTCAATCGACTCAATGACATCCAGCTCGGATAATTTTTTGTAAAGCGCTTCATAGTTTTGCTTGCTTGTATGGTGGGTAATGACAATCACTTCCGCCACTTCTTCCCCTTCAATCGGGAGCTGCAGCAGCTTTTCAAAGCTTACTTCATGGCTGGCAAACAGGCTCGTAACTGCCTGGAAAGTGCCGGCCTGATCAAGCACCCGGAGACGCAGGAAATATTTCGATTCGATCTCATTATCCTGCTTTAACACACGTTCGTGCAGCGGACCCTGAACCGTTCGCCCGCTGACGCCGAGCCGCATATTTTTCATCACGGTCACAAGATCGGACACAACAGCCGTGGCTGTCGGCAATGAACCGGCGCCCGGACCGTAGAACATCGTTTCACCGACGGCCTCACCGTACACATAAACCGCATTGTACTCATTATGAACAGAGGCAAGTGGATGCGTCTTTGGCAATAACGTTGGTTCGACGCTGACCTCGACACGGCCGTCGTCCCGTTTCGCTAAGCCGATCAGCTTCATCGTATAGCCGAGCTGATCACAATATTCAAGATCAGACTTGGTAACAGAGGAAATGCCGCGTACCGATACATCATCCAAGCCGACCGGCATTGAGAATCCTAATGATGCCAAAATCGCCATCTTGCGGGCCGCATCGAGACCTTCGACGTCCGCGGTCGGGTCGCTTTCAGCAAATCCAAGCTCCTGGGCCTGCTTAAGCACATCATCGTAAGAGCTGCCTTCCTGGACCATTTTCGTCAAAATGTAATTCGTTGTTCCATTGACAATTCCCATCATCTTCGTAATACGATCGGCAGCCAGACCCTCGCACAAGCTGCGGATGATCGGAATTCCTCCTGCAACGCTTGCTTCATAATAAAGATCACAGCCGTTTTCCGCGGCCACTTTCAACAATTCAGAGCCATAAAGAGCCATTAAATCCTTGTTTGCCGTTACAACATGCTTCCCGTTTTTCAACGCTGTCAATAAGTGCTCTCTAGTGGATTCCACTCCACCCATTACTTCAATAATAATATCAATTTCCGGATCTGTTACTACATCATTTATCTCATCAGTTATGACCGCTCCCTCAAAATCAACGGGGCGATGCTTCTGTTTATCACGAACTAATACTTTGGTTACCGTGACAGGACAGCCAACTTGATGACGCAACTCCTCCTGATGACGGCTAATGATTGATACAACACCCGTACCTACTGTCCCCAGACCTAGTAAACCAACTCGAACCTCCGCTGACATGCTCTCCACTCCTTTTCCACCATGTATACCTAAAGTGAACATATGTTTATCTATAAAGGACATTATAGACCTGTTCTCTTAATAGCACAAGAGGAATTTTCTGTTTTTTTCATAATACACAAATCCCTATAAAAAAACGCACGCAACGGGCGAAGCGGCTCTCCTGTTTTCAAAAACAGGGGCGCAGCTGTGCAGAACGAAAGCCGTCCCGTTTTCCTGCGCTTTCCTCCACTAAAAAACGCCCAGCGTCTTTTGTAAGAAGCACTGCGCGTTATCCGTTTTGTTGCTTTTGACTCCAGCTTCCAATGGGACAGTTCATTGGGCGAGCCATTCGATGACCGGCAGCTGTCCACCGGCTTTTGCCGGCAAGATGAACGCCGCGAATTCTTTAAGGAATTTCTCGTTTTCCCCTTCCGTATCAAGCAATTGAAAGAGATGCTGCCCCGCACTGATCTGCTCTTCGCGAATCTGACTGCTATAATAGTCTTCGACAGCTTCAAAATAATGCAATGGAAAAACGAGGCGCGCATATAGAAGCCGCCACGAATACGAACTTAATGTCTCATATTGCTCATAGGTCGTCAGGAAGCTCTCAATTTGATTCCACGAGAAAGAACGCTGGTCACGCCGCTGATCCCGAATCCATTCAGCGAGATCACGGCACGGGTGATCATACACAAACTCGGTCGGCCGTTTGACAATCGCTCCATGTTCTGAAAGGACGAGCCATGTATGGTCGGTGTAGCGCCGATGGCAAATCGTCGGCCGTTCTTGTTCTTTGCTCGGATCGTCGAGCATCGCATCGACAACAAATTGAATTGCATTTTCTGTCAGTCCCATATAATAAGGAAAAGAAAATAAAAAAGCTTCATCCACATACGATTGAGGTCCTTGATACAGAAGCTGCTGATACCAGCCCTCTAATTGATCAAGCCTCGTTTCCCACAGCTTATGCCATTGACCGAAAAACTCGTACTGCCGTGCTTCGTAGGGCATCTGCCGGCCGTAATAGTGAATCGCGGCCAAATGCGCTCCTTGATCGGCCTCGCTGCGCACCCTCATCTGACTTTCCTCCAGCAACGGCGGCAACGCACACAGATAAACGAGCTGGCCATCAATCAGACCCGCTCTCTGTCCCCGCAACGTCGGCAACGGAGTAAGGATCGTCGTATCTCCGATTGATTTCATATAATCAGTAAAAGCAATCATTTCTTCTTCTCTGAGCATCGACTCTTCTTTCGGCAATAAAATATAGGATTGTCCGCCAGCCTCAAAGGCATCGTACATGCCGACATGAAACCTTTCTTCACAGTAGAGTCCGTATACGTCATACACATTCCGCTCAAACATTGGCTCTCCTCCTTACCGCTCCAAAAGCACATTTCCCTTTTTTAGTCTATGTGCCTAAAAGGGAGAATGTGTATAATCGTTCTTATTTCTGACATAAGGTTTAATTAGCCCGTACTTTGCCGTGAATGACAAGACGCCCGTCCGCTGGATCGGCGACATAATCGCATGTGGACAAGGTGACGATTTTATCGTCAGCAGTTATGTCAACTTCAGCTTGATGCAAAGAGCGCGCCTTGATCTCTTCGATGAAAGACAGGAATGCTTCATCGCTGTGAAAATCAGTCTCTAAATAATAAAAATCGGTCGTCGTCCGGTACACAGCGAAGATCTCGATCTGATAGCTGTCTGTCAGCGTCTCAATCGTAAACATTTTATGTCGTTTCAGAAAGTCAGGCCCGACAAACTTTTGCAAGCCGGCAAACATCGAGCCATCGCGCATATGATGGCCGTAAATAATCGTATGGCGCTCCTGCAATGGCGCTGCGTTGCGATAATCAACGAAAATGCTTCCTGCCCGCTGCTTCTCCCCTTTATAGTCCAATGACAAATACGTTTCATTGTCGGCTGGCTGAAGAAGGGGATAGTCGACCGGTGTCCCGTCAATCTGAATCCAGCCGATGATATCTTCATTCAAGCGCCGCAGCTTTTCAAAACGTGGCTCCTCAACCTGCTTTTGTTCAGATTGAGCAGCCGCTGGGAGTACCGGCGCCGATTCATAAAGCTGTCGCGCTTCTTCCAGCGTTACCTCGTTCTGCTTCCCCTCCACATAAACATCCGTTACGTGAAACAGAGAAAATCCGCTTACCGTTACACAAAGACTGATACCAATACGTTGATATATCCCGGCCAGCTTCTTCATACGCTCCCCCTAAATTCCTTTCGGCACGACAAACAGACCCATTTCTTCGTCTTCTTTAATCAATACGTCAACCCCATAAACCGCTTTAAACATCTCAGCCGTCAGCATCTCCTCCGGCGTTCCTTCAAGGATGATCTCCCCTGCTTTCATCACGATTAAACGGTCGCTGTAGCGAATCGCCTGATTAACGTCATGCAGCACCATGACAATCGTCAGTCCGTAGCGCTCGTTTAAGCTTTTGACAAGCTCCAAAATTTCAAATTGAAAGTACATATCTAAAAAGGTGGTCGGTTCATCGAGAAACAGGATCGGTGTTTTCTGGGCGAGCGCCATCGCAATCCAGGCGCGCTGTCGCTCCCCGCCGGACAAGGAGGAAAGCGGACGGTGCTGAAGCGCGGTCAGTCTGGTAGCCTCCAGCGCCCAATCAATATATGTGTCATGGCTTTGGTGATAATCCTCATACCATTTCAAATGCGGCTGACGGCCGAATTTCACTAAATCGCGCACCGTCATTTCCGAGCGATGATCATAAATTTGCGGCAGCATCGTCAGTTTTTTGGCAATATTCTTACTAGAAAGTGTATGAAGGGGCTTCCCTTCCAGGTAAACAGCCCCATGGGCCGGCTTAAGCAGCCTGGTTAACAACCGAAGGACCGTTGATTTCCCGGAGCCGTTCGGACCGATAATGCTGACCACTTCCCGCTTTTTAAAGCGCAGCGACAGCTCCTTTATGTAATACGAATCAGAAAACCCGAAGCTTAGCTGATCCGCTGTTAAGACATCCTCCATCCTTTCATTCCTCCTCTCAGCAAATACAAGAAGAACGGAGCGCCCAACGCCGCAAGTAAAATGCCGACCGGCAGTTCAATAGGATCGAACCAGCTTCGTGCTGCCGTATCAGCGAGCACGACGAGACAGGCGCCACCGAGCGCCGAGGTCGGCAGCAAGAAGCGATAATCGTTCCCGACAATCATCCGCATCATGTGAGGAACGACCAGCCCGACAAACCCGATTAAGCCGGCGACACTCACTCCCGCCCCTGCCAGAAAAGTCGCCAGCAAAATAAGAAACAGCCGACTCCTTTCTACCTGTGATCCTAATAGCTTCGCCACTTCATCGCCAAGCAGGAGCAAATTGGCATGCTTGACAGCGAAAACCGACAAGATCATGCCGATTAGCGCATATGGCAGGATAATTGCGACATGGGACCAGCCTCTTCCGCTTAAACCGCCGACAAGCCATGGCAGCACCGCTTGAACATTGTCGCTGTAAAGAATCATCACCGCCGACATCAGCGCCCCGAGCAAGGAGTTGATCGCCACACCGGCAAGAATCATTCTTAACGGAGAGACGCCATTTTCCCAGGCGATGAAATAAATGAGAAACGTCGCGGCCAGCGCCCCGAGAAAGGCGCCGAACGGCAACAGGGAAAGATAGTGCGGCAGGACGAGCATCATCGTCACCGCCATTAAGCCGGCTCCGGCGGAAACCCCGATAATCCCCGGATCGGCGAGCGGATTTCTCATTACCCCTTGGAGCAACGCGCCGGCGATCGCCAGACAGGCGCCGACGAGCAAGCCCGTCACAATACGCGGCAGACGCAAATCCCAGACAATTTGCCGCTGCAGTGAATCGGCAGGCGAAAGCAAAGCGGTCCAGACCTCCGACACCCGTATCGTGACCGAGCCGGTCATTAAGCTGTACAGGACGGCACCGACACAAAGAGCAGCGACAATCACCAATGTCAGCCAGCGCCGCTTTGTCCGCTGATCATCCTCTGCCGCTTTTAATACTGAATCGTCGAACTCCATTATTTCCTTTGCTTCCTTCATAACTGAACCTTTCTGCGAGCAGTATCGTTCATACTATCTCCCCTTCTCCGCGACCGCCGTTAAGCTTTCATGGATAAATTGCAGCGCTTCTCCGATACGCGGACCGGGATTGGAGCTGAAGAGCTCCGGCGGAAGGATGACGAGACGCTCCTGCTCCACAGCCTGCAAATGCTGCCATGAAGAATTACTTTTTACTTCCGCTTCAAATTGCGCCTTGACAGCCTCCACATCGCCATGGGCAATAAAGTAAATAATGTCCGGGTCTGCTTCAAGGACGCGCTCCATGCTGAGCTGCGCATATTGCGGATAATGTTCAATTTGCGGCAGCCCTTCGGCAATATTGAGCCCTCCGGCCATAGCGAGCAAATCTCCGGAGAGCGAAGAAGGTAAGGCTGCCATCATCGTATCCGCACTGCCAAAAATAATGAGAGCCTTCACCTCCTCAGCAAGCGGTGCCAGTTCAAGCTGTCCGACATCAAGCGAAGCAAGCAGCTCACCCGCCTGTTCCTCCTTGTCGAGCAGTTGACCGTACAGTTCGATCGACTTTAAAACATCGTCATAGCTGTTGCCGCTCGTCAGTACGACCGGAATTCCGAGCGAGGCAAACATATCGACATCCTTAAGGTTCAGTTCAGCATGACCGATCACCAGATCCGGCTGAAGACTGACAACTTTTTCAAAATCGATATCATGGGCGGTACCTATCTCTTCCGCTCCTTGTAATCCCTCCGAAACTTGCTGGTTTTGCACGGTCGGCCTGCCGACGATTTCTCCGCCAAGCGCATGGACGATTTCAGCATCTGCCTGCACAAGAGAAACGAGCAGGTCCGGCGTCTGCCCAAGCCTCACTTCCCGGCCGGCGAAATCGGTCACCGTTTCCCCTTCCCCGCTATCCTCCGATACCGGTAACGCCGCCGTTTCCCCGCTTGTCGTACAGGCTGCCAGCGGGATAAGCAGCAGAAAAAAGAGAGCAAGCCTCAGTCTAGATAGTCCTATGTCTCTCACTAACAACTCCTCCAATTGAAAACAATTATCATTATCATCATTTGTGTAAAATTATAAACAAAAACAAAATATTGTCAATATAAATGATAAAGATTTTCATTGTCATTTAGGATTTTTTTCTTCAGGAGAAATTTTGCGTTAGTCCGCCCTTCCCAATTAACGCTTTTTCCAATACGTATAAAGGGAACAGCTTTACAGCTATTTTCCATCGGAAGTATAAAATCACCAGTTGTCCCGTACACTGTAACTATCTACCATGTTGGAGGGAAAGAAATGAGCAAATCGAATATGGATGCAGTGGAAAAAAAAGCACGCTCCTGGATGCAGGAGCGTGGTGTGACATTAGAGGAAATCGCGGAGCTTGTTTACTTTTTACAGGTCAAATACCATCCTGATCTTCAGCTCGCTGATTGTTTAGAAAATGTTGATCGCGTTGTGAGTAAACGCGAGGTGCAAAATGCGATTATTACCGGGATTCAGTTGGATGTCCTAGCTGAAAAAGGCATGCTGGAACAGCCTTTGCAGGGAATTATTGATAGAGACGAAGGTCTATATGGCGTCGATGAAATTATCGCCTTATCAATCGTCAATGTATACGGCTCAATCGGCTTCACCAATTATGGCTATATCGACAAGCAAAAGCCCGGTATTCTGGAACGGCTGAATGATAAATCCAGCGGTGAGTGCCACACCTTTCTCGACGATATTGTCGGCGCGATTGCCGCCGCCGCTTCAAGCCGGCTCGCCCACCGCGCGGAAAACACGGAATAACAGAAAACCCAGTCAGACCGGGGCGTGTAAAAGAGCGGTAAAACGGCCAGAAGCCGCGCCATGCAAAAGGGTGAACAGCAAGCTTTCACCTTTTGCCCCGGGTCCTTCCAAAAGCGTTTACTTAATCGTCCATTCAGCGAGAGAGCCGATGGCGGTTGTCGGTTTTTCTTTCACTTGGGCAATTTCTTCTTTCGTCGACACTCCGGTGTAAACGAGCAGCGTATCCATACCGGCCCGAATGCCGGCGAGAATATCAGTATGATAATTATCGCCGACCATCACTGTTTCAGCCTTGCTCGTACCCAGGACTTCTAAAGCCTGCTCGATGATGATCGCTTCCGGCTTGCCGATAAAAATCGGATTCACCCCTGTTGACAGAGAGACGACGGATACAAGCGAACCATTCCCCGGCACCAGCCCCCGTTCCGTCGGTAAGGCAAGATCACCGTTTGTCGCAATCAACGTCGCACCGCCGCGGACGTGCAGGGCGGCCTTTGCTAATTTTTCGTATGTAATGTTACGGTCAAGGCCAATCACGACATAGTCAGGCTCCTCGTCCACAAGAAGATGCCCTTCCTCCTTCAAAGCAGAGCGTAAGCCCTCTTCACCGATCATATAGATTCTCGCCTCCGGCTTCAGTTCGGAAAGATAGCTCGCTGTTGCCATGCTCGTCGTAAACACATGCTCCGTCGTTGCCGGAACGTCCATTGTTCGCAGAAGCTCTGCCACCTGCTCAGGACGCTTTGTCGAATTGTTCGTAACAAATAAATAAGGCAGCTGCTGTTTCTCCAACTCCTTTACAAAGGAGACCGCTTCCGGAATCGCTTCCCTGCCGCGGTAAATCGTGCCGTCGAGATCAATTAAATAGCCTTTATAATGTTTCATACCCTTCTCCCCTTTAACAGAAATAGAGCCTGGGGCAAAAGGTTCGCTTCGACCTTCTTTCCCAGACTTGAATCAATGTGCCGTTTATTTTGTACGGCAACGCCTGCCGATTTTCACGAGCGTTCCTTCAGCTTATACGTGCAACAGCTCGTCTTGCCTTTGGCAATGCATGTTTTTTGTTCAACATGCTCCGTTCCAAGCAGTTTCTGAAACAATTGATGTTCACATTTGCAGGCAACCGGGTATTCTTTCGCTACTTTGGCAATCGGGCAATTGTATTCCTTGAATTCATAAGAGCCATCCTCGAGCTCCTGATAGTCCACCATATAGCCATTTTCAGTCTGAATTCGCGCCAACGCAGCCACCCGTTCAGCAAACGAGCCGGATATTTCCGGACCATACTGCTGCTCAAGCCGGTGCCGACGCTGCTCAAACAATTGGTCGATCATTTCCACTCCGCTTATCTTCTCAAGATCCTGCAAAATGCCGAGCGAAAGCTCACCGTAATTCCGTGGAAAGCATTCATCTCCTGCTTTTGTCAACGAATATTTATTAGTTGGTCTACCCATCGCCTGCCGTTCAATGCGGGCCTGGATCAAACCTTCCTTTTCCAGTCCTTGCAGATGTCTTCGCACCGCCATTTCGGTTACACCTAATTCAGCGGCTAAGTCTGCTACGGTTTGTTCTTGGTTTCGTTTTAACATCGTTAAGATGATTTGACGTGAGCTCGTCTCTTTCCCCAAGACAACCACCACCTTTGTTATTTACAGTCTAGAAGACCAATCCTTCCTTTATCCAAAGCAAAAGGGGCTCAGCTTCTATTGTAGGCGATGATCACATGATTGTAAAATTTACGACTCTGTCTGCTTATCAGGCAAAAACGCAGAGACAGGTCCGAGCTCTTCGATTAAATAGCGCCGGACATCCTTCGGAAAATCACGAAGCGCCGCCTGGCTTTTCGTCATGACCTCGATTACTTCGGCAATATTGACAGAGACGTACTCCTGCACGAGCTGTTTCCGCAGCTGAATCAGTTCTTTTAACGAGGCTGCTTGCTCAGCTCCAATCACCTTTTCATCCTCAAGAATATCAATGATGTCCGTATAACCTCCCGGGTCTCTCATAATAAAACCGTCAATCATGCTGTTGCCGACATCGATAATAGCTTCAATCAGAACTGAGGCTACCCGCTCAAGCGCTAATCGTTCCAGCTCATTTTGCGGCATCATCGGTGGTACATAGCTTTCAGATATTGTTTCCATATAAGCAAGGGTCCGTTCAATCTTTTCGCGATCAACAAAATACACTCACGTTTCCACCTTTCATTAGTATGTCATATTCAAGGGTCATCAATTAAAAAGTGTGACCTTAATTGCACGAGAATGGTTTCTTCTCGGCCTGGCTTTTGCTATGATAAAGGATGTACCTTAGTTCATTTTACAGAGTACAGCGATAGTATACAACATTGGGGGACATTCAAATGGATCGAGAACTTGCATTGGAAATCGTCCGCGTTACGGAAGCAGCAGCGCTTGCTTCTTCGCAGTGGATGGGACGCGGTAAGAAAAATGAAGCAGATGATGCTGCCACAACAGCAATGAGAACCATGTTTGACTCTGTTAACTGCAAAGGGACAGTTGTCATTGGAGAAGGAGAATTAGATGAAGCTCCAATGCTTTACATAGGAGAAGAAGTCGGAAGCGGACATGGACCTGAAGTCGATATTGCCGTCGATCCGCTTGAAGGCACGAACATCGTTGCCAAAGGACATCCAAATGCGATGGCCGTAATCGCCGTCGCCGATAAAGATACCCTGCTTCACGCACCGGATATGTACATGGAAAAGATCGCCGTCGGTCCGGAAGCGGCTGGATTAATCAGACTCGATGACCCGATTGAAAAAACGATCGATATCGTCGCGAAGATGACACGGAAGCGCGTCCAGGATGTCACGGTCATTATTCAGGAACGGGAACGCCACCAGCAGTTGATTGAGCGTGTTAGAGAAAAGGGCGCCCGCGTGAAATTGTTTGGCGACGGTGATGTCGGCGCGGCGATTGCAACAGCATTGCCACAAACCGGAGTTGACCTTTTCGTCGGTACGGGCGGAGCGCCCGAAGGAGTTATTTCAGCAGCGGCGATCAAAGCGCTCGGCGGTGATATGCAGGCCCGTCTTGTCCCAATGAATGACGAGGAGCTTGCCCGCTGTAAAAAGATGGGTCTTGAAGATCCGTTAAAAGTGCTGACCCTGAACGACATGGTGCGCGGCGATGATGCGATTTTTGCGGCAACCGGTGTCTCTTCCGGCGAGCTTGTCGAGGGGGTTCGTTTTCTTGGCGGCGATCTGGCGGAAACAGATTCGATTGTAATGCGAGCGAAGACGAGAACCGTCCGCTACATTAAAACCCACCATCACCTTGACCATAAGCCTCATCTTTCCATGAATAAATAAGCACCTCGAAAGGAGCTGCCTCGCATGGCTGAACGTTTTTATCTGTATGATGAGACCGAAGATACGAAAACAAGATTTGTCAGCTTTATGGGCGATCATCAGCGTTTTGATTTAGCGATTATTTCTTCGTCACGCTATTATGGAAAGCAATTAGTGCTTGATGTACAGTCCAACCGCTTTGCGATCATCGGACAGGATGATTTGGACGAAGAAGGCTATCTGGAGCATGCCTACCGCCTGTCTGCGGAAGAAGCTGAAGAGCTGCGCGACTTTCTTCGAGAAGTCGTATAAAAAGGCCGCAACTTTAACAGACCCGTGGCGGTTCCGCTCATTGCTTAAAGAGGACATCTCAAAGGGAAATACAGCCTTTGAGATGTCCTCTTTCTATTTTTCCTTGATCCGTTTAAGGACGAAATACGCGCAGCCGAAGTTACAGTACTCGTACAAATAATCGGGCAGCGTGCTTATTTTTGTATCATAAGTAGACTTCTTATGCCTGTCCTCAAAGAAGCCGCGCAACCTCAGCTGATTATACCCCCAATCGCCGACGATATAATCATATTTATTCAGCACCTCACTAAAGCGTGCTTTAAACGCCTCTTCGTCCCAGCCATTTTTTACATCTTCCATCACTTCATATTGCATCCCGTGAATGCGAACCATTGGGCTCACCTCGTTCTTTTAGCTTCGCCTTATTATAACACATGTTTTACTTCCCAACAGCTTCTCCTTCTCCATCATTTACTAGCTCTAAAATGATTCACTTCTGGTCAATCTGAAGGTAAAGGAGGTGGGAAGATGATAAAAAAATCATTGTATCTATGCGGACTGGCCGGCTTGATGCTCATGTCAGGCTGCCAAACCGACCAACAGGGCCAAACCGGACAAATGATCCAGTCCAACCAGCAGGCGAACGGCCCGTTTGCTTTGAATCAAAACCGGCATCAGACACCAGACGAGACGCAGTATGGCTATACGCGCTTTCAGCGCCAGCAGGTGCAAACACATAACTCGGCACAGCACGTCATTCCGACGTTTGATCGCAATCAACTGGCCGATGCTGTCACCCGCATCGTCCTGACAAATCAAGCCGTTGATGAAGCGGCGACCTTGGTCACCGATAAATATGTGCTTGTCACTTATAATCTTCAGGATGATGACAATCGTGAATATGTGGCGGATCAAGTCAAGCGGAGCGCGGTATCCGTCGTACCACGCTATTATGACGTCTTTATTTCAGACAATCATGAACACTTCCAAGAGATTGAGCGCTTTCAAAATCGAACCGCTGCGCTGCCTGACGCCGAAACTTTACGCGAAACGATTGAGGAAATGAAGCAATCGCCGCAGGGAGCCTATGATGAGCAGGATGATGAAAACCTTGAAATAATGGAGCAAAAGCAACAGCGTCTCCTAAACCACGACAACCGTTCACAGTAATAAAATGAAAAGAGGCTGAGCAAAAAGGTTGATTTTCCCTTTAGCTCAGTCTCTACCATTATTCTTATTGACTTGCCACGTCTTCTTTTTGCGCTGCCTTGACCGCTTCCGCGCGGACCTGTGCTTCATTTACCTGCTCATCCGCATGGTAGGATGAACGTACGAGTGGTCCTGCTTCACAATGACTGAAGCCTTTGCTTAAGGCGATTTCCTTCAGCTCGGCAAACTCATCCGGATGATAATACTTTTGCACCTTCAAATGTTTCTTTGTCGGCTGAAGGTATTGACCAATTGTCATAATGTCCACATCAACCGCTCTTAGATCATCCATCGTTTCAATAATTTCTTCCTTCGTTTCCCCCAAACCGATCATGAGGCTTGACTTAGTCGGAATGTCAGGATGCATTTCTTTCGCCCGGCGCAGAAATTCTAAAGAGCGTTCATATGTCGCACGTGCCCTCACTCTTGGAGTCAGCCGTTTCACCGTCTCAATATTATGGTTCATGATATTAGGGCGGGCATCCATCAATGTTTTTAAATTCTCATAGCCCCCAAGCATATCGGATGGGAGTACTTCAATAGTACAGAAAGGATTACGTCTCCGGATCGCCCGGACTGTTTCGGCGAAAACCCCGGCCCCGCCATCCTTTAAATCGTCTCTGGCGACCGCTGTGATGACGACATGCTTCAAGCCCATTGTCTCCACGGAATCGGCAACGCGTTCCGGTTCCTGCAAATCAAGCTCATTTGGCAAGCCCGTTTTCACCGCGCAAAAGCGGCAGGCTCTCGTACATACATCGCCTAAAATCATGAAAGTGGCTGTTTTGCGGACAGCCCAGCATTCATGAATGTTCGGGCAACGCGCTTCTTCACAGACTGTATGTAAATTTTTCTCTCGCATCATTTTTTTCAAGCCTGTATACGATTCATTTGTATTTAGTTTAATTTTAAGCCAATCCGGCTTGCGAAGATGTTCTTCTTTTTTTGCCATTTCGTTCACTCCATCCAGCATTGCTTGTATTCTTTCTCTACTTTATCATGATTCAAACAAAATGACCAAACAGCCGCTTCAATTTCCAGTGATTCACATCAATCTTTTTCTCCTATTTACCTCACACTACAAGGTGACAGAAAAAATCTGATCGTTATACTTATTCCAGGAAAGGAGCAGACACCAGCATGAAGCAGTTTGTCTTATTATCCCTGATTGTCTCTTGTCTCATGCTTTCTTCTCCTGTTTCAGCCGAGACGAAGGATGAATTAACAGTTGAACAAAAATATGAGAAAAGAATGGAGCTGTATCAGAAGGCAGAAGCGCTGACGAGCATTCCCTGGCATTATTTGGCCGCGGTCGATACGTTTGAACGCGGGCTGCGCCGGACCTTGAAAAACCGGCCGCGCGAGGAAGGGGTCATCTCGATATTTTATACAGAAGAAGAATGGGCAGGACCGCTCAATCCTGATCCAGCGGATACGAACCCACTCTCCATTCAGCTGTTCGGCGGGGTCGGGCTTGATGGGGACGGCGATGGACGGGCGGAGCGGACAAATGACGAGGATGTGTTATATACACTCGCTCACTTCCTTGAGCAATACGGTTTTGCCGAGGAAGACTTCCGCATCGCCTTATGGGAAAAGTATCAGCGCGAGCAATCTGTCAACATCATTGATGGTCATTCCCGCGTGTACAAGCATTTTGAAACACTAGACCTTGATGATCACTCCTTCCCAATGCCGATCCGTTCCACTTACAGCTACCGCAACACATGGGGAGATAAGCGGGGCTGGGGAGGTAGACGGATTCACGAGGGAACCGACATTTTTGCCGGCTACAATGTGCCAATTCGGGCGACGGCTTATGGCCGAGTTGAAATTTTAGGCTGGAATAAATACGGAGGCTGGCGCATCGGAATCCGTGACTTAGATAATATTTATCATTACTTCGCTCATTTAAGCGGTTTTGAAAAAGGGGTCGAGGTCGGCAGCATCGTCTCTCCCGGCGATGTGATTGGCTATTGCGGAAGCTCCGGCTATGGAAAGCCCGGAACTCAAGGGAAATTCCCGCCGCATCTCCATTACGGCATGTACCGCGATAACGGCTATACCGAATGGTCGTTTGACCCGTACCCTTATTTAAAGGCATGGGAAAGACAGGATTACCGAAAATTAAAAAGAGGATGACTCGCTCGTCGAGTCATCCCAGACCGTAGACATAACGCTGCTTGGTCAAACGTATTTTCTATCTGACTATCCGAACAAATGAAAAGAGGGGAATCCGCCGCTCCTGAAATAGTCTTCGCTTTCCGCGGGAGCGGATTCGAAGCTCTGGATCGTGACAAATCCTTTATACCCAAAAAGCCTGTCGACCGTCTTGCTTTGCGAGACTTTGTCGACAGGCTGGGCAAAAGGTGAAAATCAACCTTTCGCCTAAAGCTTTTATTGTTTTTTCTCTTTCGCTACTTTGACGGCGTTGGCAATGCTTAGACCCAATCCGCCCCATATGACAACCATCCCGATAATCATCATCACGATTGCACTTCCGCTCATTATTGATCCACCCCTTTTTCAGATTGCTCTGCCGGAAGCTCAAGAGCTGATTTTTTCCATTTAAACGCCGCTAAAATAAAGCCGACAATAATCGCTCCGAGCGCAACGCCCCAGCCGGAAACAAGCAGGAATGAAGTCGGGTAATCTTCATAATTCGATGTCAGGTTGATAACCGTGTTTTGAATAAACATATACCCTAATACAATCGGGGTAATGACACCAAGACATACTTTCCACCACGCCCCTGTGCGGAAATCGGAAACGCCATTGGCATGATTTTGTAATGTCGGCAAGCCTTTCACAAACCATGCTACGGCAATGACAGAGACGAGACCGGCCAGGGCGACGCCGAACTGATTAATAAAGTAGTCCGCCGCATCTAAGAAGAACAGACCTCCCTGTGTCGCATACAGTAAAGAAATTAAAGCAGAGAGACCGCCACCGAAAGCGACCGCTTTCGCCCGAGAAATCTGGAACTTATCCTGAAGACCGGAAATAAACGTTTCGACGATTGAAATAAGCGAGGATAAGCCCGCCAAGACGAGTGACCCGAAGAAGAGAACACCGAAGAACCCGTTAAACCCCGGGAACGTATTAATGATCTCCGGAAAGACGACAAACGCAAGTCCGATACCGGCATCCGCCACATCAGCAACTGTTGTACCAGAGGCACTTGCCATAAAGCCGAGCGCGGCAAAAACCCCGATCCCTGCTAATAGCTCAAAGCTTGAATTACTGAAGCCCGTAATAAAGGCATTGTTGTTAATATCGGCTTTCTTCGGCAAATAACTTGAATAAGTAATCATAATCGCAAACGCAATTGACAAACTAAAGAAAATTTGGCCATAAGCAGCCACCCAGACTCCCGGCGACATAATTTCCGCCCAGTCCGGTCTGAAGAATGCGTTTAGGCCGTCAAGGGCCCCTTCAAGCGTGACCGCACGAATAACGATTAATAAGAACATCGCCACCAGCAACGGAATGAAAATCCGGTTCGCGACTTCAATCCCGCGCTTAACCCCTTTAAATAACACACCGAGGGTAATAATCCAGACGACAATGAGCGGAATAAGTACTCCCGGAACAAGCGAGCCGAAATCCCCAGGCGCTCCTCCCGAAACGATATCAACGCGCTGTAAATATTCGCCCATCAGGAAGCCGCCCGTGTCCTCTCCCCAGCTTTGATTAAACGCGAAAAACGTATACGAGATCGCCCAAGCAATAATAACCGCATAATACGTTGCGATGACAAAGGAAATCGCGACCTGCCACCAGCCGATCCATTCAGCTTTTTTAGTAAAACGCGCATACGACAACGGAGCGGAGCCACGATATTTATGGCCGAGCGTAAATTCCATAATTAAGAGCGGAATACCGGCAGTAAGAAGTGCAAATAAATACGGTAAGAAAAAAGCCCCCCCTCCATTCTCATACGCTACATATGGGAACCGCCAAATGTTACCTAGTCCGACAGCCGATCCAATCGCGGCTAAAATGAACCCGGCACGTGTTCCCCACTGCTCTCTTGCATTCATTGTTCATTCTCCTTTCACATTTTTTTCGTCTTTCTTTCCATAAATATTCAAAAAATTACAACATTAGTATAAGTGCTTGAATACTTTTTGTCAAAATTATTTGAAAATTATTTGCTTTCTTTAACACTTTGCTACTTTGCTGTAAAGAAGCGCATTAACAGTAGATATCCCCTAACTCACTTCGACAATATTCAGACAATTAGTTATTCCATTATAATAATTCTTGCGAAATTTGTCAAAATTTTTTCAGGGAAATGACGAAATATAGACATATCAGCCTGTCGACTGGCTGATTGCAGGTAAAGAAAGTTGCGGTGATAAGTTGCTTTGAATCCGCTCCCGGGATGGGGGCACGCTTTCCGCAGGCGGGCGTGGAACTAACCGGCTCCGCCGGTGGATTTCCACCAGCCCTTTCCTCCTGCAGGAGTCGGCCTCCCATCCCATCCGCTTTGAGCTGGCGTATCGCTGGTTATTAAAGGCTTGGATTCGAGGATAGCTAGCCCCTTCCCTTTTCCACATTCGGAAAGAACTATGCTCACCCATTCCGTATCTCCAACAGACGATAAACGAATTCACGTAAAATGCCTTTGAGCGTTCCTTCGCAAAGGCATTTTGTCTACGGTCTGAAATTTTTTCTTTCTTCTACAAAATAAAAGGAATCTGGAGGAAAAGCGCCTTCTCCCCAGATTCCTTCAGCCTTTCAAATTAGCCTTTAGCCACCCCTTGTGACATTTTACTCAGGATGACGATACTAATGATAAGGAGCAATGCTGCTGTTGCCGTACAAAGCCATACGCTGCCTGTCAGGCCGAGCACGAAATAAGCCAATAACGAAATCGCAGCGGCAATGAGCGCATAAGGCAGCTGGGTCATCACATGGTCGATATGATGGCTTCCAGCTCCGGTCGACGACAAAATGGTCGTATCCGATATCGGCGAACAATGGTCACCGAAAATAGCTCCCGCCAATACGGCCGCTAGCATCGGCAGCATCATGGTGATGTCGATGACAGCCACCATTTCTCCGGCAATCGGCAATAACAGACTGAACGTTCCCCACGATGTTCCGGTTGAAAAAGCGGCAAATCCTGCTATTAGGAATAACAAGAGCGGCAAAAATACAGGTGAGATCGTCCCATCGACAATCGAAGCCAAATATTGGCCTGTGCCTAAATCATCAATAATCGAAATAATCGTCCAGGCGAAGAATAGAATGTAAATCGCCGGCAGCATCGACTGGATGCCAAGCAGCAGGGCCTTTGCCAGGCTTGTCCCTCCACTTGGATTTCTCATATTTAAGAGCAACGCAATAAGTAGTCCGACAAGACCACCATAAACAAGCGAAGCGGCCACATCTGTATTTTCAAATACAGCCAGTATCGTCAAAGCTCCCTCTGTTGCCTGGACGCCTGTCATCACCATGAAGAAAACCGTCGCCGCGACGAGGCCGACGATCGGCCAGATCAAATCACCAACCGTCCCCTTCTCGTTTGCTGTAATTTCATCCTGTGCTCCCGGTATCGGGCCGGCTGTCGGATCGACCAGTTCCCCCGTTTTCAACGCCCGTTCCTCATGGGTCCGCATCGAACCAATATTTAAATTAAACCAGGCAACGGCAATCACCAGGCATATCGCGATCCACGCATAAATATTCATCGGAATCATGATAAGAAAAGCCTGGAGCGCCTCATACTCCGTCACCCCATGAGTTGCCAGAATCCCGGCGATAATTGTAATAATATAAGCTCCCCAGCTCGAAATTGGCGCAATGACACACATCGGCGCAGCGGTCGAATCGACGAGGTAAGCCAGCTTGGCCCTGGAAATTCGATGCCGATCCGTCAATGGGCGACTCACATTTCCAACGGTCAAGCTGTTAAAATAGTCATCAATAAAAATTAAAATGCCTAAAAAGACCGTCAATACTTGCGCGCCCATTCTTGTCTTTACATGCTTCATCGCCCATTCCCCAAAGGCTCTGCTTCCTCCGGACCGTGTAACCAGCGCCGCCATCATGCCGAGCAGCAGCAAAAACAAAATAATAAAAAACTCCCATGTGTTCAGTTCAAAGCCGCTTTGGAAAACAGCCTGGGTAATCCCGACGATCGTCAGCGGCTCCACCTCGCCATAATCAAAAATAATCCCCATCACAATCGCATAAATGTTCGTGAGCGCTTGCATCGGATTAAATTGGTGCAGCATTAACGCACCGACCACAATTCCCATTCCTAAAGAGAGTAGCACTCGCCTGGTCAGAATGACCATAACAAGAGCCAGAACGGGCGGCACGAGGGACCATACCGTTACTTCCATCTCACATCTACCTCCACTTCTTTTTTCCACAAAAAAAGCAGCAATGGTCACCCACTCCTGCTGTTTAACATGCAAGTGTAATTTTCCATTACATCAGCTTTCTTTCCAACGATAAAAGGACATCAAATGCTGTCTCCTCTCCGGCAACGACATCCAGTACGTCTGCCTTCCCTGCCGGAGAATCTTCTATTCTTATCATGGTTAGCAAACCGCAAGAATATACGATGTCAGTCACATATCATATACAACCAATTTAACATATTAACATATTGCCCCAAAGGTTGACAAGACTATTGACCGCTGCCCGATGTCGGTGTATCAGACGGAATAATCATTCCACCTTCTGAATACACATCCGGCACTTTCCCTGACGTTGTCATGACGCCAATCGGAATCGTTGTTTTCACCGCTTCGGTATTTGTCGCAAAAGGAATGACAATCTTTGCATCAACGATCATATCAAACGCAAGGGTAATTTTCGTATTGTTAATACCGATATTTTCCACCTGCAAGTTCAAATCCGTTTTTACGTCACCAATAGCTGAAAACCGCACTGGAACTTGTGGCCCTAACTGAGCAAGCAATGCATTATTTGTCGCCTGCCCCAATGGAATGCTATAAATAATCCCACCTTCGGCTGAACTTAAAAGATCGTCCTTACTCTCCCCCTCATCAAATGAAATATCAAAGGCTTCTCCGCGCTCAATTGCCTTCAAGTGCCGTTGCACCCTGCCTGTCGCCTCTGACACAACACGATTATAAATTTGAGTATTCGGCTGGACACTTGTCACCATTCCATCAGCATCGTACTGAATAATAAATAACTCTTCCTGATTCAGATCGGTGCTGATCTTTTTATTGACAGCGTCATTAATCGCTTTTGTCGCAATCACCCGCGCTTCCGTCGTCGCTATATGTACAAGCGTTGGTCGAATTCCTTTTTCAATAACCCACAACCCTAGTACAGTTAAAAGAACAAAAATAATAAATGAAAGCAGTAATACATAGCGAAACGGGAGCGGACCTTTTCTAGATTGGGGTCTGCTTCTTTTGGGTGCTCTCATGCTAAAAAACCCCCTTTGCTGACAAGTATATGCACGAAGCAAAGAGAGTTTGATAAGATTCTTTTTCAGTTTACCGCTTACTCATCCGCTCATAAACAAGAAAATCATGGTCGTAGCGATTTTTTTCATCACGCTGTCCGGCAACCGAGGAGATCAGACGCCACTCCTCTTCATCAATCGGAGGAAAAAATGTATCGGCCGCAAAAGTCTCATGAATAAGCGTGACATACAGCCGGTCAACATCATGCCAAAAAAGCTGGAAGAGCTCACTTCCGCCAATCACAAAAAACTCCTCTCTCTCCCGGCTGAGCGCCATCACCTGCTCACGTTCATGAACGACTTCGCACCCTTCCGCCACAAAGCCGCGGTCACGCGTCATCACTACATTCCGGCGCTTTGGCAATGGCCGGCCAATCGATTGGTACGTTTTCCTCCCCATAACAATCGGGTGGCCGGTCGTTACTCGCTTAAAGTATTGCAAATCAGCCGGTAAATGCCACGGCAGCTGATTTTCTTTTCCGATCGCCCGGTTCTGATCCATCGCAACAATATAAGACAGCATCGTTACCACTCCTTCATTTTCACATATCGTATCATATTGGCTGGAAAATGAGTAGAAGTCCCTCGCTTAAACGAGGCTGACATGCTTCTCCAATGAGACGGCCTGGTTCAGCTTAACAACGACCTCATCACCGGGCGAATAGCGCTGCAACTGGTCGGTATGAACCGTGATCAGTTCACCATTCAGCTCGACTGAATAATGAAATTCTTTGCCTTGAAACATCACATTCCGAACAATGCCTGTTATCCCGGAGCCTGTCTTATCAAGCGCAAATTGCTCCGGCCGTACCGGAAAGTACCCCTGCTTCCGAATCTGCGGAGAAATCGTACTTGACTGCCAGATGACCGCCTCGTCACCGAACGGCTTGAATTGATCGCCATACCAGCTTCCTTTAATCAAATTCGCTTTTCCGACAAAAGTCGCCACAAACGGAGTAGCGGGCTGGGTATAGATTTGTTCCGGTGTACCAACCTGTTCAATCCGGCCGGCGCGCATCACGACAATTTCGTCGGCCATCGCCAAGGCTTCGGCCTGGTCATGAGTCACATAGACGATTGACGTTTTCACTAACCGGTGAATCGTTTGAATCTCCTGACGCAAATCCATGCGCAGCTCGGCATCAAGGCTGCTCAACGGCTCATCCATCAACAGCAGGGCCGGCTGCGGCGCCAAAGCACGAGCGATCGCCACCCGCTGCTTCTGCCCGCCTGACAGCTCATTAGGCATCCGCTCTCCATACTCCTGCAAGCCGACAATCTCGAGCATTTCCTCGACTCGTTCCCTCGCTCGTTTCTTCAAATGCGCGGGAGTGAACCGGTGATGCTTTAAAGGAAACTGGATCTGCTCTTTAACCTTTAAATGCGGCCAAAGGGCAAACGATTGAAAAACCATCCCGATGTTGCGCTTTTCCGGCGGAGTCACCCGCGCTGGATGGGCGACCTGCTGCCCATTCATTCTTATTTCACCTGTCGTCGGCGCTTCAAATCCAGCCAACAGGCGCAGCAGCGTTGTTTTCCCGCAGCCGGATGGACCTAAGATCGCAATAAATTTCCCCTCTTCAATGGCCAAATCAATTGGCGACAAGGCGGAGACATCACCAAATTTTTTCGATACATTTGCCAAGATTGTACTCATGCTTTTCTCACCCTTTTTTCGTAAAGCTTTTGCATTCCCGCGAGCAAGCCGGTTACGACCAGCATCATCACGACAATTAAGCTTGAAAACGCCGTTGAATGTGTCGTATAGCCCGCCTGCTCAAAATTGAAGATCATCAGTCCAATCGTTTCAGAGCCGCTCGACCATAAAAGAGCTGATACAGTCAGTTCGGTCAGCGTCGTCAGCACGACCAGAAAAGCTCCGCTCAACAATCCCGGCAGAAGCAGCGGAAGCATGATCGAGCGCCATTTCACAAACGTTCCGGCTCCGGCCATATGAGCCGCTTCCTCCATCGCCGGTGCAATTTGCGACATCGCCGTCATACTGCCTCTTACCTGAAGAATCATAAAACGCGTTACGTAAGCAATGAACAAAATCCAGATACTGCCGTAAATCCCCGGATTCCAGCCCGGAATTGGCTGCATCCATGCCAGAATCATCGCTAAAGCAAGGACCATGCCCGGTAATGCGTATGGTAAGCCGACCGCCAATTCGACAATTTTGCTGACGACATTTCTTTTCCGCAAGCGGTAATAAGCAATCGCCGTGCCAATGACTAAACAAATCACGCCTGTACTAACAGCAAGCTTAACACTGTTCAGCAACGCCCCGCGCACTTTTTCATGATCAAACAGGACAAACTGATAATGCTGCAAGGTTAGATTTTCGAATGAAAACGGCAGCCCGTACGCGCGGATCAGCGACGATCCGAACATCGAAAAAAGCGGAACGATACTAATCAACAGGAGAAAGCCCCACAGCAGCACCTCCACTACCAGTCGCCAGGCCCCCAACGAAAAGCGGGGCTTATCGTCAATTTCACTGTTCTCCCCTGTTTTCGCTTTGCGCAGCAGCAGCCATTGACCGGCCGTCGCTACTAGGGCGATGATTCCCAACAGAACTGAAAACGTCGCCGCCCGGGAAAAGGCGCTCGGGCCGAAGCCGGCGATTTCCTGATAAATTGCTGTGCTCAAGACGGTAATATTCGCCGGAATTCCGAGAAATGCCGGGATTCCGAAGTTGTCCAAATTGGCGAGAAAGGCAAGCAGTCCGCCGCTGGCCACACCGGGCAGCGCAAGCGGAAACGTCACTTTGCGAAAAACGGTCCAGCTGTTTCCTCCGGATGAACGCACCGCCCATTCCAGCTCGCGGGGAATCCGTTTTAACACGCTCATCGTCAATAGGAAAACAAGGGGATAATGCGACAATCCGAGAACAAGAATGATGCCTGTATGGCTGTACAGATTCAACGGCTCAAGCTGTCCGGGCAATAACGCCAGCAGGCGCGCCGCCAGGCTGTTGCTGCTTAAGAACTGCGTCCAGGAAAGCGTGATGATGTACGAAGGAATGATAAACGGGAGCAGGACAAGGACGTGCAGCCACTTTTTCGCGCGAATGTCGCTGTAGGCGACAAGCCAGGCGGAAGCGACTCCCATCACTAGCGCGATGATCGTTGATCCCGCGACGACCAGGCCGGTATTCGATACTATTTTCCACGTTCTCGCTTCCTGAAAGATCGTTGAATAGTTGGCAAAGGCGCTTCCATCCGTCACAAAGCTCAGAGCGACCAGACGGAACACCGGCCAGACAAACAGGAAGAAAATAAGACTAAGGCAGACAATCAACCAAATGGTTTTGCGGATATCCAAAGGAAAAAAGAAGGAAGATCGAACAGACCATCTTCCTTGCACATGTTGTTCAGCCATAGTACACCTCTCTCGTCTTACTCGCCGAATATGTCGATAAACGCTTGCTTGTCTGCTTCACGTGTTTCAAGCAGTTCACGAATATCATGGGAAATGACGTTCATCTCACTAATCGGCTTCAATCCTTCCGGAGCGTCCACTCCTTCACGGATCGGCGTATAGCCAAGTTCAGCAGCGACAAGTTGTCCTTCTTCTGACAGAACGAAATCGACAAAGGCTTTCGCCGCCTCTTCATTTTCAGTGTTGCTCATAATGCCAATCGGTTCTGTAATAACCGGCACACCTTCTTCCGGATAAACAAGATCAACCGGAGACCCTTCCGCCTTGGCGCGGGCAACCATGAAGTCAACGACGACGCCATATGATTTTTCGCCGCTGGCGACAGCTTGCAGGACGGCGCCGTTTCCTTGCACGACCGTCATTTCATTTTCGTGAAGTCCTTCAAAAAACGACCAGCCGAATTGATCCTGCCGGCTCAACACGCCAACATTATAGGCTGCTGCTCCTGAATAAAGCGGACTTGGCATAATCGCCTGCCCTTTTGCTTCCTCTTCCGTCAGCACGCTCCATGAAGCCGGCAGCTCGCCGTCATTGGCTGTGTTCGCCGCCAGCACCGTCGCCATTACCTTTGTCCCCGCATACATTCCATCGGGATCAAGCAAATCAGCCGGAATAAACTCGGCTTCCGGTGATTGATACGCTAAAAGCAGATCCTGCTCCTTCAATGTTTCAAATGTGACGGCATCAGCGACAAGAAGGACATCCGCCTGAATATCTCCCGCCTGACTTTCTGCGGCGATTTTACTCATCACCTCTTCCGTTCCTGAGCGAAAGACGTTTACTTCGACTTCAGGATAGGCCTCATTAAATGCTGCGACAAGCGCTGTGGCATCGCTGTCCGGCTGAGACGTATAAAACTCCAATGTCCCTGAGATGGCGCCCTCTGCCTCAGTGGCAGCCTGCGTTTCTTCAGTAGATAGGTCTTCTGTTGTCTCCGGCGTATCCGCCCCTCCACACGCTCCAAGCACTAGGATTGAAAAAGCTGCGACTGAATAAATAAAGCGTTTCATGAGAATGTTTCCTCCTTAGAAAAGTGTAGTTTATGATTCGAGAACCATTTTTCAAATCTGCGCACATGCTTTTTTTGACTAACTTTGCCTTCTAATGGGGTAACGGTGACATAGCCTGCTTTTAATTTCGCAAAATCGCCTTCCTCTTCAAATTCAGTAAGCTGACCGATATGATCTTTCAGCCAGTAATACACCTGGCCATACGGGTCATTTAAGCCGACATATTTATAACGGCTGACCGACAAATCCAACGGGACGACCTTAATGCCGGAGCAGGCGTGTTTTTCCAAATATGGAAGGTTAACATTAACGAAGACGCCCGGCGGAATCCGGTTGGAAAGCAAAGGTTCGATCACCTCGTAGAGCAGCCGTTTCGGCATTTGAAAGCTCGTATCTTTTGTTTGCAGCCTGTCGAGCGAAACGGCGATCGCCGGAATTTGCAACAGGGAAGCTTCCGCCGCCGCAGCCATCGTGCCGGAATAATAGACATCCCTGCCCAGGTTCGGGCCGATATTAATCCCGGATATGACCAAATCCGGCTTTTCCTTTACCAGCACTTCCACTCCGAGTTTGACACAATCGGCCGGTGTTCCGTTTACGGCCCAGGCTTTCACCCCTGCTCCAAAAAGGGTGACCGTCGTCGCTTTCAGCGGCTGACGCAATGTTATCGAATGGCTGATCGCGCTTCGTTCCTGATCTGGACATACGACATAGATATCGCCGAAATGCTGGAGCACTTCAACCAAAGCCTCTACTCCCGGCGCAAAAATACCATCATCATTTGTGACAAGAAATTTCAACTTTTCATCTCCTTTGCAGTCGGTTGTGCACATGCGTTCAAATAACGCAAATGCTTTTGTAGAAGAATCGCTTCCGTGCTCGTATCATAGCCTTCCAAAACGACGGGATATGTCCCGCTCTGGAGATGTCCGATAAAGCGTTCGAGCAACAGTTCCCCTTCCCCGAGGGCGACATGATAGTTCGCTTTTGTTGAATCGCTAAGATGAATTTTATTAATTCGCGACATCTCGGCGAACGTAGCGAGTATATCCTTCCCGGGTGCAATATGCGCCGCATCAAACGTCGTTTGTACAGCGGATGACCGGCCATCAACTAAACGATTGATTTGCAGCGGGCTCGTGACAAACTCCTTTTTGATTTCCTCCATTAATTCCAGCGAAAGCGTGACGCCATATGTTTTGGCGGCCTCTTCTAAATAATCGAGGCTTTTCTGAAGCGCCTCCTCATGCCACGCTGTCCATTCCTCCGTCAACGTTCTTCTCCCTGGATGGACGGTGACATTCGTCGCTTCGATCGAAGCGGCAAGCGCGAACGAGCGGACAATTTCCTCAACTGACTGGCGCCGGATTCCTTCATTTAACGAACAAATATTTAAATCCCAGCTTGCCGCATGAAAGGTGATCTCCAGGTCAAACCGCCTGGCAACGCGGCGAATATCTCTGACCCGCATCTGACTGAACCAGACTTGCTCGGCCCACAGCTCAAGCCCGCGCAGGTTATGGTTGTAAACGACCGCGCCAATTTCCTCAATGTCCTTTCCCCATAGTAGCGTCGATGAGGCCAACAGCTTCAACGTACTCCCTCCTTTGTTTTCACCTTTTCAAGCCAAGGCATCAGTTCTTCCTTTTGACAGGCAACCGACCCAGGAGGAAATGGGCTTCTGGAGCTATATCCGTGAAAATCACTGCCGCAGCTTTTAAACAGCCTGTAGTGATCGGCCATGTCATTCCAATAGACGGTCGCTGCCTCATCATGCTGCGAATAATAAACTTCGATGCCATCAAGCCCCTGCTCCACCAGCGCCGCCAGCGACCATTCCCACCGATAAATTCCAGGATGGGCTAAAAAAGCTTTTCCCCCAGCTTCATGAATAAGCGCGATCGCTTCGGCCGCCGTCAGCCCTTCTCGCTCGATAAAGGCAGGAGCCCCTTTGGTCAGCAAAGCTTGATAAGCTTGTCCAGACTTGGTGAAATAACCGCGCGCCACTAACTCATCGGCGATATGAGTACGAACGATAACAGCGTTTCCCGCTCTTTCCCGGCAATTCTCCCAATCAATCCGGTAGCCAAGCTTCTGTAATACTTGAACAATCGCTTTGCTCCACTTCATTCTCTCGCCCTGTCTCCACGATACATAATCAGCCATCCGCTGGTACGCGGGATCAAAGCCGTACCCTAAAATGTGAAGCTCTCCCTGGTCACCGTCCGTGTTGAACTCTATCCCCGGGATCAGATCAATCCCCAGCTTCTCAGCTGTTCTTTCAGCCTTGAAATAGGCGGACACTTCGTCATGATCTGTAATAGAAAGCACGGAAACACCAAGAGAGGCAGCCTCTTCAACGAGCTTTTCCGGAGAAAGCTCCCCATCTGAATGCGTGCTGTGCATATGTAAATCGATCATCTGTGGTCGCCTCGCTTTCTTATACATCCCCTACACTACAGGAAAAATTTCAACGTACTATAAAGCCCACTTATGAGATTTGTAAAAAAATCATAAAGTCAGACTGTTTTAACCTCTTGTAAAGGAAAACAACAAAATTGAAAAAGGCTGATAAGATCAAATAAAAACAAAACAGACTTAATTTTCAGATATTAAGACAGCGTAAATTTTTTACAATTCGTTAACATCAGAAATAAAAAGCTGCTTCACAATAAAAAAAGCAATGCCACAAAAAGGTTGTTTTTACCCTTTTGAGACATTGCAACTTTGACATCGCCTATACCGCAACATGCGCTTTAATCGCCGGATGCGGATCATAGCCAATCAGTTCAAGATCCTCCCATTCAACATCAAAAATACTTTTCAGATCAGGGTTCAGCTTCAAGGTTGGCAAAGCTCTCGGCTCCCGTCCCAGCATTGTTTGAACCTGTTCAATGTGATTGGCGTAAATATGAACATCGGCCCCGGTATAAATCAGTTCCCCCACTTCAAGATTGCATTCATGAGCGATCAAATGGGTTAACAGGGCGTAGGAAGCGATATTAAATGGTAGTCCGAGAAACACATCGTTTGATCGCATATGAAACATGCAGCTGAGCTTCCCGTCATGAACATAAAATTGGAAAGCATAATGACAAGGGGGCAGCTGTTGATTCTTCAATTCCGAAGCGCTCCACGCGTTACATAGCAGACGCCTTGAATCGGGATTGCGCTTTATTTCATCAATAATATATTGAATCTGGTCATACACCTGACCATCTGCGCCTTCCCAGCTCCTCCACTGCTTGCCGTACACATTTCCCAAATCACCGAACTGTTTAGCAAAGCGGTCGTCCTCCAACACACGCTGCTGATAAATCGCCAGCTGCTGCTTATACAGCTGTTCAAACTCGGAATCGTTCTGGCTTCTCAGGCCAAAGTTCGTCATATCCGGCCCGGTATAGTCTTTTGATTCCACCCACTTTTGAAAGCCCCACTCATCCCAAATATGGTTATTTTGCTCAAGCAGATAGCGGAGATTCGTATCTCCTTTCAAAAACCAGATCAGCTCGGTCGCCACTAAGCGAAACGGAACACGTTTTGTCGTCAATAACGGAAAGCCGTCCTGGAGATTCATCCGCATTTGATAACCGAACACACTAATCGTGCCGGTGCCTGTCCGATCTTCCTTGCGCACGCCATGCTCCAGCACATAGTTACACAGCTCTAAATATTGTTTCATTTTACTCTGTCCCTTCTATTCATCAATCTATTACAGCCCGCTCACTTGGCCTTAAATCAGTCACCGGCTTTATAAAGAAAAACGTCAGGCGTCTTTTCTTTGAAACAGCTGCGGAGCGGTTACCACTCTATAGGCTTGTCTCTTCTTTCGTTTACATGATTGAAGCCTGCATCACACCCAGCGCTCCCACTCAATCCATTTTTTTAAAGAGCTGCCTTCAAAGAAGCTGCTGAAAAAGTACGATTTTCATTTTTTTTTAGCAGCTTTTTCGTAATGAGCGTAGCCGTTGCCTGATTTTGAAAGCCTTGCTACGAGTGAGTTTCTCGAAGCAAGGCGCGCAACACGCGGAGCCATTACTCTTCTTCGAGTCACGAAAAGGGTTGAAGGCAAGCCTGCCTGCTTTATCCCTTCATCCGCAAAAGAGCATCCTTGCCGCGCATTCCCGGCGTAATTCCAAGCTCCTCGGCGGCGAGCGTCACTGATTCCAATGGAGCATCAAGCAGCTGCTCGATTGTTCTCACTCCAACTGCACGGGCAGCCACGATTTTACGTTCTTTCAGCTTTTCATTTAACAAGGCGACGTCCAATGCTCCGCACATTATATAGCCTGTATCATTCATGACTGCCATGAAATTCGTTTTCGGCAGCTTCAGGGTCACAGCGATAAAAGTTTGCTCCTCAATTTGAATTGGGTTCATTTCAATCAACTGTCCCACTCCCCATCTGGTCATTGTCATTATATAAGCAGTATATGACCATGGCCGAAAAAGGTGAGCGGTTTTAAACGTCTCCCCACAGTTGATTTAGCTTCCACGCCAGAATATCACGTAAAAATTCAGGCATAAAATAACGCTTCGACGTCGAATCCGCCATTGCCGGGAGCAAATGACCGAACGTATACATATCAAGTGTGGCAATCGAATAAACGTGATCAGCATGGAGCTTCTCCCCGAGAACAGTGATGCTGTGAACGGTCTCAGCCGTCCCGTCTACTTCAATGCCCGTAAAAACCATCCGGCCAAGCACCTTGCCGCGAAAGCCAAATCCTTTCAGCTCGAGATAGCGCAATTCCTGCGAGTATGCCCGTTTCACTGTTTCCTCGAGCTGACGGCCGGTCAATTCCACGACACACGGGTTAATCGGATGCGGGCAAACACGGTGAACATCCGCTTTCGTTATCGTTCCCGCTTCCAGCGCTTCAAGCAGCACCCCGGCGTGCATCATCCCGAGCTTTTGCCCACACCACTCTGTCAACGCATCACAAAGAAACTGAGTCCCCTTCGTTCTTGCCTGCCAGTCAACAGGCAACCTTTCCGGCAAAACAGCAACTTGTTCCGCTAACAGCCGCTCCGTTTCGGCCTTCATATCAGCTAACAGCGTCTTCGTCCGCTCATCCTCCGGGCTCTTGCTGATGTCTACTAACGTCGCTTCGCTTTCTACTACCTGCTGGCTTTCCGTATCGTATTCAATTTGAACTTGGCCGAGATACGCCCCAAACTTGCCGGCCTGGGCGATCAATGTGCCGACGACCCGTTTACCTGCCGGCAGCACATGATGAGTATGGGCGCCGATGATCACATCAATCTCTTCAAATTCAGCCGCAATCTCCTCATCGCGAAACAAGCCGAGATGAGAAAGCAAAATGACGATATCCGCTTCTTGCCTCAGCGCGACGAGCTGCTCTTTTAGCACAGGCTTCGGCGGAGCAATTCTCCAGCCCAACTGCTGATAAAACTTTGTAAATGGAGCCGTCACGCCAATCAGTCCGACCGTCAGCCCGTTATCCAATCTATGTAAAGCCGTCGGTCTTACCCAGTCAGGCCGCCGGCCGTTTTGCTCAAACAGATTAGCTAACACAACCGGAAACGCAGCATCGTCATAAAGGTGCTCCAGCTGCTCCTTCGCAAAGGTGATCCCTTCGTTGTTGCCAATCGTGACATAATCAACTTGCGCTTCATTCAGCAGGCGCGTATTTCCTTGACCAATCGAGGCTTCTGTCACTGGGTTGCTCCGATCGGCATGATCGCCTAAATCAAAATAAAGCGTGTTCTCATCCCGCTGATTTTTAATATGGGCGACCACCTGTGCCCAGTGATCAAAGCAGCTGTGGATATCATTTGTATGAAATAGCGTAAGACGTTTTACAGCCACTCGCTCGCTGCCCCCCTTCTACCCGAAACTTTCTTATGTTTGCCCTTCATCAAAGAAGAGATTAAGCTGCCGCGGGGCAAGATCCTCGTAGTCAATTCCAAGCAGATTAATCATTTGCTTGGCGTTATCAGCGGCATCCCCCCCGGAGTTATTATTAAATAGAACGTATATATCTTTTGTTTGTTCGTCCAGTTTCATAATATGTTCTTTCCATTCCAAAAGCTCGGCTTCATTGTAACGATATAAATAGCGGACCTCACGCCAACGGCCATTACCGGGATCGTTCCAGCCGTGAATATTTCTGCCGTGCAAGCGGATCAGCGTTTTTTCCGGATGCGTCGCCTCCAGCACCGTCGGGATTGACCCGGCTCCGGCCTGGGGCTCGTCACAGATGCTGTGAATCCAGCCCTCCTCCTGCATAAAGGCTAACGTTCTCTCCTTCATTCCCGCTGAAAACCACGATTGGTGGCGAAACTCAAGCGCCAGAGGAAATTCCTGCAGCTCCTGCTTCACATAGCGCAGCCATTGGACATTTTCCTTTTTGCAATCAAACCATGGCGGAAACTGACAAAGAACCATTCCGAGCTTGTTTGCATCAGCAACCGGGCGAACCGACAGGCGGAACGCTTCAAACATCTCCTCCTTTGTTTCATACGGCTGAATGCCCCGCTGATGGCCCGTCATCCCCTGATAGGCTTTGACAATAAACTGAAAGCTTTTCGGTGTTTCCTTCAGCCACTTCTCAATGTTGCGGCGCGGCTGTACGGCATAAAATGATGAGTCCAGTTCAACTATCGGAAAATGACCGGCATAGGCATCCAGTCCCTTTCCTCTGCCGTCATAAAGGGAATCATGATCGGTCCAGCCCGTTACTCCGATGTAGATCATCTGATCCTCTCCTTTGTCCAGCAAATACAATGTATCGTTCCTTTTCCCTGATCTGCGTAAAGATAACCCGTTAAACAACGTTCACTCTATTATAACGGAATTCAGTCCGTTCCTCACCCTTCAACTCCAGCTTATTTGCCATCGTCGTTCTAATGGGCCCTGACCCGCCATATCACCGCTAGTGCCTGATAAATCATGAAAAGCTTTTACGGAGGACAAAATGAACGCTCGCAAAAACAAAGAAAATCCCGGACACGGACACTTTTTCAGTAGTGCCGTTATCCGGGAGATAAATAAACCAGTTATGATTTTAATGGATCAGTAAAATAATTCCAACACCAAGAAGAGCAAAGATCGATAAATGTAAGCCATTTGCCCGCAGCCCCGTTTCCACACCTGAGATGCCGATTAAACGGCTGACCATAAGGTTCAATCCCGAAAACGGGCTGAGCGCTGTAGAAATGGACCAGGCCAACAACAGCAATAATGCCAGGGCAAGGTTGCTTGTACCGAGTTCATCAGCCTGCAATTGCATCGCCAGTGCGGCAATCACCGCAATTTGATGAATCCCGATATACGTCACAGCGAGGACAATGACCAGCACCGCGATCGCAAAAAGTAAAAATGACCGACCGGCGATGACCGTCAAAAAACCGCTTATTTTGTTGGCAAAACTGGTTCCTTGAATCGCGTGAGCCAGCAGCCTGGCACTTGTAAACAGCATAATTTCATTGCTCATCGACGGTACGGATTGATCCCGAAAGCTGCGCAGGAACGGAATGAGTTTTTCCAGCTGTTTGTGACAAGCCCCCACAGAAGGGGGAGAAAGACCGAAATTAAACTGACGATCACGATCATTGACCATTTCGTCACATACTCAAGGAGTAAGGACGCAGTGAGTAAAAGGAGGACAAAAATGGTGAGGAGCAGCAACTGTCTTCGGTGCTTGAATTCCAACGGTCTTTCCGGAATAGCCGCCTCAGCAAGCGGATGCTTTTTTTCCCAAATCATAAACAAGATATTGCCGATAAACAAAGAAAGACAGGATAAACCAATTCCATACAGGATATAGGAGCCTACCGGCATACCGAGATAATAGAGAACGAGGGAAACAGAGGCGAAATATGGCGACCAAAGTACAGCCGTCGAGAACCCAACCAGATAGCTTTTAGCTGACACGCGCGCCGGCAATTTCAACTCGGAAAGAAATTCACTGACAATCCGGACAGACCCCAAGCTCAGGATCGGACTGAGAATAAACAGTATCGAGGTAATGCCGGCAAACAGTTGTTTCGGGTGGTGCAGTAATTTTTTCAACAAAGAGTCCACTGATTCAAAATAGCCTCCTGCCTTCAAAGGGATCGATAGCAAAGGGGCAAGCGTCACTAAACAAAGCAGCGGAAGGATCAGCAAAATCCCTTCACTGATTCCTTCCAGCCCTGTCCCTTTGCTCACTTCCACCGCACCCCCGGTTCCCATCATAACCAGGCCGATCACTCTTGGAAAGCCGCCGGCATTTGCCACACTTGCGCAAAAAGACAAAAAGGCCAATGCTACAATGACATAGCCCAGCCATGTGATGCCGGCAAAATATTGAACCAGAAACAAGCAGCACATTGATAAAATGAGATAGCTGCGCATGCAGCTCTCATCTCCTTTCTAAAAAGCCAGACCTTCGTTCCTGCCAGCCTGAATGCGAGCAAAAACAATGCTCATGTAATTGGAGCAGGATTAAATAAACTCAATTCATTGCTGATTCCCCAGCGATCGGCCCATGTTTGTTTGCGTCCACTCGCGACGTCGAGAATAAAATGAAACAATTCCCAGCCAACCTCTTCAATCGTCGCTTCGCCAGTTGCAATCGTCCCGGCATTAATATCAATTAAATCATTCCACTGCTCCAGTAAGGCATTTCTCGTCGAAACCTTGACTACAGGAGCCATCGCCAGGCCATACGGTGTTCCTCTTCCCGTAGCAAATACTTGGAGGTGCATTCCGGCCGCCAATTGCAACGTTCCACAGACGAAATCACTTGCCGGCGTTGCCGCAAACAACAGGCCTTTTTGTGTGGCCTTTTCCCCCGGCGGTACAACGCCTGCTATCGGGCTTGTGCCTGATTTGGCCACTGAACCAAGGGATTTCTCAACCACATTTGCCAGTCCCCCTTTTTTATTTCCCGGTGACGGGTTGGCGCTGCGATCGGCCTCGCCTTTTTGCAAATAGTGATCATACCATTTCATTTCCTTTATTAGAGAGCGCCCCACCTCTTCGTTAACAGCGCGCGGCGTCAACAGGTGAACGGCATCGCGAACCTCCGTCACCTCGGAGAACATCACCGTCGCTCCGGCACGAACAAGCAAATCAGCAGCATATCCAATTGCCGGGTTTGCCGTCACTCCCGAAAAGGCGTCGCTCCCTCCGCACTGAAGACCAACGACGAGCTCTGAGGCAGGGAAGGTTTCACGCTCTCTCTTGTTCAATCTCTCCAGGCGCTCCTCGGCCATCTCGATAATTGTCGCCACCATCGCCGTAAAACCTTGTTGATCTTGAAGAGAAAGAATATCATCCTGATCAGCCAGGCGGTCCGGCTGCAGCTTTTCACAGCCTAAGCCGACGACCATTACCTCTCCCCCGAAATTCGGATGTGTCGCGATATTTTGAATCGTCCGGATTGGAATGACGGCGTCCGGAGCTTGAATCGCCACGCCGCAGCCGTAGTTATGATTAAGCGCGACCACGTCATGAACATTTGGGTACTTCGGCAGCAATTCCTGCTTTATTTTTTTTACAGCATAGTCTAATACTCCAGTGACACATTGGACACTTGTCGTAATGCCGAGGACGTTCTTAATCCCGACAGTTCCATCCTGATTGCGGTAGCCCTCGAATGTATACCCTTCTAAAGGAGGAAAAGGCTCAATAGTCTGCCCGGCTAAAGGAAGTTGATCGAGCTCCGGCGGGGTAGGCATGCTGATCAGCGATTCTTTGACCCAGCTCCCTTTTTTGATCACCGTTTTCGCGTAACCGATCGTTTCTCCATAACGAATAATCGGCTGATCCTGCTCTAAATCTCTTAATGCGACCTTATGTCCCTGGGGGATAAATTCGATCAGCTCCAAGCCACAGGAAAAACCGGCCCCTTCCTTTAGCCCGCCGGCATTGACAATAATTGCGACATTGTCATGTTCATGTACTTTGATATAGAGAGGAACATCGTTTCTTTTCGCCTGTGTCGTCATACGAAACTCTCCTTTTTCAATGAGATTGAAAGAACGGTAAATAAAGCCCTGGCATGTTTTTCGCGGTGTAGTGAAGGAGAGGGTGCCCCAGGATTGGATGTCCTTCGGCACATCTCCGGCTTAAGCTCTGGTGAAGATCACATGCCGCCTATTAATTGCAACATGCCGGAACCGCTCTTCCCCTTTGTCTTCAATATTTCTTGTTTCTGCCTCATTTATCGGCTCATCTGATGAGACACGGTCGCTTAGGATCAAACTTCCAGCCGGGAATAAGGTATTGCATCGCAGCCGCATCATTACGCCCTTCGGTCCCCTCTTGAAGATAAAGCCGGTGAGCGCTCTCGATCCGTTCCATATCCAGCTCAATGCCCAAACCCGGCTTGTCTGGAACCTCTATCATCCCGTTCGTAATTCGGTAAGGCTCCTTTGTTAATCGCTGACCATCCTGCCAGATCCAATGGGTATCAATCGCTGTTATCGTCCCAGGCGCCGCCGCAGCGACATGAGTAAACATTGCCAGTGAGATGTCAAAATGGTTATTCGAATGCGATCCCCAGGTCAGGCCCCAGTCATGACACATTTGCGCAACACGGACGG
This sequence comes from Halalkalibacter oceani, assembly GCF_023715705.1. Taxonomy (GTDB): domain Bacteria; phylum Bacillota; class Bacilli; order Bacillales; family Bacillaceae_D; genus Halalkalibacter; species Halalkalibacter oceani_A. Next base: position 76,117 of record NZ_JAMBOS010000005.1, read on the forward strand.
AACCGCGCATCGTCCAAAAGTGAGGATCCGCCAGAGGAATATCAACTGATTGCAGCAGAATGGAATGCCCCATTTGCCGCCAGTCAGTAGCAACCATATTGGTTGCTGTTTTCAATCCTGTCGCCCGGCGGAATTCCGCCATGATTTCGCGTGCGGAGTAGCCGTTTTCCGCTCCACATGGGTCCTCGGAATAGGCCAGTACATCATGCATATCCCGGCAAAGCTTAATTGCTTCCTCTAATGACCAGGCTCCGTTTGGATCCAATGTTATTCTTGCTTCAGGAAACCGTTCAGCGAGAGCGGTGACCGCTTCGATTTCCTCTTCTCCGCCCAGGACGCCGCCCTTTAGCTTGAAGTCACTAAACCCGTACCGTTCATAGGCTGCTTCTGCTAAACGGACAATTGCCTCAGGAGTAAGCGCTTTCTCGTTGCGCAATTGTAACCAGGTATCCTCGCCATCCGCTTCACTCCGGTATGCAAGCTCGGTTTGCCGGCGGTCACCAATATAAAACAGATACCCGAGCATCTCGACATGATCACGCTGCTTCCCCTCGCCCAGCAAGGAGCAGACAGGTACGCCAAGATACTGGCCGACAAGATCCAATAAAGCGGCCTCAAGAGCGGTCACTGCATGAACCGTAATCCGTAAATCAAATGTTTGCAAGCCGCGACCCGCCTGATCACGACTCGCAAATTGCTGCCGCACGTTGTTAAGAATCTGTTGATATTCGCCGATCGGCTGACCAACGACAAGTGAGACAGCATCTTCAAGCGTTTGACGAATCCCTTCTCCTCCGGGCACTTCTCCCACTCCGACATTCCCGGCATTGTCCGTTAAAATGACAATATTCCGTGTGAAAAAAGGGCTGTGCGCTCCGCTCAGATTAAGCAGCATACTATCATGACCCGCGACCGGAATCACCTTTACTTCTTTCACAATCGGTGTTTTCATTTTGCTTCCATTGATGGTCGGTTCAGTTAGCAACGAATTCTCCCTCCACTCTTTTTCCTATTTGCTATGCTCCTTATGTGGAGCGGGGTATTTTTCCAGCGTGTCAGCGATGATCGCTTTAAGTTCTTCATAATGTTCCTTCTCGACGGCAATACAAGGAGGGCGGACGGCATTGGCAACCGGAAATCCTTGAATTTCCATACCTGCTTTAATTAACGAAACCGCATACCCGTTACGCGCCTTTCGAATTCGATTGATCGGCAGCAAAACGTCAACATATATTTCTCTAACTAGCTTATGATTCCCTTCCAATAACGCGTCGTAATACAGCCTCGAAATATGCGGCATGTAATTTGACATCGCCGAAGAATATGAATTGAAACCGATTGCCGCATAGGCTGGCATTGTGATTTCAGCAAAAGGCATCCCGTTTAACCATTCAAGCCGGTCGCCAATCGTCTGAACCAGCTCCAGATTTAGCTCCATATTTCCGTAGCCGTCTTTTAAACCGACAATTTGCGGAAACTCGTCAACTAAACGCTGTAACGTCTCTAATTGAATAATGGCATTATCGCGGTTATATAAGATCGCATTGAGATTACTAGATTCGACAATTGTTTTGTAATAGTGATAAAGCCCTTCCTGTTCTCCATTAATTAAATAAGGAGGCAAAATCAAATATCCGTCCGCGCCGAGCTCCTCAGAAAGCTTAACCAGTTCCACGGCATCTGTGATATTGCCGCCGACGCCGGTATACACAGGTACTCTTTTATTGGCTGTTTCCAGCGCTGTTTCGACCATTTTTTGATACTCGGCTCTGCTGATAGCATGGAATTCACCAGACCCGCACGCAATAAAAATAGAAGAAAGACCCTCATTAATCAAAAAATCAATGTTTTCCGCCAGGGCTTTTGCATCAATAGTGCCCTCCTTAGTAAGTGGCGCTGTCGGGAAGCCAAGAATTCCCGTCGGTACTTTTCCTGCATTTGTCATTACTCTTCCATCCCTTCATAGAATAATTGTTTAATTGTCTTACAAATTGTTTATATTTTAATTGTAAGACAATTAAAATATATTGTCAAACTTTTTCAAAGGATTTTTTCCTAACAGATGATCGGCAAAGATCGTATGAATCATCTCTTCAACCGGAGCCGGCTTCGCGTTCGTTTCTCCTAAACCAGTAACTCCTTCATCAGTATGGATTCGAACTAAAAGCTCCCGCGGGTGCTCTTTAGTGCGAAACGTCTCAATTTTAACGATACGCATCCGATCCTCTTCTTTCTTTAACGTTTATAGAAGAGGCTGCCTCATAAGATCGCCTTGATCTTTGTGAGACAGCCCTGCCACTAGGCAAAAGGTAACTATGTTCCCCGCTTATTGCTCCTGGCTTTCATAAAGTTCCGCATAATAAGCTTCCGTTTCCTCAATGTACTTATTTGCTTCTTCAGGCCCCATATAAGTTGGAGTCACTAAATATCCGCTTGCTTCTTCAACATATGCTTCATTGTTAATCACTGCTTCCAGCGCACTGGAGAAAGCACTTACCACTTCATCAGGTGTTTCTCTAGGAAACCCAAAGAAGAAGAACTTCTCAAAGCTGCTCTCTACTCCTTGTTCAAGAAAAGTCGGGACATCAGGCATTAAATCAACGCGTTCACTCGCCATGATGCCGAGCGTTCTCATATCTCCTGATTCCACATATTCATTTACAAGCCCTAATGATGTCGGGACGATATCGACATGTCCGCCCAGAAGCGCGGCCACTTTATCAGCGGCACCGCCAACATCTACAATATTCAGTTCAATCCCTTGGTCCTGTTCGAGCGCCAACAGCTGCAAATGAGTAAAACCGCCAACCTCTGTCGCAATTGATACCTGTCCGGGATTTTCTCTCGCATACTCAATCATATCCTGCAAATCCTCAAACTGCGATTCCCCATTGACCATAAAGGTGTTCCCATGATCCAGGATCGCGATTCCGGCCAACTTAAAGTCATCATAACTGAAATCGACCAGACCGAGAATTTTGTTTAACAGCAATGAATTGTGAAAGAACAAGCCCGTATAGCCATCCGGGTCCGCCTCCAGTACTTCCCTGGCACCAACTGTCCCTCCAGCTCCGCCAACGTTCGAGATTACAACCGGCTGTCCCAGTTCTTCCTCCAAATATTTCCCAAGCGTTCTTGCATTTAAATCTGTATCTCCTCCAGCTCCGGCAGGCACGACTATCGTAATTGGCTCCTGCGGGTAATCGGCGGCGCTTCCTTCCCCTCCTCCATCGCCTTCTGTCGTTTCGGCATTTTCTGCTTCATTCGGCTCCTCGCCGCCCCCACCGGCTCCTTCATCGCTTGAACATCCCGCGGCGACGATCGCCAACAGCAGCAGCAAAAACAATGTGCTTAGTGATTTTCTCATTCTTTTCATCTTTACCCCTCCATTAATGTATATTTATCTAACCAGGAAAATCCCTGTTAAAAACGGTAATCCTACATTCCACTGTTAATTCCTCCAGAGAATGTCTCTTTTTTCTTTTTAATTGTAGCGCGCACCTTTAATAAAATAGAAACCACGGTCAGTCCCAGAAACACGGCTGCGATAGGCTGCGTTAAAAATGGTAGAAAATCACCTTGAGTATGCATAAGACCTCTTCGTAAATTGGTTTCCACGAGCGGACCTAAGATGAATCCTAATATAACCGGCGCAACAGGAAACTTGAACTTCAGCATCAGATAGCCTAAGAAGCCGAAAAATAACAGAGCACCAGCATCAAACATTCTGTTGTTAACACCGATGGCACCAACGACACATAAGACAAGAATAAGCGGCATTAAGATATACTTCGGAATGCTCAAAACCTTTGTGAACACTCTCATTCCAAAATAGAGCAGGGCGATCATCGCAATATTGGCAATAATCAAGGCAATAAAGATGCCGTATACGACATCCCCGTTATTTTGAAAGAGCAGCGGCCCTGGTGTTAAACCGTGAATAACCAGTCCACCAAGAAGAAGGGCCGTAACCGTATCCCCGGGTATACCGAGTGAGATTAACGGTACCAATGCTCCGCCAACAGCGGCATTATTAGCAGATTCAGAAGCGACAACACCGGATGGCGTGCCCTTGCCAAATTCCTGCGGAGTTTTCGAGCGGTTTTTGGCCGTCACATACGCAATAATATTCGCGGTTCCTCCTCCAATTCCCGGAAGGATACCAATCCCGACCCCGATCAGGCTTGAACGAAATCCGTTCCACCCCTGACTAAAAAACTCCTTTAGCGAAAAGCCAAACCCTTTCATCTTATAGCGGACCGACTGGCCTTTACCAATCTTTCTTTCAGAAGCTTTAATGATTTCAGCAACCGCAAAAAGTCCAATTAGCACCGGTAATAAATTAAAGCCAGCATCTAATGCGCTGTATCCAAAAGTAAAACGGGGAAAGGCATCAATTGGCGCCGACCCGACCATTGCTAGCGCAATACCGACCAGCCCGGCCAGCAGTCCTTTTACTAACGAGTCTCCTGCTAAACTTGAAATCATCGTTAATGCAAAAACTGTAATCGCAAAATACTCAAATGGACCGAACTTCAACGCAATATTGGCCAATGGGGGAGCCAGCAGCATTAAGATAAAAATACTAAGCAACCCACCTAAGAAAGAAAATAAAATAGCGTAACCAAAAGCTTTTCCCGCTTCACCCTTTTGGGCCATCGGATAACCATCGAACGTCGTGGCGATGGAAGATGGCGTCCCGGGCAGCTTCAACAGAATTGCTGGGACAAGTCCGCCGGAAACCCCTCCGATATAAAGACCCATTAAAATCGCCATCCCGTCCATCGCGCTCATGCCAAATGTCATCGGCAGGGTGATCGCAATTGCCATCGTCGCGGTCAGGCCTGGAATCGAGCCAAATACAAGCCCGACCATTACTCCGATCACGATAAATAAAATGGTCTTAACACTCATCACTGCGGCAACCCCGTCCATAAACAGCTCAAACATTCCAACACCTCCTTATCCTAAAATGCCTGAAGGCAGCCTTAAGTAAAAAATTGATTTAAAGCAATAGTAAATCGTCCCCGAGGAAACAACCGAAATGATAATAAACAACGTCACTTTTCTCTGGGCTTTTTCAGCAAGCACATACATTTGGAAAAAGAGATAAACAGCTGTCATGATCAGAAAGCCGAAGACAGGCATCAAGGCGATATAGCCGATTAACAGCAGGGCGGTGACGGCAACTGATAAGGGCTTGACAGGACCCTGTTCGCCGGCCTCTTCTTCCTCTTCCGGCCCTTCAACTGCTTCTGCCGGCTGTTTTGCTTTTCGTACCGAAGTGGCGAGAAGAATAAGACTAAGAACAAAGATGCCGCCCGCGACGAGCTTCGGGGCAAAATCTGCACCAATGGCCGTCACCGTCATCTGCTGAATATAGTAGGAAGCAATAAACATCACAATTGAGACTAGAAGCAGAAAAACACTGGCGTAAATGTCTCTATATTGCTTACTCATCAAATCCCCCCTCTTGTTTCTGAATGCGTCTACCCTTCAAATTCTACCAATGCGGCAAGAAGGGCTTTAATGTAGCCGATCGAATAAGCAAATCCTACGCTTCCGTAGCTCCAGCCGATGTTAGAATGCGCCCAGTTACCGTCAAGGTCAGGGCGGTCCCCTTCCATCATCGGTACATGATCCGGATTTAAACAGCCATTGTAGCCGACCTTTCTAAGCTCAAGCAATATTTTGAACATGTTCATATCACCATCATCAAGCAGAGCTTCTTCAAAGGCGCCTGCCGTCGGCAACGACCCTCTTACATTGCGGAAATGGACAAGAAAGATCCGATCCTTTCGTCCGTATTGATTGATTTCATTAAGGACAAGCGGGCTTCCTCCCTCCTCGGCTCTTGTTCCGACACAATAAACGTAGCCAACATGTTTACTCGGAAATTCATCAATAATCCGCCGGTAACCCAATCCGCCAAACGGGGTATCATGATTAGGGGAATCGGACGGATGCATCGCCAATTTCACATCATAATCCTCACACGTCGGTACAAGCTTGGCATAAGCGTCACGGAACCGGCTCCACCATTGCTCGTGTTGTTCAAGCGTCGGCGTTTCATATGGTTCCTTTTGAAATCCGAGGCTTTCTCCTCGAGCAATCGCTCCTCCTCTTTGCCGCGCTTGATAGCTTTTTGTCATATAGTTGAATGTATCGCCGGCAAACCGCTGTCTGACGATTTTAATCCCTGCTTCGCCAAATACCTTGACTGCATTGACCGAGTTCTCAAGCTCCTTTTCGCTTCCTTCTTCATTTTTCATAAATGTCTCCGATAAATCAGGCAACGTCACACGATTGACATCAAGCCCAAACGAGCGCACTCTTTTTTTCATTTTTAAAACGGCATCCAAATCCGGGTAACCCTGCTCCTTCACGCCAGGAAATGAGGACCCTTTGCCAAAATCGATACAATCCACTCCCAATTGACACAGCTGTCTTAAATCGCCGTCACTCAGCTCAAAGCTTGTCGTCGTTACTGATACTTTCATCATTAGAAATCCCTCCATTATTCCTAAAAAGAATACGCTTACATTTAAAATCAAAAAAAACATTAGAATAAAGCCTTTGTTTGATAATATAATTGTAAGACAAATAAAATTATAAATCAATACAAAATTTTATAAATCAGTAAGAATATGCTGCCAATCGAATCAAACCCAAAAAAGGGCCGGGACAAAAGTGTTTTACCTTTTGCCCGGCCCCTCGCAATGAGCGGTACCGCCGCGATTTTTTAGCCTGTTAGGAATGTCTTACCCCAACATTCTGCAGGAAGCCCATTGCTGCATCTACCAGTTTGCTTTGTCCGGTTTATTCGCTGCTTTCTTTTTGCTGCATACCCCTTAACGCCTTTTTTCTGACAAAATCAAGATGGCGGTACATGCTGATATAGGCTTCAACCGGATCGTGCTTTTTTAACGCATCAAAAATATCGATATGATATTGCAACGTTTGCTCCAAATTCCGGGCTTCCAACGGGATTTGTTCCAGCACTTTTTGATGAAAGGTTTGCAACGGATCAATCATCCCCTCAAATAAAGGATTATTGGCACTGTGGGCGATGACCTTATGGAAGATCATATCCAGCTCCGATGAATCCTCCGTCGGCAGCTTCTTCATCTCTTCTATCGTTTCTTCTAATTTAGCAAGCTCTTCTTCCGTAATCTTTTCCGCCGCTAATGTCACCAACCCAAGCTCCAACGCTACTCTTGTCTCAATGATGGATGGGATGTCCCAGGCAGAAAGCGCCAGCATCATCGCAAACGGTTTACTGCCAATTCGGTCAGAAAAGAAAGTACCTTGTCTCGTTTTTCGATTGACAATCCCCAATACTTCCAATGACGTTAACGCTTCGCGAATCACAGGCCGGCTCACATTACAAATTTCCATCAATTCAAGCTCTGAAGGAATCCGATCACCCGGCCTCAGCTGACCCGTCATCAAAAGGCCAATAATTTCATCAATGACCTGCTTTGAAAGAGATTTTTTATTCAATGATTTAATATCGACTTCTTTGTTTGTCCCCACTATGTCCCCTCCTTTGTATTCTTTTTAATTTGTAAGACAATTTATTTATTTTACATACTGTCTCCCAGTTTGTCAACGTTTCAGGCTCGAAACTGTTGATACGTCCGAAAAAAGCGGCCAGGAAGGATCCTGCCCGCTTCTTATAGACCGCTTTGTACTGTCCTAGAGAAATCCAGACCGAAAGAAACGTGTACCTGCGATCTCTAGTGAGGATTAAACCGATGAGAAACGTTCATCACATCTACTGGTTCTTCTTTTTTTCTTCCCAAAGCTTTAGACGTTCTTCGTGACTAACCTCTTTATGTATTTGGTGCAGCATCCATATGTAGCCATAGGTATCCATAAAGATGGCATTTGATACGCCGTGATCAGGAAGCTCTGTCACCGGTTGCACCTCCGTGCAGCCTAATTCCATCGCCTTGTCATACGTCCCTTTAATATCCGGTACTGATACATTAATCCAGCTCGTTTTTGGATCCTCAGCCGTTGGGGCGATCAAATGGAACTCCGGGTTTTCATCTAACAGATGAAAGCGAACGCCATACAACGTAAATACGGCCTCATTTTCACCACGGGGAAAATTGGAAACCTCCACCCGCTCAATCTCAAATATCTTTTCATATAACTCCAATGCCTTTATGCTATCCTTTACGACCATATCAATTTCTACTCCAACCATAAATGCGCTCGCTCCCTTCAAAGTTTCTTTCCCTCATCATTTTCCCAATTTTCTACCTAAAGTATACCAAATTCAAGGCTGAATAAAGCAGTAAGAAGTTTATCCTTCACTTATAAATACTCCAAAAGAGAGGTAGCGATTGTAAAGTAAATCGATAAGCTGAGTATATCACCAATCGCCGTAACAAAAGGACCCGAAGCTAATGCAGGATCAAGTTTCAGTTTATTAATAAGTAAAGGCATAACAGCTCCCACGACACATGAACGGGTTTGATCCGCATGCCTATGCAAGTGTCACATTGTTTGTGGCCAGGGGAATTGATGTTCAACAACTTATTTTATCTTTTTCGATTGTTGGTTTAATCTTTTTTAGGTTTTCTTCTTTAGCCATGTTCCTTCAGCTAATTTTTCATCGATAAAATCTAACACAGTCTGCAATTGATCCATCTGACTTTTTACTTTTTCCTTATGTTAGAGCATACCTGCTTTCATTTCAGAAGTCATCTTACTTGTTTCAGCAATATCAAGATATAATTTCACTTCTTCTAAACTAAGACTTGCCTTTTTCATACAGACAATCAGTTGCAACCTTTGAATATCGCATTGTGAAAAAACCCGATGTCCATTTGGAAGCCGTTTAATCTTTGGTAGCAATCCAGCTTTTTCATAGTATCTGATTGTATCAATACTCAACTTGGTAAGAGTGCTAGCCTGTTTGATGGTATACATACAACTTCCTCCTTTTTATAGGTAAATTATAAAATATGAAGTCAACTCCAGGTCAAGCTGATTATTTATTATTGACCTGAAGTTAGCTCCATGTTTTATACTACAGTCATTTACTAATAGGAGGTAAACTAAAGTGTTAAAGTCAGAAAGAAAAACAGCACTAGTTACGGGAGCGAACAGCGGAATAGGACTGGAGCTTACAAAAAAATTAATTGAGAACGGTTGGATGGTAGTTGCTTTAATTCGCTCGGAATTTCCAAAGGAAGATCCAGAGTTCCAACAAAAAATCCGTCAAGGAGATATCCGAATTTATCATGCCGATTTATCTGATTTTACGCAACTCAAATCTGCTTTGATGCAAATAAAGGAGAAAGAGACAAAGCTTGATGCGCTATTCAATAATGCTGGGGGCAGTTTCCCGAATCTAAGCTTTTCACCACAAGGACGTGAGCTGCATTATGAAATTCAGACAGTTGTTCCCTTCATCATTACGATGGAACTGCTTGATCTCTTAAAAAAGGGAAATCCTGCTATCGTGATCCAAACTAGTTCGGACGCGTTTCATTTTAAAAGAATTTTCGTACCGGAAGAACTGGCGAACCCACCAAAATTTCATAAACTGATTGGCCCCTATGCATCGTCGAAGTTGGCAATCACTTTGTGGACACATGCATTGGCACCAGAGCTAAAGCGAGAGGGGGTGAACATGATCAGTATCGATCCAGGCAATAACAATACAATGCGAAAGGGCAGAAATGGAGGTTTGCCACTGATTATACGGCCGTTCATCCGTCTATTTGGTCCCCATCCTAGTGTAGGGGCAAGCCGGTTGTTCGCCGGTTTGGAGAGATCTTCAAATGAAGCTGGATTATATATCTCAAAAGGAAAGCCAACTGAGTTCAAATTTAAACAGCACGCACCCAACGTTTTATTACAAGTAAAAACTGTATATGAAAAGGAATATTTGCCACTTTGATTAAGACAAGAAGGCTTTCGAAACTTTCTCGATAGCCTCTTTATTATAGTTTTATTACTTTTTTAGAGAAAAGCTACAAGGTTGAGGTTAAGTTCTTTAAAATAAGCTACCAGGAAGAGTTCGAATAATTGTTTATGAATGGCCAGACACAAACAATTCTATTTCTACTAATCTGCTCGCTAGTTCAATAATAGTTATTTTAAATAATAAAAATATTCACACTGATTAAATTTGTCTCATCATAGAGACAAATCTTATTTTTATCCAATATATGTTTTTAATACAACATAAAAAGCAAGGATTTCCCCTGCCTTGTCACACTACAACAGATGCATTTACAAAATTTACTGCTTATACATCATAAAATCATGTTAAAGCTGCATGCGCAAAAAAAGAAAAACCCTTGATAAACAAGGGTTAATCTTCATTATCCAATAGAACCTTCCATTTCGAACTTGATCAAACGGTTCATTTCGACCGCGTATTCCATTGGAAGTTCTTTTGTGAACGGCTCGATGAAGCCCATGACGATCATTTCTGTTGCTTCCTGCTCAGAGATACCGCGGCTCATCAAGTAGAACAATTGGTCTTCCGATACTTTCGAAACGGTTGCTTCGTGCTCCAGGGTGATGTTGTTATTTAAAATTTCGTTGTATGGAATTGTATCTGATGTTGATTCGTTATCCATAATCAACGTATCACATTCAATCTTTGACTTCGATCCTTCCGAACGGCGGCCGAAGTGGCATATTCCACGGTAGGTTACTTTCCCGCCATGCTTAGAAATCGACTTCGATACAATCGTTGAAGAACAATTTGGAGCAAGGTGACTCACCTTCGCACCAGCATCCTGATGCTGACCTTTACCGGCAATCGCGATCGAAAGCACTGTTCCTTTCGCTCCTTCACCGCGCATAATAACAGCAGGATACTTCATTGTCAGCTTCGAGCCGATGTTACCGTCAACCCACTCCATTGTCGCTCCGGCATCTGCAACGGCACGCTTTGTCACGAGGTTGTAGATGTTTGGCGCCCAGTTTTGGATTGTCGTATAACGGCAATAGGCATTTTTCTTAACGATGATTTCAACGACTGCACTGTGTAAGGAATTCGTTGAATAAACCGGTGCCGTACAGCCTTCCACATAGTGGACAGAGCTTTCTTCGTCAGCGATAATCAACGTCCGCTCAAATTGACCCATGTTTTCTGAGTTAATCCGGAAATACGCTTGTAATGGCGTATCCGACTTGACTCCTTTTGGCACGTAAATGAATGAACCGCCGGACCAAACCGCTGAATTCAATGCGGCAAACTTGTTGTCGGATGGCGGAATCGTTTTACCGAAGTGCTCTCTGAAAATTTCCTCATGCTCTTTAAGAGCGGTATCTGTATCGGTAAACAGAATACCTTGTTCAGACAATTCTTCCTTCATGTTGTGATAAACAACTTCTGATTCATATTGCGCAGAAACACCGGCTAAATACTTTTGCTCCGCTTCTGGGATACCAAGCTTATCGAACGTATTTTTAATTTCTTCCGGCACTTCATCCCATGATTTCTCGGACTTCTCTGATGGCTTTACATAGTATGTGATATCATCAAAGTTTAATTCCGATAAATCTCCGCCCCATTGCGGCATCGGCATGCTGTAAAACAATTCTAATGATTTTAAGCGGAAATCAAGCATCCACTGCGGTTCTTCCTTCATCCGTGAAATTTCTTCCACGATTTCACGTGTTAAGCCGCGCTTCGAACGGAAAATCGATACGTCACGGTCTGAGAACCCATATTGATATTCCCCGATTTCAGGCATTTTCTTCGCCATTTGAAACCCTCCTTATAATTATCTTAACCAAAACCTACGAATCATGATGATCATGAAGCCCTTTTTCCATCGCTTTCCAAGCCAAAGTCGCACATTTAATCCGGGCTGGAAACTTCGCTACTCCTTGCAGCGCTTCAATATCGCCTAAATCAAAACGATCTTCATCATAATCCTTTCCAAGCATCATATCTGAAAAGATGGCGGACATCTCCAATGCCTCTTCCGGCTCAAGTCCCTTTACAGCCTGCGTCATCATCGACGCAGAAGCAAGACTAATGGAGCAGCCTTCCCCAACAAACTTGGCTCCCGCTATTTTTCCATCCTCCACTTTCATTTGCAACTGAATCCGATCCCCGCATGTCGGGTTATTCATGTTCACAGTCAGTGTCTCACCTTCAAATTCACCGCGGTTACGTGGATTTTTGTAATGATCCATGATGACCTGTCTGTACAGTGTATCAAGGTTATTAGAAGACATCACCAAAGTACTCCTTTGTTTTTACTAAGCCCGCCACAAGCGCGTCGACATCCTCTTTTGTATTATACAAATAGAAGCTCGCCCGCGCCGTTGCCGTTACGTCAAGCCATTTCATCAATGGCTGCGCACAATGATGGCCGGCTCTGACTGCGATTCCTTGGCTATCCAATACGGTGGCGACATCGTGCGGATGCACGTCACTAACGTTGAATGTGACAAGACCCGCCCGCTTTTTCGGGTGGTGCGGGCCGTAAATCGTGATCCCTTCCACCTCTGCAAGCTTTTCCATTGCATAGTCTGCCAGCTCTGTCTCATGCTTCTCGATTTCGTCACGGCCGATTTGCTCCAGAAAATCGATCGCTGCTCCGAGGCCGATCGCCCCGGCAATAATCGGGGTTCCACCTTCAAATTTCCACGGCAGCTCTTTCCATGTAGACTCCTGTAAGCCGACAAAATCAATCATTTCGCCGCCAAATTCAATTGGCTCCATCTTTTCAAGCAGCTCTTTTTTTCCGTATAGAACGCCGATCCCGGTCGGACCGCACATTTTATGAGCGGAAAAAGCAAAGAAATCGCAATTAAGCTCTTGAACATCGACTTTCATATGCGGTGTGCTCTGCGCGCCGTCAACGACCATAATCGCCCCGGCACGGTGAGCAATCTCACCGATCTCTTTAACCGGATTGATCGTTCCGAGCACGTTGGAAACCTGCATGACAGAGACAATCTTCGTCTTATCAGTGATCGTTTCCTCAACATCAGCCAGATCAATTGTCCCATCCGGCTGAAGCGGAATATACTTTAACGTCGCTCCAGTTAAGCGTGCCACCTGCTGCCACGGGATAATGTTACTGTGATGCTCCATCGGCGTAATCACAATCTCATCTCCGGCTGTCAGGTTGTCACGGGCATAACTCGAGGCGACGAGATTCAATGCCGTTGTCGTACCGCGGGTGAACACGATCTCTTCTCTTTGCTTGGCGCCGATAAACGCCCGCACCTTATCACGTGCTCCTTCATAGCCATCCGTCGCCAATGTTCCGAGCGTATGCACACCACGGTGAACATTCGAATTATAGCGGCGATAATAATCATCAATCGCCTCAATCACGGCTGTCGGCTTCTGTGAAGTAGCGGCACTATCTAAATAGACAAGCTGATTTCCGTTGACCTGCTGATCTAAAATGGGGAAATGCTGCTTAATCTCTTTTTCATTCATTAGCGCACTTTCCTTTCGATAGCCTCGCGCAAACTCTCCTTCACAGATTCAATTGGAAGCTGGTTCACGACAGGGGCCAGGAACCCGTGAATGACGAGACGCTCGGCTTCCTTCCGAGAAATTCCGCGACTCATTAGATAGAACATCTGCAGTGGATCCACTTGCCCAACTGAAGCAGCATGTCCAGCAGTTACGTCATCCTCGTCAATCAATAAGATTGGATTGGCGTCTCCGCGCGCTTTTTCACTGAGCATCAGCACCCGCTCTGTCTGTACACCGTTCGACTTAGTCGCACCGTGCTCAATTTTTGAAATACCATTAAAGATAGACGTCGCTTCGCCGTTCAAGACACCATGCTTAAGGATGTGACCCTCTGAATGCTTACCATGGTGAAAAATTGTCGTCGTGAAATTTTGCTTCTGTGTTCCGCGTCCGATAGAAACGGTTTTTGTATCTGCCCACGAACCGTCGCCAATCAGATGCGTTGTATTTTCCGATACTGTGTCACCATCATTCATTTGACCAAGCGCCCAATCCACCCGGGCATCACGTTCAACATGAGCACGACGTACAACATATGTTGTCACCCCGGACGAAAGCGTATCGACGGCTCCGAATGCGATCTTCGCGCCGGCAGCGGCATATACTTCTGCCACAAGGTTCGCCGAACCTGTACCGTCCGTCAAAGACGTGTAGTTTTCCACATAAGTTACGGAGCTGTTTTCCTCGGCTACGACAATGACATGATTGTAGAGCCCTGTTTCTACCGTATCAATAGTGAATACTGCCTGTAGAGGTACTTCCACCTGAACGTTGCGCGGCACATAAAGGAAAACGCCTCCGTTCACTAAAGCAGCATGCTCAGCAAGCAGACGGTTCTCGTTAACCTTCACAGCTTCACCGAAGTACGGCTTCACTTTATCGCCATGCTCAGCAAGAGCTGTCCGGAAGTCAGTAAAGATGACGCCCTTCGCCTGTAAATCACCCGACAACTGCTGATACACGGTTTCCGCATCCTGTTGAACAAGGAGATTGTCTCCTGAATGCTTTTCACCAATCAACAGCTGGATCTCCGGTGCCAACGTTTCAACAGCGTCCAGCCTCGCTTTTTTTGCTACTTCTGTATTCGGTTGAGTAAAATTCCATTTATCAATTTTTGTTTTGTCCGGCTTTGGCAGCTCCGCAGTTTCCATCTGCTCCAAGCCGTTTAACCGGATCGCGCGGAACCACTCCGGCTCTTTGCGTTCATCCGAGAATGCTTGAATCCGCTCCTTTGCGAACAAAGTGTTCGTCTCGACTGTCATACATACCACCCTTTACTATTGTTTCTGCTGTTTTCTTTTAAAACTTAAGAATCCTTACGCTTCCTGATTGACACGTTCATCTTCAATGCCAAGCTCTTCTTTAATCCAGTCATATCCTTCAGCTTCAAGGCGTGTCGCAAGCTCTGATCCGCCGGACTTGACAATGCGTCCCTGCATCATAACGTGTACTTTATCAGGTGTAATATAGTTAAGGAGGCGTTGATAGTGAGTAATAATAAGACAGCCGAATTCTGAACCGCGCATCGCGTTAACGCCTTGAGAAACGACTTTAAGAGCATCGATATCCAAACCTGAATCAATCTCATCAAGAATGGCAATTTTCGGCTCAAGCATTAAGAGCTGAAGAATTTCATTACGCTTCTTCTCACCGCCTGAGAAGCCTTCATTCAAATAACGATGCGAGAATGATTCATCAATTTCAAGAAGACCCATCTTCTCGTCAAGCTGACGGATAAATTTCATCAACGAAATTTCGTCGCCTTCTTCACGCTTTGAATTGATCGCAGAGCGTAAAAAGTCCGCGTTTGTAATTCCACTAATTTCACTTGGGTATTGCATCGCTAAAAACAAACCAGCCTTTGCCCGCTCATCAACTTCCATTTCAAGTACATCCTCGCCGTCCATGGTAATAGACCCGGAAGTAATCTCATACTTCGGATGACCCATAATCGCCGACGCCAATGTTGATTTACCGGTTCCGTTAGGTCCCATAATTGCGTGGATTTCTCCACCTTTTATTTCAAGGTTGAACCCCTTCAAAATTTCAGTGCCTTCAACAGCTACATGTAAATCTTCAATCTTCAAAAATGGTGCAGACATACCAATAACCTCCAATGTATTTTCCTTCATCTATCTTCAAGATAGGATGAATCTTTTTTGTTTTATTCTCAATCTATTCTCATTCTAATCTTATAACAAATCCATTATAAGTTCAAGGTAAGTGAATGATTCTACCTTACATTCCCCGACATCATTTTGCAACTAAGATAGTGGGCAAAAAACAGATAAGTCTTCATGTAAAAAACTGAGCAGCCTGCGCACGCTCAGTTTTCTCTTACTATCTTAGTTTAGGCGGTTTAATTCTTTTTAGCTTACTGAACCTGCTTGTCCTTCCCGGAAAGATCGCGAATCGTCTCCTGCACGAGCGTCACCGCCTGGCTTAAGGCCGCTCCTCCGCCAAAGGCAGCCGTCACGCCAACAGCCTCAAGAATTTCTTCCTCTTCACAGCCTTGATCGAGACAGCCTTTTGTATGGTAAATAATGCAGTACTCATCCTGAGAAAAAATACTGATGCCGAGCGCGATCAGCTGTTTTTCCTTTTGGGAAAGCTTCCCCTTGGCAAAACAGGCCTCAGTGAAAGCATTGTATTTCTTGGCGATTTGCGGCATTTTTTCGGTAAAAAAACCGATTCCTTCTTTATAATCCTGTAGCGCCATTTCGATTGGACTGTTCTCCTGTTGCTGCTCCATCCTTTTCAGCCTCCTTTTGTAATGGCATTATTATTTGTATATTGCCATTAAATATTCGCGGCGATGGGACGGATTGATGCAGATCGTTAAAGCATAAACGCTCATATTAAATTCCCATAGAATTAGAAATGTAGTATAGCAAAGAAAGGAGTGTGACAAAAAGGAAACACCTTTTTTGACACACTCCCACTTTCTTCTTATTTAACGTTATTGAGAAACCGGAATAACAGCCCCGTTATACGTTTCTAAAATAAACTGGGCGATTTCCTCGGATTGTAGAACCTCCAGGAGCTTCAGCACTTCTGGACGCTGTTCATCCTCAGCCCGGACAACAATTAAGTTCGGCTGAAGGACATCTTCTCCTTCGAAAGCAATTCCGTACTGTTCAATGTCGATGCCGCCTTCCAGCGCATAATTCGTATTAATTGCCACGGCATCCCCTTCGCCGCTTTCAAACGATGGAGCAAGCATTCTTGCTTCAACCTGAGTGTCACCGAAACGAAGATTTTTCGGATTGAAGACAATATTATCGACTGTAGCAAGTTCACCTTCCGCTACATCAAGCTCAATTAAGCCGGCACGTTCAAAAATCGGCAAAATACGGCCATGGTCGCTAATTGAATCACTCATAATAATGTTCGCACCTTCCGGAAGCTCCTCAAGGCTGCTGTACTCCTGCGAATAAATTCCGATCGGTTCAGCGTGTACCTCTCCGATACTAACAAAATCATAATCATTTTCTTCGATTTGCATGTCTAAATAACCCGGTGTCTGGAAATAGTTTGCATCAATATCTCCGTCACGCAATGCGTGGTTTGGCAAAATATAGTCCTGGAAGGTCACAATCTCAAGATCAATTCCTTCCTCTGCTAATAACGGCTTCGCCGCTTCAAGAATTTCAGCATGCGGCACGGCTGATGCCCCAACGCTTAATGTAACAGCTTCCTCCTGAGGCTCGCCCGCCTCATCTGCTCCCGTATCAGGTGCTTCCTCATCGGTGCTGCCGCACGCTGCCAAGGAAAATGCCAATGTTGCTGCTCCAATCAAGTGTAAAAACTTTTTCATCTTTGTTTCCCCCTTCGTTATCGTTTGTCTGTTTTATTGGTAAAATAGTCGCCGATCCATTGAATAATAAAGACAATGATCACGATGACTATTGTTGCCACGAATGTAATCTGACTGTTCGATCGCTGGAACCCTTCCAAATAGGCAAAATGTCCAAGCCCTCCGGCGCCGATCACACCGGCCATCGCCGTATAACTGACGAGCGCGATCGCCGTCACAGTAATACCGGAGATTAACGCCGGCATCGCTTCCGGGATCAGGACCTTGCGGATAATCGTCCAATTCCCAGCCCCCATTGCCTTCGAGGCTTCAATGACTCCCTTATCGATTTCGCGCAGGGCAATTTCCACCATCCGTGCGTAAAAAGGAGCCGCTCCAATGATTAAAGCCGGCAGGGCAGCGTTTGCCCCAAGCATCGAACCGACCAGGGCACGCGTAAACGGGATCAGTAAAATAATCAATATAATGAATGGAATAGAGCGAAAAACGTTAACAAACAAGCTGAACAGCTGATTGATGAACCTGTTTTCCCACAGATTCCCTTTGCTTGTTAAATACAAAGTCAACCCGAGAATAATACCGAGAAAGAAGGTCGCCACTACTGAGATGCCGGTCATATAAACCGTTTCAACAGTCGCGTTCCACAACCCGTCCCATTTCACTTCATTCAACATGCGATATCACCTCCACCTCAACCTGCTTACTGCTGATAAAGGCAATTGCCGCCTCAATTTGCTCGGGTTTCCCGTCAAGAGCAATAAACAGAGTTCCATATGAACCCGCCTGGATTTTTGTTATTTTCCCTTGAACAATATTGACCTCGATATCAAATTGACGGATCAACTGGCTAATAAGCGGGCGCTCCGTTTCTTCACCGACAAAGGTAAGCTGGACAACTTTCCCTTCAGGAGAATCCGCCAGCATATGCGAAATCGCTTCGGCTGTTTCTTCCGGCTCGGTTATTTGTTTGACAAATTCCTTTGTCATTTCCTCTTTCGGCTTCCTAAACACGTCACGCACTGGTCCTTGCTCAACCACCTTGCCGGCCTCCATTACGGCGACCTGATGACAGATTTTGCGGATAACATGCATTTCATGTGTAATTAAAATAATCGTCAATCCAAGCTTTTCATTAATGTCAACGAGTAAATCGAGAATCGCATCAGTTGTTTTCGGATCTAAAGCGGATGTCGCTTCATCACAGAGAAGAACCTTCGGATTATTGGCCAGTGCCCTGGCGATCCCGACCCGCTGCTTCTGACCGCCACTAAGCTGGGAAGGATAGCTTTCTTCTCTGCCAGCCAGCCCGACAAGTTTAATTAATTCATCAACGCGCTGATCACGTTCCGGCTTTTTTACTCCGGCGATTTCAAGCGGGAATGCGATGTTTTCCCGCACGGTGCGAGACCAGAGCAAATTAAAATGCTGAAAAATCATCCCGATTTCCTGTCTCGCTTTCCGTAAATCCTTCTTACTCATCTGTGAGAGATTTCGCCCGGCTACTGTCACTTCCCCTTGAGTCGGCCGCTCAAGCATATTGACCATTCTGATCAAGGTACTTTTCCCGGCGCCGCTATAGCCGATGACGCCAAATATCTCGCCTTCATTAATTTGTAAATCAATCCCGTCCACCGCACGGACCGGACCATCCTTCGTCTGAAAAACTTTATAAATATCGCGCAACGTAATCATCAAATCACACCTTTCCGATCACTTAACTTCCTTTTTGCACAGTACTTGTTTCCTGGATGGCAGAACGTTCCTCATAAGAAAAACCCTCCTGTGCATCAGCAAATGAACAGAAAGGTTGTGAATACGAGCCTCTCTCTCATCTTTCAAAGCATTCCGCTTTGCAGGATTTAGCACCATTGGTATGGTTGCCGGGTTTCACAGGGCCAGTCCCTCCACCGCTCTCGATAAGAGCTAAATTATACTTCCTTTTAGCATGATGAAATAATAGCACGGAGAAAAAATACTTGTCAATCTTTTTGCTTTTTCCAATGTAAAAGGAAGATATGGAAGATATTATCTGAAAAATGGAACTATTTAAGAGAGGGAGAGATCATGGTAGGCGCCAGTCAGGCAGGTGGAAATACCTTAGTGGATAGCGATGCCGTACTGCAGATAAAAAACATGGCAGTGGCTTCGTTCTGCGCAGACTTCGCTTACTGCTTGGGGCTGTGTCAAAAGTAAAGCGATCTTTTGATACAACCCTTTAACACCAGCCTTCTTCGCAGTTGTCGACATAGGAAGTAATCTGGTCGGGGTTTTCTTGCTCGTAGCGATAAATTTTATCCTGCTCAAATTCATAGCCCCGGAACATGTCATGTTCCAGTCCTTGGCTTGTCTCCAACACTTTTCCAATCTGTGTGTCACCAATGTAAAGATTCAGCGTTCCAGCTTCATACTTTCCCTTTACCTGCCCTGTTACATCGACCCGGACAAATCCCATGTTCATAACCTCCTTATCAGAAGTTACTGTTATGATTCCCTTTCCTCATTTTTCGATGCCGCTGCACAAGAAAAAAGAGCTGGGACATCAGGTAACATCAACCTGCTTATCCCAGCTCCGCACAACTCGCTTTTAGTCCTCGGAAATCATTTCCTTGTATTGCTCCGCTGACATCAGCTTGTCAATTTCTGAAGAATCGCTTGGCTCGACAACGATCATCCACGCCTTTTCATAAGGTGATTCATTGACAAATTCAGGAGAATCATCAAGCTCTTCATTCACCTCAACAACCTTGCCGCTTACCGGAGCATAAAGCTCGGACACCGTTTTGACAGATTCAACGCTGCCGAATGGCTCGTCCGCTTCAATTTCGTCTCCAACTTCCGGAAGCTCGACAAATACGATGTCACCAAGCTCAGACTGAGCGAAGTCCGTAATCCCGATACGGACTTTATCTCCTTCAACTTTTACCCACTCATGCTCTTCGGAATACTTTAACTCGTTCGGTAAATTACTCATAAAAAAATCCCTCCATCATGATCCACTGTTTTTTCTAATTATACCTACTTTTTCAATAAAACAAAATGAATTATTGCCAAACCTGTTCAAATTGCTCTTCCTTGAATCCAACGGTTACGTTCTCTCCGTCGGTTGTGAGCGGACGCTTGATCAGCATCCCGTCAGAGGCCAGAAGTTCCAGCGCCTCATCCTCTGACATTCCCGCAAGCTTGTCCTTTAAACCTAATTCGCGATACTTTTGTCCGCTTGTGTTAAAGAACTTTTTTAATTCCAATCCACTCTTCTTCCACATTGTTTCCAGTTCATCTTTTGTCGGTGGATGATCGACAATATGTATGTCTTTCACGGCAATCCCATGCTCGTCCAGCCACTTTTTGGCTTTTCGGCAAGTACCACATTTTGGATAGTGGTAGAAGCTAATCGTCATCATACCCCTCCTTTCGATACGCCTGCTTTCATTATTGCCGATCTGCTTTTTTTGCACAATGATTTTGCCTATCATTTTCTTTCAATCTTATGACAACTCCTTTTCGCTACATCTACATTGTCCCACTTTCCTGATCTTTCATACTTTAAAGCCCGCTTAAAAAATGAAATGGAGTGGATAAAGGCCTTTGTCACCTTTTGACCACCCCCAACGCAATGAGTGACGACGCCACTCTCTTATGAAGAGAGGGGATTTCACCTGCATAACGAGCCGAGACCAAAGGAAGAGTGTAGTGAACACATTAGCTATGTCCCGGCCCCTTGCAGAGCAGCCATTTCCAATAGGACTGTCTCACTCTATTTTCAAGCCTCTTAGCTTATATATCCGCCCTCCTCGAGAACCGCTGCGGCAATTAAACGCTTTTTCTTTACAACATCAATCTCTTCGTGCCGTGTTAGCTTGCGCAAAATACCGAGCAGCATCCGCCGCTGATCGCCCTCCTCGATCATGATCAGAGATTCCTTCGCATGCCCCTCAATCCGCTGAAACGCTTCCTGGCAGAAGATTTGCGTCATGATCAGCTTCCGGTCCCCTTTGTCGTTCGCCCCGCTTCGTGCCTTTTCCGTCCGTAAAATAGCTGACTCCATCTGATAAATATCATTGACAATATCGGCGACATTGGCAAGCAGCTCCTGCTCCTGCTGCAATGCTTCGCCGTATGTTTGAACGCCCAGGCCCGCAACAAAAAGAAAGATCTTCTTCGCCATTGAAAGCAGCTGCTTTTCCTGTTCGAGCGGCCCTGACCCGACCTCGGCCGGAAGCAGCTGAACAAGCTCCTCTTGCAGCGCTCCCGCTTTTTCCAAAAGGGGAAGCTCGCCTTTCATCGCTTTGCGCAGCAATGTGCCGGGGACGAGCAGCCGGTTGATTTCATTCGTCCCTTCAAAAATCCGGTTAATTCGTGAATCGCGATACATCCGTTCCACTTCATATTCCGCCATATACCCATAGCCGCCATGGATTTGCACCGCCTCATCGACAACAAAATCAAGCAGCTCAGAGCCGGCAATTTTATTCAGTGAGCACTCAATCGCATATTCGGCGATCGCCCCTGCGACAGCGCGCCCGCTTTTCTGCTCCTCCTCTGTTAAGCTGCCGAAGCGTTGCTCGATTAATCCCCCGGTCCGATAGACCGCGCTTTCTGTCGCGTATGTCGCGACCGCCATTTCCGCCAGCTTCTCCTGAATTAAGCGAAATCGGCCGATCGGCGTGTTGAATTGCTTTCGCTCGTTTGCATAGCCTGCCGCCAGCTCAATCGCCCGTTTGGCGCTGCCTACACAGCCGACTCCAAGCTTAAATCGTCCAATGTTCAAAATGTTGAAGGCGATCAGATGACCTTTCCCCGCTTCTCCAAGCAAATTCTCCTTCGGCACCTGGGCATTTTCCAAAATAACAGTCCGAGTCGAAGAGCCTTTAATGCCCATCTTCTTCTCTTCTACCCCTGTCTTCACCCCTTCGAAATCCCGCTCAACGATAAAGGCGGAGAATGCCTTGCCATCGATTTGCGCATAAACGATAAAAAGATCCGCAAAAGCTGAATTGGTAATCCATTGCTTTTCCCCGTTTACTACATAATGTGTCCCCGCTTCATTCAACATCGCCGTCGTTTTCGCACTGAGCGCATCCGATCCCGAGCTCGGTTCAGTTAATGCGTAAGCGGCAATCCGTTCTCCTGTCGCCAAGGAAGGGAGATACTTTTTCTTTTGCTGTTCATTTCCGAAAAAGACAATCGGCAAAGAGCCGATGCCGACATGCGCGCCATGGCTTAAGGCAAAGGAGCCTCCACGCGCCAGTTTTTCGGCGATCAAGGTCGAGCTGATTTTATCAAGCCCGAGGCCGCCATATTCCTCAGGAATGTCAGCGCCGAGCAGGCCAAGCTCGCCTGCCTGTTTCAGGAGCTGAATGGTATGCGAGAATTCATGCTGCTCAATCTTATCGAGCAGCGGTACGACTTCATTGACGGTAAAATCAGCCGTCAGCTTGGCGATCATTTTTTGTTCATCAGTGAAATCCTCCGGAGTGAAACTATCTGCTGCCGCATCCTCAATTAAAAAGCTGCCGCCTTTCACGGTCCGATCCGACGTTTGCCCCATCGTTTTCTCCTCCTTTTTTCGCTACCAGTTAGCCGATTAATTCAAATACGCCGGCTGCTCCCATCCCGCCGCCAATACACATCGTCACAACACCAAACTGCTGCCCGCGCCGCTTCATCTCATGCATTAACGTCAGCGTCAGCTTTGTTCCCGTACAACCGAGCGGATGGCCGAGAGCAATCGCCCCGCCGTTGACATTGACCTTTTCTTCATCAAGCTTCAGCTCGCGAATGACTTGAAGTGCCTGAGCGGCAAACGCCTCGTTCAACTCGAACAGCCCAATGTCCTCCAGCTGCAAACCGGCCATTCTTACCGCCTTCGGAATTGCCTCTACCGGGCCAATGCCCATGATTTCCGGGGCAACGCCCGCCACGGCAAAGGAACGAAACTTTACGACAGGACTCAGCCCTCTGGCAACGGCCTGATTTTTCTCCATCACCAGGACCGCCGCCGCTCCATCACTCATTTGCGAAGCATTGCCGGCTGTTACAGTCCCTTTTGGATGAAATACCGGTTTGAGCTGCTTGAGCACCTCAACAGTCGTCTCCCGCCTTACCCCTTCATCAACCGCAAAGGTAAACGGTTCCTCGACGAGCTGCTCCTGATCAACGGCTCGTTTAACACCCTCAACGGCGATGATTTCCTCGTTAAACCGCCCCGCTTCCTGGGCAGCGCCGGCGCGTTTATGACTTTCAGCAGCAAACGCATCCTGATCCTCGCGCGAAACACCAAAGCGGCGCGCGACTTCCTCCGCCGTATGTCCCATTGTCATATAATACTCAGGCTGTTCGCTGATCAGACGGGGGTTGGCGGCAATCACATGACCGCCCATCGGAATCATGCTCATCGACTCGACTCCTCCCGCGATGATCGCATTCGCCTGACCGAGCATAATTTTTTCCGCCGCAAACGCAATGCTTTGCAGGCCGGATGAGCAATAACGATTCACGGTGATCGCCGGCACGTGATGCGGCATTCCGGCCAGCATCGCGATCGTGCGCGCGACATTCATCCCCTGCTCGGCCTCAGGCATCGCACAGCCGATGATCAGATCATCAATGTCAGCGGCATCGAAATGATTTGCCCGCTTTAACGTCTCCTCGACGGTTAAGGCGCCTAAGTCATCGGGCCGTACAGCGGCAAGGCTCCCGCGCTTTGCTTTTCCGACCGGCGTCCGTGCACCGGCAACAATAACTGCCTCTTTCATATGCCATCCTTCCTTTCTCCTTTAATTGCGAAGCGGTTTTCTTTTCAGTAGCATATGCTGCATCCGCTGCTGTGTCTTCGGTTCTCCGATCAGGCTTAGGAAAGCCTCGCGTTCAAGGTCAAGCAAATATTGTTCATCGACATACGCGCCTTTTGCCACCCGTCCTCCGGCGATGACAAAGGCGAGCTTATCGGCAATTTTTACATCATGCTCAGAAATTCTCCCGCCGGTTTTCAGCGCTTTGGCACCGAGCAGCATCGTCGCGTAGCCGGTTTCCCCGACGACGGGGATCGGCCGCTTTTGCGGAGGGCGGTAGCCTTTTTCAGCCAGATGAATGGCCTGCCGCTTCGCTTCGGCAATGATGAAGGCCTGGTTGGCAACCCAATCATCACGTTCGCTGAAAAACCCGATCTCTCTTGCTTCCTCGGCCGAGGTGGATACTTTCGCCATCGCGACCGTTTCAAAAACAGCATTGGCGATTGGCTGCAGATCGAGCTTCACTCCTGTTGGGAGCCGTTCCAGCTGACGAAGATACAGCTCCTTATTTCCACCGCCTCCCGGAATCAGGCCGACACCGACTTCGACTAAGCCGATATACGTTTCCAATGCGGCTTGAATGCTCGCTGACGGAAGGCATATTTCAGCACCACCGCCAAGCGTCATCCCGTACGGCGCCGTCACAACTGGAACAGCGGCATAGCGAATCGCCGCGGATGCCTGCTGAAATTGCCGGACGACATAATCAATTTCCGGATAGTTGTCATCCTGTGCTTCCATCAGCAGCAGCATCAAATTCGCGCCAACACAAAAGTTTTTGCCGTAATTGCCGATCACAAGCCCCTGATAGTTCTGTTCCACCTCGACAATCGACTTGCGGATCATCTGAATGGCATCAAGCCCGATTGAATTGGTCTCAGAGTGAAATTCCAGCAAGGCGACCCCGTCGCCAATATCATGAAGCGACGCTCCGGCATTTTTCATAATCAGCTT
This sequence comes from Halalkalibacter oceani, assembly GCF_023715705.1. GTDB lineage: Bacteria > Bacillota > Bacilli > Bacillales > Bacillaceae_D > Halalkalibacter > Halalkalibacter oceani_A. Next base: position 101,162 of record NZ_JAMBOS010000005.1, read on the forward strand.
ATCCGCTTTTGGCAGATGAATGATTTTTTCTGATACAGCCGGTAGCTCATACTGTCCCTGATTGTAAAAGCTGTCCTCATGATAAAAACGATCAAAACCTTTATCGAGCATCTCCTTGATCCAATCGGGTACCGTTTCGCCTTCCTTCTCCATCCGCGTCACAGTTTCGGCAACACCGAGGGCATCCCAAATCTCAAAAGGACCCAGCTCCCAGCCGAACCCCCATTTCATCGCCTGATCAATTGATTGAATCTCATTGGCGATTTCATCAACCTTTTCCGCCGAAAATAACAGCAAAGGCTTGAGAATGGCCCAGACGAGCCGTCCGGCGCGATCCTCGGCAGCCGCCATCATCTTTACCTTTTCCCGTGCGTTTTTTGCTTTCTTTGCCTGCTCAACAGACGGAGCCTGCAGTTTCTTTCGTCGTTCGTATTCAAGCGTATGAGGGTTAATTTCAAGAATGCCGTCCTGTTTTTTGTAAAAGCCTTGCCCAGCCTTAGCGCCGATCCAGCCCTTGTCAACCATCTCCCGGATAAAAGCGGGCGGTGTCATAACTTCGCGTTCTCTGCCGCTGGCGACCTTTGTAACGTTTTGCGCCACATGCAAAAACGTATCGAGGCCGACAACATCAAGCGTGCGAAAGGTCGCGCTTTTCGGCCGGCCAAGCAGAGGTCCGGTAACCGAATCGACTTCCCCAATCGAATATCCATTGGCAAGCATCTCGTTGACGGTGCTGAGCAGTGAAAATGTCCCGATCCGGTTAGCGATAAAATTGGGCGTATCTTTACATAACACAACCCCTTTTCCGAGTGTCGTTTCAGCAAACGCTTTCATAAAAGTCGTGATTTCGTCATTTGTGCGTGATGTTGGAATGAGTTCTAGTAAAGGTAAGTATCTGGGGGGATTGAAAAAATGAGCACCAAGAAAATGGGCAGAAAACTCGTCAGAACAGCCGGCTGCTATTTCCTCAATTGAAATTCCGGATGTATTCGAGGTAACAATGGCATCTTGCTTCCGCACCGGCTCGATCATCCGCATGATCTCTTTTTTAACATCAATATTTTCGACGACGGCTTCGATAATCCAGTCAACGGTTTTCAGCTTATGCAAATCATCTTCGAGGTTCCCTGGTTCGATGTAGGATAGACGTTGTTTACTGACAAGAGGGGCCGGTTTTTGTCCTTGCAGTTTGTTGATTGCTTCAAGGCTGTAGCGATTACGCACGCTTTGATCAGCAAGTGTGGCGCCATGCTTCTTCTCCATTGGTGTCAGTTCTTCTGGAACAATATCGAGCAGAATCGACGGAATTCCAATGTTGGCTAAATGGGCGGCAATTCCCGAGCCCATAACACCAGAGCCGATCACTGCAGCTTTACGAATACGACGCATCATCATATCCTCCTTTTGAGCAGGCTAGATCGGATTGAATGAATGCTCATTCAGTTTAGTTTAGGATACCGGAATGCTGCCTGTTTTGCAAGGAAGATTCTGAAAAAAATGTAATCTCCTGTTTCCTCGCTAATAACTGGAACTTACTCCTCGTACTGACTGGATAAATGTCACTCGTTTTTTTCACACTATAACATGTATCCGTCCAACGGATATGTCTTTGACAACAAGAAAAACTGCTGAAAAAAGTAAAAAATCGTACTTTTATCAGCAGGTTACAACAAAGGGGGATTCTCATGCAACAGCAGCAAATGAATCAATTTCAAGCCAATCAGCAGCAACCGATTATGCCTGAGCCACCGGCTGTTATTTCAACGAAGGATCAGCTCTATCTTACAGATATGCTGTCTTGGAACTTACTTGCGATGAAAAAAGCCCACTTCTTTGCTGAACAATGTCAGGACCAGGAAATTAAGCAGGTCCTTGATCAAGCAGGTCAAATGCACCAGCGTCATTACACAAAGATCTTGAACCATCTGCAGGCGACAAATCAGCAAGCTGCATCGCTTCAATAATTTTTCACTATTCGTGAGGAGGCTATTCCATGAATCAACAGCAAAAGATTCAAAATCCGGAAATGCAAGTTCCAAAAACCCCGCAAATGTCAGAGCGCGACTTTCTCAACGACCAACTGTCGACTGAGAAATATATGACTTCCGGCTACGGCATTTTTTTAAATGAAGCCAGCCATCAACAGCTGTATCAGGATATTGCAGGCATTTTCCAGGAAACCCAGGACTGCCAGCGCCAGCTCTATACTACGATGTTCCGTAAAGGGTTCTATGCGCTTGAAGCAGCCGACCAGCAAAAGCTGTCTCAGGAGTACCAACAGTTTTCTGGATATAGCAACCAATTTCCTTATCAGCAGTAGAGAAAAGGACTAAGATGAAAAGCCTGGGTCAGAAAGGTGAAAATCAGCCTTTCTGGCCCAGGCTCATGCTATACTAAGGGCAAAAAGATGAACGCTACGAAAGGAATGTGACACATTGCGCTTAGACTTTTCCCATAAAGATGAACATATCGATCAGCATATGATCAAGCTTGAAGTTAATCTTGATGATATGTCGCCCGAATGGCTTGGCCATTTACTTGATAAACTGCTCGAAAAAGGAGCGAACGATGTCTTTTACATCCCGATCTATATGAAAAAAAACCGGCCCGGTGTGATGCTGCAGCTTCTTTGTGCCGAGAATAAGCTGGACGAGCTAAAGACGCTTATTTTCGCCGAAACGACAACGCTCGGCGTCCGCTATTACCCGCTCCACGTTCACCGGCTTGAACGGCGCTTTCGTCAGATTGAGACTCCCTGGGGCGCTGTGACGATCAAGGAAGGCCTCCATAACGGTCAGGTCGTTCAGGCCGCGCCGGAGTATGACGATTGCAAGCGTCTGGCAGAAGAAGCGGCGATTCCACTCAAGCATGTCTTCCAGGCTGTTTGGAAGGAGTTACCCCGCTATCAGCGCGATTGACCTAACACGGCACGAAGGACATTAGGATGGTGCGGGAAATCCTTCTCACCCGCTCCATAGCCGATCTTTTCCACGGTCATGCTCGGCATCGGTCCAAATTCCGAGACAATCCCTTTTAGGATTCCCGCGCCTGTCGGTGTCGTCAGTTCACCGCGGATCGTCGTGCTTTCGACCGGGATCTCCGTCAGCATTTCCAATGTGGCCGGAGCTGGAATTGGATATACGCCATGATCAATATGGATCGTACCCGAGCCGACCACGACAGGAGCGGCGACAATTTTTTCAATCCCAAGCTGTTCCAGCGCGAGTGCCGTTCCGACAATATCAACAATGGAGTCAACGGCACCGACTTCATGAAAGTGAACCTTTTCTAAAGAAGAATGGTGAATCTTTGCTTCCGCCTCGGCAATTGGCTGAAAAATTTGCAGGCTCAGCTGCTTGACATTGTCAGAAAGCGCTTCACATTCTTCGATCATTTTTTTTATCGTCGAGAAGTGGCGATGATTTGTCGCGCGCTCGTCTTCCTTTTCCACTACTTTAAATTGCTGGGCGTAGATTCCTTTTTTGATGACGCCCTCAGCCTTTAACGTAAACGGCTCAATCGGCAGGCTCGACAGCTTTGCTTCAATCTCGGCCACATCGGCGCCAAGATCGATTAACGCTCCCATCGTCATATCCCCGCTTATGCCGGACAGGCTGCAATCAATGTATAACGTTTTCATCTGCTTAACCTCCTATTCTTTTGTTATTCTTGAAATGAGCGCTGCCTGATAAGCGGCACCAAATCCATTATCGATGTTCACAACTGAGACGCCTGACGCGCAGGAATTAAGCATTGTCAGAAGGGCGGCGACGCCATTAAAGCTCGCTCCGTAGCCTATGCTTGTCGGCACAGCCAAAATCGGCTGTTGGACAAGTCCGCCGACTACACTGACCAGCGCTCCTTCCATTCCGGCAACGACAATTAATACATCACAAGTACGAATTTGTTCAAGCTGATCAAACAGACGGTGAATGCCGGCTACCCCAATATCATAAAAGCGTTCGACTTCAAGCCCCATTGCCTGCGCCGTAATCGCCGCTTCCTCGGCGACAGGGAGGTCACTCGTCCCGGCGCACAGCACTCCGACTTTGCCATAGGCGTCAAAGCTTTTGCGCTCGTCATAGAGCAATGTCCGTGAACATTCATCATAGGTGACATATTGCAGCTGTGGCACTAGCTGCTCAGCCTTATCCTGTGAGATTCTCGTCGCTAAAACGGTTTCATGATGTGTCATTAAACGGGCGAAAATCGCCTGAATTTGCTCCGCTGTTTTTCCTTCCCCGTAAATCACCTCGGGAAAGCCTTTACGCTTTACACGTTGAACATCGATCTTGGCAAAGCCGTCAATATCCTCATAGCCTTTTATTTGTTCATAGGCCTCCTCTGCCCGAAGCTCTCCAGCCTCGACCTTTTTCAGCCATTCCTTGATTTCATTGCTCATGCATTCTGCTCCTTACTACCGGCTGCCAGTACTTCATTCATGCTTCCGGTACGATACCCTTGTAGGTCAAGCGTTACATATTGAAAGCCGATCTCTTTAAAACGCTTATGAATCGTTTCATGATAATCAATCACTTTTTGCAGCTCATTCGGCATTACTTCAATTCTCGCCAGCTTCTCATGATGACGGACGCGCACCTGGTAAAAACCAAGCTTTAATAAAAAGTCCTCCGCCAGATCAAGCTGATCAATCGCTTCCTGAGTAATTCGTTTGCCGTAAGGAATGCGCGAAGATAGGCAGGCGAATGATGGTTTATTCCATGTTCGCAGGTTCATTTCCTTGGAAAGATCTCTAATCTCCTGCTTTGTCAACCCGGCTTCAAGCAACGGGCTTCGAACACCCTGTGAGCGGGCCGCCTTCATCCCTGGACGATAGTCACCGACATCATCACGGTTTGCACCGTCGAGAATAAATGGATACCCTTCCCTTTGCGCCAGCTCATTTAAATGCTGATACAAGCCATCCTTGCAATGGAAGCAGCGATCCGGTTCATTTTTCACAAAGTTCTCGTTTGCCAGTTCACTTACCTGGGTTTCCATATATTTAACGCCCATCTCTTGCGCCAGGGCAATCGCTTCATTAAACTCACGTGTCGGGAACGTTTCTGAAGCCGCTGTAACAGCAATAACTTGATCCCCTAATACTTCCTTGGCCCGCGCCAGTAAAAACGTACTGTCAACGCCTCCGGAAAAGGCCACCAGCACGCGCTCCATGGAACGTAAAATATCATCGAGATGCGCAAGCTTTTCTGCTGTTGAATGGGTTTGTTCCATCTATCCTACACTCTCCTTTTTTGACTCTCTTATGTTTGTATAGGCAAGAGCCTCTTTATGTCAAAGAGGCTCCTATCATACGTTATTTTTATTTTAACATAAGTACGGGATAGAACGGGAATTGAAAGATTGCTTATTTACCTTTTCCATAGATCTCAGCATTAACAATATGAGTCAGCCGCTCCCCAGCTAAGCCTTTTTCAATATTTTCAATCGCCAAGGTGGCCATTTTCATTCTTGTTTCGACATTGGCGCTTCCAATATGAGGAAGGGCAATCACATTGTTAAGGGTCAGCAAAGGATGATCGTTTGAAATCGGTTCAGTTTCAAAAACATCAAGGCCGGCGGCAAAGATTTTTTCTTCTTTTAACGCCTGATACAATGCTTCTTCATCAACATTCGTCCCGCGTGACGTATTAATAAAAACAGCCGTCTCCTTCATCATCTCAAATTGCTCATGTGAAATCATGTTTTTCGTTTCCGGAGTCGACGGAGCCAGCAATACGACATAATCGGCCTGCTGCAACAGCTCCTCAAGTGAGCAATACACAGCGCCCAGCTCTGCTTCGGCCTCCGGCTTGCGCGAGCGGTTATGGTAAAGAATATTCATCTCGAACCCTTTGGCGCGCCTTGCCACACCTTGTCCGATTCTCCCCATGCCAATGATTCCGATTGTCGCTTTGTAAAGGCTTTGGCCCGTTAACAAAAACGGTCCCCAGCTCTGCCATTCATTGCGCCGGATCAAATCCATGCCTTCCACAACACGACGGCTCGTCGCAACCAGCAGGGTAAAGGTTAAATCCGCCGTCGCTTCCGTCAACACACCGGGAGTGTGCCCGACCGCGATGCCACGCGCCGTCGCTGCTTCCACATCAATATTGTCATACCCGACCGCCATTGTGCTAATTACTTTAAGCGAAGATGACTGCTCAATAAGCTGTTTATCGATACGATCGGCAACGTTTGTAAACACCGCATCAGCATCCTTCATCTCCTGCAGCAAGCGCTCGTGAGGCATCGGTTCATTTTCCCGATCCCACATAAAAATATCGTATTTTTCTTTTAAAGGCTCTACTAATTCAGTCGGAATCTTTCTCGTAAATACAATCTTCACAGCTCCAGTTCCTCCTTCGTCCCTTACCCGCGTTTCGGTGCTAAATCAATCGCTTGACGCATTGCTTCAATCAAGCTTTGTTCGCTCGCAATTCCTTTTCCGGCAATATCAAAGGCAGTTCCGTGATCGACACTCGTCCGAATGATCGGCAGACCGACTGTAATGTTGACGCCAGCTTCTAAGCCAAGCACTTTGATCGGACCGTGACCTTGATCATGATACATCGCCACAACAATATCAAAGTCGCCGCGGTTCGCGCGGAAGAACAAAGTATCAGCCGGAAGTGGACCGACAACGTCGATTCCTTCCTCCTGCGCTTTTGTCACTGCCGGAACAATCTTTTCTTCCTCTTCTCCGTAGCCGAAAAGTCCGTTTTCACCGGCGTGAGGGTTAATTCCGCAGACCGCGATCTTCGGTGCTTTAATTCCGGCACGCTTCAATGTTTCATCAGCAAGCTTAATCACTTTATATGTCCGTTCTGGATTGATCAGCTTCACTGCATCGAGCAGCCCGACATGTGTCGTGACATGAATCACTCGCAACGTTGGCGAGGAAAGCATCATCGCAAAGTCCTTCGTTCCGGTGAGCTCCGCCAAAATCTCCGTATGGCCCGGGAAAATATGCCCCCCTTTATGAAGAGCCTCCTTATTTAAAGGAGCGGTACAAATTCCTTCAATCTCTCCATTGTTAGCGAGCGCAATCGCCTTTTCCAGGAAACGGAAAGAACCGTCGCCGGCAACGGCAGAAATTTCACCAAATGGCAGATCGGCAGGGAGCAAATCTAAATCGATGCAATCCACCGTTCCATATTCAAATGCTGCCTCTTCGACTGATTGAATCGAACGCACAGTCAGGTTCGTATTGACGATCTCATTCGCCCGTTTGAGAATCTTCGCATCTCCTACGACGAATGGAGCGCAGCTCTCATAGATCGATTGATCGGCTAAAGATCGCATGATGATTTCAGGGCCGACACCCGCTCCATCCCCCATCGTAATGGCAATTCTTGGTTTTTCACTCATGTCCATTCCACCTTCATCTCTATTAATAAGCTTGCTTTAACAATTCAACCAGGCTTGCTTGATTCGGAACACGCGGGTTGTTACGAACTAAACGCTCGATTGGCAATGCTTTTTCAGCAATGCTTTCAAGATCTTCTTCTTTTACGCCGATCTCGGACAGCTTCGTCGGAAGGTTAATATCTTTCAGAAGCTGAAGAACCGCTTCTGAGGCAGCTTCTGCATATTCCCTTGTTGTTTTTGAGCCTTGTTCGATACCGAACGCCTGCGCAATTTTGACCATTTTATCTTGCTCTGTAGCTGTATTATACTTCATTACATATGGCAGAAGCAGGCCTGTCAGTTCACCATGTGGCGATTTCGCCTTACCGCCGATCGGGTACGCAAGCGCGTGCGCCAAAGCTGTTCCGGCGTTTGAGAATGCTAAACCGGCGAGCAGGCTTCCAAGCAGCATATTACCGCGCGCTTCCAAATTACTTCCCTGTTGCACCGCAACTGCCAGGTTACCGGCAATAAGCTCGATCGCATGCAGTGCAAGCGCGTCTGTAATTGGTAGAGCACCCTGGAACAGAAGCTTTTCTTTTGATTGAATATAACGGAAATCTTTCGCTGTATACGCTTCGACAGCGTGAGAAAGCGCGTCAATTCCTGAACATGCCGTTACATAAGGAGGCAATCCGACCGTTAATTCCGGATCAAGCAATGCGACTGCCGGACGAAGGAAGTTATCGGAAATCCCTACTTTAATGTCGTTCTCTGTATCGGTAACAACCGCTACAGATGTTACTTCTGAACCGGTACCGGCTGTTGTCGGGATGGCGATTAACGGGGCAATCGGTCCAGGGACGAGGTTTTCACCACCGAAATAATCCGTTGGGTGGCCGCCGTATTCCATTAACAGGGCAACTACCTTCGCTAGGTCGATACTGCTTCCTCCGCCAAGTCCAATGATGACATCTGTCTTCATTTGCGACTTCGCAAACTCATAAGCTTCGACAACACTGTCAATCGGTGGCTCTGGAATTGCTTTATCATAAACGACCGTCTGGTAGCCATGCAAATCCAACTGCTCAGTTACTTTAGCCAAAATGCCGGCCTGGGCAACTCCTCTGTCAGTGATAACAAAAACATTTTTGGCCTTTAATCGCTTTAATGCGCCATCAAGTCGCGTAATGGCCCCATTTCCAAAAATAATATTTTCAGTTGAAAAATACTCCCACGTGTTTCTCATTCTCGCTCATCCCTTCAAGTTTGTTTGTATATCCATGCCAAGAAGCTGTTATGTAATCCTGCTCCGAAGGGTATCTTCCCTCCTTCGGAACAGGAAGGAAACGACAGCTCCAATCTATCTTGTTTTAAAGCTGGATGGTGATTAACTTCTCATCGGTCATTTCTTCCACTGCGCTGCGTGGACCCTCTTTGCCGACACCGCTGTCCTTCACACCGCCATACGGCAGGATATCAACGCGGAAAGTCGAAACATCATTGATGTTGACACCGCCGAATTCAAGCTCTTGAGCAGCCTTCATTGCCAGCTCCAGATTTGAAGTAAAGAAACCGGCTTGCAAACCGAATTTTGAGTCGTTCGCCGCCGCGAATGTTTTATAAATGTCATCATAAGGAATGATACTTACAATCGGAGCAAACACTTCTTCACACATGACCTTCATTTCTTCTTTTACGTCGGTCAATACAGTTGGCTGGAATAATGCTCCGTCGCGCTTACCGCCCGTGATGATGCGCGCTCCGTGCTCAGCTGCTTCCTGCACCCATTTCTCAGCACGCTCCGCTTCATTGATGCTGATCATCGGTCCAATGTTCGTTGCTTCATCCTCTGGATTACCAACGACAAATGCTTCTGCGACTTTTTTCGCTTTTTCCAGCACTTCTTCGTAAATATCCCGGTGAACATACACACGCTGAACGGAAATACAAGCTTGCCCGGAGTTTACATATCCTCGTGATACACAAAGCTCGACAGCCCGGTCAAGATCAGCAACATCATGATGAATAATATTCGGGGAGTTATTTCCTAATTCAAGAGTCACCTTACGAATCCCTGTCTGACTCTTAATCATTTTTCCGACAGTCGGACTGCCTGTGAACGTGTACATCGCGATGCGCTCGTCTTCCAGTAAAAGTGGACCTACCTCGTGACCGAAGCCATTCACGACATTTAAGAAGCCTTTTGGCAAACCGGCTTCCAGGAGGATTTCTGCCATCTTGATTGCGGAGACCGGCGTTTTTTCAGCAGGCTTCAACACAACCGTATTTCCGGCCGCAATCGCCGGAGCAACTTTGTGGGCAGTTAAATTAAAAGGGAAATTAAATGGGGTGATTGCACATACAACGCCAACAGGAACACGGATAGAAAACGCCATTTTCTCTTCGTTTCCAGGCTGTCCGTGAATTGGCATACCTTGGCCGGTGATACGCTTTGCTTCCTCAGCAGATGCGATAAATGTCGCGATTCCGCGCTCCACTTCACCGCGTGCATCCTTAATCGTCTTTCCGACTTCTCTCGTAATCGCAAGCGCGATCTCCTCTTTACGCTCACCGAAAAGCTGTGCCGCTTTCATCAGAATTTCATAGCGCTTTGTGGCAGGAAGTTTAACTGATTTAAAAGTTTCTTTCGCGTTCGCGACAGCTTTTTCGACTAGCTCTTTATCAGCCTTCGCAATTTCTGCATAAGGCTCATGAGTGTATTTGTTTTCGACCGTAAATGTCTCAGTTCCTTCGATCCATTGACCATCTACCAGGTTCCCGTACGTAACCACCTTGTCTGTTTGTGTATTCATTTGTTCGTCCTCCTCATGATTTGGTTTAAGAAAACCGCGTAGCGGCTTTTCTTAGAAGCGGCGTGCGAAGCCGTTACATCTTTTAAGGATGGCTAAAAACGAGCTTTTTTTCAGCCATCCGCGTAACGCGCGAAGCTGACGCCCTTCCTCGAATCTACCCGAAAGGTAGACTTTCTTATGAACTCTCCTGCCGGTCGACATGGTAAGCCCGAAATCACTCAATTAAAATCCGTTAAAATACCCTTCTCCATCGAATTCCATCTCCGTCAATTGCCCGATTACTTCTACATTATCAAGCTTCTCGATTTCAGGCAATAATGATTCTGAAACATACAGCTCTTCAAGATGGAGGGTGTTCGGAATTCTCATAAAACGGATTTCTTCCGCTTTTTTGCCCCAGCTTCCGCGCAGGGCCGTTTCAATTGCCGCGCGATCGCTTCCGAGGACAATCGGCACGCTCGCCCGCTTCAAAAACGTACTCGTAATAACATTCTCATTCATCTTCTGGTAATCAATCTTGTCGAAGAAACGCTTTGTCGTCAGGTCAGCGAGACCGATTCCGAGCGCGTTCCCATGAGAAGCCTCGCTTAAATCGGACACGATAATATAATCAATCTGCGGCGTTTCCGGTTCCTTCGTATGTAAAATGCGAAGGCGACCGATCACATTTGTATCCATTCCGGTTCCACTATAGTTTTTACCGATTTCATCAACAAAAAGAATATCAATGTTATCAACCGGAAGCTTCGGCATCAGCGATTTCGAAAATTCCAACAGCGCTTGTTCACGCTCCTTGATCTTCTCCACCGGAATCACTTCAATTTCAGCCGTATCCTCAAAAGCATTTTCAACGATGCCGATCCCCATCAGGATCTTGCCACTTTTGAAAATCTCTTCGGCGACGAGCGGCATATGATCACGGATCCCGGCAACACCAAGCGTGTGGATCGCTTGAGCCTGCTTATGATTACCAAGCCCAATTGAAGCGACCTTCATCAAACCACTTTCAATGTTTGCCGAGAAATCAGTGTGCGCCTTAATCCGGTTAACGAGGATCACCCCGTCAGACTCATAGGCAATTTTGTCCATGTACACTTTAATGCCGGCTTCTGTCTCGCCAATTTCCTCTACTTCCATTGAAGAGCGGATTTCAGCACCACAATATTCTTCCGTTACACCAAGGCTTTCCAGCACTTCAATTTGTCCTTCAGCCGTCGCTCCACCGTGACTACCCATTGACGGCACGATAAAGGGATGACCGCCAAGCTTTTTCACTTCATTGGCAGCAGCGCGGATAATCTTCGCGATATTGGCGATCCCCCGGCTTCCAGCGGTAATGGCAATGCTCATACCCGGCTTTACACGTTCAGCAATTTCCGACTTCTCAAACTCCTCCGCCACTTTATCATCAATGTTGGCAACGGCAGGTCCGGTAAAATGCTGTTTAATCTTGACGATTTTAGGTAAACTCATTCGCTTTCACTCCATTCTTTTCTTTCATCTTGAACTATTTAAAGATATCAAGCAAGACTGTAGAAATTTTCGGAATAAAGCTGATCATCAACACGTTAATAATCAACAGCGCAATAAATGGCAGCACCGCCCGTGATATCTTTTCCAACGAGGTGCCGGCTATCGGCGCAGCAACGAACAAGTTGACCCCAACCGGTGGAGTTACCATCCCAATCGCCAGGTTCACGACCATAATAATTCCGAAATGCACTGGATCAATTCCAACCATAACGGCAATCGGCGCTAAAATTGGCGCAAGAATAATAATCGCCGCTGATGTTTCGAAAATCATTCCGACAAATAAAAGCAACAGGTTAATTAGCAGTAAGAAAATAATCGGGCTTTCTGTGTAATTCAAGAATGATTCTGCGACCATTTGCGGCACCCGTTCGCGGGTGAGCAACCAGCCGAATACCCCGGCATTGGCGATAATAATCATGATAATCGAGGTTGTAACCGCAGAACGCGAAAAGATTCCCATCACGCTCTTCCACGTAATTTCACGGTAAACGAATTTTCCGACGATAAAGGCATAGACGACAGCAACAACCGCGGCTTCGGTCGGTGTAAAGATCCCGCCGTAAATACCGCCCAGAATAATGACCGGCATTAACAAGGCAAGTGCGGCTTCCTTAAAAGCTACCAGCTTTTGCTTCGGCGTGCTTGATTCCGTGCCTTTGTAGCCTTTTATACGAGAAATAAAATAAACCAGCAATAATAATGAAAAGGACACGAGAAGTCCAGGTAAGATTCCGGCAATGAAAAGGTCACCGACAGAAACCTCGGCTGTTACACCGTAAAGAATAATCGGGATACTTGGCGGAATAATGACCCCCAGTCCACCTGATGTCGCTTGAACGGCGGCCGCAAAATCACGGTGATAGCCACGCGCCACCATTGCCGGGATCAAAATTGAACCAATCGCAGCAACTGTCGCCGGGCTGGAACCGGAAATAGCGGCGAAGAACATCGAAGTCACAACCGCCACAGCGGCAAGACCGCCTTTCATTTCTCCGACGAGTGCACTGGCAAAATTAATGAGACGTCTGGAAATCCCTCCTGTTTCCATGAGGCTTCCCGCTAAAATAAAGAATGGAATCGCCATGAGCGGAAACATATCAACCGAGTTGAACATCCGCTGGACGATGGCCAAGACAGGCATTTCACCCGTCCAGATAACAGCAAGCGCCGTCGCTGAACCGAGCGCAATCGCGATCGGGGTACTGATTAGAAAAAGGATAACAAGCGTAACAAGTAAAATCCAAATCATTTTTCTCCATCCTTTCTAAATAACTCGATAGCTACTACGATGGAGTTTAGCGCCATTAGAACCCCACTTACCGGTATGGAAGCATAGACATATGTCATCGGAATGCGCATAGCGGGAGAACGTTGATTTTCTACCACTTGAACCATTTCAATTCCTTTAACAATTAAAAAAATGCTGAACGCGACACAAACGATGCATACGAGCAATTTCAACACTTTTTTAATGCTGTCAGATGAAAGATCGACAATTGCCTCTACTCCGATTAATTCACCTTTTCGGATTGCGAGGGCAGCACCCATAAAGACAACCCAAGCCATTAAATACCGGGCGAGTTCCTCTGACCATGACAACGATGCACCAAGAGCAAAGCGTGAGAATACCTGATAAGCAATCGTAGCTGACATCACAATCAACATGATTCCAATGAGATAAAAGATAACTTTGTTTAGACGGTCGATGTTTTTGATTAACGTGAGCATTTTTGTTCTCCCTTCCTATGAGGAGGAGGGTGACTCTTAAAAGCCGGTCCGATCATGGCATATTCCGAGCGGAAGCACCAAATTCAGAAGCCTTCTTTCATGAGCCACCCTCAACATTGTTACAAATTACTGATTTCTGATTGAATCAATTAACTCTTGACCAAACACTTCACTGTATTGGTCATAAACTGGTTGAACTGCTTCGATAAATGGTTCCATATCAATCTCACGGATGACTTCCATACCTTGTTCTTCTAGCTCATTAAGGTATTCTTCATCCATACGTTGAACGACTTCACGCTCGAAGATTCCAGCTTCTACCGCTGCTTCTTCTAAAGCTGTTTGAAGTTCAGGCTCAAGATTGTTAAAGAAGCTATTCGACGTAAGTAAGATCGACGGGTTGTAGAAATGACGAGTCATCGTTAAATAATTTTGTACTTCGTAGAAACGAGAGCTGTAAATAACCGGGATCGGATTTTCGTTCCCATCTACCACACCTTGCTGCATCGCTGTGAAAAGCTCAGTGAAGGCCATTGGTGTCGGATCTGCTCCAAGCTCACGGAAAGCAGCCATGTGAATGTCATTTTCCATTGTACGAAGCTTTAATCCTTGTAAATCTTCCGGCTTTTCAACAGGACGAGTGTTATTCGTTACGTTACGGAAGCCGTTTTCCCACCAAGCCAGACCTTTAAGATCGATACCTTCTAATTGAGCAAGAAGATCTTGTCCAACCTCACCATCAAGAACGGCGTGAGCATGATCAGCATCACGGAATAAGAACGGTAAATCAACAATTGTAATTTCTTCAACAAATCCACTCATTGGTCCAGTTGACGTTAGAACTAAGTCAACACTTCCGATTTGCAGACCTTCCACCATATCACGTTCTCCACCAAGAGATCCGTTCGGGAAGATTTCTACATCCATACGGCCATCTGTTTTCTCAGCAAGAATTTCCTTGAAATATTCAAGTCCTTCCTGATAATGAGAAGTGTCAGACAATGTGTGACCAACTTTTAGCGTGATTGTTTCTCCGCTGCTTTCTTCACCTGATCCGTCTGTACCTTCTGATTCTGAGCCGCCACCGCATGCTGCAACGATGGCAACCATCATTGCCAGCATCGCCAGCATAAGTAATTTTTTCATGATAGTTCCCCCTACCTATATGTGTTTTTTATAATATCCATCGCATGATGCAATGAAGATTCCTGACCAAATGCGCCTGCCTTTGTGACAATTGCCGTGTCAGCATAAGGACCTCCGACGACTTTAGAAAGTGGAATACCTTCTTCAATTTCTTTCATGACCTCCAGAGCATGGATGTCAAGTTGGAGACAGGTTTGATAGGCAATATCTCCACCAGTGAGGATCAGTCCACTTACTTTCACTTCTTTAATCAGCTTGCTTGCAAATGTCCCAAGCGTTGAGGCGATCTGATTTCCAAGCTCAAGCTTATCAATACCAACTTCAGCGATATACGCCTCCAGTTCAACCGCAACCTCCGGCGTGAAAACAGTTGTGATCACAAGATCCTCGTTGTTTCCAATGACTAGCTTTGCTTCTTCAAACCATTTGCTCAATACTTCCTGATCATCTTTCAGCAAATGAAGCGGGTGAATCGCCTGAACGAAAGCACCTTTTTCCTTCTGAAATGCAATCTGCTTTCTTGTGACAGTGCTTACACTTCCGGCAACAGTTAACGTCGGCGGTGTATTTTCAGCTTGCTCGACAGTAGTGGAAGCTTGCTTCTGCGCTTGTTCATTTGTAAATGCTTGTGCCAATCCGGCAGACCCGACCCACAATACCTTTTCTTGGGTTTTCAGGAAATCAGTAACCGTTTTCAAATCGGCATCAATAGCGCTGTCAAAAACAATTACCTCAATTCCACGAGCGAGAAGCGCGTTTACTTCTTCTGCCAGCTTGCCCCTACGCAATGTTTTCACACCGATAAATCCTACGCTGCGCTTAGTCTGCCCAGCTAACAAATTAGGTATGAAAGATTCCGTCATCGGGAACTTTACATCGTTTGCAAGTTCACTATCTTCAAGCAATGTGCCGTGAACTACATGATAGCCGCCAATCGTCTGCCTTCCATTTTGCGGATATGCGGGTACGACCGCGCAAAATGAAAACGACAATTCATCCATCAGGCCATCAATTTCTTGACCGATATTTCCTCTTAAAGTGGAATCAACCTTTTTATAAATAAAAGGTTGTTGATCACCTTTCATCTTCCTCGCAAGCTCTCGGTTGCGTTTATATGCTTCATCTGGAGACAAGGAACGGGAATCGGTGTTGATAACGTTTACTTTCTCAGTCTGAGTAAGTGATTCAATGAAAGAAGTCAAATGAACAATTGTCGGTTTCCCTTGTTTGACAAACTGAACACCTGTATCATTAGCTCCCGTTAAATCATCTGCGATGACTATCATTTTTATTCACCTCAAGCCTAATTGATAATTGTGATCATTTTTCAACATTTCCTACTTGATTATAGACCATAGCTGTTTCAAATTACAATACAATAAAAAACAGAAAATGTCGCAATTTGCAACGTTTTCTGTTTTTACTCCGAAATATGTTTAATTTTCCGCCATAATGTCGAACGGTTTATTCCAAGTCTTCTAGCCGCCTTCGATTGATTGTATTCCTCCTGCTTCAAAACGGCTAAAATGACTTCCTGCTCGATTTCGTGCAACGTTTTATTGGCCAGTTGAAGTCCTGGTGTTTCCCGGACCTTCTCGGTTTCTTGTTCCCTCAGCTTATGCAAAAGCGCTTGAACCTCTTTTTTCTCGATAAAAGGACCGTCACTCATCAAACACATTTGCTCAATGACATGTTTCAGCTGCCGGATGTTTCCAGGCCATTGAAATGTTTTCAACTCATTTAATACGGTTTCTCGTAATCCGGAGATTTGTTTCCCCATCGACGTGTTGCAGGAAGCAATGAAGATTCTGATCAAATCATCAAGATCGTCCATCCGCTCCCGTAATGGCGGCACCTTCAACGTAAATCCGTTTAAAGCGTGGTAAAAATCATCACGGAATCGGCCGTCACGCAAATACGCTTCCAGTGGCTGGCGATGAGCCGCGATAAAGCGGATATCGACCGGGAACGATTCGGTTTCCTGAAACCGGTTCATCCGTCCTGAGATTAAAACGAGCAGCAGCTTGCTTTGAATGCTCGGCGGCATCGAGCCAATCGCATCAATAAAGATCGTTCCTTTATGCGCCGTTTCAAGCGCTCCTTTATGTCCATTTACTCCCGGGATGCCAAAGAGTTCCCGTTCCAGCTGCCCTTCTGAATAGGCCTCACAATTAATGAAGACATACGGCCCCTGAGCCCGCTCACTATTATTATGAATCGCCTGGGCGAGACTATCCTTTCCGACTCCCGGTTCCCCGTAAATAATGACCGGTAAATCGGAGCGGCTGATTTTCTTTGCCACTGTAATAAGCTGATGCATGCTTTCCGAACGCGCAACGAGAGAGCTGAAATGAAAGTAGGCCGAATGCTCCTGTGTTTGTTCCGTCAACTTTCGCTTTTCCTCCTTCATGATCAAAGCGAACCCCTCAGAAGATCCATCATCAGACAGCTCGACTTTTCTCCATCTGATGCAGCTGCTATCGAACTCTTCATATACTTCCTTAGCAGCTTCATCTTCTGTCTCAATTAGATCGTTCAACCTAGGCACAAGCTCGCTCAGCTTGCCGACATTCAACTGACCGGCTTCCTCAACAAGGCGAAAGCGCTTTCTAGCCGTTTCATTCGAAAAAATGCATTGCCCTTCTTCATCAAATACAAGAACGCCATCATCGATATAATGAAAAACCTGCTCGATCTTCTTCAAGTTTTCCTTTTCTTTTTGCATATAGTAGACCGTTTGCTCGGCATTCATAATCGTTTCAACGACCGCTTCTTTCCCCGAGGAGATCAAGATGCCCTGTATACCGAACTTTGCAGCAGTCGTTGTCGAAATCACATCGCCAATAATAACCTGAACCCCTTCGTTGGAAGCCCTTTCAATTTCACCTTCAATTTCTCCTTCTTCCAGGATTGGATAAAAGGTTAAATCCATATTAAGCAATTTTCCGATCATATTCGCGCCCGGGATTTTGTTCAAATAGGTCATCATCCCGATTTTACCACTATAGCCGTTCAGCAATGTCAACGTTCGTAAAATATCATAACCCGTCATCTGCACTTCCAAGACAGGTATCGAAAAATGCTTGCGCAAAAGCTTGGCCGTCGCCCCGCGGCTAATAATCGCATCATACTGGCGGTGTTCAACCGAACGGGCAATCGCCAGGCCGTCATATAAATTCCCGACGAAAATGTCTAAATCTTTTTTTAACTCCTTGTTCACTTCAAGAAAGAGATCCTTCAACCCGACATAAGGTGAGATCACTAAGATTTTACACAATCTAACTCCCCCAATTCTTGTTGCAATATTAATCAGATTGTATAGAATAATTTCATTTATTGCAACACTATCTGGCAAAATTCTCTCAAGGAAGCGTCGGAAGAAGAAAAGGGACACGGGCAAATGGTTGTCTAACCCCGTTTGCCCGGCCCCTATGTATTCTCACATTCTTCTGGTGCTGCAACTTGAAATGAACATACCACGTTCATCACTGGACCTTTTTTTCTATCGGCCTTCCCAATTCCAAAAAGCGACTTCATCAACTTCTAACTCTGAGACCCATGCTTCATCCCGCAGCTGTAATAGTTCCTTTGTCGGGCCCGTGATAACCGCTCCATAGTGCTGAAATCCATTTTCATCGAGGTACTCAATCCGTTCAGCCAGTCGAAGCCTGTCAAACACTAAATTGTTAGCTTTACGCTCATACTGCTCCAGAAAAGCTAATGTCTTCATAAATTGCTGCTGCAATACGCTTTGATCACCACCCTCATATCCTGGTGAAGATGCGCTTTCTGTTACGATGCTTCCTCCGAACCATCCACTCGCTTCTTCCTTTCTCTCTGTGACAATAAAATCATCATCATGCCAGATCGGGAAGCTCGGAAAACCAATCGGTTCAAAAATGATTCCTTCAGTACGTTCATTTAATTCAATTCCAGTATCAACAGCGAGCCATAGTAGATCCATGTTTTTCCCTTCAAATGCATCCAGCACTTCATTTGTTTCCAGTAGCTCAGAAAAAGAGACATAAGCAGAAATGACTGTTCCTTCTGGCAGCTCCTCCAGCTGCGCCCAATCGGCCATTCCTCTTGGACCTGCTCCTGGATAAGTAAATGCCGGCCAATCCTGTGATACTCTCCCGTACTTCTGCTCCTCCGGTACAGCCATTAACGAAAAAAGGAAATTCACTTTCATTTCTCCGACAATTATTTGATCATGACCTACCATTTTATTTAGATTTCTTGTCGCCTCTAATCCAAAGTAAGCCTTTGTGCTCGTACTTGTTCTTCCGAGATAGCCATATGGATTTGTAACCGTAAGCGTGTGGTCAATAATATTACGATACAGATCAACTCGGTCAGGTTTTCCCCACGAGTAATAAAACGCCGTAAAAATCCCGGACAAGATGGTGAACACGATAAACAATGAGAGCGCCACTAACGCTGTTTGAATTCTCGCTTTCCATTTTCCACGTCTTAAAATTTTCTTCTGCCTCTTATCATGAGCGGCATCGGTTTTTGTGCCCCTTTGCTCGTCAGCCTCATGCAAAAATTCCTGGTATGTTTCCAATTTATCCAACTCTTTTTCAAATTCGTCCAATTCCGCTTCAGCTAATTCTCCCTTTTCATATGCTTCAAGCTTTCGTTTAAATTCATCGCTCATGATCTCCCGCCTTTCTGCGCCTGATCGCCTGTCTTCCTCTGAACAGCAATACTTTGAAATGACTTTTTTGAATATGCATAATCTCTGCCGCCTCAGCTTGTGATAACCCGTGGAAATCGTGGAGGAGCACCGCCGTTTTATGCTTCTCCGGTAAGCTGTCCAGCAGCGTAATGATCTCCTTGATTTCCTCCTTCGTAATAAGCGACTCCAATAGGGCTCTTTTTTGGTCGAAGACCGTTGAGAAATAACCTTGCTCCTTGATCACCACTCGTTTCTGTTTTCGGTAATAGTCGATATAGGCTCGATATGCAACAGAAAACAACCAGGATTTAATCGCTTCCCCATCATAATGCTCAAGATGAAGATAGGCCCGAAAAAAAGTTTCCTGCACCAAATCTTCTGCTGTGTAATGATCATGACTAAGGGAGAACAGAAATCGGTAAATTTCTTGAAAATAATGTTGATAAAGACGATCAATAGATTCTTTCATTGTCTCCCCCTTCATCATTAAAACGAATAAAAGACCAAACGGTAACAGGAAATATAAAATCTCATTATAACTGATCACATCCCTTTAACATTTCTGTCATGATGTATTTTGCAAAAAAAGAAGCCGACCGCCAAAGGTGCTTCTCACCTTCGCGAACGACTTCTGCCATTTATTCATTCACATATGGAATCGTTAATGGGCCGAGCGGGAGGACGGCGACCGTCATCTGCTCTCCGTATTTTTGCTTTAGTTGCTCGAGCGTTTGTTCAATGCTATTGGTCGGCGTGAGCATCGCGTCGGCCACATCCTGCTCGGACAGCGTTGAATAGACATAGACATCAGCCCATACTTGGATTACGGCCTGCTTTTGCACTTGCCATTGGTCAAACATTTTAAACTCGGGATCATTAATCATATCAAGAATTTCCTGCGGGCTTTTGCGCATCTTCAAAATCTCGCCGAAGTTGCCGTGATTCGGCAGCCCGTCCGCGCATTCCGACGCGCAAATAATCGTTCCGCCTTTCTTGACAATCTTATGGGCAGCACTCATCCCTTTTACAGCCTGATAAAGATTCTGATCGAGCGGATAGCCGGAATTTGAGGTAATGACTACATCAAAACGTTCCGGGCATTCAATCATCGTATGCTCCTTCACGTACGCACATCCGGCGTCGTGGGCTTCATATAGTTCACCGGCAAACACATTTGTAATTTCCTTTTCTTTATTTAACGTGACATTAAGCATAAAGTCAGGCTTGCAGAGGCTGTTTACCTCGCGCGTCATATCCTGGACAGGGTTATTTGTCATGTTCCCCCAGGTGGACAACGGGTCACCGATCATTCTTGCGTTATGAAAGGTCATGATCGTTTCGATCCCGGCGATGCCCGGCATAATTCCTTTTGGTCCACCTGAGAAGCCGGCAAAAAAGTGCGGCTCAATAAAGCCGGTGACAATTTTGAAATCGGCCTCGACGTATTCCTTGTTTAAATACACATCACAGCCAAAGCGGCTTTCTCCGACCTTTTTCAAGCTCTCTTTATCATGGCAGTGATTGTTAATGATGCGGATATTATCAACGACCCATTGCCCAAGCATTTGGACGAACTCTTCCTCTGTTTGGTCGCGATGCGTGCCCGTGCCATTAATCACAACAAAGTTCTCAAGCGGCACATGGGAAAGCTCTTTAATCAGCCACGGGACGAGCTTCTCATTTGGTGTTGGACGTGTAATATCGCTAATAACGATCGCCACTTTATCCGTTTCTTTGACCATCTCACGAAGCGGCGCCGTCCCGATCGGATTGCGTAAGGCTGACAAAACAGCGGCCTCATCATCCTCGAGCTTAGGTATATCCTTCGGCTCCACGATTGTTGCTTCATCGGGCACAGTGATAGTCAACCCTTGTTTTCCGTACAATAATGTCGTTTCCATCATAAATCCCTCGTCTTTCATTATGTTGTTTTTCTTGTCTCACTTTAATATGGCGAAATCCCCTGAAGTGTTATCCACCTCAGGGGCTGCCACCAATAAGGGCGCTTATCCCTTTCTTCACCTGTTATTATTCTACTCTTGCTTACCATCAATTCCTTTACTTCGTTGATATTTATCCATCAGAATAACGGCAATTGGGCAGAGGACAGCTGTCGTAAGAGTCGCCAAGGAAATTTGAGCTGTCGCAATATTAACAATATCATGATAACTTTGCGCTTCCGCAGCCGACATCATCCCTGAGTTAGCGGCGACTGTGGCCGCGGCCGCAATTGCCGCAGGTGTCGCCGCCGCGTTCCCTGCCGTTGACGCTTCAGCGACCGGAGCAATTTGGCTCTTTTCTTTAAATAGCTTGAAGACGAGAATACCTACTCCCCCTGTCAGAACGACTGTCATAACACCAAGTAAAACCCCTGCTCCGACAACATCCGGATTAAAGAAGTTTGCCAGGTTCATTCCGGCTCCCAAAGCAAAAGCGAAGAACGGTACTGGTAGCAACTCTCCCGGACGTAAGAAATCACGGATTTCAGGATCGAGATTCCCAAGTAACATCCCAATACCAATTGGTAACAGTACAGCGATGAAGGCAATAACAGGGAAACTTGACCCCATCATTCCAAGCGCCATCAGCGTTAGAAACGGCCCATCATTCAAAGAAAGAACTGACACCGCGCCAACATCTGATCTGTTTCCATATTGTCCAGTTAAAGCAGCATACATCCCGCCATTTCCATTCGTCATTGCCGCAATAATTGCGATTGTGGATAGGCCGAGCAGACCATTCATTGGATCAAAGAAATAACCAAAGAGTAAACCGACGGCAAGACCTGTTAAGTACTTAGACGTCGTAAGCAAAATTCCTTTTTTTAATGCTCTTCCACCGACGCGCAAGTCCATCTGGCTTCCGGCACAAAACAGGAAGAGACCAATCAACGTCAATGCTCCTGTTTTAAACAGTTCTTCGGTAAAGCCACCGATCATCAGCATTTCATAGTTACCATCCGCATTCGGCGCCGCACCCAGCGCTTGAAGAATATTCATAATAAACGGGATATGCATCTGATCAATAGTATTAATCAGTGCCCCAAGCATCAAAGGGACAACCATCAGCCCACCCGGTACTTTTTCAATTGATTGTTTAATTCTCATCTTTCTCACTCCTGTCTTCTTAATTATTGATTGGGATACATCGTCCGTATCACTTGCTCCGCTTTTTGCTGGAGCAGCTGTTCAGCCTTGTTCATCGCATCAGCCAGTGACATCGGTCCATTGACGATACTGTGCACGCTTTGAATCCCGTACTGGTAAAGCTCCTCGATGCCTTTTCCAATTGAACCGGCAAAGGCAACTGTCGGAATCCCGTGCTTCTGCGCCGCCTGGGCGACCCCCATCGGTGTTTTCCCTGAGGCTGTCTGATAATCAATCTGCCCTTCGCCAGTTATCACGACATCGGCTCCGGCAAGCGCTTCCTCTAGTCCGGTATATTCAATGACAATGTCGATTCCCCGTCTCATTTCCGCGGAAAAGAACGCCTGAAACGCTCCGCCAATCCCGCCTGCCGCTCCTGCACCGGCCTTGTTATGAAGGGCGATCCCTGTTTGGGCTTCGACAAGATCAGCCCAGTGAGACAGCTTTTTATCGAGAATCTCCACCATCTCAGGTGTCGCTCCTTTTTGCGGGCCAAATATGTGAGACGCTCCCGTTGGACCAATGAGCGGATTCTGAACATCACAGGCCAGCAGAAAAGTTGAATCTGTAATTCGCTCGTCAAACTCCCGGTCGTCTATCG
Source organism: Halalkalibacter oceani (assembly GCF_023715705.1). Classification (GTDB taxonomy): domain Bacteria; phylum Bacillota; class Bacilli; order Bacillales; family Bacillaceae_D; genus Halalkalibacter; species Halalkalibacter oceani_A. The sequence goes on from NZ_JAMBOS010000005.1 coordinate 124,163, forward strand.
TAGCAATTTGATCCAGCTCGCCGCCGCCAAAACCGACCTCATGACCATCCTTCGTTAAAAGCTTCATCCCGAGCGCCTGCAGCATGCCACTACCGCCATCATTCGTCGCGCTTCCTCCCACCGCTAAAATAAATTCACGGCAGCCGGCATCGAGCGCAGCTTTAATGAGCTGACCCGTGCCGAATGTAGTCGCTTTCATCGGATCCCTTCGTTCGGGAGGGATAAGATATAAACCGGACGCATCGGCCATTTCAATGACACATGTCCTTCCGTCCCCAAGCTGACCGTACGCGGCGCGGACTGGATCTCCTAAAGGCCCTGTTACTTCAAGCTCAACTTTTTTTCCACCTGTGGCCGCGACAAGGCTGTCCATCGTGCCCTCTCCTCCATCGGCGACAGGAATTAATACAGTTTCCGCCTCCGGGAGATACTGTTTAATGCCTTTTTCAATTGCTTTGGCGGCTCCCATCGCGGAAACGCTGCCTTTAAATGAATCCGGCGCGACAATGACTTTCATCTCTCCACCCCCACAGAAGATAACGCTTTCAAAGATTTGACTTTATATTCAAATTACTTTCCTCTTGATTAGTTTTCATTATACAGCGTTTACATCAATAAATCTTCGTGTTCTGTGCACAAAAAAAAGTCGTTTTTTGTTGTCTTTTTTAGGCGAAACACCTAAAATGAAATGGCTAGAAACATCCGAAGCCATTGAAAAACTTCCTTTTTCGCAATTTAAAGAAGAGTAATGGCTCCGCGTTGCGCCTTGCTTCGACAAACCCATTCGTAGCCAGGCTTTCAAAATCAGGCAACGGCTACGCTCATTACGAAAAAAGCTGCTGCAAAAGTGAAAATCGTACTTTTTCAGCAGCTTTGAAACATCCGAGGTGGTTACTGTGCTAACAAAGGAAATCGCAGAAGAAATCGTTAAAGAAACGATGGATCGTTTAAAGCGGAACATTAACATCATTGATCCTGATGGTATCATTATCGCTTCGGGAGACCCAAGCCGGGTTGGTCTTTTCCACGCCGGCGGTCTACAGGTGATTAAAACCGGACAGCCATTGGTCATTACAGCGGAAAATGAAAAAAACCTTCCCGGCAGTAAAACCGGCATTAATCTCCCGATCGAATTCCAGCACGCTATCGTCGGGGCGATCGGCATTACCGGGCAAAAAGAGGATGTCGAGGAATTTGGTGATTTAGTAAAAATGACAACCGAGCTGATGATCAAACAGGCTTCGATGGCCTCAAAACAGGAATGGCAGCAGCGCTTGAAGGAAGACACCTTCACCGCCCTGCTCAATCCTCCAATAAATGCGGAGCCGATCGAGCAACAGCTTAAGCAATTAGCGATTCAGCTTCATGCGCCGTACCATGTTTTTTTGATTGACTTGCAGCAGGAGAAGCTGGCTGATACAACTATTTTGAAGCAGATTGAGCAAATCATCTATCCGGATCGTTCACTCGTCGGCTTCCATGAGGGGAGCAAAATATTCGCGCTTACCTCGGGCTATACGCCGCAGCGCTTACGAAAAAAGCTGCAAGCCGTGAAGGAGATGCTGACAAAAGCCAATGTCCGCTGCCAGATCGGCTACGGCACACCTGCTGAGCAACTTGAAGCGGTCGCAATTTCCTTCAAAGAAGCAGAGCTTGCCCTCCGGATTCGCACGGGCTCCAAAACATTCGTCTCCTATGAGGACATTGAAACAGAGGCGCTGATCTACCAGCTCGATCAGCTGACAAAATCCCGTTTTCTGACGCGGGTGTTTCCGCAGCTCACGCCAAAAACGAAGGAAACATTGCAAACGTTCTTTCAATACAATCTGAACATAACCGAAACAGCGCAAGCCCTCTTCGTTCACCGCAACACGCTGATGTATCGGCTAAAGCGAATAAAAGAAAAAACAGGCTACGATCCACAGCTATTTGCCGATGCCGTTACGCTGCAAATCGCGATTTGGATCGCCGCTCATCTCGAAGAAGAAAAGATGTAACGATGCGAATACGAGTGGATAGCCAAACGGCGACCCACTCGTTATTTTATGCTTTCTTCCCCCGCTTCAAAATGAGGCTGATGAGATAAAGAACAGGCGGAAGAAAAAAGAGTTTGAATATCGCTCCGTTCCCCACCAGCAAAATGTAAAGACAAAGCGGTAAAGAAAGCAAGAACGCCGCCAGCATCAGGTTTCCATTCCCTTTTATCGTTCCATACAACCCGCCAAAGCCTGGCAATAACAGAAATAACACGACATTTCTAACAAAGCTTCCATCATCATGCCGCAGCCCGCTGACCAGCAAGAACAGTGAAAGACCTATCAAAACGAGCGAAGCGACAACGCCAAACCGTTTAAACATTATTCTCCCCCTTGCTTTCATCTTCAGGCTCTCATTTTCACTTTCCCGTTTAACCGGATGGGAATACGGGCATGTAAATACTAATTTCCGAGAGAAGGAGTGTCGATCAAATGCTGGCCTTAACAAATCAGGGAAAAGGGAAAGTTGAAGTAAAAAAAGTAGATGATCCTGCTATTGAAAAGCCGGATGATATGATTATTAAAATAACGTCAACGTCGATTTGTGGATCTGATCTTCATTTATATCATAGCTCGATTCCATTGAGCAAAGATTATATTATCGGTCATGAACCGATGGGAATTGTCGAAGAAGTCGGACCGGACGTGAAGAACGTTAAAAAAGGGGATCGGGTCGTGATGAAGCTGCTGAAAAAGTACGATTTCCACTTTTCCAGCAGCTTTTTAGTAATGAGCGTAGCCGTTGCCTGATTTTGAAAGCCTTGCTACGAGTGGGTTTCTCGTAGCAAGGCGCGCAACGCGCGGAGCCATTACACTTCTTCGAGTTACGGAAAAAGAGGTTTTTCAGTGGCCTCGGTCGTGATCCCGTTTAATGTAAGCTGCGGCGAATGTCATTTTTGCCAAAATCAAATGGAAAGTCAATGTGATCATTCGAATCCGCACAAAGATAGCGGCGCCTACTTCGGCTATTCCGAGATGTTTGGAAATTATCCGGGCGGGCAGGCGGAATACATGCGCGTTCCTTATGCCGACTTTACTTCATTTGTTGTGCCGGAGAGCAGTGAGCTCGAAGATGAAAGCCTGCTTTTTATCTCGGACGTGATGCCTACCGCCTATTGGAGCGTCGAGGATGTCAAGCCCGGAGACACGGTGATTATCCTCGGAAGCGGGCCGATTGGCCTGATGACCCAGAAGTTCGCCTGGCTGAAAGGAGCGAAGCGGGTCATTGCCGTCGACCATGTTTCCTACCGGCTTGAGCACGCCAAACGAACAAACAATGTCGAGACTTATAACTTCAAAGACTATAAAGATATCGGCAAGCACCTGCACGAGATCACGAAAGGGGGAGCCGAAGTCGTGATCGACTGTGTCGGGATGGACGGCGATGTTTCGCTGAAGGAACATTTAAAAACGCTGACCGGACAGGTCGGTTCTATTGATCCGATTATTACCGCCGCCCACTCGGTGAAAAAATTCGGCACGATCCAACTGACCGGCGTTTACGGGGCTCCGGCCACAGCATATCCGCTGCACTCGATCTTTTCACGCAATATTACAGTAAAAGCAGGGCAGGCCCCGGTGATCCATTACATGCCGGAGCTCTATCAAATGGTTGAAAAAGGCACAATCGATCCGACCGACATTATTACCCATAAAGAAAGCCTAAAAGATGCCGCTGCTGCTTACGACATCTTCGATAAGAAAAAAGATAACTGTATTAAAGTTGTGTTAAAGCCTTAATTCACTCACAAAAAACCTGTCTCAAAAGGGCGAACCGCCATGGGACAGGTTTTTTGTGCTGGATAAAATCCGCCAAGTTGAAAAAAATAGTAGTATCACTTTTTTAGGAGGATCAAAGCGATGGAAGAACAATGCTTTTATTGTGATGATACATTTGAAGACAGCTATCATCATGGCTTATTCATTTACCAGAACGAGCATGTCGACAAAGCTCTTTGCCCCCACTGCTACAGCGAATGGCTGGAAGGAATCAAGGAGTAACCAACTCGATACGATGAGTAGCCGCTTTTCCTTTTTAAACGATGAAATCAAATCCTTTTTTCCGGACTTCATCAATGATATCCGGTAACACGGCAGCTGTTTGCGGCAGTTCATGGAGTAAAATGATCGAGCCATCCTTTATAGGGCTGACGACGTTGTCGTTTATCTTCTCAGGCTGCTCCTTAAGCTGCCAATCATAGGAGCTGATTTCCCACATAACCGGAAGCAAGCTAAGCTCCTCAAGGATGTCCATCGTCTCCTCGTTAAACTGCCCGAATGGCGGGCGAAAATGCCTGATCGTTTCCCCGGTGACCGCTTCAAGCTGCTTGACACTCGTTTTGATTTGCTTGTATTGCTGCTCTCTCGTTAATTTGCACAGGTTCTGATGCTTGTGCGAGTGGGAGCCGATAATATGCCCTTCGTCAATCACCCGTTCCCACGGTCTTGCCTCGTAGAACGTCCGCGTTAGCCAAAAGAACATCGCCGGAGCTTCCCGTTCCGCTAAAATATCCAATATCCTTATGAGATGGCGGCCTGGACCGTCGTCAAAGGTCAGAACCACTTTCTTCCTCGTCGGGGTCAGTTGATTTCGATTTGTCAGCCACCTGTCATCCTGCAGATCGTACACGACCTGATCTGTCACTACTCATGGTGTACACATCGTTTACCACCTCACGATCTTTCCCTTTATTATACAGCAAGTATCCCTCAATCATCCTGCCTTACCCCTTTTTATCCGGCACTATTTTTGCTTAAATAAAGAGAAAGAACGGTAGAGAGAAAGGATGAAGAAGATGCAAGCCACATTTCAATTGAAGACAACAGCACGCGATCAAATGATTGATATCACTGACCGAATCAGTGAATGGTTGCGCGACAACAATGTAAAGGAAGGAATCGTCGTCGTCTCCTCGCTCCACACGACAGCCGGAATCACCGTCAACGAGAATGCCGATCCCGATGTCAAAACAGATATGTTGCGCCGCTTTGAGGAAATCTACCCGTGGCACCACCCCAAGGATCGCCACGCCGAAGGAAACACCGCCGCCCACCTAAAAACGAGCACGGTCGGTCACGCCCAAACATTGATTCTCTCCCAAGGCCAGCTCCTCCTCGGCACATGGCAGGGCGTCTACTTCTGCGAATTCGACGGACCAAGAACGCGCTCCTTTGTCGTCAAGGTGATTGCTGGATAAATGCGGAGCGGAGACATCTTTACAATTTTTCTAAAGAATGAATTCCACCCTTTTATTTGATTTATCAAGAGTACGCGAGTAAGACGTTCAAAAATCAATAAGGGAGGCAACCTTCCGCAGGTTCCTCCCTTATTTTCGACTATCGTCTTATACCGTCAGCATCTTCTCCAAGTGCTTGATCGTCGGCGTCAAATTAACGAGGAAATAGGCTTCCCGCAGACGGCGGGCCTCCGGACTGTTGCTCAGGTAGGCCGCTCCACCGCCATGAAGCATCGCTGTATGAACCGCCTCGATCGTTAAAGTGGCGGTTCGTTTGCGGAGCGGGAGCAGGGCATCCCAGCGGAGACCGCGGGATGCCAGTTGGGCGACCTCTGTTTGCAGCTCTTCCAGCTCGGCCTGAATCGCTTCCGGCTGCAGCGGCAAAAACTGATTGCAGCCTCCCTGCCGGCTTCGATAGCGCTCAATCGAAGCAAGAGCGGCCTTCGTTACGCCGAAGCCAAGCGGAATTTGATAGGCGAGAAAGTCCGGCCGAATCTGTTTAATAAACGAATCGGCGTCCTCTGCGAGAACATCCTCCTCCGAAATAAACACGTCATCAAAGTGGCAGGCATAGGTACCGCTGCCGTTAATGCCGAGATAATTTGTTTTCGCTTTTCGTGTCAGACCATCAGCCGCACATGAGACAAACAGCATCACCCTTTGATCCGCGTTCACTTCAGCAATCGCCCCGAACCAATGCGTCTGATCGAGATTGGAAACCGATGGCAGCGTTCCATTGACGACATAGCCGCCATCAACCTTTGCCGCCTGCAAATGCAGCGTCTCCAGCCCGGCATAATATTTCATCGGATTGGAAAGTCCCGTGCCGGCAAGCGTGCTGCCACTTTCCAGACGCGACAGCATTCTCTTTTTCAGCTTATCATTTTCGCTCTTTCGCATATAGGTGAGCGCAGCTAAATGGCACCAAATCAGAAAGCCTGTCGTCATGCAAAAGCGCGATGCTTCGGCTACGACGTCAAGCTCTCGCTGAAGATAAGCGGAGGAAGCTGCTCCTTCCGAAGAAAAATACCCCTCCTCACCCAATCGCGTTAACAGCTCCTTTGGATAAAAACCGGCATCAATTGACCGGACCTGAGGTTTAAGCTCCTTCTCGAACAAATCGGTAAGGCGTTGCTGAATGTTTGTCATCACGGCTTCCTGGTCCTCCTTTAATTTTACTGATCTGAGGCGATTTCCGTTATCGCGTCAATCGGTGCCTTAACGGCTTGACGCGCTCTTTTTACAGCCTCATCATCCGGTGCATCATAGAAGCAAAGGCATTTTGTCATATCCTCGCATACATACGTTCTTGAAAAAGAAACCTCCGGAACTTCCGCATAATGAACAGAATTCGCTTTTTTCCGGGCCAAATACCCTTCCATTGTCAAGTCTTCCGGCAAGTTCCATTCCACTAAATAATTGATTTTGTCCTTTTGCTTTTTCACTTCTTCCAAGTCCTGCCCGACAATTCGCACTTCTTTGACAAGTGACGGAACGATACCGGCATCGCTTAGGTTTTGCGTAAGCGTCCCTTCTTCCGCCGCTTCGAAAATAAAGAATGCTCTGTTGAAGTCCTTGGCGACTTGAACTTCAATTAGCTCCTGCCCGCTATCGTCTTCTCTCAATGCCTCTACTTTCCCTTCAAAAGCCGCCTTATTTTGCAGCTCCTCACTCAACTGTGATTCCACTAAATATAACGCCATCATCCAGTCCTCCCTTGAAAGATTGATAGTCATTCGATCGCATCGAACGCTAATGTAATTTTATTATATTAAGTATTAAAAAACAACTTACTTGATTGTGTGGTATACTAGGACTGCTTCTCATAAGAAAAACGTCCAAGATGTCAACTTTAGCAAAGGAGTCTGATGAAAGTGAAAGAGCGTTATAAATTACCTTGCAACATCGCGCAAACATTAAATATTGTCGGCGACCGCTGGACACTGCTTGTCATTCATGAGATCCTCATCGGTCATTCCACCTTTAATGAAATCAAGAAAAACCTTGAAGGCATTTCCTCCAACCTCCTGTCAGACCGGCTGAAGCATTTAGAGGAGGTCGGCCTGATTGAGTCGACCGTCTATTCCAAGCATCCGCCCCGTTACCAGTATACCTTGACTGAAAGCGGACAGGATTTGGAGGATGTCTTTCACGCTTTCGTCCTCTGGGGCAGCAAGCATCTTGAAACCTGTTATAAAAAACTGGTTCACACACGCTGCCAGCATGAAGTCGAACTGCTTTATTACTGTCCTTCATGCAAGCAGCATGTAGACAAAGACGAACTCCAGGCAGTGCCAATTGAACCGGAAAGCCAGGCAAATCAGGCTTAGCCCTGAACGCCCCATTGTCTGCCAACCCAGCGTTCAAACAAGCCAATCGCTTTATCAAGCAACAGCCCGAGCACCCCGATAAAGATTATTCCGGCGAGTACGAGGTCAAGATCAAGCGCATTGCGTGAATCAATGATGAGATAGCCAAGCCCCGACTGCGCACCGATCATTTCTCCGGCGACAAGGAAAATCCACGCCGTTCCAACGGCGATATGCAGGCCATTGGCAATGTACGGAAATGCCGCCGGAAAAATGATTTTAAACAGCTGGGCCGGCTGCTTCATCTCCAAATTCTCGGCAATCTTTAAATAAGTCGGATCGATTTTTTTCACGGCGGACACCGTTGAAAGCAGCACCGGAAAGAAGGCAGCGATAAAAATAATGACAATCGCCGGCATATTCCCAATCCCGAACCAGAGCACGATGAACGGCGCCCAGGCAACCGGAGCGACAGGACGGAGCACCTGGATGACCGGATCGACAATCGCCCACACCTTTGGTGAACGGCCAAGGATTAATCCGAGAACGACAGCGACCACGACCGCCGTCAAATACCCGCTCAAAAACCGGAACATGCTGATTTGGACATGGGTGAATAATGTTCCATCGCTAACCAAGGCGACGATCCCTTTGCCGACTGCCAGTGGCGGTGGCAATAATGCTTCAGGGTAGCCACCGATCCAAATGACCAGCTGCCAAACGACCAGCACGAGAATAAACGCTATCGTAAAATACTTCATCGTCTTCAATGCTCTCACCTTCTTCACATCGCTTCTTCAAAAAATGACTGGTCAACAAACTCCTCGTATGTCGGCGGGTTCTCAGACAGTCCCATCTCGACTAAGCGCTGGCGCAAATACTCGTAATCTTCCTGATCGATTCGCAGATTATCATAAGAAATCCAGCCAAGCGACAGCGTCAATACTTCCTCATCAACATTTAAGAACTGCTTAAACGGATCCTCATGCTCGTCATGGGTATGCACATCATAAGCTTCGGCTTTCTTCCCGGCTTCAATGTAGCCTGTCACAAAGGTTTGCGCAAATTCAGGCTGCTGTTCGATAAAGTCGCTGCGAAGCACAAGCACGCAGCACAACGAATTGGCTCGGATTTCATTTGACTGAAAAAGCACCTTCCCTGTGTTCAGACTGACGCCAAGCGCGCCGAACGGCTCGGCGACAATGTAGCTTGAGATGCGCCCTTCCGATAGAGCTGCCGGCATCTCAGCCGGAGGCATTTCAACCGGATTCACGTCCTCATATGTTAAGCCGGCATTTTGCAGCATTTCATCAAGCAAAAGATTATGAGCGGACAGCGTATGAGGAATCGCGACCGTAGCCCCTTTCAAATCAGCAACCTCCTCGACATCGTGCGAGACCACAACAGCGTTCCCGTCACGATGACCGAGCGCGACAGCCTTTAAATCAATCCCTTTTTCACGCGCCTTCATCGCCAGCTCGAACAGCACCGAAGCGCCATCAATCCGTCCTGTGTTTAAAGCGTCCATCAATTCAATCCACGAGCCGAAGCGAATCAGCTCAATTCGCCCGCCATTCAAATACTGATCCTCAAACTGCTTTTCAAAATAAAGAGGTGCCGCATGTGTAATCGGCAAATAGCCGATCCGGATCACCTTCTCCTCAGGCGGCGCTCCGCCCCCGCAAGAGGAAAGGATCACAGTCAAAGCGAGCATCAGGCTCGCCCACGTTCTTTTCTCCCGATTCATGTTCTCACACTCCACACTTAAATATTAAATTCCAAGGTTGCCCCGTCCTTCGAAAAATGAAAGGAATCCAGAATCAGCTTGCGATAATATTGAAAGTCACTATGGCTCCTGTCCCGCGGGACAGGCAGGTTAATTTCAAGGGTTTGCTTAATTCGGCCGGGATGAGCATCCATAATCAGAATGCGGTCCGACAAATAAATCGCTTCATCAATGTCATGTGTGACAAGCACAATATTGTTTTTCTCCTGCTCACGGATGCGCAACAGCTCATCCTGCAAATAATAGCGGTTAAATGTATCCAAAGCGGCAAACGGCTCATCCATCAGGATCAGCTCCGGCCGGATCGCCAACGCCCTGGCAATCGCCACGCGCTGCTGCATCCCGCCAGACAGCTGTGCCGGGAAACGATCCTTGCTCTCCTCAAGACCTACGAGCTTAATAGAATCAAGGGCGCGCTCCCTTCTTTCTGTCGGAGAAAGCGATTTTTCCGGCTCCAGCCCAAGCTCGACATTTTTCAGAACCGTGCGCCACGGCAGCAGTCCGTAATGCTGAAAAAGCATGATCGCCCTCCGGCTCGGCTTCTTCACCTCTTCCCCATCAAAATAGACGCTGCCTTCAGACGGGCTGTCAAAGCCACCGATCAAATTAAGCAATGTACTTTTTCCGCACCCGCTTTTCCCGAGTACAGATACAAATTCGCCTTTCTTCATCGTAAAGGAGATATTCGAGAGCACTCTGATCGTCTTTCCCTGAGCAGAAAATTCCTTCCCAACCTCGTTAAGCTCGACAAACGCCTCTGCCTTCAATGTCACAAACCCCTCTCTTCACGCTATATAGGTTAATTCCTATAAAAATAATATGAATAATAAGTTTATTTTAGTATACAAAGTGGAAAAAATCAATCTAATTATCAACAAAGCAAAAATCTTATCTTGCTTACACAAAAAAGCCGCTGCCATGGCGGCTGCGGCGTGAGTTATTTTTATCTTTTAAGACTTTACGTCGACTTAAATCCAGTGCCATGTCGCCAGTTATTTCAGATTCATGGCAGCATGGAATTTTTTCAAGCTCTTTCAGGTTTATTCAATACAGTCAATGATCAGCAAAGACTCCTTCAATCGTTTCTTCTGCTTCTTTACTGTTCTCTTCCATGTCCGTTACACCGCTTGTCGCTTTTTCTGTTTCATTTGTAAATGTAGCAAACGTAAACATCGATAAAGCTCCGAAAATGAGAATTACGAAAAGAATCATGACAATAAGCTTTTTCAATAATTGTCCCCTCCCGTGACACAGCTGTCACTTTCTTCGATAACGTCCTCAACCATATGACGAATATCAGGCGATTAGGGTTTCCACTTATGTGAAAGACGTTATCGTCGAGCCCTATCCTTCGAAAGCATTGTAGGTTATCTACACCCCCCACCTCATCTTTACATAATTAAAACAAGCTTAATATCAGCGAAATTATCGAACCGATTTTCCTTATAAGCTGTCATTGAAAAAGTCAAAACACCTTATTTCTCAGCATTTCTTCTCACTTTTACGTTCCTTCACTTTAATTTAACGCCACCTTAACCAACTTTATATGAAACTAGTTTAATATAAGCCCCAAGGAGTGATGCACATGGTGACGATGAATGATGTTGCCAAACAAGCTGGTGTCTCCAAGAGCACAGTATCCAATGTTTTCAGTAAAAAACGACCGATCAGCAAGGAGGTGAGCGAACACGTTTTACAAGTAGCCAGACAGTTGAACTATAAGCCGAATTATTTCGCGAGAAGCTTAACGACACGGGAAACAAGAATTATCGGCTTGAATATGCGTGGCGATAAGGCAAAATTCAGCCAATTCCATTTATCACTGATCAACGGCGTTCTGCGCCAATGCTACGAGCGCGGATACCGGCTGTTAATCAATACGTTGGCGGAAAAATATGCAAACCGGGTCGAATTTCAATCATCGGACCCCGTTGACGGTGAGATTTTGCTTGATCCGATTGAGAAGGACCCAAGAATTGAAGAATGTCTTGAAAAAAACCTTCCGATGGTCGTCATTGGCCGGACAGCAAGGGAATACAGCGCCAAGGTAGCGACCGTCGATAACGATAATGTCGAAGCGTCCGCACGCGTGACGGAGCATTTAGTCCGCCTCGGACATCGGCATATCCTGTTGCTGAATGCCGCCAAAAAACGTACTGTTTCGATTGACCGCGAAGCCGGATTCAAAAAAATCATGCTCACTACATATCCAGACGTCGACCATCATTTCATCTGCTACAAGGCGGGGGAAGAAACGGCGATCGACTACGGCTATGAGCGGACGTTGGACATGCTGCGAAACAACCCGGACATCTCGGCTGTAATTGCCGATACGGACAAAGTCGCGCTCGGGGTGTATAAAGCGGCGGCTGAATTAGGGCGAGTGATTCCCGACGATTTGTCGGTGATGGCCTTTAGTGATGAGCCTGTCTTCTTATCGGAGTTTTCCCCGGCGCTTTCCAGTATGAAGCTCAATTCCGAGTTGCTAGGAATCGAAGCAGCCAATACGTTGATTGACCAAATTGAAGCCGACTCCCCTTCCGTTAAAAGGACGACGATTGCGACTGATCTGATCTTGCGCGCTTCTACCGCAAAAAAATAAACGATTACATGATAGGAGGACCCTATGAAAAATTTAATGGTAAAACTATTGCTTGCCGCATTGTTAATGACGTTGCTGGCAGCCTGTCAGCAAACGTCGACTGCCGATGAGTCAGGAGAAGAAACGGACGCAGAGCAAGAGGAAAAAACATTACGCATCCTGACGAGTGTCGTTGGCGGAAAAACACCTGAGGAACACGCTGAATTTGAAAAGGAAATTGAACGTTTGACAGGGATTAGCGTCACCATTGAAAAAGTACCGACTGATTACGATCAGCGCCTGCTTACCTCAATGTCGGCCGGTGAACAGTATGACCTTGTCTATATGACAAAGCCGATGATGGATGTGCTCGTTGACCAAGGGGCGCTGACAGAGCTCACTCAATCGATCCAGGATTCCGAGATTCTCTCCGACCCGACGGTCATTCCAACGGAAGAATGGGAGCTAATTACGTACGACGACGGTAAAATCTATAGTGTTTTCAACAAGTTTGAAGGCGGAACGATGCCGCTTATCCGGCAGGACTGGCTTGAAGCTTTAGGGCTTGAGGAACCGACAACGCTTGATGACTACTACCAAGTGCTGAAGGCCTTTACCGAACAGGATCCAAACGGGACTGGACAGGATGACACGTACGGCTTAACGACTGCCGGTCTTTACGACATTCAAGGGTTTATGAGCGCGGCGGGCGTGAAGGCGCGTTATGTGATTGAGGATGATGGCTCGCGGACGATTCCGTACGCAACGGAGGCGGCGATTCCGGTGTATGAATGGTTTGCTAAGCTTTACGAGGAAGGAATTCTCGACCCGAACTTCGCGACAAATGACAGTGGTAACATGCAAGAGCTGTTCCTCTCCGACCGTGTTGGAGTCGTCACATATTGGGATGCATGGGTCGGGCTCTTTAACAACATCCGTTTGAACGATGACCCGAATACGAGCTTTATGGCCAAAGGACTGCCTGGTGCGCCTGATGAAAATGGGGAATTCATGCTGCGCCGTGGTGACCCGAGTGTATGGGCGATCCCAGTTAACGCCGAGCATCCAGAAACCGCGCTTGAGTTTCTTGAGTTCTGGCATACTCCGGAGGGTAATACGGTCAGTACGTTGGGCGTTAAAGACCTGCATTACACAGTAGATGAAAACGGGGAATATGAATTAACCGAATTAGGTGAGATCGCCAATATGGATCACGGTGTCGTCTTCCCGAATAACACGAATTGGGAAAACCCGTTCGGCACGCTGCCTGGGGTTGAAGAGGCGCAGGCGATTATTATCGAGCATGCTCAGCCGGAAGTCTCAACTGCCGATTGGCCACAGGCCGAGAAAATCGTCGAGCGCTACGTGTTCGCAGCGATTACCGGCGACATGCCGGCCCCAGAAGCGGTGGAAAGAATGCATGGCGAGCTGCTCGCAGCTGATCTGATTGACAACTAAACAGCTATGAAATGAAACGAAACAAACAGCAGTACGGCCCTGTCGTAAATGAGCAGCCGGAGGTGCTTTTCATCATGCCGCTTCCGGCTGTTGTTCCTGCTGTTATTCAAATGCAGGAGGACGATTGGCATGCTTTTTAAACGTCATTTTACTCTTTATATCATGATGATTCCGATCTTTATCTATTTTCTTTTATTCGCATATTACCCGCTGGTTCGCGGATTTTTGATCAGCTTACAAGATTTCAGGCTGATCGGCGACCGACCCTTTATCGGCTTCCAGAATTACGTCACCGTGCTGCAGGACCCTCAATTCTGGCTCGTGATGAAAAACACCGTTCTGATCGGCGGCGGCATCTTAATCATCGGCTTTGCGTTCCCAATCATTGTCGCCATCGCGATTAATGAACTGACGAAACAATTCCTGAAAAAGTTTACGCAAACGATCATCTATCTCCCCCATTTGTTTTCCTGGGTCATTGTCGGCGGCATTTGGATCTTTATCCTTTCACCGGATGGGGGCCTTGTCAATGAATTATTAAAATGGTTTCAGCTGGAGCCGGTGCAATTTTTAACCCAGGAGCAATACGCCCGCCCGGTGATGATCTTCACGGCCATCTGGAAGGAAATGGGCTACATCTGCATCATCTATTTAGCGGCGATCGTCGGCATCAATCCGTCGCTTTATGAGTCAGCGCGAATCGATGGGGCTAATTTCTGGCATGAAACCCGTTATATTACGCTGCCGCAGCTGATACCCACGATGAAAATCGTCCTAATGCTGAACATTATGTCCGTTCTGAAAATCTTTGATCAAATTTTTATGATGAGCAATCCGGCGATTGCCCACAAGGTAGATGTCATTATGATGTACACCTATGAAAAAGGAATTTTGCAATTTCAAATGGGTGTCGCTTCGGCTGCTGCTTATTTAGTTATTCTAGCAACATTTCTACTAACGATTGTCACGCGTATTCTCATTCGCTATGACAAGGAGGATTGAGCTTCTTGAATCGAGGAATAGCTTTTCGACTTATCAATGGATTTTTTTTAACCGTGCTTGTCCTGACGATGCTGCTGCCTGTCCTGAATACGCTGGCGATTTCGCTGTCCACCAGCCTGGCATCGATGTCCCCTGGTGTGAAGCTTTGGCCGCGAGAGTTCAGCCTTGAAGGCTATACAACCGTCTGGAGCCGGATCGAGCTGTGGCGTCCTTTTCTGAACAACTCAATTGTAACGATTTTCGGTACGTTTTTTCACGTTTTCCTGGCGGCGATTGCCGGCTATGTCCTGATTCAACGTGACTTACCGGGAAGAAAGCTGATGACGACCTTTATTATTGTAACGATGATTATCCCGGCTGAGGCGATTATGATTCCGCTGTATATCGTTAATCGTGACCTCGGCCTTTTAAATACACTGGCCTCCCTCGTGATCTCTGGTCTCGTTTCCGGCTTCAGCATTCTTTTAATGAGAAATTACTTCCTCAGTGTGCCGAAATCGTTGGCAGAAGCAGCCAATATTGATGGAGCCGGTCATATTCGCATCCTGTTTTTGATTTACTTGCCTTTGTCCTTACCGGGTCTGGCGACGGTGACCTTGTTTGAATTTGTGAGCAGATGGAATCAATTTCTCCCGGCGCTCCTTTATATTACGGACTCAAGTAAATATACATTGCAGGTTGCCTTGCGTTCGCTCATTTTGCAGTCGGATGCTTCATCCAGCAGCTATTTTTTAACACCGAATATTCGCATGGCCGGAATTATGATTGCACTCATTCCGTTGCTGATCATCTATCCGTTTATCCAGAAATATTTCGTCAAAGGGATTATGTCAGGTTCAACGAAAGAATAGGAGGACGACGTGTTGAAACAGAAACAACTCACACTTACGAGAATGATTATGCCCGAAGAACAACATCAGTACATTGAGCTTTCCTTCGACGTCCCGCCCCGCACAGCAGGCATTCAGGCCGACTATTACGTCGAGGATGGGGAGTGCGTGATTGACCTCGGTGTCCAGGACACAGAACAGGTTCGCGGCTGGAGTGGCGGCGCCCGTTCGTCTTTTAATATTGAGGAAACGACAGCGACTCCAGGCTATCGGGCCGGCAGCATCCCCGTGGGAGAATGGGCGATCATCCTCGGTGCCTACCGCGTGCCAAACCCGTGCAGCGTCACGGTAACAGTGACGCTTACCGAAATGGAGCCCGCCTGGCTAAAGGGCGACCTTCATATGCATTCCGTTCACAGCGATGGATCCTACACACTTGATGAGATCGTTGAGCTTTGCGAGCAAAAAGGATTGGACTTTATCGCGACGACCGATCATAATACGACAAGTCAAAATCAGTTTATTCATAAAGAAAGCCCCCTTACGATCATACCGGGGATGGAATTAACGACCAACTTCGGTCATTGTAATTTTTTCGGTGTCGCTGACCCGGTGCGCGATTTCCGGGCGATCTCCGACGACCAGGTCAGAGAACGGCTTACTGAAGCGAAGACGGCCGGCGCCAAAATAAGCCTCAATCACCCCCATTGTCCGCAGTGTGGCTGGCATTGGGATTGGGAGCTCGACTATGACTTTGTCGAAGTCTGGAACGGCCCTTGGCGCGAAGCAAATGCAAAAACAGTTGACTGGTGGCATCAGCAGCTCTGTCAAGGTAAACGAATCCCGGCCATTGGCGGCAGTGATACACACCGGCCCCACCGTTATGTCCAGCACGGCACGCCGACAGTGTGGGTGTACAGCGATTCCCGCTCCGGCGAAAGCATCTTACGGGCGATCGAACAGCGGAGAGTGTCGGTAAGCTATTTACCAGATGGACCGTTTGTCAGCCTGTCGTGCGAGTCATATACAACGGGCGATGTCGTCCCACTTCCGGCTCCTGCACAGGTCACCGCCCGATTTGAGAGGCTGTCGCGCGGGGACCGAATCAAGTTTATATCAAATGATCAGGTGGAAAACGAATTGATTCATCAGGCTGACGAGACGCAGCTGGAAGTCCCGGTTGAAGTGAACGGGCAATTCTTTGTCAGAGTTGAGGTATGGCGATATATCGAAGAGGCTGGACAGGAAATGATGGCGGCGATGAGCAACCCGATGTACTTTGAAGGAAAGCCGGGCCGTTGAACGAACTCTCCTTACAGCATGAAGCAGTCCTCCCCCGGGAGACGAAGCTGCTTCTGGCCATTATCAGCATCAATGCTCTCGCAAACAGTTTATCGAATGTGTTTGTGAATGTCTTTCTCTTTCGTCTGTCTGACAATATGTACGAGGTGGCTCTCTTTAATTTTATCGCCTACGTTACCTGGCTGCCAGCCTTCGTCTTTGCCGGCTGGCTCTGTAAAAAGAAGGACAGGAAAATCGGCCTGATCATCGGCGGCAGCTTGCAGCTGCTGTTTTATCTCGCTATTTTAGCATTAGCTGAGCAGGCAATCGACTGGGTGCCGTTACTTGGTTTTATTTTCGGAGTCGGCTCAGGCTTTTACTGGCTTTCGATTAATGTTCTCTCCGTTGATTTAACGAGTGAGCATAACCGGCTTTGGTTTAACGGAGTAAACGGCTTGTTCGGCTCTCTATCGCAAATGCTCGGTCCTTTTATCGCCGGGCTGATCGTGACCTTCCTGCCTCATTTTTATGGCTATCAGCTGATTTTCTTCCTGTCTCTCATCTTGTTCGCCAATACAATCTGGCTCACAACCTTATTGCCGGCCTACAAAATGGAAGAACGGTTTCGCTGGCGAAAAATCATCGATGTTCACCACAACCGTGAATGGAAACTGCTCTCCCTCGCCTTTGTCGGTCTCTCTTTCCGGGACGGGGTGATCTCCTTTGTGATTGTCGTCTGGGTGTTCATGGTAACGGGAAGTGAATCGGTGTTGGGTAATTTCGTCTTCGTCACAACGCTTCTGTCGGTCCTCACCTATTATATCGTCGGAAAATGCAAAATGAGTCAGTCAAAGCAGGTTTTGCTCGTCGCGGGTAACCTTGGCTTGAGCAGCGCGCTCAGTCTGTTTCTTTTTGACGTCAACTGGGGGATTCTCATCGCGTACGGGATTGTCGCGGCAATCAGCATTCCGCTGTTTGAAGTGCCGTTTAACACGATGTCGCTGAATAATATTGCCGAGCTTGATGACCGGGGCGCCACAAGAGTTGAATTGGTCATCTCCCGTGAAATGGCCTTAAGCGCCGGACGGGTGTCAAGTGTCGGGTTACTTGCAGCCGTTTACAGCTCCAGCTCGACAGAATCCTACCTCCCGGCCTTTTTAGCACTGCTGATCGCCATCGGCATGACCCCGCTTCTTGTCGTTAGGAAATTGAAGCCGGCTGGAAAAGCTTGAGGAAATGAAACCTGGAACAGGTCTGATAGTAGAGGTAGCTCAAAAGCATTGGCTTGGAAAAAATAAAACCAGCCTTGCATATTAGCATGCTCCACTCGCCACAATCCCGGTGTGAGAAACCCACTCACACCGGGATTTAAAAGATCGCGGCGGTTACGCTCATTGCTTCGGACTTGTCTATGGAAGCAGTTTGAAAAAGCATTACAGGGGCTCCGTTCTGCACAAAGTTGATACCGAAGAACCCCACTTCGGTATCAACTTTTAAAAACCAGGTGCAGACTCCGCTCACTGTTTCAATCCTAAGAAAAGGTAAAAACCAACCTTTTCCTAGGATCTTCAATTTGTATAGGTCATGACGAAGTGGAGGACGGTTATTTCTGAGGTGGGATTTTGGTAGGCGTGCACTTTGTCACCGTTGAAGGTGATCGAGTCATATTGGTTTAGCTCGTAATACTCTTCTTCAATCTTCATTCTCAGGCGCCCCGCCATCACTGTGACGTACTCCGTCACGCCCTGCTGATGGGCGCCGGGACGATACTCGCTGTGCGGCTGAAGAAACGCCCGATGAATCTCGCTGGAGCCGTAGCCGGACACTTCAAACATCGGCTCGAGCGTGCACGCTTCATTGGCACTGACAACTTTATTTCCTTCATGGCAGCGCGAAATTTGAATATCCTTCTGTTCATTTAGCAGGACGGAAAGCGGCACTGCCAACCCATTGGCGATTTTCCAAATGACGGCCAGCGACGGATTCGCTTCCCCCCGCTCGATATTGCCGAGGGTCAGTTTACTGACGGAGGTGACCGCCGCCAACTCCTGCAAGCTCATTTTCCGCTCTTGTCTCAGCTTCCGCAAAGTCGCACCGAGATGTTTAGCTAACGCTTCTGCATCAGTAATATTCGAATTCATCGGCAGCAGGCCTCCTTTTTTAGTAGTTTTTTTATTCGAAAGATAGTATATTATAGTTTATCAATAGTATATTTTAATATACAGAGTGAAAAAGGTGAGTCGATGAAGGAAATTCTTATTGGAATCATTGCATCCATGTTTTTTGCCGTGACCTTTATTTTAAACCGTTCAATGGAAGTAACAGGAGGAAGCTGGATTTGGAGCTCGTCACTGCGCTTTATTTTCATGTTTCCCTTTTTTCTTCTTATTGTACTTGTAAGAAAGAATACGAAACAAGTTTTATTTGAAATAAAGAAACAGCCTCTGTCGTGGATTGGCTGGAGCTTTGTTGGCTTCGTACTCTTTTACGCGCCGATCACCTATGCCGCGGCCTTTGGACCGGGCTGGCTCGTCGCCGGCACCTGGCAGCTGACGATCGTCGCCGGCGTACTGCTTACGCCGTTGTTTTTCCATGAAATAAAAACAGCGACAGGCACGGAACGAATAAAAAACAGCTTGCCGCTGAAGTCACTGGTGATCTCCTTTATCATCCTTGCCGGTGTCCTGCTAATCCAGCTGCAGCACGCGACGACGGTTTCGTTTCAAGTTGTGCTGTTCAGTATGCTCCCTGTCGTTGTCGCGGCGTTTGCCTACCCTTTAGGAAACCGCAAAATGATGGAACTGTGCGGCGGGCGGCTCGATACGTTCCAACGGGTGTTTGGCATGACACTGGCCACCCTTCCGTTTTGGCTCGTTCTGGCAGTCTATGGCTTGCTCACGATTGGTCCTCCCTCTTCAAGCCAGCTGCTACAGGCGTTTATCGTTGCCGTCAGCTCCGGTGTCATTGCTACGACGCTGTTTTTTATCGCAACCGACCGTGTCCATGAAAACCCGGATCGTTTAGCCGCCGTGGAAGCGACCCAGTCAGCCCAGGTTTTATTCGTGCTGCTCGGTGAAATGTGGCTGCTGGCCAGTCCATTCCCTTCCGCCGCGGCAATCATCGGTCTGCTGATGATCATGGCCGGGATGCTGGCTCACAGCTATTTAACAAAGAAGCCGCAACAACAAAGGTCAGCTTCGTCGTAGCAGTTTTTCTTTAACCTACAGTGTGGAGCCGGTGACTTCCTCAAGCTAATTTTTTCTCCGCTTCCGAGAAAACTAATTTTTCAGATAAGTGAGAAATTCATTTTCAAATTGTGTTTTTCGGAGTATGATAGAGGTAAGCTTACATGGGGGAGGAAACAGCTGTGAAACGACTTTGTGCTTTGACAATCTTAACTGCGTTTCTTCTTTCAATCTATGTCTACTTTCATGATCAGTCGAGCTATACGACGATGCATCCGCTGGAAACGGCCGACATCACTCACTTCTATGATCATGGCAGCGGTCATGCTTTTTATGACCATGGAGACGGTAAGCTGAAAATGGTTGTTTCCTGGGCTCTCCCGCTGGAACAGCTCGTTCCGGTACTTCTTCTTGTCTTCGCCGTACCGGTTTGGTATTATTTACGGGTCTTTCTTTTCTTAAGGCCGATTAAGTATCAAAGTAATTACGTCATCTCATCCCCTTCCTATTAAATGTTTTATAAAAAACTAATTTACCAGGGAGGTCGTTCGATTATGATGTGGATGAGATTGATTGTAGTTGGAATGCTGTCTGTAACTGCGGTTAGTATTTTTGCCTTTCAATTCGTGGAAGGATTCAATGCGTTTTTCGATACGTTTAAAAGCAAATAAACCTTACGAGGGTTGTTATGGAGGGTGTCCCGAACCGTTAGCGGCGGGCCACCCTCCACTTTATTTACCAGAACGTAAGCTAAAAAATAAATCATATGCTTACATCCTTAAAAACATTAAGTGAACAAGGAAAAATCCTTGAAATTCAGAAAATCAGCCTCTAAGCAATGAGCGGAACCGCCCCGATCTTTTAAAGCTAGTTTTGTCTCAAGCTCTTTACACAATTCCGTGGAGCTCCTTTTCGACAAAAGGAGCTCCACTTTTCATTTCCGCCTTCTTTTTTACCCGATCACATCTTTTTCAATTTCCTTCATTTGATAGAAATAGCCCTGCTTTCTGATCAATTCTGCAAAGCTGCCCGCTTCAACCACGCGACCACCTTCCATCACAATAATTTGATCCATTTGTTCCAAACCGGTCAGACGATGACTGACCAACACGACCGTCGCCTCTGACGCCTGCTGAAAAAGCTCCTGATAAAGGCGCTCTTCGGTTAAAGCATCCACTGAGGAGGTCGGCTCATCGAGCAGCCAGATATGCGCCTTTTTCAGCAGTGCCCGCGCCAGCGCCAGCCGTTGCTTTTCACCGCCGGAGAGGTTTTCCCCTTTTTCGAGCACATGATCATCTAATGATAGGTGCTCCAACGTCACCCGCTTCAGCACAGCTTCCATCTCCGAGTCGTCAGCCCCAGAAGAAGCAAGCTGCAAATTGTCACGAATCGTCCCGTAGAAGAAGTGATTTTCCTGTAGAATCACATTCGCCTGCTCCCATATTTTTTCTTTCTCCAGCTGCTGAAGCTCGCTTCCGTTCCAGCGAATGACGCCCTGCTCAGGTCCGACGATTCCGAGAAGCAATTGGAGTACCGTCGACTTACCGGAGCCGCTCGCCCCGACGATCGCCGTTTTCGAGCCGCGTTTCAGTTCGAAGCTGATGTCCGTTAACGCCTGTCGTCCCTCACCTGGATAGGTGTAGCTGACACGCTCAAACTGAATCTCCGGCACTTCATTCCCCGGCGATTGTCGCTCCGCTTCTGCCTCTTCCTGCACTGGCTGTTCCACGACGGAAGCCAAGCGCCGTGCCGCACTGCGGCTATCTTCAAAATAGCTCGGAAAAGCAGCCATTGGCGTCGCGTTCTCAAAGACCGTGAGCGAGATCATCACGAGCATCGCTAAAAACAGCCCGTCAAGCTCTCCTGTCGTCACCAAATAGGCGCCGAGAGCTAGCACAACCCATGAAACAAGCAGCGAGGCAGCTGTATTGACCGCGTGGCTTGCCAGAATCTGCCGGCCTTCTCTCTCTTGCTCGCTGATATACTCAGCTGCAGCCTGCGACAGCTCAGCTTCTTTATTCGCCTGCTGCTGGTATAGCGTAAGGTCTTTAAAGCCGAAAAGAAACTCCGTCACCTCCGTTGACAGCTCGCCCCGCTTGTCACGGAGATTGCTTTTCAGTTTTCGCTGACGCAGAGCAAACCAAGCCGGAATGAGGACCCCCGTTAAGAAAAGACCGGCCAGAAAGACGAGCGCAATCGCCACTGAATAAAAGGCGGTGAAGACAATCGTCGCGAAAAAAACGAGCAGCAGAACGACGAGTGGATAAAAGACCCGTAAAAAGAAATGCTGCAGGCTTTCGACATCACCGACAATTCGTGCCAGCAGATCGCCGCTGCGATACTTTTGAAAAAGCGCTGGCGCCAACGGTTCAAGCTTTTCATAAAAGGAAAGGCGCAGCCGGCTCAAAATCGTAAACGTAGCGCGATGCGAATAGTAACGCTCGACATAGCGCCCGAGCGCCCGTAAAAAGCCAAAGAGCTTAACGAGAGCAATCGTCACCGTCAACGCATACAAGGGCGGCATGAGCGCCCCCTTGGAGATCAGATAACCGCTTGAAGCAAACAGGCCGACAGCGGCAATTCCGGCTAAAAAGCCGGCGATAACCGAGTAAACGATGTCCCTTTTTTCATGAAGCATCAGTTTCATAACTACTGCCAGTTCCTTCATCCGTCTCTCCCTCCCCGCTGTATCGAAGTCATCTTACGGTAGTCTTCCACACGCTCCAGCAGCTGCTCATGCGTGCCGGCTCCGATCACTTGCCCACCCTTTAGAAAAAGAATGTGGTCAGCATGCTTGATTGTGTGCAGACGGTGCGCGACCGTGATCACTGTCGATGATTGCGCCAGCTCGGCAAGCCCCTGTGAGAGAATCTGTTCTGTGCGCAAATCAAGACCGGTCGTCGGCTCATCAAAGACAATCACCGCTGGTCGCTTCAGAAAGGCGCGTGCGAGGGCAATCCGTTGCCGCTCTCCACCTGAAAGGCCGCGGCCTCCCTCGCCGATTCGTGTTTGATAACCGTCTTTCAAATTTGCGATCACCTCGGCCATTCCAGCCTGCCGGGCCGCCTCTTCGATTTCCCGCCTGCTCACAGCCCTGGTACTGCCAATCGCAATATTCTCTTCAATCGTTCCGCTGAATAAGTAAGGCTGCTGAGAAATATAGCTTAACTTAGCGAACCACTCAGCTTCCTCATAGGCAGAAAGCGGCTTACCATTCACCAGCAGCTCTCCTTGCGAAAGCGGCAGCAGACCACTCAGCACATTAAGAAGTGTCGTTTTCCCCGATCCACTTGGTCCAACAATTGCCACTTGTGCGTACGGCGGAATATCAACAGTCACATCCGTTAAAACAAACCCTTTTTCATCGTAACGAAAGCCGGCATTTCGTAAGGCGATTACCGGAGGTTGCTCATCAGGCAGCGACAATCCTCCCCACTCCAGTCTCCGTGCTTCTTCCGCCAGCTCTGCTGAAATTTTTGCCGCAGCCCCCTTGCTGCTGCGCCCGGTATGAAACGCACTTCCCAGTTCTTTTAATGCCAAATAAAATTCAGGAGCGAGCACGAGCACAAAGAAGGCGGCAAAGAAACTGATCCCTTGAAACACAATAAGCTGCAAGCTTACTTCGAGCGCGATAATCCCCATGCTGAGCATTGAAATAAATTCAAGCATCAACGAGGAGACGAAGGCAATTTTCAGCACTTCCATCGTCGCCTCACGAAAGCCGAGACTGCTTGTGCGGATTACTTCTTTCTGCCGCTTCGCCTGGCCAAAAAGCTTCAGAGTCACGAGCCCTTGAATCGTATCAAGAAATCTACCCGAGAAGGCGGCGAGCTTCTCCAGTTGCTCCTCCGACTTGGCCTGTGTCTTCATCCCGATGATCGCCATGAAGAGCGGAATGAACGGCGCTGTAATGATCATAATAATCCCGGTCGGAATATGCTGGGAAAAGACCGCCCCGAGAATGACGAGCGGCACGACCGTTGTTTGAATCAGCTGCGGCAGATAGGTGCTGTAATAGCTGTCCAGTTCATCGACCGCATCCATCATCGTGCTCACCTTCTCCCCCGACTGACGCTGTAGCGCAGTCTGAAGCGGGTCATCTCTGTATTTTTCAAGCAAGGCCCGACGAACCCGCTGTTTCACGCGGGTCGCAATCCCCACTCCGATTCGTCCATGTAAATAAGTAAGAAACGCTCTCGCTCCAAGAACGGCGAGCAGCCCGTATAAAAATGGCAGAACTTCGGCAAAAGACTGATGCGCTAAAAAGACCCGCTCGACAACGGTCACGAAGAAATAGGCCTGGGCAACAATCGTCGCCGCGGTCAGTACCGCAATGACGACGAGCCATATCCGGCTCATTTTATATTCATTTGCAAATTGCTTGAGTTCCTTCATAGTAAGAATCTCCTCACTGCAAATTATTGGTTTAATTTAGTGAAACATTTCACATATCAACTGAAGCAAATACACCTTCGGAACATTAGAAAGACTTCACTTCACCTATTATTATAGTGGAAACAGGAGAATAATGCCCGCTTTGAGAGTGACTGTTTTATGACAAAAAAAGCCTGCCCCACTGGAAACTTAAAATGGTTCCATGCAGTAAAATTCAATCATAAACAATTTCTTTCACTAAATAAATCGCAAGAAAACTACTGAACAGTATTCCATCATGTACTTTGAATTTCATTATACTCAAGTACACGATCCCAATAAATAAAAGAATTTTTATCACCACTGAAGAAGAAAAGGATAACTTCTTATTAATAAAGCTGAGGATTGATTGATAGATCAACAAGATAATCAGAAAATACACAGAAAAGATAACGATATTTATAATCAGATCTTGCATTGAAAGGTGAAGAATAATTCTTTCTCTACTTTCATTAATAGAGATAAACATTATGGAAGTAATAAAACTATAAAAGCTTATAAATATAAAATTTTTAACACTAACAAACTCTCTCTCATTCTCCACCTGATTATCCCCCTATCATTAATAGGAAACAGTAAAATACTTTCGACCGTTGTAAGTGGAATGGCTATCAACTTATTAGTACTTATATTATCTTTTTTTGGTCATGCATTCAATGTTCTTCATTCTTGGCAATGCACTCCGTTTCTTTGATTTGGTTTTCCTTTCACGAAAAAAAGTAGCACAAACCATCACCTTGGTTTGCGCTACTAATGTTTGGATATTTTGCTTTTATTGATTTCCTTTTTTCAGCGACTCGGCTACTTGTACGGTGCGTTTCGCCTGGTACTTTGCCGCTTCTTCTACATTTTCCTGCATATTACCTTCTTGGTCGACGGTTACACTTGTTCCGTACGGATTTCCACCGGAAGCAAACAGCAACGGATCTGTATAGCCAGGAGCCGCGACAATCGCACCCCAGTGATACATTGTCGTATAGATGGAAAGAATTGTTGCTTCCTGACCGCCGTGAGCGTTGCTCGCTGAAGACATCGCGCTGACAACTTTATTCGCTAATTTGCCTGTCGCCCATAATCCGCCTGTTGTGTCAAGGAATTGCTTTAATTGCGCAGGTACGTTACCAAAACGTGTTGGCGCGCTGAAAATAATCGCATCTGCCCATTCGAGATCGTCAAGCGTTACTTCAGGAACATCCGCCGTTGCTTCAAGATGAGCCTTCCATGCCGGATTTGAGGCAATCGCCGCTTCCGGGGCAAGCTCAGGAACTTTCAGCACCTTCACTTCAGCACCTGCTGCTTTTCCACCTTCTTCAGCCCACTTTGCCATTTGATAATTGGTTCCTGTTGAACTGTAGTAAATCACCGCTAATTTGATTGACACATGCTCCAACTCCTTTTGATTTGATTGACCAAATAATTTCGCAAAGAAACCCATTGCTGTTCACCTACTTTCCACGTTTTGAGCGCGGATAACCTTCGATAAACGAAAAAATTTCAGCTCGTTTATCTCTGCTTTATATAGTACCACGTAATATATTCTTAATTCAAGATAAATTACTTTAATTTTGTAAGTGAATTTGAATTTCTGTATCTCTTGCTTCTTCTACTTTAGGTTGCACAGGGCACCAATTTTTTATTCCCCGGCTTTCACATCTCGAAGCTTATCAAGACCTTGAGCGTAATAGCCCAGCTTCTTCAGCAATTCAATCAAGTCTGTTTTTTCACCTGACTCCAGCCCGGCAAAAATCGTCAACAGCGCTTCCTTATGGAGAGGGAAAATCTCGTCCATTCGCTCTTTCCCTTTCTCAGTAATCGAAGCATGGATGATCCGGCGGTCTGTCGGACAGGGCTTTCGTTTGATCAGTTGTTTCTTTTCTAATTTGTCAACGACATAGGTGATGCTGCTGCTGGCAATCAACACCTTTTCACCGATTTTCTGAATTGGTTGATCCCCTTTATGGTAAATAAGCTCGAGCACAGCAAACTCAGTCGGATTTAATCCGTAGGAACGGATATCGTCCTCCACTTTTTTTCTTACTGTTTGCACAGCCCGGGATAATACGATAAATAACTTTAACGATAGTTCCTCACCCGTTGCCTTCGTTTTCTCTAAAGTCACTTACTATCCCTCCTTTAAACGTATTCTATTTCTCTCTCTACTGTCCGTACATTCAGCACGCTTAAAAGTCATTCCTTTGAGCCTTAATCATGATCGTTTTCGACCAGATGTTTCAGAGTCGTCATTTTATTATCCCAAAATTGCTCATAAAAGGAAAGCCACTCCTTCACCTCAAGCAGCGCTTCGGCTTCAAGCTGATAACGTTTTTCACGTCCAATCCTTTTGACAGACACCAGCTTGGATTCTTCCAAGATGCGCAAATGCTTCGATATAGCAACCCGGCTTATCGGAAAATGCTGACTGAGGGTCGTAACCGACTGGCGTTCTCCGGCGAGCAACCGTAATAATTTCCTTCTTGTCGGGTCAGCAATAGCCTGAAAAACATCAAGCTTTTCAGCTCCCATTATGCCTCCACCACTTGTCGCAGTTTATCTTGAACGATAGCCTCCCAACCTTGATTCATCCGTTCACGAATTTCCTTATTTGTTTGTCCCGGTCCTCCCGGATGAATCTCATCGGCAGCTCCCCAGCCCGAGTGGATCAGTGTAAATGCCGTTTCATTCCCCGCCTCCTCTAAAAGAAAGGTAATCTTCCAGCCTTCCTCTCCCCAGGAAAATGCCAGACGGTTCGGCGGCTCCATTTCCAGCACTTTGCAAACTGATGGGCCGAAAGGAGACTGAATTGTAAACGTATGCCCCAGTTCAGGTTTGAAATCATTCGGCATAAACCATGCCTCTATTCCCTCTTGTGTCGCGACTGTCGCCCATACTTTCTCGATCGAAGCGCGGAAGGTCGCCTGTTTGCGAATCTCAGGTACTTCAGATTTACTCATCACCTGTTCCTCCTCTTTTATTTAAAGCTTCGCACTCATCATACGAAACCTTTTGGTTACATGTCAACAAAAATCCGGAGAGTGGCTTTTTCTTATCGTCCCTTACATTTCCACTATAATTTTGCAGCAAAAGGCCACACTATATGTACAAACTCATAAAAGAGGTGATGACATGGCAAAGAAGGAAGAGCAATATACGGACTTTTCAAATGTCGAAACACAGCGCTCGTTTCTGACAGCAGAGGAATTTCCGGAAGGATCTTACGGCACGCCGAAAGGAAAGGACGTACCCGTGGAAAACAAAGACACTCCGTGGCGGGAGCATCAAACATACTATAATAGCTACGGCTATGAATTCCGGAATTTGCATCAGGATCTTCCCCGGCAGTTTCCCGAGGCTCATCATACGCATGATGAAGCTGATAAAAATGAAGAAGAGCCTTACACATAACCAAGCTGCTGAAAATCGTCACTTTTCAGCAGCTTCATCAGCGACCTTTCTCTCTTTTTTGAAAAGGAATAACTTTGGAAAATCGGTAAAAGGCCTGCCGCTCTTTCTCATGTGGTATGAGTCGGTGCACGTCTTCAAATTGAGCTACACGCCTTAACTCCGTGAGCAGAACGTCATCGAGTGATCTTTCCTCCAATTCGGCAAGCAATGCTGCATTTAAGCTCAACCACTCCATGCTTTTCGTTTGAAACTGTTCCTGTTCATTCCAGCGTAAATAGCGGTAGGCAATCGACGGCAATGCCGCGTCGCAGGCTGACGCCAGCAGGCTTTCACAGTATTTCTTTATCACTTGTTGATGTCTGTTCATCCGCGCACAGTCCTTTTTTCAGTCTTCCTTTCATTATATAGAGGAGCATTCTGTTCCCTCTATACTAAAATACAGGCTCCGCTTGAAGATATTAGCATTCACAGAGCCCGGGCCATTGGCTTCATTCGCGACAAGCCCGTTGCGATCAACTGACTTACAACGGGCTTTAGTGGCGGTTATGCACCTTGCTTAGACCAGGGTCAAATGCTCTTCGCTTGTTTATCAGGAGGGGGGCTTCCTAATAAACGTTTGTGCCGGAACAATTATTGCTGGAACTGCGCTTCTTCGGTAGAGCCCGTCAAGGCAGTCGTTGACGCTGTCCCGCCCGATACGACCTGTGCCACCTCGTCAAAGTAGCCTGTGCCAACCTCACGCTGATGGCGTGTTGCAGTGTATCCATGCTCCTCCGCCGCAAATTCGGCCTGTTGAAGCTCCGTATACGCACCCATTCCGCGTTTTTTATAGTCCCTGGCCAGCTCGAACATGCTGTAATTTAAGGAGTGGAAGCCGGCTAATGTGACAAACTGGAATTTGTAGCCCATTTTACTCAATTCAATTTGATACGTTTCAATCGTCTCGCGGTCGAGATTGGCCTGCCAGTTAAATGAAGGCGAACAATTATAGGCCAGCATTTTCCCAGGAAAACGAGCATGAATTGCCTCAGCGAACTGGCGCGCTTCCTCCAGGCTCGGCTTCGATGTTTCGCACCAGAGCAGATCGGCATACGGCGCATAGGCAAGACCGCGGGCAATCGCCTGATCAATTCCGGCCTTCGTCCGGTAAAAGCCTTCAGCTGTCCGTTCGCCGGTAATGAATGGACCATCTACTGGATCGATGTCACTCGTAATCAGGTCGGCGGCATCAGCGTCGGTCCGGGCAATAATGACAGTCGGCACACCGGAAACGTCGGCAGCCAACCGGGCGGAGACGAGATTACGAATCGCCGTTTGTGTCGGAATGAGAACCTTTCCTCCCAGGTGGCCGCATTTCTTCTCGGAAGCGAGCTGGTCTTCAAAATGAACTCCGGCTGCTCCGGCTTCAATCATCGCTTTCATCAGCTCAAAGACATTCAGCTGTCCGCCAAAGCCGGCCTCCGCGTCAGCAACGATCGGCGCGAAATAATCAACATCGCCTTCTCCTTCCATATGCTGAATCTGATCAGCCCGAGCGAGTGCATTATTCATTCGCTTCACAACCTGCGGGACAGAATTGGCCGGATACAGGCTTTGATCCGGGTACATCTGGCCGGCAAGATTCGCATCCGCCGCCACCTGCCAGCCACTTAAATAAATCGCTTTCAAACCGGCCTTCACCTGCTGGACAGCCTGATTACCTGTCAATGCGCCAAGTGACTGAACAAACGGTTCTTCCCTCAACAGCTTCCACAGCTTCTCCGCTCCAGACCGCGCAAGTGTATGCTCAATCTGCATCGACCCTCTAAGACGTATCACATCTTCTGCCGTATATGGCCGATCGACTCCCTGCCAGCGCCCCTCTGTCTCCCATTGCTCCTGTAGCCTTGCCGCTTCAATGTGCCCAATTTGCTTCGTCATACTCTCCTCATCTCCTGTCTTTCTTTTTTTGCAAAATACCTGTTGTCGCCATTCCGCATTATTCCGTGCAATAATGTACTATAACAGTATATATTTTGCATTTTTATAATATAACAGAAAGTCGATAAAAACAATCATTTATTTTAAAATTTTTTGATTATTTTAACTGATTGTTATACGAATCCACTAAACCCGCATTTCTGTTATATATCAGAAAAACCAAGAAAAAGCCCTTTTTCGTAACTCAAAAAAGCTGCTGAAAAAGTAAAAATCCTACTTTTTCAGCAGCTCCAGCAAAGGTCGAATTCCAACCCTGTGATAGCATGCCTTCCACTATGAGTTTATCACATTCATCCGCTTAGAAATTAACCCGTGCTTCGCTGAAAAAACAAAGCTGATCAGAAATACCAGCCCGGTCGCAAATGCCATGGAGCCGGAAATCGAGGTATCGATCCAAGCTGCCATATAATAGCCGACAATTGCTGAAATGACGCCGAAGGAGCTGCTTAGAATCAGCATCGTCAATAGCTTATCTGTCCACAAATAAGCGGATGCCGCCGGAGTAATCAGCATCGCCACGACCATAATCGCACCGACAGCATCGAATGAAGCGACCGTCGTTATCGAAACGAGGCTCATAAAAAGATAGTGCATCAGCAGGACCGGTATTCCCAAGCTTGCCGCCAGCGCCGGATCAAACGAGGTAATTTTCCATTCTTTATACAAAATGATAACAAAGAAGAGGACAATCAGAAATACGAGGCCCAGCATCGCCGTCGTTCTTGGAATTTCTCCGATGATCGGCAGCTCCATCATGTTAAAGGGGACAAAGGTAATCTCCCCCATCAAAGCATGCTTCACATCGAGGTGAGCATTTCCAACTGAAGTCGCAATTAAAATAACACCAATTGAAAACAAGGTCGTAAATACGATCCCCATCGAGGCATGAAGCTCAATGTCCAATGAATGGAGCCATTGGACGAGAAAGGCGGTCAGCAGGCCGGCGAGGATCGCTCCGATTAACATATGCGGACCTTGCAGCTCGCGCGTGATCAAAAAAGCAATGACGATGCCTAGCAACACGGTATGACTGATGGCATCCGACATCATCGCCATCTTTCGCAATATAAGAAACACGCCAATCAGACCACAGGACAAACCAACTAACGACGCCGTCAAAATAATCCATGCTGTATACGTCATGATTCTGCTCCTTTAGTATAAAGCTGTGCTTTCAGCCGTTCCCGCTCTGCCTGCCTTTTCTGGGCCTTAAATTGCATATATTGGATCAATACCCCTTTCTCCTTGCCGAAAAGAAGGGAGATGACAAAGCAGGCAGCCGCGGCGACAACAATAAACGGACCGGTCGGCCAGCCACTTCCCAGCGCGCTGATCGCAGTGCCGGCAGAACCTGCTATTCCGCCAACGAGTGCTGAAAGCAGGACCATCCATTTAAACGATTGCGTCCAGTAGCGTGCGCTGACCGGAGGAATAATGAGCAAAGCGGCAATTAAGATCACGCCGACAGCCTGGATACCGATAACGATCGTGATCACCAGCACAGCCGTATAAAGCATATTCATCCACGTTAGCGATAAACCAAGACCTTTGGCAAAGCCCGCATCAAACAAGTAAAGCTTCCACTCTTTAAAACCGATCACCACAACGAAGATCACGAACAGCGCCAGGCTTGTCATCGTATACACATCGGAGCGGACCATCGAAGCTGCCTGACCGAAAATAAAGCCGTCCAGTCCGCTCTGATTTCCGCCGGCTGTCCGGTTGACGACCGTCAACAGCATAATTCCAAGGCCAAAAAAGACCGAAAGCACCATTCCCATCGCTGTATCAGCGCTCACCCGTGTCACAGTCTGAATCCATTGAATAAAGAAAGCACCGAGCAAGGCACTGATTGCCGCGCCGATAATCATAATGAACAGATTCTTTTCTCCTACTACTAAAAATGCGAGCACCACACCCGGCAAGGAGGCGTGAGCGAGCGCATCGCTCATCAGGCTCTGCTTGCGCCAATACGCGAGGCAGCCGATTATTCCAGCCGCAATTCCAAGAATCATCGTACTAATTAATACCCATTGAGTGTTACTGCTTAAGAGAATGGACCACATGCTGCTGCTCCTCTCTTACTAACCGCATATTTCCTCCATATGCCTTCGCAATCATATCATTTGTAAAGACGTCGGTCGTTTTTCCATGGTTGATCACCGTCCGGTTCAGCAGCAGGACATGGTCGAAATAATCCTCAACCGTCTGCAAATCATGGTGGACAACCATCACCGTTTTCCCGCGCGCCTTTAATTCTTTTAACGTAGTCATAATCGCCCGTTCCGTCGCGGCATCGACTCCGGCAAGCGGTTCATCCATAAAATACAGATCGGCCTCCTGAACTAACGCCCGCGCTAAAAAGACGCGCTGCTGCTGCCCTCCTGACAGCTGGCTGATCTGCCTGTTGGCGTAATCAGCCATTCCCATTTGTTCAAGAGCTTCATAGGCCTTTTTCTGATGCAAACGGGATGGCCACTTGAGCCATCCGACCTTTCCGTATAATCCCATCGTCACGACATCCAAAGCATCGGTCGGGAAATCCCAGTCAACTGAGCCTCTTTGCGGCACATAGCCGATTCGTTTCTTCGCTTTTTTGAATGGCAGGCCGAAATAGCGGACCGTTCCTGACAAAGCAGGATGAAGCTGCAGAATCGTTTTCAAAAACGTCGACTTACCTGCGCCATTCGGGCCGACGATTCCCGTTAACGAACCGGCCTCGACTTCGACATCGATATCGTGCAACACCGTTTGTTTCCGGTAAGCCGCAGCTAAATTTTCCACTTGCAGCACAGCTTCTGCCATCTTACTCAGCTCCTCCGCTTAAAGCTTGATAAATCGTCTCCACATTATGACGGTACATTCCGATATACGTGCCTTCCTCCGTGCCTGCTTCCCCCATCGCATCCGAATACAGCTCTCCACCTAATTCAAGCTCGACTCCCTCACTTGCCGCTCCTTCAATCACAGCCTGAATCGTCCGGTCAGAGATACTCGTCTCAATGAAAATAGCGGGAATTTGATGCTCTTTCACAAGGGCAATCGTCTCGTTAATGTCAGAAACGCCAACCTCATCTTCTGTGCTCAGTCCCTGGAGGCCGATGACTTCCATCTCAAATGTGTTTCCGAAATACCCGAAGGCATCATGGGCTGTTACAAGAACACGCTGATCCTCCGGGATCCCGCCAAGCTTCTCGGCAGCCTCCTGTTGAAGTTCATCAAGCTCGGCGAAATACGCGTCTTTATTTGCTTCAAAATCATTAGCATGATCCGGGGCATAGGCTTTTAATTCCTCTACCGCCGCCTCGAGTGCCTGCTTCCAAAGGCGGATATCAAACCAGATATGGGGGTCAATCACGCCATCCTCTTCTTCTAATAACAGATCCTCTGAAATCGTATCGCCAATCGCCATGACCGGCTTTTCCGCAGCAATTTGATTGAAAATCTCGACCATATTAACCTCTAAATCAAGACCGTTGTAAAAAATCACGTCCGCTTCCTGCAATGTTGCGATATCACCTTGAGTAGCGTTGTAAAGATGAGGATCGACGGACGGTCCCATTAAACTGTTTACCTCAACATGCTCGCCGCCAATCACTGACAACGGCTCTCCGATTTGCGCGATCGTCGTCACGACTTTTATCGTTTCCTCGGCCTCTTCCCCTACACCAGTTGTACCGGTTCCGGCCTGATTACAAGCAGCTAGTACCGAACCGAATAGGACAGCCAGCATAACGAACAACCAATTTTTCATTTTCATGATTTCCCCTCCAAATCTTAGTCAATCAACCTGGTTTCTTTTTCAATATGCGTACATGCACAAACATTTTATGTAGACAAATATATTTGTCTAGGTAATGTTTGTTTCCCTAAGGAAACTTTACTCCCAAAAAAAAACATTGTCAATATCTTTTTTTCCATACCCGTCTCCTTCCTGTTTAAACACTGACGCATATAAGGGCTGGAAAAAGGTAAAACAGCCTTTTCCCAGCCCTTATTGTTGGTAATTCCTACCCCTGTATGTTATCCCGTCCTTTTATAATTAAAGCTCTTTGCATTCCGTTCAATAAACTGCCGAGTCTCCTCTGCGATCCGTTCTTTTTCATAATCAAGCGAAGCGACGTGGTAGGAATTTGTCAGCGTCACTACCCCTTTTTGGTCTGAACCAATATCACGTAAAATGAGATCGGTGCTCACCGGCGGAACGACGTGATCTTCCGTTGATTTGAAGCAGAATACAGGTGTATTGATTCGAGCAAGCTTTTCCGGAGTACGGCTCATTAGTGCCTGCAACTGATGAATAGCGGCAACCGGCACTTTCTCATAGGTGATTTCCTCGACATCCTGGCGTTTAATATCCGGACTGACTTCATCAACATAGGTGGAAGCTGCGGCGTCCTTCAAATAATCATAGCCAGGAACACGCAAAGCGGCATTAATGAGAACAAGCCCTTTCACTTCCGGGTATTTATCGGCCAGCCAAAGGGCCAAAGTTCCCCCCCATGGATTGCCCAACAACAAACACAGCCGAGCATTGCTCCTTCAAATAGTTGTAGCCTGCTTCGACATCGGCAAACCAGTCCTGATATGTCGCGCGCTCTAAATCTTTATAATGAGTACCATGTCCCTTTAAACGAGGCGCATAGACGGTATAGCCGTATTCCGCCAGCTTTTCCCCGAGAAATTTAACACTTTGCGGCGTACCGACAAAGCCATGCGAGATCAAGATTCCGATATCGTTGCCTTCCTTGTAAAAAGCTTCTGCTCCTTTAATCACCGGGTAGGTTTCTTTCATCTCTAATTCCTCCTTAGCTTTGTTCGCTTTTATGAAGCGCTCTTCGTTTGCGGACATTGTCATACTCTGTTTCTACCTCTGATAAGGTCAGCTCGTAAAGATGATGGCCATCTTTTTTATAAACGCCTAAGTGCAGTAATTTTTTAATTAATTCTTCTTTCCTTCGAAGAACTGCCTCACTTAATTGTGACATTTGCTTACCTCCTCAATTGATAGGTTCATGTATCAAATTGACATTGGATAAACCAGTTCCTTGCTTTCAGCTAACGACGGCTGTTCTAAACAAAAACGCCTAACCTTAAAAGACGAAAAGGTTAGGCCTTCGTTTGCCGATCAGCTTAAGATACGTTTATTATAAATCTTATTATTCCGACCTGTCAACTATATTTTATAAAAAAAGTAGGGCCGGGACAAAAGTCTTTTTTCACCTTTTGCCCAGCCCCTAAGTGGTCGTTTTTCTAAAAAACGTATAACAACATAGTCTTCGTCACTTCAGTATTAAGCATCCGGCAACGAAAACCTGAATACATAGGCTTGTTCGTATTGGGCCTTTACCTGATCCTGAACCGACTGAAAATATTCACTCTCTCCGGAAATGTCGATAAAGCTGCGCGGTCTTTTTCTCATTAACTGGACATGGAAGCCTTCATGTGTAAAGGCCGAGGCGATATCATCGAGCGTATGAACATTCGCCTTTAAATGACTGTACTGCTCAATCGTCTTTTGAAAATGATCGGCACTTGGGTTATTACTCAAATCGGTATACGTCACATAGTACACCCCGCCCGGCTTGAGCACCTGCTTGATTTTACGGGCATGGGTTTTCAAATCGTCGATTAAATAAATGACCGACAAAGCGAAGCCCAGATCAAACTTTTGCTCAAGCTGTTCGGGAGAGCCCGTTGCCACATAGGTAAGCGGCAGATCCCGCTTTCTTTCATTGGCAATCTTGACCGACTCAACCCCGCGGTCAATGCCGACGCCTGCTTTAAACGGCTTCACGCTGTATAGATAGCGTAAAAACCCGCCACGGTTGCAGCCGAAATCAAGCACCGAATAAGGGGAAAGATCCTCTTCCTTCATATACGAAACAATCTCTTTCCAGCCATCAATATGCTGCGCTTCCATGTTTTCTTCCTCTGCGGCATGATCCCACCAGACATTGTAAAGCTGTTCATTCTTACTCATTGCTGTTGCCACTCCTTCTCTATTTTAGTTAAAGAGGTCTGGATAAAAGCCTTGCGCCAATGTTTCCACCGTATAGGCCATCCGGTTTCCCGGCAGAACACTTTCCAGCTCAATCGCGACAAATCGTTCATTTTGCACGGCTTCCAGTTGTGAAAGCGCCGGGTCATTTTTAATATCCTCAATTTTCTGCTCCAATGAAGGCGAATCGTAATCGTGAATGACGATTACGTCCGGGTCTCTCGCCAGCACTTCTTCATAGCTTACGGTCGTCCATTGTTGATCGGTAATATCATCGAACACATTCTTCCCGCCGGCATATTCAATCAGCAATGTTTCAAAATTCGTTCCGCCGGCTGTGAAAACACCGTCGCCGCCACTGTCATAAACGAGTACCTTCACCGGTTCTTCAACGGAAACCGTCTCTTCTACAGCAGCAATCCGTGCTTCCTGATCAGCGACATACGCTTCCGCTTCATCTTCAATTCCGAAAATTTTCCCGAGATCGCGAATTTCCTGATACATTTCCTCCAGAGACGTCGCGCTGTTCATGTACGTCGTCATCCCTAATCCAGCTAACTCCTCAACATCAAGTCCCTCGCCGCCAAATTCCCAGTCAATGCCGTAAATAAAATCGGCTCCGCTCGTCGTCACCGCTTCTCGCGTCGCTGACCCATACGTCAATTCAGGGATCTTCGCATACTCTTCCTCATACTCCGGAAGCGGGCCTCTGCTGTGATTTTTAAGGCTATTGCCAATCACGTAATCCGTTAACCCAAGGGCAATAAACAATTCAGTCGTGTTCGGCCCCAATGTCAGCACCTTCGTCGGCTTTTCCGTTACAGTTACTTCTCTCCCGTAGTTATCAAAGGTTAGCGGCTCATCATCCGTCACAGCCTCTTCAGCCGCCCCCGTTTCCTCCTGCGCACCTGTGCCCTCTGCTTCTTCCGTTTCTCCTGCTTCCTGATCCGCTGTGCCGCAGCCGGCCAGTAGTACTCCGATCAGCGCGACTATTACGAACACACTCATCCACCTTTTTTTCATCTTGTTCCTCTCCTTTTATAAATTTAGGCTTTCCGGTAAATAGGTAATTGAGATTTTTTTCGTTACCGGATGTATCCTCACATCGGCTTTAATGCCGTAAACCTCCTGAATCGTTGCCGGGGTCAAAATTTCCTCCGGCGTCCCGGCCTTTTGCAGACGACCGTCCTTTAACACGTAAAGCCGGTCACAGTACAAGGCAGCGATATTCAAATCATGGATCGCCGACAACACGGTTACGCCGAGCCCTTTAATCAGATCGAACATTTGCAGCTGATAGTGGATATCCAAATGATTGGTCGGCTCGTCCAACAAGAGAAAATCCGTTTGCTGGGCGAGGACACGCGCCAGTAACACCCGTTGTTTTTCCCCGCCGGAAAGATGAAGATAATTTCGTTTCGCCATCTCTTTCATCCCGGTCTGCGCTAACGCCTTTGCGACGATTTCTTTATCCTCCGGCGTGTCGCCATCAAACAGCTTCTTATGCGGACTCAGTCCCATCGCGACAATTTCCTCCACTTTAAAATCAAACGGGACCGCATTTTCCTGGCCGACCACTCCGATTTTCTGAGCCGCTTTCCTGTTGTTCATTTTCAACAAATTTTCGCCGTCCAGCAGCATCGCCCCGGTATCCGGCTTAAGCGCCCGGTATAAATTTTTCAGTACGGTCGATTTGCCGCTGCCATTCGGCCCGATAATGCCGATAAAC
Organism: Halalkalibacter oceani; assembly: GCF_023715705.1. Lineage (GTDB taxonomy): Bacteria > Bacillota > Bacilli > Bacillales > Bacillaceae_D > Halalkalibacter > Halalkalibacter oceani_A. Next base: position 161,413 of record NZ_JAMBOS010000005.1, read on the forward strand.
TCCCCCTTCGTCACATGAAGGTGAATATCTTCAATGATTTTGTTCTCGTCATACGAAAAGCTCAGCTGCTCTACTTGCAGTTTCATCCTCTCACCACCTTCATACTCGTGATTTCCGCTTCAAAAGCCAAATGAAGAACGGTCCGCCTACTAAAGCGGTCAATAGACCGATCGGCAATTCCTGCGGGGCAATCACCATTCGCGCCGCGACATCGGTCCAGACGACGATAATTCCGCCAAGCAAAGCACTCACAATCAGTACCCGCCTATGATCTGAACCAATGAGCAAGCGTGTCATATGCGGCACCATTAAGCCGATGAATCCAATCGCTCCGCTGACGGCAATCGTCACCCCGGCTAAAAGCGAAGCAATCAGGACAAGCAGCTTTTGCAGTCGGCTCACATTGAATCCTAATGTCCCGGCTGCTTCATCTCCCAGCAATAAGGCATTTAACGCCCGATGCTGAATCATCAGCACCGTCATACAAACGACGATCACAATGAGAGGAAGCTGCAAATATCCCCACTTCGCTCCGGCGAGACTGCCCGACATCCAGAAGGTGGCATTATGTAACCCTAGTGCATTCGGGGCGCTTAAGGTTATAATGTTTGTAATCGCATCCATGATCATCGCGATCGCGACACCCGAAAGCAGAAGCTGGGTAATGTTGATTCTTCCTTTCACCCGGGAAATCGTATAGACGATGATAATCGTCGCCGCCGCCCCGATGAAGGCGCTGATCGAAAGCGCATATGTCCCTAAAAAGGCAAAGACACCGAACAGCATGCCCAATGTCGCGGTTGCCGCCGCTCCTGATGAGACGCCGAGAATAAACGGGTCGGCTAAATGGTTGCGGACCAGGGCCTGCATCGTTACCCCGGTAACAGCAAGCGAAGCGCCCACAATCATTCCGAGCAGGACCCTTGGCATTCGCAAGCCCCAGACGATATTTTCATCGAGGTCCGTCCAGTTCACAGCAAAAGACTCGGACAGAAAGGGAATCCTGCTGAGGACAATTTTGGCCACAGTCAGTGGATGTACCGAGACAGGACCGATTCCAATTGCTAAAATAATCGATAAGATACTAATGAGGACGAGTAACGAGACAATCACCTTCATATTCGGATCATCCCGGTTAAAAAGTTTTCTTATTCCGGCTATTTTGTTCCCAGACATTCTCTTTCCTTTCACAGCTTTTTATTTTCGACAAATAAAACACATTGCGGCTTCTCCTGGCAGCACGGTGCAGAGCCAGTATCTTCCGTGAACCATCCCGCAAATTGTTACCCATTCTTATCTTTTCTACATAACATTGAATTCACTATAAAACGATCGGTGTTACGTTTCTGTAAAATTGTAACACGATTAGACGAACGTGTATAGTTTTAATTATCAATCTTTTTTCCACTGCAAAAAAAACGGCAGCGTCAAAAGGTAAAAACAACCTTTCGGCACTGCCCCGTTGAGAATACGAAGTCTCGTCTTACATTGCGGATTGATGGGCGCGGCGTCACACTCATCAAACTACTTTATTTAGCACCTCGTTTAATCCCCAATCGTTCTTTAATCGCAAACTGAAGCAATTGAGAAAAGTTTAACTTCTCTGCTTCTCCGGCATCGTTCAACCATTTGGGAATCGTCAATGTTTTCTTTATCGATTTATTTTCAACTTCATCGCGCACAATATCTGTCCACACATTTACAATAGCCACAAATCCGCCTTCCGGCACAGATATCGCTGATGGGATACTAGGAACTGGAATCTCTTCTCCATCTTCTTCCATACTATATAAAAAACCCTCTAACGCATCCTTTGCCATATACATTGCTTCTTTTAAATCAGATCCCTCCGTAATACAACCAGGCAGATCAGGAAATGTTATCGTATACCCCTCACTCCCGTCGGTACCAGGATCAAAAATTGCGGGAAACATATATTTTGCCATTTTTATAAAACCTCCTTCACAACAGGCTATAACAGTCCCGACTGCCTGAGTATTGATTTTAATGTTCCGGGCTTGAAGTCTTTTCTAGGATGAGGAACTGTTACTTTGCCTTTTTTCACAGGATGTCTAAATTGATGATGACTCCCAACTACTCTGACTAAGTACCATCCATCGTTCTCCAATAGTTTAATGATTTCTCGCGAAGACTTCATGGCCCCTCCTTCCATTCTTATTTTAACACGTGCAAATAACACGTTCAATGCAAATGGATAATTTGTACTTCAATCCATATTATCTCGTATCTATATAAACAGAGACCCTTTAAGCCGCTGCATGTTCACAGAATATTATATTTTCCCGCTTCAAATTTATCATTGTATTGAGATTATTTTTATTTATCGGTATGATAAGAATAGTGCAACGTTAAAGGAGGACTTTTCAATGACAGAAGCAGTTAACAACGAGCAAGGATCGGTCAAGCTAGAGCGGCAGGGGGCCGTCGCCGTTCTCATTCTTTCCCGCACCCATGCATTGAATGCGATTACATGGGAAATGTATAAGCAGTTTCAGGAGTATCTTCAGCAATTAGCAGAGGATTCAAGCGTGCGGGCATTGGTCATTCGCGGCGATGGCGAGAAAGCGCTTGCGGCTGGAACAGATATTTCCCAATTTGAAGGCTTTACCGGAGCGGACGGGATCGCCTATGAAAAACGGATTGATAAGATTATTGACGAGCTCGAAAACTTTCCAAAGCCAACCATTGCTGCAGTCCACGGATATGCTGTAGGGGGCGGGATGATGATTTCTGCCACTTGTGATTTGCGCTACGGCACACCAGCTGCCCAATTTGGCGCGCCAATGGCGAGAACACTTGGAAACTGCCTCAGTCTGGCAAACTATCAACGGTTAGACCGCCAGCTTGGTTCGATGGTGCTGAAGGACTTACTGTTCACTTCCCGCCTGTTAAAAGCAGAGGAAGCCCTGTCACGCGGCTTTTTAACTGCGATTTTTGATCAGGAGAATTTCTTCGACGAAGTCATGGCCATTGCAGAGCGGATCAGTAAGAATGCCCCATTAACGATTGAAGCGACGAAAGAAGCGCTAAACCGGATCCACCAGACTCAGGCTTCCGCTTTAGATGAAGACAGCTTCGATGATGTCGTTTCCAAAGTATATGGAAGCGACGACTTTGCCGAAGGCGTGAAAGCCTACATGGAAAAACGCAAGCCTAACTGGCAAGGAAAATAAGCCAAGGGGTGCTTTGCTGTCCCGTCTGGCAATACTAAAGAGAGTGCCCTGATGAAGGGTACTCTCTTTTATCGTCATTCGCTTTTTGCTTACCGGATTACATTACTTATCATCACAAAAAGCAAGAGATAAAAACCGACTTTTTGAGCTTTTGATCTGTATTTCCGTTCAATAAGCACAAATAATAAAAGGACAACCCACGCTGCGGCGAAATAATTCAGCAAGACCTCCATGTTATCCTCCTCAAAATAAGGATTTTTCATTACCAGCTACCGGCAGCCCATTTATCCTTATCTTACATGCATGTCATTCGGATGGGAGCCGCGGCGTCTGTCGATGTTCAACTGACTGATCTGCTCGATCTCCTCTGCTGTTAACGCAAAATCGAATACGTTAAAGTTCTCTTCGATTCTTGCTGGTGTTACCGATTTCGGGATCGCAATTGTGTTGTTTTGCAAATGCCAGCGCAGCACGGTTTGCGCAGGGGTTTTCCCGTGAACGGCCGCGATCTTTGTAATGACTTCGTCTTTTAGCACATCTCCACCTTGTTCAAGCGGGCTCCATGCCTCAACAAAAATATCATGCTTGGCGCAAAACTCTTTGATTTCCTTTTGAACCAAATATGGATGGCATTCAACCTGGTTAAGCACCGGCTTGACATCACATTCATTTAGCAGCCGCTCAAGATGCTCAATCTCAAAGTTACAGACGCCGATCGCTTTCACACGGCCATCGTTATAAAGCTTTTCAAGCGCTTTATATGTATCTACATATTGATCAAATTTCGGCGTCGGCCAGTGAATCAAGTACAAGTCAACATAGTCAAGACCGAGCCGTTCCAAGCTTTCATCATAGGCACGCAGCGTGTTGTCGTAGCCTTGATCACTATTCCACACTTTTGTCGTAATGAACAATTCCTCTCGTGGCACAGAAGATTCTTTCAACGCTTTCCCGACACCGACTTCATTTTTGTAAATCATTGCCGTGTCGATGGAGCGGTAGCCAACTTCCAGCGCCTTTGCCACAGCAGCTGTCGCCCCCTCATTCTCCACCTGCCATACACCAAATCCAAGTTGAGGCATCTTTAAACCGTTGTTTAAAGTTACAAATTCCATCTTCGCTTCTCTCCTTTTTCTTCATACTTTGATCGTATAGCTTTTGTCATTCTTGTAACTCGTGGTGAATGGATGATGGCATGGCATCACCTACTGTTATTTTACAAAAGCTACCATAGTATGGAAAGTAGTTCTTTCATTATAATACAGTAAATGACAAAAGTAACTTATTTAGCTTGAATCGCAGTCCATTTAGCTTCTAATGCAGCAAAGGCCATTTTAAAGGTTTACATCCTATCATCGATTTGATATCAAACTTATCTTTCACGTACCCATAATAGGCGCTCCACGGCGTCTCCCCTAGCATCAGCACTTCCTTTGATTTTTCCACATCGTTTAATGTGATCGCCATCTACCTTCGCTTCTTCAGGCAGAAAAAGCGGTCCGTTAAAATCCAAATAACGCACTGACCAGATAAAGGATGAACGGAATCGTCAGCAACGAGAAGACAGTGGAATAAATCGTTGCAATAAGTCCAGTCGTTTCATCATTTGTATAGCGCGCCAGAAGAACAGGCGCAAGCGTAATCGTCGGCATTGCCAGCAGCACATAAGTGACCTTTCGCACCATCTCCGGCAGTGGAAAAAAGCTTAAGAGAGCGATCGTCAGCAATGGAATTAGCAGCAGCTTCATCACCAGCGAAAGACTGACAAATTTCACCGGAATGTTAATCTTCTTGCGAAAAAATTCAGGTATTAGCAAACCGATATATATCATCGCCAGCGGAGCAGCGAGACTAGCCAGAAACGCGGCCAAATTTTTTGCGACCACGGGCGTCTCAAAACCAAACAATGCGATGACAAAGCCGGTGACCACCGCCAGAAATGGCAGATTAATAAGCGTTTTCATTCTTTTCAGGGAAAACCCGTTTCCTTCTTGAAGCATGATCACAACGAGCGAGAAGACGACAACATCCAAACCGGCATCGAAAATCCCCGCGAGCAGCCCGCCAGTCGGGCCAAATAATTCTGAGCAAAGCGGAATGCCGATAAATCCGGAATTGCCGATCCCCGCCAAAACAGCAAACTTTTTCGCCTTGAGGGAGCGGAAGCCAAATAAATGCGCGGCCCCCCAGCTAAGCGCCAGACAAAAAATATTCAACGCAATCGAGAGCAGAAAGATCGTAAGCATCATTTCGAGTAAACCGTCGTCTATTTTTGTGTTGAAGATCCCGTTTAAGATGACAGCCGGGATCGCTATGTTTATTATAATGATCATTAACAGCTTTTTCGCATCTTGCGTAATCGTTATTCTTGATCCAATCAACATGCCAAGCACCACGACAAAGCCGAGCATGCTGATTGACGTCACTACACTCATCATATTCATTATGTGTCACCTGCTGTTTCTGCCCTTTTTATCTTATGTGTCATTCTTTAGAACGCCGGTGGCGTCACGGAAAATAAAATCGATGCTGGTTGCTGAAAGTCATTTTCCCATTTGTGTTTCATTTGCGCCGGAATCTTCACACTGTCTCCGGCTTCCAATACATATGCCTCATCATTCAAATAAACTTTGACCTTGCCCTCCAGCACATAGGCGACCTCCTCCGCTCTGTGCGCCAGCAGCTTTTCAGACGAAGCAGCCTGCGGCGGAACCTGCAAAATGGCGGTCCCCAAAGTGCCTGTAAAGTCCGGCGAAACAAGCTCATAGGCTAAATCCTCGATCACCATCTTCTTCCGCTGACCGGCGCGCACGACTAAATCGGCCGTCGGCGTATCCTCCATTAAAAAATGGAACGTCGGCACATCAAGTGCTTTGGCGACTACACGAAGTGTCGTAATCGACGGATTAGCCAGTCCACGTTCAATCTGACTTAACATTGACGGCGTAATCTCGGCCACCCTGGCCAGCTCCCGGATGCTCCATCCCTTCTCTTTCCTGTACTTTTCGACCTTTTTCCCGATATCAATATTCTCCATGGCAGCATTCTCCTTACTATTCAACCCTATTTCGTTAATTACAGATTAACATACGTTAAATTATATTTCATTATTAAATTGTGTTTCTAACAAAAAAAGAGGGTGTATCTACACCGCTCTTGAAATAGACTTTCGTACTCTTTACATCCTCTACTTATATCAGTAACATGTAACCTGAAAAGGAACATAAAGGAGGATGAAATGTCTAAAACTATTATTATATTCCCTGCTCTTACTACGTTACTCACTTTTTTATTCCTTTATGGCTTCCCGCCTATTTCCCCCCTTTTAATTACGAATGCTTTATTAGCAATTATTGTTGGAATTCTATTGGATCAACGGAATAAAGAGAATTAATTTCAGCACTTCCTAAAGAACACTTCAGGCTATGGTAAATTGTCCATAGCCTTTTCGCATATGAAAGACATGACGATTTTTTTGCGCGCGTATTGTCAGATGGTTAACAGAGAGGGCATCAGCCCCCCTTTCACTTAGCGGCCTTCGTCCTTATCATACCAATAAGCAAGGAACTTGTAGGCTCCCCATTTCTCATAGACGCTTTCCATTTTTCGTCCCTTTACTTTTTCACCGTTGAAGTATTTCATCATAACATGCGCTTTATAATCAGAATCAACCGGTAAGGAATCATATTTTCCAAGTATCATGGAAAGAGTATTGAACGCATAGGGGCCGACCCCTTTAATATCGAGTAATTTTGCCAAACCGTCTGTACTGGATGTAAGTGACTCCAGATCAAAAGCCGGGTCCAGCGCTTTTTCAGCAGCATCAATGATATATGTACTGCGATAGCCGACTCGTATTTGTTCTTTTAAAAAGGCTTCGCCTGCTTCCAGGATTCTCTCCGGTTCGGGAAAAATTTTATACTCCTGTTGATTTACAGGTAGTGTGTCTCCAAGCTGATCGACGAGGTTCCGAGCCATATTGATCGTCTGTCCCCATCTCGTATTCGTTGTTAAAATCACTTTAACAACATCCTCAAAAAGTGTCGGCGAGCGCAAAAGTCGGCCTCTTCCAGTATGAGGGAGAAGAAGCAGCTCTTTAAAGTCGCTACACATCGTATAAAAGGGCTCAAATGTCTCGTCCAGCCTGAACATCCACGCTACCTGCTCCTTGATGTCCTGCTGATCTGCATCATCCAAAGGGGCTTCACTTTCCATCTCAAGCTGCAAATGATGCTCAAGCTTGGAGATACGAACAAGCACCTTTTTCTGATTGCGCAATCTTACCGGGCGGCTAAGTATGTGACGCTGATCGTCCCACTCATTCGGAGAGAGCATCCACCAGCCGTGATCGGTTACCGCCGCTGCGAAATTAAAATCCTCTTGCAAAGGAATGTTCATCGTCGAAATCATCCTTTTTCTTCTATATTACCATTTATCCTCCAATTAAAAAGAGTCCGTTTTAGTCAAAAGTAATAAAAAAGGATAATCGGATAATAGTGTGGAAAGAGTGGGAATGCTTTTCCTCAATCGTTTTCTTTCGTTTTGATTTATTGTCCCCCGTTTGTTAAACGAGACTATCAGTTTTCCTGCGGACTCCCCCTCTTCGTACTGGTTGATATGTATAAAGTATAGCTCCTGTATGAAATACCCTTGTATGTAATAGCTTCAAGTTGATCACATCAGGCAAATTTTTGAATAAGGGTAAACCATTACCCCATACCACTGGATGAATAATTATTCTGTATTCATCGACCAGATCAAACCTTGAAAGAGACTAAGCAAATCTTGCTCAACCGTGTGCCAAGATATACTTTCCAGGCTGTTGCTTAAGACGAGAAATTTCCTCCTTAATATCACCGCTTACCACTCTTGATCGGTTCCAATTTGCTTCCTTCAATGTCTTAGAAAAAACGACCTTTGGTATTTCGTTCATCGGAGGGGCAAAAACTTCTGTTGAAAAAGGCCAATGATCCGCCATATCGTTGTAGGCTACTCTTCCCATAATATGCGTGTCTGCCTGACGTAGCGTATCAACAAGGCACGCTTTCAACTCATCATTAAAGTTACCAAAAATCCAGTCCAAATCTCCATTCGGTTTAGCAACAAATCCATCAAGAGAGACATCCATTTTTAAAACGACTTTTCTCATTCGGTTCGTTATCTCCTTTGTTTGCCAACATCTTTAAAAGCATTTATATTTTTTCATTCACAATCAAGCTTCAGTCATTCGTATTCTAACAAGTTGTATATGTAATGAATTCTTTTGGATTGCTTTTTTGTTTTAGAAATAACTTAAATTCGGTTAAAATGTCCTATCTGGATAGTAATTTGTTTTTTCCACACGACATAAAAAAGCGCGTTATTCAAAAAAGTTATCCCGCTTAAATGTGTTCGTCCAATCAGCTTTTATCCCGTAATCAGCCTAGACTATTGGAGAAAATGATTTGACAGAAGGGTTATTAGATGATAAATTTTGATCAATCAATCAAAATAAATATTGGTCAATCAAGTCGGAGTTGATTGCTGCGAGTAATAATGTAGATGAATTTCGTGACCTTCCCCGTTGGCTTCAACGTATGATCCCGTTCATAAGCGTGATGTTATCGCTGCTTGCCTTTTCATATGCGTTGTATCTATACAATCAAGAGTCATTAGAATTTGTGCAATGGGTTCGTTTGATTGTTTTTACCATGATAAGTGTGGTGTTACTTCTTTCTGCCATTTTTTATTTTTTTCGTGCAGAGTTAGCTTGGAAATGGTTAATTGGCGGGTTAGCATTGTTACCTATCCTGCTCCTGCTGCAGCTTATCCTATTTCTTATGACGATTATAAAAATGATGATCGATTCCCTCTTTCAAGGAAGTCTTCCTGAACCGGTTCGATTGTTTATTGAGAACTACCCAAGCACATTTGATATTGTGATCTTAGCGGCGCTTTTTATTGTTGGGCTATTATGGCTCATTCAAAAGCTGAAAAAACAAAAAACGAAGGAAAGCGAGGAACGATTGTGGCGGACCAACCATCGTTTATAGCGGAAGCAAGAAGAGAACAAATTATAAAAGCGACGATTGAAGTACTGGATGAAATTGGCTATGTAAATATTAGTTTGGCTAAAATCGCCAAAAAAGCGAAGGTCAGTACAGGATTAATTTCCTATCATTTTAACGACAAGGAGGATGTGCTCAATCACACATTATTTTATTTAGTAAAAACGCAATTTGATTATATTAAAGAACGAGTCTCCCAAAAAGCATCGGCCTATGATCAACTCGTTACTTTTATTGAGGCTTCGTTAGCTTATCATCAGACGCATAGCGTCAATAATATCGCCCTGCTGGAGATTCTCTTTAATGCACGTACGGAGGATCATATTCCCTATTATAAATTATCAGTTGAGGAAGAAGATCCTTTGTATGTGTATTTGCAGGAGATTTTACAGTATGGACAAAAGACAAACGAGTTTTCCACGTTTCGAACAAAAAGCCTTTCTACTATGATACAAGGAGCCATCTCTGAAAGTATGCTTGTGAATGCAGAAGAATTTAACCTGGAAGAATACAAAAATGACTTAGTGACGATGGTGACAAAAGTCGTTAAGTAAATGGGGAGGCTTATTTATGACTGAATTCGATGCTGCTGAAACAGCTAAAAAACAACGGGCGCTATCTTTAGATATCGCCCGGGGCTCGATGCTCTTTTTGATTATTCTTTCGCATATCCCTTTGTTTCTATACATGATAGAACCAGGTGTGCTAACGAAAGTAGCTGGCAGTACCCCTTTAGATCATTTCTTGAATGCTTTAATGGAAATCATCGTAGACAATCGGGCGCGTCCCTTATTCGCCATCCTGTTTGGTTATGGGCTAGTTATGATTTACCGCAAGCAACAGGAAAGAAAGGGTGCCGATGAAGCAAAACGGATTATAAAAAGACGGTGCTGGTACTTAATCATATTTGGCGCCATACTCGCTGGTGTTGCAGGTGGGCAGGATATTCTCATGACGTATGGGATTGCTGGTCTCCTACTCGTTTCCAGTTTAAACAAGACCAACAGCAAAATTGTAAAATATGTGCTTGTTTCTACAATCATATGTCTCCTGTATCTCCCCCTATTGTGGGGCGTTGTTTTACTTGGCAACCAATCTTACGGCTTACCAATAGAATTAACCGGTCAAGAAACATATTTGAATACCCTTCTTGAAGGGCTGATTGCTATCCCGATCATTCCCTTGTTTACTCATCTCTTCTTTCCAGTGATCCCTTCCGTTCTAATGGGCATTTGGCTGGGAAATGTAAATATCTTAATTAAGCCGCATGACCATATCAAACTGCTGAAGCAATTAACGATTGGCGGTCTCACCATTTCACTTGCGGGCGCCATCCCACTAGTACTGATTAATGATGTTTGGTTTCCCGACTTTTTCACGGCAGGGATTGCATACGGGGTCCATATTATTACCGGTTTTGCAGGCGGTTTAGGGTATGCTGCACTGTTTGGGTTGTTAGGAATCACGATAAAAAAGCACGGCACGATTGTCAAAGCGATCACGGCAATGGGAAAACGTTCGCTGACCTTTTTTGTCACACATGAAGTTTTGATTGTTCTTTTCCTGTCTCCGATTGCTTTCAATTTAGGGGCTGTCTTAACTGTCACCACTTCGGTCCTATTCGGTCTCGCAATGTGGGTCGTGACGTTATCAATCGCCTACTTGATGGATCGTCATCAAATCGAGGGACCGTTAGAGCGATACATGCGTTATGTAACGTATAAAAAAGGATAGGAACAAAAATGCCGGGATAAAAAACATTAATGAATGTCCCATGAACTTAATACTCTTACTAAATATCTACAGGCTGCTTTTAAAATCCCCTACCGAAGAGGGGGCATATCAGGCATATATATCTGGTGAGAGCACTTGTGAAGGTTTCAGGTCTGGCACGGAGTACGTATTACGATTTAGTAAAAAAGATGAATTGTCCAAAGCTGAAATTAAGGCAATTTACTAGAAACATGAAGGCCGTTACGGGTACCTTCGTGTTCGTGATGAGTTCGTGATAAGCTAGCGAATAGTAGACAAAAAGTGAATCATAAGAAGGTTCAACACATTATGAGAGAATTAGGTTTAACATGTATGTACATATGAAAAAATATAAGTCTTATAAAGGGGCTGTTGGAAAGATTACACCAAATATTTCAGATCGTAATTTTACAGCAGATACCCTAAATCAGAAATGGGTAATGGATATCACGGAATTTACATTATTGGACGAGAAAGTTTATTTATCACCTGTCTTAGATTTATTTAATAAGAAATTATTACCTATACCATTAAACGTATTCGCTTGTTTCAGGGATACTGAAAACGCCTATCTGAAGAACATCACCCATTGATGCATTCAGATCAGGGATGACATTATCAAATGAAGCAATATCACCAAGCTCTAGAATCGAGAGGGATTGTACAAAGTATTTAAAAGCGAATTAGAAACGTATATAACTTATTACAACCCAAAACGGATTAAGGCAAAATTAAAAGGCATGAGTCCGATACACTATCGAAGTCATGCCCAACCCGCTGCCTAATGAAATAACCGTGTCTAGCTTTTCAGGGTCACTTCAAAGCGGATTTCTTTCGCTAAGGGTTTTGCGCAGAACGAGCCATTGTCATGTTGTTTATCCCAATTTAGCCTTCTGCCCCACCCCGAGTTTTTTTATAATTTATTGAAATTGTTTTTGTACCATCTTTATAAGTTATTGTGGACAAAGTAGAATTAAATCTTACTACTAGATAAATTTAAGCTTTTTAAACAATTAAGCAGGCTTAAAAAAGTTATAAACAAACTTGTTTAAAGATTTTTTATCTTAAAGGTCATCTATCGCTCTCGTGTATGTTTGTGAACCTATTCCCTGAGAGTTTAGATTGCGGTAAAAATCCCCATACCAACTGTGTTCAAACGCTGCAATACTTTGAGTATTAGCCACTCTGATTCCTGGACTTGTTGTATGAGGGCTTTGTGCATTAGCGCTACCAAGTACATAGTTAAATTCCCATCGACCATAGTCAGAAGCAAGCCTTGAATCATCAGTAAATTGAACGCTCAATATATCAAAAGTCCAAGACACGCCCGGAACAGATCCCGTTAGCGATACTTCTAATTGACTTGATCCCGTTTCGAGTTGGGGGCCATACGAAAGCAAGTCCTGTGTGCTATATGGCTCAACACTAGCCCTCATATGATGTTCATTATTTTGAAATCCAGTTGCTGGATTCATAGTATTATCGTATGCAACATCCCAAATTGAAGCAATTCCACTTCCATATGTCACAGTTCCTTTATTTTCATAATATACAGTTGAACTAATTTCGCCAGCTAATATACTATTATCTGTTACATCGTAGACACTTACTATATAATTATCAATAACATCAGCATTGAGATTTTGAGAAGATGTGTTAAAACCAGTTACTTGACTACCTAAGTTGTTTACTATATTCTCAAACGGACTAATTCGATCAAGTGATTCTTCTCGCGAATTTATTGATTGAGAGCCAAAGCTTTCTTTTTGATACTCCTCTTCGGTTAAAGTTGAAAAGTAGAAATCTGTTACTTTCCCTCCTTCTTTTATAGTAAAGCCAAGCAAATGTTCTTCCTCTGTAAAATCAATACTGCCAGAAATTAATTCTGATGCGACACTCGCTTTAATATCTCCTCCATTATTATGCACAAATACCTCATCGTATTGCGTTAAATATTCAGTAATATCTCCTTCAATTTGTAAAAGCTCGTCAATGGAGTAACTTTCTAGTACAAAAGAATTTTGATCATCAGCATGACCAATCCCTCCGAAAAAAAAGAAAATTGGAATTGTTACTAAAATCATTCTTAACTTCAATGTACATCACCTCTTTATAAATAATATAATTTTCCATTACCCCCTTAAAAAGGTAATTAAACTTTTTTGTGAAAAAATGTGGTTTAAGCTAAAAATATCTAACTAGGTTCTTTACATATTGTACGTATGTCAGTAACATGTAACCCGAATAGAAAATTTAAGGGAGGATAAAATGTCTAAAAATATTATTATATTCCCTACGCTTACTACGTTACTCACTTTTTTATTCCTGTATGGTTTCCCTCCAATTTCCCCACTTTTAATTACAAATGCTTTATTAGCAACTATTGTTGGAATTCTCTTGGATCAACGGAATAATGAGAATTGATTTTAGTACTTCCTGAATGCTTTTTACCTCCGGACACTCTAGGCTATGGACAATTTACCATAGCCTTTTCGCATGTTATCTTTGTATCTTTCATCGTACAGACTTCCCGGAACGAACATTCTACAGGTTCCCTTCTTCCCGAAAGGAAGTGGGGAATTAGAGGGAAAAATAGAATCATGTCGAATGTACATTTAGAAAAGTACGAGGCGCTTGGGGGTGAAGTCGTGAGTCTGGAGATCGGGATGTTTTTGATTTTGCTCGTTGCGACCCTTATCACGCTCTTCATTTCCATTCTTGCAAATCGCAGACGGGACAACTTTCCAGATACTTCGCATTAATTATGCTGGCCATCTCGTTTTATTCTCTCGGGTATGGCTTTGAGATCATCAGCACAAGTCTTGCTCAGCCGAAGTTTTGGCTCAATGTGCAATATATCGGCATTCAAAAGTGTTACCGATTGTTCGCCATGTCATTCTCGTGATAGAGCCTCTCGTGGAGCTCTGGCAGATCCAGTTGTACATGACCGCGCAGAAAGATGTACGCTGTATGAAATCTGAATTCCTCTTCTAAAAGGAATTTGAAAGTGTAAAACAATTTAAATTCGAAAATATATATAAAGTATTCATTAGGAACGTATGAAGGCATAATTAAAAATGAGTTCGATACAACATCGAACTCATTTTACTCAAGCAGCCTAAATGAAATAACCGTATCTAACTTTTTTGGATCAGCTTACTCGAACTTTTGGGATGCATTAATAAAGGACAAACTTTATATATAGCCGTTATATAGGGCATCGAAGCCTTTACTCTACAATATAATCATCTTCTCTATTTAAGGGGAAAACCTTGCTTAAGAATTGATGATTTCAAATCGGGAATATGTGGTTTACTTAAATATTCAGCCATTTGCTTGGTCCAGCCAGTTACTTTCCTTCCATTGGTTCTTCTAGCATAATAATCTGCTGAGATTCTTTCATATTCATTTAGTTCTGAATACATTTCAGTCTTATAGGAGTCATAGTGTATTACAACTTTTTTCGGTAACCTTGGTTTTTGGCAGGGGATTTCTGCAGGGTATCCTAAACACATACCGAATAATGGTACTACAAGCTGTGGTAAATTCAATAAATCATTGACAGTACCTATATCATTACGAATTCCTCCCATAAATACCCCACCAACACCATAGGATTCTGCAGCAATTATAACATTTTCTGCAGCTAAAGCTGTGTCTATGGTTCCCACGAGAAAATTTTCAAATTCATCATTTTCAAAGTTTGTAGAGTACATCTCTGTTGTCAATTTAAGACGATAAAAATCCGCACAAAACACAAGGAATATTTGACAGTTCACCACCCACTCTTGTGAATTACAAATCTTTGAAAGTATTCTCTTTACTTCTTTATCACGTACAACAATGATACTATAAGACTGAACATTGTGTGATGAAGAAGCCCATTGTGCACAAGACAAAATATCCTCAAGAATACTACTTGAAATTGGCTCCTCCGTGTATTTCCTTATTGAACGATGATTTTGAATCAACCGCGATATGTTATTAACCATTCAAAATAATCCTTCCATATAATCTGACTTTCACTAGTAGCTTAAGCAGTATTAAGTGGATAAATGATTAATATTAATAGATTACTTTTTAATCGTGTTTATTGATCAACTTTTGATAAAATTGCCCCATTCTTTTTATACCCTCTTTTAGCTCTTCTACATCGCCGGCAAAACAGATACGAATGATATTACTCCCTGAAGGGCCAAACGTATCACAGGAACCGACCATAACTTTTTCACTATGCAGCAATTGTAATGTAAATTCTTTCGCATTCAATTTAGTAGTAGATATATCAATTGGAATATAAAAAGCGCCTTTTGGTTTTACATAGTTAAAATTATATAGAGCAAGTAATTCACAGGCTACATCTCTACTTTGTCTATACACTTCTCGCATCTCATCCACGAATTTCTGAGGTCCGTTTAGGGCAGCTTCACCTGCTTTTTGCGAGATTGAAGATGCACAAGTAGTTATCGGCTCTTGTAATTTTCCCATCAATGAAAATAGCTTTTCAGGCACAATGGCATAGGCCAACCTCCATCCAGTCATTGCATATACCTTGGAAAAACCAAAGATGCTAATAATTTGATCTTCCATAGCTGGATTTACAGCTAGAGGAGAGATGTGACTTCCTTCATAAATGATGCCATCATAAATTTCATCGGAAATGATATAAAGTTCATGTTTTTTTGCTAGATCTAAAATATCTTTCCATTTCTTCTCAGAAAAAACTGCACCAGTTGGATTACTTGGTGAATTAACGATAATAGCTTTGGTAGCTGGCGTAATTACACTTTCTATATCTGAAACAGTTGGTAAAAAATCATTCTCTTGCTTTGTTGGGTAGAATACAGGAACGGAACCTTGTATTCGAATCAGTGATTCATAATTTGGATAGCCTGGATCTGGAATAAGAACTTCTTCACCACTTTCTACTAATGATAGTAAGGAAATATTAAGAGCTGAAACTGCCCCCGCCGTAACAATAATCCTATTTATAGGAACATTAACATCAAACTCTCTCTTCATCTTTCTGGAAATTGCTTCCCTTACCGACACTAACCCTGCATTTGAAGTATAATGAGTGAACCCTTCATCCATGGCCTTCACAGCTGCTTCTCTTATATACATTGGAGTATGAGCTGATGGCTCCCCAATTTGTAACTCAATTACATCTTCCATGTTCTCTGCGATATTCATAATTTCTCGAATACTATTAATAGGTATTTGTTCACGACTTGTAGCAAAACTTTTCAATCCCTCACTACCTTCCATCTTCATAGGTTGATTCAAACACCAAAGGATAAGTCCACTTCCATGTATGAGATCAGTCTTTTTTTGTAAATGAGACAGCAATTACGATTTTATCTTTTCCAATATTCCATTTGCTGTACGGATTACCGTATGCAGCAATAAACTTGACGCTTCTGTAAGATCCTCTTTACTCGAGTATTCTTCGGGACAATGACTTAACCCCTCTCGACTTCTAACAAAAATCATACCTGTTGGACATAAAGAATGCATATTCATCGCATCATGAGCTGCACCACTAGGCATAGTAAATGAAGAAATATTATTTTCCTCAGCAGTCTCCTCCATAAAATTTACAATTCTCTGATCTAATATTGTAGGTGGGGTATCCTGAGTCGTAATTATTTTATATTGAAGTTTCCTTTTTTTACATTGTCTCTCAATAAAATTTTTAAGCCTATTCACTGCGCGTAGTCTATTTTCAGGATCAATATCTCGATAATCAACAGTAAATTCTACCTTTGCCGGGATGATATTATGGCCACCTGGAAACGCTTCAATCTTTCCAACTGTTCCCCTGATTGTTTCACCTTCTTCAATCGCGGAACGTTCAACCTCTTGGATTGCCATTCCTGCTACAACCATTGGATCCCTTCTAAGGTACATCGGGATAGCACCGGCATGACCAGATCTCCCACTAATTTCAACAACGAGCTGGTACGGTCCAGCAATTCCATTAACAATGCCTACAGGAACATTCTGATCCTCCAATACCACTCCTTGCTCAATATGAAGTTCAAAGAATGCTTCGAACTTGCCTTTTGTACAATGTGCTTCTTTGATTTTATCTGGGGACAATCCAAATTCATTTAACGCTTCTCTTAATGTGATTCCCTCACTATCTTTTAATGTATCCACTATATCTTTAGGCAATCTTCCTGCTAAAGCCATACTCCCCATCAAACCTCCGGGAAATCTACTTCCTTCCTCATTAACAAAAATAACCATTTCTATCGGTAGCTTAGTATGCTCATTATTTTCTTCTAGTACTTGTATTACCTCCAATGCTGATAATACCCCAGCTACTCCATCAAATTTGCCACCATTTACAACGGAATCAATGTGAGACCCTATTAACACAGATGCCCCTTCTTCAAGACCGTTTCTGCGTCCGAATATATTACCTATGCTATCTGTATAAATCTGTAAACCTGCTTCCTTCATCCATTCCATGACTTGATCAGTTGCTTTCCGATCTTCAGAGGAGAAAGCAAATCGGGTTACTCCACCTTCTTTCGTCCTTCCGATTTCTCCTAAAGCTTGAATTCGGCTCCACAATCTATCAGAATTAATTTCCATGATTCCTTCTCCTTACAAGTCATAATTTCTTACTTTTTTAACCCATTGTCCATAACCTCTTTGACCAATAACTTCCTCATCTTCAAATACTTTTGTACCCCGTACATAAGTAGATACTACTTTACCTGTAATCTTCATTCCCTCAAACATTGACCATTTCGATTGTGCTCTTAATTTTCCACCTTCAATTACCCACTCTTTTTGTGGATCTAGGATAGCAAAGTCAGCATCTGAACCAACTTCTATACTACCTTTTTGAGGATAAAGCCCCATTAAGCGGGCTGGATTATACGACATAAGTTGAGCAAGTTTAGGTAAATCAATATTTCCTTTATACACTCCTTCATGGAAGACAAGCGGAAGCATTGTTTCAATTCCAGGACTACCAGAAGGATTGTCAAATACATTTGGTTCCTGAATACCAGGGTGCGGTGCGTGATCTGAAGAAATCATATGAACTTTGCCCTCTCTGATTTTCTTCCATAATCCTTGACGGCTTTCTTCGCTTCTTAAAGGTGGGTTAATTTTGAAATGGGACCCTACTTCCTTCCATAAGTCGTGATTAGCTAGCAAATAATGCGGGCATGTTTCCCCTGTCACTTTAACCCCTTCTGCTCTTGCTCGTTCTATTAAATCGAAGGAACGAGGTACACTAACGTGAACAATATGCAACCTCATATTTAAATCACGTGCAAGTTCAATCGCTGTACACACAGAAACAGTTTCAGCTACTTCGGGCCTTGTTTCATGATGAGCTGCTAAATACGTTTTATTCTGTTTAGTCCACTCATCTACTAAATAGTTAATCATCCACTCATTTTCGGCATGAACCATACCTACTTGATCGACCTTAGCAATATTTTTGAACATTGCGTATAGCTCTCCATCGTCAACAGCTCTCATACCGTATAAGTGTGCACCAGATGTACTATGCATAAGCATTTTATAACCGGTAATTCCTGCATTAGCAGAAGCTAAAATGTCATCAAGTTTTTCAGGTAATCCTCCTGCAAGTAAAGAAAAGTCTACAATAGCTTCTTTCGCCGTTTTTTCAGCTTTATTTTGTAAATCACTTGGACTGCTAGGAGCGCCACCAATATCTAAGGGATGGTCATTTATAGTAGTTACTCCTCCAGCAGCTGCAGCAGATGTAGAATTCCAATGACCCTCCTCCGGAGTCCCTAAAGAGTGTGTATGTGTATCAACTGCCCCTGGCAAAATCACTAAATCTTTTACATCCACTTCTTCTTGTGCGGCTGGCATAGAAGATTTATCTCCTATGGAAACTATTTTTCCACCTTTGACTGCAATAGACGTTCTTTCATAAACATTGAATGGAGTTACGACGTTTCCTGTTAAAATAAGATCGATTGACATATTACCCTCTCCTTTTAGTGTAATTATGCTCTACGTATACGTTGATACGAAGTAATAGAGACAGCTAAAATAATGATTAAACCTTTCGCCACATCCTGATAAAAGTAAGGTACATTTAATAAAGTTAATCCATTACTTAAAACTCCAATAATAAGTGCGCCAACGAAGGTACCTGCTAGATTCGGTTCCCCATTTTTAAAAGCTGTTGATCCAAGAAAAACACATGCAATTGCATCTAATAATAATCCGTCTCCAGCTAAAGGATGAGCTGCTCCCAATCTAGACGTAAGAACAACAGCTGTAACAGCCAAACCTATACCTGAGATGACAAAAGCTAACATTAAATTTCGCTTTGTACTTACCCCAGATAGCATTGTTGCTTCCTCATTGCCTCCAATAGCATGGATATATCGTCCATACCTCGAATGATAAAGAAAAATAAAAATGAAAATCAAGAATCCAAGCATGACAAAGATAGCTGTCGGAATTCCAAATAAATACCATTGACCAAAGACCCCAAATCCGCTTGGTAACCCTGAAATAGGATGTCCATGAGTATATGCTTGATTCAGACCTGATATAAGAAACCCTACTGCTAATGTAGCAATAAAATCAGGAATCCCTACATAAGCAACAAAAAATCCATTAACCATTCCGATAACAGCACCTACTATTACAGTTATAATAAGAGCCATCCAGATTGGTACTCCACTAACCATAAGGGCAGCTACAAGTACTCCCAAAGCACTGGAAACATATCCAATGGATAAGTCAATTCTTTTCGTTACCATTACTACGGTGAGTCCGGCTGCCATAATTGACAACATTGCAATTTGACGTAAAACTGCAAGCCCATTACTAAGCGTAGCAAAAGCTGGTGTTAAAATAGCAAAAATGATACATAAGACACCGAGCCCAATTAATGTCCCATATACTTTAAGAAAGCTTGATAAATTAAGTGATTCTGATTTTTTCTTTTGTACTTCTATATTCATAGTAACCTCCCTTTTACTTACTACCTCCTTAATTTATTGCGTACGAAAGTAGTTTTTCTGCATCTAGCTCATTATGGTTAAGATCTGCCGTAATTCTTCCCTCCTTCATAACCAAAACCCGATCACAGATTGCTTGAAGTTCTGGAATCTCAGAAGATACCATTACAATCGCTACACCTTGCTTGGCCAGATCATTAATCAGATTATAAATTTCTGCTTTTGCTCCGATATCAATCCCTCTTGTCGGTTCATCTAGAAAGAATACTTTTACCGATTTACTCATCCATTTTGACAAAACAACCTTTTGCTGATTTCCCCCACTCAAACTGGAAACCGTTTGCTCGATACTTCCTGACTTCACACCGAGTTTTTTGACTAAGCTTGAGACAACCTGCTTTTCTTTTCTTTGATTTATAAGACCAAATTTACAGTAATCACCTAAAGTACCGAGACTTATATTCGCACGAATTGATAGATCTAGTACAACACCTTGGTTTCGCCTTTCCTCTGGAACTAAAACTAATCCAGCTTTTACAGCATCTCCCATACTTTGTAAATTAATTTCTTTTCCTTCTAAATAAACCTTTCCAGAACTCTTTTTATCAATTCCTAAAAGCGTTCGAATTGTCTCTGTCCTCCCAGCTCCAACTAGTCCAGATATACCTAGTATTTCACCCTGCCTCACACTGAAATTAATATCACTGATCACATTCTTACGTGATAAATTCTCAACTCTCAAAACTTCTTTTCCTATTTCAGAATTATCCCTATTTATTTTTTCTAAGGTGGTAGTAAACTCCCGATTCACCATCAGTTTAATTAAGTCATCGATTGTTACACCGCTAACCTTTTCAGTAGTAACACTTTTCCCATCACGTAAAACCGTAACTTCATCACAAATTTTCATAATCTCTTCCAAGTGATGAGAAATATAGATAATGGAAATTCCCCTTTTCTTAAGGTTAACGATGTATTCTAGTAGATGATCTACTTCGCTATGTCCCAACCTTGCAGTTGGCTCATCCATAATAATCACTTTTGTATCAAGAGCTAGTACCTTTGCAATCACTGTCATTTGCTGGTCAGAGACACTTAGTTTATCTACTTGTGTTCGCGGATTTAGGTTTATTTGTAGTCTTTCTAAGAGCTCTTCTGTGTCTTTATAAAGCTTTTTCCAGTCTACAAGCAACGTCCCTTTTCGCTTGGGCTCTCTTCCTAAAAAAATATTTTCTGCAACGTTAAAATAAGGCACTAAACTTAATTCCTGAGGAACTAAGGCAATACCTAAGGATTTAGAGTGTGCGTAATCCTGGATATTTATTTCCTTCCCATTTAATAGGATCTTCCCTTCATCTTTACTATAGACACCACTCAGAATTTTCATTAACGTCGATTTTCCAGCTCCATTTTCTCCTAATAGAGCATGGACAGTCCCTTTTTTTACAGAAAAACTAACATCACTTAGAGCTTTTATACCACCAAATCGCTTGCTTACATTCTGCATTTCGATAATGTTTTCCACTGTCTCAGGTAAGGACATATCTTTATCAACTCCTTAATGAGCTGCTTTTAGGTTTTTCTCTAAAAGCAGCATCTAAAAACTACTCTTCTAAGAATTTATCAACATTTTCTTTAGTTACAATTTCATATGGAATGCCCCAGAAACGATTAACCTCTTCCCCATATGCTAAGCCCTCAGCTACTTCTAACACATTTTGAGCAGTAGATTTCAAATCACCTACTACTGTTGCGATAATCGGACCTCCATTTTTGATCAATTCTAATGCTTCCTGTTCACCATCGACCCCGACAATAAGAATGTCGTCCCTGCCCGCAGCCATAACTGCTTGTGCTGCTCCAATTGCTTCTAGGTCAAAGGTTGCCCATATCGCTTTTACGTCTGGATTTGCCGCTAAGGCATTTTCCACACCTCTATATGCAATTTCTACAGTCCCGGGAAAACCAGAAGTGACTGTGTTCACATTTTGGATATTTGTATATTCTTTCAAGAATGCTTCTTGAACATTTCTTCTTGCACGAATGGCCGGATGATCGTTGTGATTAATTGTTATTATTTCGCCTTCATATCCCATTTCCGCGGCTAGCATCATATATAAAGAAGATGCAACTTCAAAATCATTCATCGCAAACATAGCTGATGACCCTGGGATCCATCCGGACTCTTGACTAATAACCGGTATTCCTTGACTACTTGCTTCTTGAACAACATTAAAGAGAGCATCTGTATCTCCATTTTGAATAACAATTACATCAACACCCTGTTGAATCAGATTTTCAATATCTGTAACCTGTTGGACTGCGTGGCCATTTGCATTAACCATAACAGCTTCGTGACCAGCTTCTTTAATCGCCTGTTCTGCATATTCAAACATGTGACGGTTATGAATATTTGCTATTGCATTAATACTCACACCGATTCTAAGTTTTTCACCCTGCTCAACTGTATTCGTTGGTTCTGATGTTTCATGAGTGCGTTCCTGGGGTTGTTCTTTATCATTCTCCGCTACCTCTACTGGTGATTGCTCGGAACAACCAGAAATTATAGTTATAACGCAAATGAACATTGAAAATATTATAAATATTCGGAATTTATTGAGCATAATTTTACCTTCCTATTCTATTTTTTTAATTAGTTTTATGGTTGTAGTATTTCAGAAAAACCGGTAATTACCTTTTTCTCTGGCGGACTCCATGTAAGTGCTTTGCTTGTTTCAACTCCCATATCAACCAAACCTTCGGCTAGCTTTACAGCCGGACTTACACCATCAAAAACTGGAACTCCCAATTTTTGTTGTAACTCTTCTACAAATGTCACAAATCCAGCACAACCGAGTAATACACATTCAGCGCCATCCTCTTCTACTGCTCTTTTACACTCCTCTTCTAAGACATTGAGTCCTTTTTCTAGGTTTTTATCAAAATCAAGTACTGTTAAATCCGTAGTACGTATGGATATACAACGATCTTTAGCACCATGCATTTGAACAACCTCTTCAGATAGCCTTCTAGAACGATGTAGTGGAATCACTATAGAGAAATTAGGTGCTATTAGCCTTGCTGTTGTAATAGCAGCTTCTGCTATTCCTAGTACTGGTTTCTTAGTAACTTCACGTGCCGCCAAAAGACCAGGGTCACCGAAACAGGCGATGATAAATGCATCTACACCTTCATCTTTATCTCCTATAATAATTTCTTCAAGTAAACCAGGAATTGACAGATATTCATCATAAAATGATTCGATGCTTTCAGGACCAATAGATGGGTTAACTGCGAAAACTTCAGTACGAGCACGAGCAAATTTTTTCCCCGCCTGTTCAATAGCTTTTGTCATTGAGACAGTAGTATTCGGATTAATAATTTTTATTCTCATAGACTTTTCTCTCATTTCCTTTTTAATGTAATTGTACTTTGCTTAACCTTTTTAAAATTATTGTCATGTTGTCTGACAAATGTTCAAAACAAAATTCAACTCCCTACAACCATTCTCTGTAATTTTAGGAACTAACAATTGTCATTTAACTCCAAATAATTAATGGGGTCAAAATACACCTCCTTTTATAATTTAAAATAAATTAAGTTAATGCTTCGATATATATTGTCATGTTGTCTGACAAATAATTACTGCAAATATTTCATTGCTTTTAACTTCGGTTATTTTTTATATTACTATTTAAGATTGGTTACCCCTTTTTAGTTATCCTCTTCAAAATCCAGATTTATATCATTAGAATTCTCTATAACATAATCAAAGTGATTTCTTATAGCTTCTTTAGTTTTAGAAATATCCTTTGATTTTATTGCTTCAAAGATATTTTCGTGAATTTCTATTTCTTTCGCTATGTTAACCTTATAGTTTGGAAGTTGATTGTTCTGTAATAATTTTAAAATAATATAGTAGAACCGTATTAAAACGGGGTTTTGTGAAGCTTTAGCGATGGACATATGGAACGTTTGTCCCCTATGAAATAACTCCTCTTTATCTTTAGCATTTTTCATCATTTTTAATGAATTATAAATATTATTCAAATCTTTTTCAGTTGCTCTCTTTGCTGCCCGTATAGCAGTTTCAGTTTCTAAAATATCACGTGTTTCATATACAGAAGACAGAACATTATTATCTTGAAACAAAGCCTCTAATACATCCTCATCCAATATACTATCAAAATCTATTTCTTTAATGTAAGTTCCTCGTCCTGGAGAAACCTCTAAAAAATTCCTAGTAATTAATATTTGTTTGGCCTCCCTTACAGTAGAACGACCAACATTTAACTTTTTCATTAGTTCCATTTCATTCGGTAGTTTATCCCCTTTTTTCAACTTTCCCTCTTTAATTAATCTTAATATTTGCTTTGTAACTTCTTGAGCAGCAGTAGATGTTTTTATTTCTACGATCATTTTAATCACACCATCCGATTGTCTGACATATATAGTATTTAACTAAATTAAGGAAACATTCACCAATAATTGCTTAAAAATAAAATATAACATTTTGCATAAAAGATCAATACAAAAATTAAAAATTATCAAAATTTTCTGTTCAATTATATAAATAAAAAAACCACCAACTATGTATTGGTGGAGACGGTGGGAATCGAACCCACGTCCAGAAATAACGACACTTACGCTTCTACGAGTGTAGTTGCTGTATTAGCAGTTCGCCAACGTGTCAGCCCAACAACAGGCTTCAGCGTGGCTAGTCTGATTGTTCTCTTCCTTCGCCCTCAGACGGGGGGCAACCGGCGTAGCCCACTTAGAGTGAGTCCCAGATCCTACCACATGGGCGATGGAGGGTGGAACCGCAGAGTGCTATTAGGCAGCTACTGCGAAGTTGTTGTTTTCTTTGCCAATTATAGGCTTTGGCGTTTTAACGAGGCCGACCCCCTCGACTCGCAACGTAAGCACGACCTATCCCTGTCGAATCCTAAACGTCCCCATGATCAGAGAACCTCAGGAATAGTGAGCTTAGCATCACTATTTAATTGAAGGTATGTCCAGAACATCATTGCTCTGGACTTATTATTATACCATATCGTCACCAGGTTGCAACTGTCAGGTTTATCCTTTTTGCCGTTCGCGCAGAGCGCGGTCGATATCGCGCTTCGCATCCTGACGTTTCAGCGTTTCACGCTTATCGTAATTTTTCTTCCCTTTGGCCAGACCGATCAGCACTTTGGCAAAGCCGTTTTTCAAATAGACCTTCAACGGAACAATTGAATAGCCTTTTTGCTGCGTCTTACCGATCAGCTCATTGATTTGTTTCTTGTGAAGCAGCAGCTTGCGGGCCCGCACCGGATCGTGATTGTAGCGGTTGCCCTGCTCATATTCGCTTATGTGCGCGTTATGAAGAAACGCTTCTCCGTTGGAGATGCGGGCGAAGGAATCCTTCAGGTTCATCCGTCCGGCCCGCATCGATTTTATCTCCGTCCCCTTTAAGACAATCCCTGCTTCATATGTTTCTTCGATAAAATAATCATGACCTGCTTTTTTGTTTTGTGCGATTACATGACCTTCTTTTTTCTTTGCCATTCTCCTACACCCTTTTGCCTCAAGTCGTTACTTCATCATAGCAAATTGGAAAGTTAGGCGTCAATTTCCTATTTGCGGCGCTTTTTGCCCTTTTTTCGTTTGGCGCTCGGCGCATTTTCATAAAAGGCCTTCTTCTTTTTCTTTTTCCGTCCTGTTTGTTCCGTTTGCGCTCCGTTTGGACCGCGCTGCTTCCGCTGTCCGCCGACGATCACCTTCGGCCGCTCTTTCTTTTCACGTGGCTTGCGCGGCTTCATGCCGACAATTTCAAAGTCGACAGAGGCTTCGTCGATATTGACGCTGACGACCCGAACTTCAATTTCATCGCCGATGCGGAACACCTGCCCTGTCCGTTCGCCGATCATCGCATAATGCTTTTCATCGTAGCGGTAGTAATCATCGGTCAAATAGCTGACGTGAACGAGGCCCTCAATCGTATTCGGAAGCTCGACGAACATCCCGAAGTTCGTCACTCCGCTGATCATGCCGACAAATGTTTCGCCGATTTTATCCTCCATGTACTGCGCTTTTTTCACGCTGTCGGTATCACGCTCCGCATCAACCGCCCGTCGCTCCCGTTCCGAAGCATGCCTTGTCAAATCAGGCAGAATATCATTCATATGCTCCTGCGTTTGCTGGTCGGTCTTTCCGTTGATCAAATACGTACGGATTAAGCGGTGCACGAGCAAATCAGGGTAACGGCGGATCGGTGATGTAAAATGCGTATAGAAGTCGGTTGATAACCCAAAGTGACCGAGACTGTTTGTGTCATATTTCGCCTGCTGCATCGAGCGGAGCATGACGGTGCTAATGACCGTTTCCTCTGGCTCGCCGCGGATTTCATCGAGCAGCTGCTGCAGGGCGCGCGGGTGAACGGTGTTGGCGTTGCCGCGAACGACATAGCCGAAGTTCGTGATAAACTCCAAAAACTTGTTCAGCTTTTCCGCTTTTGGATCCTCGTGAATCCGGTAAACGAACGGCAGCTTCAGCCAGTGGAAATGCTCGGCGACCGTTTCATTGGCAGCAAGCATAAATTCCTCAATCAGCTTCTCGGCAACGGAACGCTCACGTAACACGACATCGGTCGGTTTACCTTCTTCATTGACAAGCACTTTCGCCTCTTTAAAATCAAAATCGATCGCCCCACGCTCAAACCGCTTTGTCCGTAAAATTTCGGCGAGCGTTTCCATTTCTTCAAAAAATGGCACGAGCGCTTCATAGCGTGCGCGCGTTTCTTCGTCTTTCTCGACGAGAATCTTATTCACATCGGCGTACGTCATCCGCTCCGTCGTTTTAATGACGCTTGGAAAAATTTCATGGCTGACGACTTTCCCCGCCGCGTCAATTTCCATGTGGCAGGAGAGCGTTAAGCGGTCGACCTGGGGATTCAAGCTGCAGATTCCGTTTGACAGGCGGTGCGGAATCATCGGAATCACCCGGTCAACTAAATAAACGCTCGTCGCCCGGTCGGCCGCTTCCTGATCAATCGGTGAGCCTTCTTTAATATAATGGCTGACATCGGCGATATGAACGCCAAGAAGGTAGTTGCCGTTTTCAAGCCGTTTGACGTGAACGGCATCATCGAGATCCTTCGCGTCGGCCCCGTCAATTGTCACGATCGTTTCCTCACGCAGATCGCGGCGTCCATTGAAGTCAGCCGGATCAATTTCATCCGGAACCTCGTTTGCCTGCCGGATCACCTCATCCGGAAACTCGACCTGAATGCCATGCTTATAGATGATCGATAAAATATCCATCCCCGGGTCGTTTTTATGCCCGAGAATTTTTATCACTTCCCCTTCTGCGCTCATGCGCCCTTCAGGGTACTTTGTAATTTTGACGACGACTTTATGACCGTCAACCGCTCCTTTCTCACTCCCCTGCGGGATGAAGAGATCGTTGGCAATCCGCTTATCATCAGCGGCGACAAATCCATACTTTCCCTGGTCAAGATAGGTTCCGACGACCTCGGTCGTTCCGCGCTCAAGAATGCGGATCACCTTTCCTTCCGGACGCTGCCCGGAGGAGCGCTGATTTAAGCGGACGAGCACCGTATCCCCGTTCATCGCGCTGCCAAGGTCCGGATGGCCAACATAAACATCATCCTGGCCCTCTTCTTCCGGGATAACAAAAGCAAACCCTTTTGCATTGCCCTGTACCCGGCCGCGGATCAGGTTCATCTTCTCCGGGACACCGTAACGGTTGCTACGGGTGCGGACGATCAATCCGCGGCTCTCCATTTCGTTGAGCGCTTTGATCAGCTCTTTAAATTCGTCACTTCCGGTCACGCCAAAAGCTTCCTCGATTTCACTTGTTGCTAGCGGCTTTTCTGCTGTCTCGCGAAAGTATGTTAATAATTGCTGGATTTTGGCTTCATTCATAAGTAAAACTCCTTTCGTATTCGAACAGCTCAGGCCCGCATCACACATTAGACTGTCCAATCAAGTTCTTCTAAGAAATGATACACGTCCTTATGAAGCTGTTCTTTTTCTTTATCTAACGTAATCACATGGGTTGAATTCTCATACCACTTTAAAGTCTTCTCGTCGGTCTCGACGCCCTCATAAATCATTTCCGCACTGTCCACGTCAATCATCTGATCATGCCGGGCCTGAACGACGAACACCGGGGAATAAATATGATCAAGATGCTCCCTGACCTCAGCAATAAGATCCTGAAGTCCAAGCAGCGTATCCATCGGTGTTTCCTTAAAGGCATCCATTTCAGCATTAACTTGTTCTTCCGGCTTTTGCTCACGCTTTTTGTATTCCCGGGCATAAGCCAGGACACCCTTGTATAAAGCATCCTCTGTTTTCGGCCTCATTGGCGCACACATTGGGACAATACCCTTTATAGGAAAAGTGTAACCGATTTTTAAGGAGAATACCCCTCCAAGCGAGAGACCGACCACGGCAATTTCATCATGACCGAGCTCTTTTAAATGCTGGTAGCCGACTTTAACATTTTCCCACCAGTCTTCAGGTCCGGTGCGCACGAGCTGCTCCGGCGGCACCCCGTGTCCGTCATATAAAGGAGCGTGACATGTGTAGCCTTCTTTCTGTAAATACCTTCCGAGCATTCTGACATCTGCCGTCGTTCCGGTAAAACCGTGCAAGAGCAGAACGGCTCTTTTTCCTCCTTCAAATGTAAATGGCTTAGGAGCAACCACTTTCATCTTCATCTTCCTCTCCACACAAAAATACTTCGATATTCTTTATTAGTTGTTTCTGTTCAAAACCATGGCAAATCATATGCCTTGCTTCCGGAAGGAATTGGATTTCTTTCTCGTTTGATTGGATCGTATCATACAAAAATGTCGCGCTTTTTTGCGGCACGACTTCATCCAGGCCTCCCTGAATGATCAATGTCGGTACTTGAACACGGCTAATATGCGGGCGGATGCTCTTGACAGCCTGCATAAATTGAAAAACCGCCGTCATCGGCGTATCGATAATCTTTTTTCGATAAAGCTGATAATGCTCATCCTCCTCGAGCTCGCCGCGCAAGCTCAGACGGACGACATCCTTCAGCTCGTGCAGCAGCTGTAGCGGGTTAATGTAATAAGCTGCCGCGCTCAGCAGCACAAGCTTATTGATTGGATACTTGGCCGCAATATAGCAGGCGAGTATCCCTCCCATCGAAAAGCCGATCACAAAGACTTTTTCACAGCGGCTGAGCAATTCCTCGACCGCGACCTCCGCTACATACACCCATTCTTTATAGGTGACATCCTTTAAGTTGCCATTCGGCCCGTGTCCCGGCAAGGTTGGTGTATAGACGAGCCATTTTTTCTGTTCGAGAAAATATTCCGCCACAGGCTCAACTTCCCATGGTTCCCCGGTAAAGCCATGCAGACAAAGACAACCGATCATCCCTCTCACCTTTTTCTACGCGACCTTATTTCTTTTATTGTACCCTAATCCCGAGATAAACAATCGTTTTTCGTCTTCGGCGCAATAGCGCCATGCGACATGAAAAACCCGGCCAATTGAAAAAAGGGACCACCGCTGCTGGCAGTTATGTGCCGGCCCTCTCAGACAAACAAAAAAGATGCTTCAAAGTGAACGAACCCCCCTTTGAAACATCCTGTCGTCTCAATTACATAAAGTAAGCAACGGTAATCGTCAGTAAGAAGAATAACACAGCTAATACAACTGTCGCTTTACTTAAAACGGCATCAATGCCGCGTGCTTTTTGTTTTCCAATTAACTGTTCAGCCCCACCTGAGATCGCGCCGGAAAGACCTGCACTTCTTCCAGATTGCAACAGAACGACTGCAATTAAGCTAATTGATACGATAACGAGTAAAATGGTTGCCACCATTTGCATAGTCGAACACCTCCAAGCCCAGTTTACGCTTCTATTAATGTACCACAGGCAGGAATAAAAGAGCAAGAGGGTGCGACAAAAGGATTATTTTTTCCTTTCGTCACACCCCCAGAGCAGCAGGTCGAATCTCAATACCAAGCCCGCTTTCCTCACCTTGCTTGCCGAGTCTAGTCGACGATTATTTTTTCAAGTTATAAAACGCGTTGATGCCGCCATAGGTTGCCACGTTGGCAAGCTCGTCCTCAATGCGGAGCAGCTGATTGTACTTCGCAACACGGTCTGTCCGTGATGGGGCGCCCGTCTTAATTTGACCGGCGTTTGTCGCGACGGCGATATCCGCAATCGTCGCATCTTCGGTTTCACCGGAACGGTGAGAGATAACAGCCGTGTAGCCGGCACGCTTCGCCATTTCAATCGCTTCAAAGGTCTCTGTTAGCGTTCCGATCTGGTTCACCTTAATGAGGATCGAGTTGCCGACTCCTTTTTCAATTCCTTCTGAAAGCTTCGCCGTATTTGTGACAAACAAATCGTCACCGACGAGCTGAACTTTTTTGCCTAGGCGGTCTGTCAGCAGCTTATGACCTTCCCAGTCGTTCTCATCCAATCCGTCTTCAATTGAAATGATCGGATATTTCGCGACAAGCTCTTCATAGAACGAGACCATTTCCTCAGAAGAAAGCACCTTTCCTTCGCCAGCCAGGTGGTATTTTCCATCTTCTTTATTAAACAGCTCAGAAGACGCGACATCCATCGCCAGCTTGACTTCTTCACCCGGCTTATAGCCTGCTTTTTCGATTGCTTCAATAATCGTTGACAGGGCTTCCTCATTTGATGAGAGGTTCGGCGCAAAACCGCCTTCATCGCCGACTGCCGTGTTATAGCCTTTGCTCTTCAGTACAGCCTTCAGGTTATGAAAGATTTCTGCTCCCATCCGTAGTGCCTCACGGAAATTTGCCGCACCTACCGGCATCACCATGAATTCCTGAATATCGACATTGTTATCGGCATGCTCCCCGCCATTGATGATGTTCATCATTGGTACTGGAAGCTGCTTCGCATTGAATCCGCCTAAATAGACGTACAATGGCAGCCCGAGCGCATCAGCGGCAGCATGAGCGACAGCCATGGATACACCAAGGATCGCGTTCGCTCCAAGCTTGCCTTTATTATCCGTTCCATCAAGCTCGATCATCATCTGGTCGATCCCAAGCTGATCAAGCGCGTCAAAGCCGATCAGCTCAGGAGCGATGATTTCATTGACATTGTCAACCGCCTGAAGGACACCCTTGCCCATATAACGCTCGCCGCCGTCACGCAGTTCAACCGCTTCGTATTCACCAGTTGACGCACCGCTTGGCACAAGTGCGCGACCCATTGCGCCTGACTCTAAATAAACTTCCACCTCTACTGTAGGATTTCCGCGCGAATCCAGAACTTCACGAGCATATACATCTGTAATCATTGTCATTTTACATTCACTCCTTTAGTAAAATATGGGGCTGTTTCAAATTGACGATGGCCTGCGTTCACTACTTGCTTAAGAAGAGAGCCCCGGTCTCCTCTCTTACCTGAAACCCGGAGTGACGCTGTTCACCGCTTTTTTAGTTTATCGAATTAAAACAATGGCTTTCCTGTCATTTCAGGTGGTTGTTCAGCCTGCAGTAGCTTCAGCAACGTTGGAGCCAGGTCGGCTAAAATTCCATCCGTGCGCAACGTTACTCCTTTTTCGGTCACGATAACCGGCACACGGTTCGTCGTATGGGCGGTCATCGGCTTGCCATCCAACGTCTCAACCTCGTCAGCGTTGCCGTGATCCGCCGTGATGATAGCCGCGCCTCCCTTAGCCATGATCGCGTCGACGATCCGGCCTAGACACTCATCAACGGTTTCCACCGCTTTTATCGTCGGTTCCAGCATGCCGGAATGTCCGACCATGTCAGGGTTGGCAAAGTTTAAGATGATCGCATCGTGGCGATCGGCCTCAATATCGGCAAGCAGCGCCTCCGTCACTTCATAGGCGCTCATCTCCGGCTGCAAATCATATGTCGCCACCTTTGGCGAATCAATTAAAATCCGATCCTCTCCCGGAAACGGCTCCTCACGTCCTCCGCTAAAAAAGAAGGTAACATGCGGATACTTTTCCGTCTCAGCAATTCGCAGCTGGGTAAACTTCTGCTGCGACAGCACTTCACCAAGCGTGTTATCGAGGTTCGTCGGTTTAAACGCGACAAAGCCGTCGACCGTTTCGCTGAAATGAGTCAGGCAGACATAATGGAGCCGTTTTGGCTGCTTCTCTCCCCGGTCAAAGCCGCGGAAATCATCGTTTGTAAACACTTGTGACATTTGAATCGCGCGGTCGGGACGGAAGTTGAAAAAGATCACCGCATCATCGTCCTGAACCGTCGCTACCGGCTCGCCATTTTCACGGGTGATGACCGACGGAATGATAAACTCATCAAAGATCCCATTTTTATAGCTATCCGTGATGACCTCAAGCGGGTCACTGTAGGTTGGCCCTTCGCCATACACCATCGCGCGGTACGATTTGTTGACGCGCTCCCAGCGCTTATCGCGATCCATCGCATAATAGCGGCCGTGCAGGGAGGCGATTTCGCCAAGACCCAGTTCATCGAGCTTCTCCTGAAGACCGCGCACATAGACTTCGGCCGATGTTTGTCCAACATCACGTCCATCAAGAAACCCGTGAATATAGACCTTTTCAACCTGTTCTCTTTTCGCCAGCTCAAGCAAAGCAAACAAGTGATCAATATGACTGTGAATGCCCCCGTCAGAAAGTAAGCCATAAATATGTAATGCTCGTTTCTTCGCTTTCACATGGTTCATCGCATTCAAAAAGGTTTCATTTTCAAAAAACTCACCTTCCCGAATGGAGAGATTGACCCGCGTCAAGCTTTGGTAGACGATCCGTCCGGCACCGATGTTTAAATGACCCACTTCCGAATTTCCCATCTGTCCTTCCGGCAAACCAACCGCTTCGCCCTGGGCTTCCAGCGTCGCATGCGGGTACTGCTCCCAAAAACGGTCAAAATTCGGCTTTCTGGCCTGCGCCACCGCGTTGCCAATGACTTCATCACGGATCGCAAAGCCATCAAGGATAATCAAAGCTACCGGCTTCTTACTCATTGAGCCGCCTCCAATAATGCGACGAATGAAGCAGGTTCCAGGCTCGCCCCGCCAACAAGCGCCCCATCAATGTCAGATTGAGCCATATACTCTTTTATATTAGCAGGTTTTACACTTCCGCCATACTGTATTCTGATTGCCTGTGCAGCTTCTGCGGAAAACTGTTCAGCCACCACTTGACGAATATAGCGGCACACTTCATTCGCATCATCGGCAGAGGATGATTTCCCGGTACCGATCGCCCAGATTGGCTCATAAGCAATCACCGTTTGCTTAATTTGCTCCTCATTGAGACCGTTCAGGCCAGCCTCTACTTGAGATTTGACAACATCATTCGTTTTTCCTGCTTCACGTTCCGCATCGGTCTCGCCGCAGCACATAATCGGAATCAACTGATGGGCAAAAGCAGCTTTCACCTTTTTATTGACGGTTTCATCCGTTTCAGCAAACATCTCACGCCGCTCCGAGTGGCCGATAATCACATAGTCCACCTTCATATCAGCCAAAGCGACAGGGCTGATTTCTCCTGTGAACGCGCCGCTTTCTTCAAAGTGAACATTTTGCGCGCCAATCTTCAAATCAGTTCCGGCTGCTTCGTTCACCAGGCTTTCCAAAAAAAGAGCCGGTGCACAGACGACAGCATCGACCGCTGCCGCTGAAGGAATGCTCCCTTTTACTTCCTCCACAAATTGCTTCGCTTCACCGAGCGTTTTGTTCATTTTCCAGTTTCCTGCAATAATTGCCTTACGCATCATTTCACCTCTTTTAATTCTTTCCTGCCTTATTTATCCGTTAATGCCACAACACCTGGAAGCTGCTTGCCTTCCATAAATTCCAGTGACGCCCCGCCACCGGTTGAAATGTGACTCATTTTATCAGCAAGCTTGAACTTTTCCACCGCAGCGGCTGAATCTCCACCGCCGATGACCGAATACGTGTCCGTACTCGCCGCAAGCGCCTCAGCCACACCCTTCGTTCCTTTTGCAAATGAATCAAGCTCAAAGACGCCCATCGGCCCATTCCAAATGACGAGCTTCGATTGTTCGATGACCTTACGATATGTATCAATCGTTTTCGGTCCGATATCCAACGCCTCCCAATCCGCGGGAATTGCATCAATATCTACCACTTTTTTATTCGCATCATCAGAAAAATCATCGGCTACGGTTACATCAAGCGGTAAATGGAACTGTACACCGTTCGCCTTCGCCTTTTCCATAAATGATGTGGCAAGGTCAATTTTATCTTCCTCAAGCAATGATTTCCCAACCTCATGACCACGTGCCTTGACAAAAGTATAGGCCAGACCGCCGCCGATGATCAGATGGTCGACTTTATCAAGCAGGTGATCGATCACACCAATTTTATCCTTTACTTTGGCCCCGCCGATAATCGCTGTAAATGGCCGCTCAGGATCGGACAGCGCCCTGCCAAGCACATCCAGCTCCTTTTCCATTAAAAAGCCGGCCGCCGCCTGAAGATGATGGGCAATCCCTTCTGTCGAGGCATGAGCCCGGTGTGCCGCGCCAAACGCATCATTGACATACAGGTCTGCCAGTTCGGCAAAGGCTTTTGCCAGTTCAGGATCGTTTTTCTCTTCCCCCGGATAAAAGCGGACGTTCTCCAGAAGTGCGACTTCGCCGTCCTGTAATGCCGCTGCTGCTTCCTGGGCAATCGGTCCATAAGCTTCCGTAACCATCTTGACGTCTTTTCCAAGCAATTCGCCCAAGCGCGTGGCGACAGGGGCCAGTCTCAGCTCTTCCACCACTTCCCCTTTTGGGCGGCCGAGATGCGAAGCGAGCAAGACTCGCGCCCCTTGTCCGATTAAATAGTCAATCGTCGGAAGGGCAGCCCGGATCCGGGTTTCATCTGTAATGACCCCATCCTTCATCGGGACGTTAAAGTCTACTCGGCAGAAAACCTTTTTTCCTTTCAGCTCCAAATCGTGCAATGTTAATTTGTTCAAGCCGCTAACCTCCTTATTAAAAAACGTTCTGCAAACAGCGGAAAAAGAGAGGCAGAATTATTTTTCTCCTCTCTGCATCCGTCTACTTGATTATAGACCTTGCTTTGCCATATATTCAACAAGATCAATTACACGGTGTGAATAGCCGGATTCGTTATCGTACCAAGAGATAACCTTGACCATGTTTCCTTCCATCACCATCGTGGAAAGAGCATCGATTGTCGAAGATGCCGGATTGCCATTGTAGTCTCCAGAAACAAGCGGCTCATCGCTGTAAGCAAGAATGCCTTTTAACGGACCTTCTGCCGCCGCCTGGAATGCCGCGTTGACTTCTTCGGCTGTTACTTCCTGATTCAACTCTGCTACTAAATCAACAAGTGAAACATTAGGTGTTGGAACACGCATTGCGCCACCGTTCAGCTTCCCTTTAAGCTCAGGCAATACGAGCGCAACGGCTTTCGCAGCACCTGTTGTCGTCGGAATAATGTTTTCTGCTGCAGCACGTGCGCGACGGTAGTCTTTGTGCGGCAGGTCAAGAATTTGCTGATCGTTCGTGTACGAGTGAACAGTTGTCATCATACCGCGCTTAATGCCGAACTTGTCATTAAGTACTTTTGCAAATGGTGCCAGACAGTTTGTTGTACAAGAAGCATTGGAGACAACATGATGGCTGGCCGCATCATATTTCTCTTCGTTAACTCCCATAACAATTGTAATATCCTCATCGGAAGCCGGCGCAGAAATAATAACCTTCTTCGCTCCTGCTTCAATATGCTTTGCCGCATCGGCTCGCTTTGTGAAGAAGCCTGTTGATTCAACGACGATTTCCACGCCACGCTCATTCCAGGCAAGCTTAGCCGGATCGCGTTCTGCTGAAACGTTGATTTCCTGTCCGTTAACAATCAGCGCATTTTCCTGCACTGACACGTCAGCGTCAAGCTTACCGTGCACAGAATCATACTTTAACAAATGAGCAAGCATCTTCGCATCTGTTAAATCATTGATCGCTACTACTTCTACATTCGGGTTTTTTAATGCTGCACGAAACACATTACGACCAATCCGGCCGAAACCATTAATTCCAATTTTTGTTGTCATCTTACATTCCTCCTAAAAGTATAAGGCTAATTCTGTGTATATCAGGCGGAGTGAACGCCTTGCCGTTCCCCGCACCTGCTGCAATTCTCCGCATTTCATTCAGCTGTTCCTGACGCAACACGGAGTTCTGCCTTCTTCATTCGCTCCCCGGGACCCGCAGCAATGATTTTGCTGCTGCTTCATCGGTAATTAAAACGTCGCTCGGCCGGTACTTCATATAGGCCGCAATCGCTTCTGCCTTCGAACGCCCGCCGGCAACAGAGATGACATATTTGTGATCACCTAAGTCATCCAGCTGAAGACCAATCGTCCGTTGCTTATGAATCGGCTGACCGGCCCGGTTAAAGTAATAGCCAAATGCTTCTGCTACCGCCTCTTCCCGTTTCAGCTTGTCGATAAACGAGCCGGAAGAATCCCGACGCTCCGCCATCATCCGGGCATCACCGATACCATGAATAACCGTGCTAGCAGACTTTATCAGTTTTAGGATATCCTGCACGGACGGTTCTAATACAAGGGAAGCATACGCATCTTCACTAAGTTGATCAGGCACATGAAGCAGGCGGTACTGCGCCTTGGCCCGGCTCGCAAACTCGGCGCTGATCGTATTTGCCTGATTTTCAACCTGCTCTCCAAGCCCGCCACGCGCCGGTACAAAAACAACTTCACGGGTTTGTGCATCAGGCGTCATCATTTCCGCGACGGCCGCCAACGTTGTCCCTCCCATAACGGCAACGACATCTTTTGGCCTCAGCCTTGCTTTTAATTCACCAATACAGGCGCGCCCCATTTCGCGCTTCACCCAGGAATCCTCGTCGCTATCTCCGGCTACAACAAGCACCTGCTTGACACCGAGCTGTTGGGAAAGACTCATTTCCAAATGTCTTAATCCTAAAAGCTCCTTCATCACATCCTCAAGCTGGCTGAATAGCTGTTCACCCTCTTCAGTCACACTCATTCCCGCGGTCGCAAAGTGCACAAGGCCCTGCTCTTTCAGAAAGGTCACCTCGCCTCTCAACACCCGTTCTGATAGCTGAAGATTTGTAGATAGACTGCGCCTTCCTATTGGTTGCATCAGCTTAATATAATGGAGAATCCGATAGCGTTTTACCATCACATCAAGCAGATCCGGTAATAATTTCTTCTGGATATCCAATAATCCTTGCATCTGCCACACTCCCAGTTGGACATAAAATGTCCCTCATAGACTTTTTTCGTCCCGATAAAGCCAAAAAAAGACCAGATCCTTATCTACGCTTTTATTTTAACAAGGATACGGCCGGGCGACAAGTTATATTTCACTCAATTTTTCAAGAAAACACTGCTCGTTTTTCTTAGAAGCGGCGCGCGGAGCCGACGCCCTTCCTCAAAGCAATTAGAAAATGATTAGACTTTCTTAGTTTCTTGCCTTTCAAGTAAACGCTTCCTTACCTTTTCTTTCGAAATCTGACCAAAATCGACTTCTTCCGTTCCAATCCGGACGACCGGGATCATAATTTGATACTCTTCCAATAACTGATCATCCTGATAAATATCGATAATCGTCAGCGTAAACGGAATGTCCCGTTTCAACTCCTCCAGCACTGCGACTGCTTTATCGCAAAGCGGGCATTCCGTTTTCGATAACAGTTCTACCTCCAGCATCCGTTCTGATCTCCCTTTTTATTCATTTACTCAAAGCGTTTTCGTTTGGATGAAGACGGAATCCCCAGTTCGTCGCGGTATTTGGCGATGGCTCTTCTGGAAACCGTTATCCCTTCCCGCGCTTTAAGCTCAGCTACTATTTTAGCATCAGAAAGTGGTTTTTGCTTATTTTCTTTCGCGATTAATTGCTTCATATGCTCTTTAATCGATTGGCTTGATGTGCTGTCGCCATTGCCCGCTTTCACCGCCGAGGAGAAAAGCGCCTTCAGCTCGATGACGCCCCGCGGGGTTTCAGCGTATTTATTTGTGGTCGCCCTGCTTACCGTCGATTCATGAACCCCTATTTCATCGGCAATTTGCCTTAACGTCAATGGTTTTAGCACACCATTATGGAGAAAATAATCAACTTGGTGCTTCGCAATTGCCTCGCCAACCTTGATAATCGTCTGCTGTCGCTGCTGAATGCTCCGGATCAGCCAGTGTACCTGCTGCACCTTTTCCTTCGCATAAGTTGAAGCAGTCTGATCCTTAGAGCTGAGCAGTAACCGTTCGTAATGCGTATTAAGACGGACCGTCGGAATAAGCTCATCATTCAATTGAACATGGAGCCGGTCCTGTTCTCGGAAAATTTTGATTTCTGGCGTCACAAATGGAATCGGCTCCGCACTGAACTGCAAGCCCGGTCGTGGATCGAGTGTTTGGATGAGATCATTGACCTGCTGGATCTCATATAACGTCACATCAAGTGCAAGCGCCACCTCTTTCCATTTCCGTCTGGCGAATTCCTCCATATACAGCCCGACAATTTTTTCTGCCAACGGCTGACGCTGCGGCAACCGTTCCAATTGCAGCAACAGGCATTCCTGCAGGCTTCTCGCGCCGACCCCGGCCGGTTCAAAGCGCTGCAAGATCTCTAGCAATTCTGCTCCCTGTTCAACGGTTAATTTCGCCTCCTGACATACTTCTTCAAAAGGACGTGAAAAATAACCGTCTTCTCTCAGGCTATAAATAAAATAAGTGATTACTTTTTTCGTTGTGTGAGATAGACGCAGCTCGGTGAGCTGATCAAGCAAATGATCATTTAAGCTTCTGCGGTCAATGACGGCATAATCAAGCGGAGACATCCTTTCCTCCCGCCCTGACGGTTCATAGACCGGGTAGGTGTGTACATCGAGAAACTCTTCTTTCACCACTTTATCATCAGGCTGTTCCTGCACATCAAGTAACGGGTTTTCAAGCGCCTGCTCCTGGAGGTACTCAGTCAGGTCCGCGGCTGAATATTGCAATAAACGAATCGCCTGACTCAATTCCTGAGTCATCACGAGGCTTGTTGACTGCTGCTGAAAAAGTCCAAATTCCATGCCAAACCCCCTCCCACTTTTATTATAGCATATTTTTCAATGAAAGCGTTTTCTTATCAATATGCAACAGAGCTTGCGACAATGCGTGAACCGCTTGGCTGTTTTTTTGTTTTTCGCTCTCTGAGGTTTTGCTGTTTGAGAAAAACGAAAAACGGATAACATGAAAGGAGGGTTTATTTAGCTTGATAGGGAATAGTTATGAAGAAAAGAAGTGTTCTCATTTGACCTTCTTTGACCATTTCGGTATGATGTACATAGAAGTTGCACATGATGATCAAACATTAAGGAGGAAACAGTAATGAACTTAATTCCAACAGTTATTGAACAGACAAACCGCGGAGAGCGTGCTTATGACATCTATTCCCGCTTATTAAAAGATCGTATTATTATGCTCGGAAGTGGTATCGACGATAATGTCGCCAACTCGATTGTCGCCCAGCTCCTGTTCCTGCAGGCCGAGGACCCTGAAAAAGATATTTCGCTTTACATTAACAGCCCGGGCGGCTCAATCACAGCCGGTATGGCGATTTATGACACGATGCAATACATTAAGCCGGATGTCTCTACCATTTGTATCGGAATGGCCGCATCAATGGGTGCCTTCCTGCTGGCAGCCGGTGAGAAAGGGAAACGCTTCGCCCTGCCAAACAGTGAAATTATGATTCACCAACCACTTGGCGGTACGCAAGGGCAAGCGTCTGATATTGAAATTCACGCCCGCCGAATCATCGAAATGCGTGAAAAGCTCAACCAAATTCTTTCTGAACGTACAGGTCAACCGATTGATGTTATCGCCAAAGATACAGACCGCGATAACTTCATGATCGCTGCAAAAGCAAAAGAATACGGCTTGATCGACCAGGTTATCCCGGCAACAACAAAATAAACAAAAAGGGAAGTTCCAAGTGCGGAACTTTCCTTTTTGTTTTATTAGTCAGGGTTCGATTCTTCGGCCTCGCTTCCAGGAAAGCTTGCTTCAAAACCCTTGCGAAGACTTCTCTCGCTGATTGACGCTGATCTCAAAAGGAAAAGCACCTTTTGAGTTTCCTTTTCCTCTTCTCCTGCCGACTCAAGGCTGGCAGCCGCTCCGTTCTTCGCTCAGCAAGCAGGAAACAAACCCGCTTTCCTGCTTGCTTCAAAACCCTTGCGAAGACTTCTCTCGCTGCTTGACGCTGATCTCAAAAGGAAAAGCACCTTTTGAGTTTCCTTTTCCTCTTCTCCTGCCGACTCAAGGCTGGCAGCCGCTCCGTTCTTCGCTCAGCAAGCAGGAAACAAACCCGCTTTCCTGCTTGCTTCAAAACCCTTGCGAAGACTGCTCTCGCTGCTTGACGTTGATCTCAAAAGGAAAAGCACCTTTTGAGATCAACGTTGCAGTAGTTCGGCCGGGATTGTCGTTAGATCAATGCCCCAGACGAGTGGGACTAAAACATAGACACTGGCCACAATCAGAACGGAACCGACGAGATTGACGACGAAACCGGCCCGCGCCATCTCGATTATTTTCAGCTTCCCTGTTCCGAAAATGATTGCATTTGGCGGTGTACCGACCGGCAGCATAAACGCACAGTTGGCCGCCATCGCACAAGGTATCATCAGCGCGAATGGGTGGATATTTAAAGCAAGAGCCAACGCTGCCACGACAGGAAGAATCATCGTTGCCGTCGCGGTATTGGAGGTGATTTCCGTCATAAACATGATCAGCAATGTCGCCGCAGTAATAATGACGATCAAGTGCAGGCCATCAAGCACAGTCAGCTGCTCACCCATCCAATCTGATAATCCGGTTTCTCTGAAACCGGAGGCAATGGCGAGCCCCCCACCGAACAGAAGCAGCACGCCCCACGGAATATCACGTGAATCTTTCCATGTTAAGAGACGTCCGCCGTTCAAGCGTGTCGGAATCGTAAAGAGCAGGACCGCAGCCAGGACAGCGATCATCCCGTCTGAAAGACCCGGAATCACATAAATTCCGCCTTCCGACCAGAGAAAGCTGCGTGAAATCCACATAAAGGCCGCAAAAATAAAGACAGCGCTGACCATCTGTTCTTCATATTTTATCCTGCCAAGCTTTTGCCGCTCCTGCTGAATTAATTCTTTTCCGCCAGGCAGCTGAGTCAGAGTCACTTTAAAGGCGGACTTGCTTAAATAAAGCCAAGTGAAAATAAGCATCACGATGACAACCGGAACAGCAAATAACATCCATGTCGCAAAAGAAAGCGTTATCCCAAACAGCTGCTCTAATTGACCGGCAAGTATAATATTCGGCGGTGTACCGATTAACGTTCCCAGTCCGCCAATTGTACCGGCGTAGCCAATGCTGAAAATAAGCGATTTTTCAAATTTCGGCAGTTCTTTTTCATCCGGTTTCCCTTTCAGTACATCAGCGACTTGGGCTGTGATTGCCAGCCCCATCGGAATCATCATCATGACGGCGGCCGTGTTCGAAACCCACATCGACAAAAAGCCGGTCGCGACCATAAAGCCCAGCAGAATCCGTTGGGTACTCGTGCCGATAACAGCGATAATAAACAGCGCCATCCGCTTATGCAGATTCCATTTCTCCATCGCTGTAGCGATAAAGAAACCGCCAAGAAATAAGAAAATGATGTCATCTCCATAGGAAGATGCTACCGCACTGCCCTCCATCGCCCCCATGATCGGCAATAAAATCAATGGCAGGAGCGACGTAGCCGGAATGGGAATCGCTTCCGTAATCCACCATGTTGCAATCCAAAGCGTAACAGCCAGTACAGCCTTTCCTTCAGGCGCCAACCCTTCCGGATGAAAAAACAGCATCGTTGCCAGAAACAAAGCAGGTCCGAGGATAAGACCGATAAGCTGGGCCTGCGAATACGGACGCGCCGGCTTTTCCGAAGGGGGCCCCGGCTCCCGTCCGGCGACGGACTGATCCGCTCCCCCCTGGCCGTCAGCACTCGTTTTACTGCCCGCTTGTTTATGCAAAGCAAATATGTTTAACAGGTTTTTCGTACGTTGATGTTGCTTCCAGAGATTATTCCATGTTGACGTAAGCAAATTGTTCATTTTTATCTCCCTTTCATGAAATCGCTTACAGTCATTTTCTTAAATCTTACAACTTTTGTATAGTTTTTTTAACTAAATGAAATCAGATTGTTCCAACGCTTTTTTTCCGCTTTCATGAAGGCGGTATTGCTGGAGCGGACGACCAAAGCTGTGGTAGACGAGATCCTTTTCGATCCAGTTCTGTTCCTCGAAATAGCGTAAATATTTACGCAGCGACACATGGGACACGCCGACCATCTCGCTTAATTCCGACGCTGATTTCCAGCCCTCCTGCGACGCCATCGCCTCCATAATCCGCACGCACGTTTCTTTCGTAATTCCTTTCGGAAGAATGTAGCTGCTCTTTGGCTGTGCCGGCTGGCGCGGATAAAAAAAGCGGTCGACCTCCTCCTGCTGAAAACGTGCTGATGGAAGAGCCATCTCATCCTTATAATGCAGCAGCGCTTCCTGAAAGCGCTCAAACGTAAATGGCTTGATTAAATAGTCGACGACACCATACCGATAGCCGGTTTGCACAGAGTGCTGATCATTTGCTGATGTGATCAGAATGACATCGACGTTCACATTGTGCGCCCTGATTTTTTTTAGAAGATCGAGACCGTTTTGTTCATGAATGTAAATATCAAGCAACACCAGATCGACTTCCGGCTTCCTGACAAGAAGCTCGCCCTCTTCAATAGTCGAGGCGCTGCCAAGCCACATAAAGCCTTCAACCTTCTCGACATATTTGCGGTGAAATTTAGCAACAAGCGGATCATCTTCAACCGCTACAATGTTAATCATGCTGCTCATCCCCTGTTTTGTTTTTATATGCCGTTACCGGCATGCTGACGCGAATGATCGTTCCCACTCCTGGCTCCGATGCGACATGGAAACTCCCATCCGCTGCTTCGATCGCCTTGGTCATAATCGACATTCCGTACCCTCTGTTTATTCCCTTCGTGGAAACTCCTTTTTCCAGCAGGAAGGGCAAGCTCTCCTGTGGAAAACCACGGCCGTTGTCACGAAGCTGATAAACGAGCTCCCCGTTTTCAACCTCGAACGTCAATTCTACTTGCTTATTCGTCTGGCCAACCATCGCTTCAACCGCGTTTTCAAGGCTGTTACCAATAATCGTAATCCAGCGGTCGACCATCACCGGGTCATCGAGTGACGGCCACTTCCTGGTCCCGCGCAGCTCAATTGTGATCTTCGAATGCTCCAGCCTCTCAATTTGGGTCAGGACAAAACCGGCAATCGCCACATCATCAATAT
This sequence comes from Halalkalibacter oceani, assembly GCF_023715705.1. Taxonomy (GTDB): domain Bacteria; phylum Bacillota; class Bacilli; order Bacillales; family Bacillaceae_D; genus Halalkalibacter; species Halalkalibacter oceani_A. The sequence continues at coordinate 204,763 of NZ_JAMBOS010000005.1, forward strand.
GGGCCGAGATCCGTCCTGTTTCCTTCTGATAGTTTTGCGAAAGATGTTCCACATAGTCTTTCAACTCGTCATATGACTCCGTATAAACCATCGCGCCAATAATATGTAGTTTATTCATAAATTCATGTGTCTGCATTCTCAGCGTATGCGCATAGGATTCTACTCCGGAAAGCTTTTTCATCACCGCATCAAGCTCGTTGCGATCCCGGAAAGTAACCAGCGCGCCGACGCACTCCTCGTCGACAATCACCGGCACAGAGCTTGTCATCATCTCAAGCTGCCCGAGTTGCACGACCTGATCATAGACGGCTTCCTTGTTCGTAATTTGTGTATCTAGCGTCAGATCAGGCCAGACCCGGCTGATCGGTTCTCCCTCCAGGCTCCCGTGATAGCCCGCCGTTCGCAATAATCGTTCGGCTGCCCGGTTTGTGATGATGATGGTCTGATCGGCATTAACCGCCACGATTCCTTCTCCGACGCTTTCCAGCATCGCCACTCGCTCCTGCATCATCTTGGCAATCTCCCGCGGCTCAAGATTGAATAAAGTCTGCTTCAGCCTGCTTGCCAGCACATATGAGCCGAGCAGCCCGAGCATTAAACTGATCGCCGTTCCGAAAAAAGTGCTGCGGATGCTTTCCCATACAGCCCCTTCAATGAATTCAGTTGAAATACCGACCGAAACGGCGCCGATTTGCCGACCTTGATGAAACACCGGCTCAAATGCCCGCATCGACGGTCCGAGCGTGCCAACCGCCTCCGAAGTATAGGTTTTTCCTTCCAGTACATCAGCGACATCCCCACCGACAAAGTGCTGTCCGATCCGCTCTTCCACCGGATGCGTTAAGCGGATTCCTTCCATATCAACGATGACGATATATTGCAGCTGATGACTTTCGCGGATGCTTTTTGCCAGCGCCCGCAGCTCCTCACTCGCTTTACCAGCCTCCAGCGCTTCAGCGACGAGCGGCATTCTCGCAAAGTGACTCGCACTTAGGCTTGCTTTGCTGGCAAGTGCCTCCTTGGTCTGCACCGCCTGTCCATAGCCGATCACCAGCCCCATCACAAGCAGCGTCAGGCAAATTAAGCCACTGGAAAATAACATCATCTGATAGGTTAGCGGAAGACTTCTTTTTCTCATAAGCTGCCCTCTCCTCGTTCAACATTCTTCAACCTTTTAAAAATACCATAATTTTGCATGAAGAAAAACGACGAAGAATGCGGGCGAGCACAGTCCTGCTAGTTGATGATTCTCCGCAGCCTGACGAGGACAAAGTCCGCGCCTGACTGACAGCCGCTCAACAGATAGAAATCTTCCTCCTTCTCGCGCTCTTCTACGATGATTTCCTTACAGCTCATTGCTGTTTTTACCGGCCCGGAGCCTCTGTATTGATCCTGAGAACGATCGATTTCAACCTTTATTTTCTCTCCATCAAAATCTAAGTCATATAACAGGGGGTCCCCTTCATTTGTATCTTCAACAACCCGCACCTGGTCAGGCGTCTTCTCCTCGACATTTGCTAAAAAAGCGTGCAAGATAGCCATATTATAGACATCTCCGTGCACATTCATCACATCGCCATTCGCGATCCCCTGTTCAAAATCATAGGAACAAGCGGCCAACGCGAGGATCGCAAGTAAAAGCCCTGTATACAAAAAACGGTTCATCCTCTCACCTCTTGAATAGGACGGTTATCTCCGCCTGAAGGTTGCTCGATTTATACAAGTATTCGATCATCGGTATAATAAAAGGAACCGGGCAAAAGGTTCTTTTACCTTTTGCCCGGTTCCAAAGCCATGACATTTTTTATTCGGACTCGATGAAAGCAACCAGCGCTTCCAGCGCTTCCTCTTCGTCTCGTCCTTCCGTCACAAGCGTAATTTTCGCTCCGTGGCCGACGGCAAGGCTCATGAGACCCATAATACTTTTCGCGTTGACTTTCTTACTGTCTCTCTCAATGTAAACATCTGAGTTAAAGCGGTTGGCTTCCTGTACGAATAATGCAGCCGGTCTTGCCTGCAATCCTGTTTTTTTCTTAACAACTACCTCTTTTTTCACCATAATTGTATTCCTCCTTAGCTTAATAAGTTTATTTTTTTGCTGTAAACGGTTGCCCATTGCGAAGCTTATCGGCAATTTCATCGATTTTGCGCAGCCGGTGATTGACGCCCGACTTGCTCACCTTCCCGCTTTCGACCATTTCACCGAGCTCCTTAAGCGTTACATCCTGATGCGCCACGCGAAGCTCAGCAATCTCCCTCAGCTTCGGCGGAAGCTGATTCAGACCGATTTCCCGTTCGAGAAAACGGATATTCTCAACCTGACGCAGCGCTGCTCCGACCGTTTTGTTCAGATTAGCGGTTTCACAATTGACCAGTCGATTGACTGAGTTTCGCATATCCTTCATAATCCGGACATCCTCAAAATACAGCAACGCTTGATGGGCTCCTATAATACTGAGAAACTCAGTAATTTTTTCACTCTCTTTTATATACGTGATGAACCCCTTTTTACGTTCCAACGTTTTGGCATTTAATTGATATTCGTTCATTAATTCACATAATGATTGATTATGCTCGCCATAGAGAGAAAAGATCTCCAGATGGTAAGAGGACGTTTCCGGATGATTAATAGATCCACCTGCCAGAAAAGCTCCCCGTAAATAAGCGCGCTTGCAGCAGGGGGACTTCGTGATTTCCTTTGAAATCGTCCGGACAATGACGAATCCTTCCTCTAAAATGCCCAAGTCTTCCAAGAGCATTTTCGCTTCATGCTTCATTCGCACAAGATAGACATTATTTTTTTTCAATCTCATTTTCTTCCGAACAAGCAGCTCGACAAAGATTTTAGCATATAATCTTTTGATCAAGACATAAATCCGTCTGGCGATCGCGGCATTTTCCGTTGTGACATCTAAGACGAGCTTCTTTTGATTAAAGGAAAGCGACCCGTTCATCCGAATGAGTGCGGCCAGCTCCGCTTTTGCACAACAATCCTCTTGTTCAAGCTGCGTTAATTCTTTTTTTGTCGTCGCGGCAAAAGACACGGTACTCACTCCTTTCGGCCGAGGGCGGCAGTTTTTCTACCTTCCGAGCAGCCAACCTCTTAATTCGTACTTCTATGAAAGACTTAGCAGGGCGTGGGATACTTTCACGGCATCGTGGCGCAGCATATGATGCCATTCCAGGACAAACCGGTCTGCTATAATTTCGACACCCATATGGCGTAACCGGTTCTGATCAACGACAACCTGGCTCGCGCCCTCCTCCGCATATCTTACCTGCAAAGCGGACGAAACCGGTGAGCTGTGGACCAGAATGTCTTCAACAAGCCCCTCTCCACAATGATCGACAATCGCCTGCAAATGGTCGGCAGCGGAATAACCGTCCGTTTCACCTTCCTGAGTCATCACATTGCATATATACACTTTTCTTGCTTTCGCCTTTCGAATCGTCTCGGCAATACCCGGAACGAGTAAATTTGGCAGGACGCTTGTATATAAGCTGCCTGGTCCGAGAACAATTAAATCTGCTTCCTCAATCGCCTGGATGCTCTCCTGCAACGGCTCAACTTCCTCCGGTGTCAGAAACACCCGTTTGATTTTCTTGTGAACCCGCGGAATTTGCGACTCACCGGTGACGATGCTGCCATCCTCCATCTCAGCATGAAGGACAATACTGCGATTGGCCGCCGGGTAGACTTTCCCCCTGACGTTCAGCACCTTTGATAGCTCTGATATCCCCCGTGCGAAATCACCTGTAATCGAGGTCATCCCAGCCAACAGTAAATTCCCAAGAGAATGGCCGGATAAGCCGTTCCCGTTTTCAAACCGGTGCTGAAAAAGCTGCTCCACTAAAGGCTCAACCTCAGCTAATGCGACGAGAACGTTGCGTACATCCCCCGGTGGCGGAATATCCAATTCCTTACGAAGCCTGCCTGAGCTTCCGCCATCATCGGCGACTGTGACAATCGCCGTAATCGAAACAGGAAATGTTTTCAATCCTCTCAGCAACACGGACAGACCCGTTCCTCCCCCAATGACAACAATATTCTTTTTTTTCACGTAATCCTTTCCTTCCCTTTGTCAATATCCCGATGACTGACATGGAGCATATATTCTTCAGAGAAGGCTTTACCGAAATACTCCGCAAGTGTCACCGAGCGATGCTTGCCGCCAGTGCAACCAATTCCTATGACGACCTGGCTCTTCCCTTCCCGTTTATACTGCGGGAGCATAAACGAAAGAAGATCGGTCAGTTTTTCAACGAATGTTTGCGTTTCCGACCACTTCATCACATAGGAGGAAACCTCTTCCTCCAGCCCTGTTTTCGGCCGCATATGATCGATATAATGCGGGTTGGGCAAAAAACGAACATCGAAGACGAGATCAGCGTCTATCGGAATCCCGTATTTAAACCCAAAGGACATAATGTTTACCGAAAAAGGATGACGCTCGGTTGAACAAAAACGCTGAATAATGCGCTCACGCAATTGAATCGGCTTCAAATCAGTCGTATCAATAATCTGCTGACTGCGCCCTTTCAATTCCTCGAGCATTTCCCGCTCAAGTTGAATCCCTTCAAGCGGAAGGCCGTTCGGAGCGAGTGGATGAGAGCGTCTCGTTTCCTTGTAACGTTGGACGAGCTTTGCATCCTTCGCGTCCAAATAGACAATCTGCACCTTCAAATTCATATCAGGCGGTTGCGTAATCGAATCAATCGCTTCAAAAAGATGGTCGAAAAACTTTCTGCCGCGTAAATCAATGACGAGAGCGACTTTATTCATTTTTCCATTTGAGCCGTCAATCAGTTCGACGAATTTTGGAATAAGCGCCGGGGGCAAATTATCGACACAGAAATAGCCAAGATCCTCAAAACTTTGCATCGCAACAGTCTTTCCGGCCCCTGACATGCCTGTAATAATGACAATTTGGATTTCTTCCTTTTCCGCTTTCATCGTTTGCTCCCCCCTCATCCCTGTTTTATGTATATTCAGGCTCTAAGCGATAAGATAGTAAATCAAAATCCTTCGTATAATAGAACGTGCCAAACATCATCCCTTTTTCCTTTAAAATATGATGAAAGATATGCTTATCTCCTTCGGCCATCGGCAGATTGCCTACTTCACCGATTTCCTTCCAGGCAAGCTTTCCTTCAGGAGATGTTGCAAGGAGTTCACCGGAATAATCGGTGGCCTGAAAGGTAAACATCATCCATTCCTCAACAGGCTTGTCATTTTCCATGATGATCATCGTCAGCACAGCCCGCAATTGGCAATCCTTCAGCGAAACACCGGTTTCCTCGCGAAACTCGCGCTCTGCGGCTTCCTTTATTGATTCTCCCTGTTCCATTTTCCCGCCTGGAGCGACCCACCAGCCACGCCGCGGCTTTTGTAATAACAGAGCTTTATTACCTGATGTCAAGATACAGTTTGCTACTCGTTGCAATCCATTCACCTCAGTTCTCCTATCCACTTATTATACAATTAATCCAAACGTCTCACAATTCCTAAGCTATACACTGTGAGAAGAAAAAGTGAAAGTTACACCGGTTGTGAAGGTAAAACGCGCTGAGGTGACAAGCAGTAGCATAATGTAAGCCCTTACTTATTGGCGCAGCAAGGAATCTGGAGGAAATAGAGTTAAAAAAAGGGCACGGACACAAAGGTCCGTGCAACAATTATATAAAAAAGGGGGTCAATTACTTAATCCTATAGTAACCCTTTTTTATTTCACATGTGTTACAGAAGCATTAAGAACGAATGACGTTTCTTACATTGATCAAGCGTTCAGCTTTTCTTCAAGGCTTTCCAGATAATGCTGCACATTTTGTGCTGCCAGGCTGCCGTCTCCTGTCGCCGTCACGATTTGCCGCAATGATTTCTCGCGAATATCTCCCGCGGCAAAAATCCCCGGCACTTTCGTTTCCATCTCTTCATTTGTCACGATATAGCCCTCTTCATTGGTGATTCCCAAGGATAGCACGCTGTTGTTTAGCGGCAGCATTCCAATATAAATAAAGACGCCGTCCGTTTTAAACTCCTGCTGCTCTCCCGTTTCCGTGCTCTCAAGCGTCACGCTGCCAACCTTGCCATTCTCCGCATTGATTTCCTTGACGACATGGTTCCAGATGAAATCAATTTTGTCATTTTGAAAAGCGCGGTCCTGCAAAATCTTTTGCGCACGCAGCTGGTCACGTCGGTGAACAACGGTCACCTTCGAAGCAAAACGCGTCAAATAGACCGCTTCTTCAACGGCGGAATCGCCCCCGCCGACAACGACAAGCTCTTTGCCTTTAAAGAAAGCTCCGTCACATACCGCGCAATAGGATACACCCCGACCGCCTAATTCCTGTTCACCAGGAACGCCGAGCTTCTTGTATTCCGCTCCGGTAGCTACAATGACGGCGCGGGCTTTGTATTCCTTGCTTCCCGCTTTCACGAGCTTCCAATCTCCTTGATCGACGATTTCCTTAACGTCGCCATAGCCATATTCAGCGCCGAACTTCTTCGCATGCTCAAACATTTTATTGGAGAGATCAGGGCCGAGAATATGATCGAAGCCCGGATAATTTTCAACATCCTCTGTGTTCGCCATTTGTCCGCCCGGCACACCACGCTCAAGCATGAGGGTTGACAGGTTGGCGCGTGACGTATAGACGGCCGCCGTCATTCCTGCCGGTCCCGCCCCGGCGATGATGACATCATATACTTTTTCTTCAGACATCGTGCTTCACTCCTTTTACTGCTTATGCTCACTTTTATCTTTATCCAGTCATATCGTAGCCAAAAAGCAGCTCTTTGTCTAACTTCCTGCTCAGTTATTCAGCCCAAATCTGATACCGCAGCTCACCAAGTAGCAGCCCCGACTGCAAAAACTGCTCGGCCTGCCGGCACGAAAGCCTCGCAGCCCGTTCAATCAGCTGCTTCGCCTTTTTCTCCTCGCCAACATGGGCAAGGGCGACCGCATAACAAAAGAGAAGGGCCGGCCGTTGTTCCAGCTGCCATTGCTGTAATTCCTTCAGCCTCTCGTATGCCTCTTGATAGTGACCGACCGCACATAGGGTTTCGGCGATCTTCATATAGTGGTCTTCCTGAAGAGGATAGACATTTTTTAAGGCGCGTATATAGTGGTCTGCCTGCTTAGCATCCCCTTTTTCTGTATAAAACAATGCCAGGTTGCAAATGGCGATCAAATTTCCCTTATCCTTCTCCAATACAGCCTCGCATATCGCAAAAGCCCGCTCCTCTCCCTGCCTGAACAAAGCTTCGGCCAAATGGTTGTGAGCGGCCCAGCATGTTGGATGGTCGTTAATAATCGCTTGTAAGATTGGAATGGAAGACTGGATCTCGCCTTTACGCAACAGTCTGTGGGCATACTCGTGTCTAACGACAAGTTCATCCTCCTGTGCGTCGAGTTCCTCCCAATCATCGTCCTCTTCACGTTCAAACCGCAGCAAATCGAGCAGCTCATAGGCATCCGAAGAAAAGCGTTCATTCGGATGGAGCTCTAAATAGCGCAGAGTGGCACGTTCCGCCTGTTCAAACAAGCCTAAATAAGCGTAATTGTTGGCCATGAAAAAATAGCATTCCGCTAATTTGTCCCCTTTTTCATTCAGGACATCATGCAAAATATCATTTGACCGCTCATACTCACCGAGCTCCGAAAGCACAGCCGCGAGCTGAATACGAAAGACAGGCTCCTGAGCTGTGAGCTTGACCGCCCGTTCAAAGAGCCTGACTGCTTTTTGCAAATGATTTTTGCGGTAGGCCTCAAGTCCGCGTTGAAAGAAATAATCGCCGTTTTGATACAATGGAACGACCTTGCGTTTGTTTTGTTCATTTTGTGGTGTTACATCCATGAAGTTACGGTCCTCCAGCTTCTCATCATACCACCTAGTATACATCATTTTAGCATTCAGCAATACTCTGTTGTTTACCATCATTCTGATTAAAAATGACGAATTGTAAAACAAAAAAACATGAGCTGCATCAGTTCATGTTTTTGGAATAGATGATTTATTTGAATTCCTCCTCAAATTTCCGGGGCTTAATTGCCCACTGTCCCGCTACTGTGGATAAGAATGAACAATGGTATCATCATGATCATAAGCGGTTATTGAAAAAGACAGGATCTCTTGGTCAGTAATGAGTAAAAAAAGACGTGTCTGATGAGTTCCGTGGATAAAATCAGTGATTTCATACACGCTATCCTTTTGTTCGACAATCACTTTATTGACAGCAGGATTGTCAATCATCCCAAAGAAAAAAGACTTATCTTCATTTGAGCCGGCATCAGAATAGCCCGCGCCCCCTAACACGACATTTGAATCTGTACCTTCGATTGGAATACTCCCCAACAAAGCATCACCTTGATGAAAGTCAACTAGATTCCACGTCCCGAACAGGTTCTTTTCTAATCTCCCAAGATGAAGAAAGTCGCTCGTTCGAAAAAAGACAAACCAGTCATCATCGATCTGCTCGATGGCAAGAATATCCGTCACCTGCATCGTCCACGGTTCCGTTATTCGATAGATGTCCCCTTCGTGCGGATCACGTTGATGAAGAAGCACGTAAAACAAGAGGAGAGATACGATTAAAGATGCGACCACTCAGCTTCTTTCGCATAAATTCACTCCTGATTATCTTTATCATAAAAAAAGCCTAAACCGGGCTTTGCCCCGCTCCGCTCTGCCCGTCTTCACCAGAAGAGCACTGGTGAAGAACTTTTGGGGCAGGCTTCGCTCATAAGAAAAACGCGTAGCGTCCTTTCTTAGAAGCGGCGTGCGGAACCGTTACAATCGTTTAAGGATGGCTGAAAACGGGCTTTTTTCAGCCATCCGTGTAACGCGCGAAGCCGACGCCCGTCCTCGAATCACCCATTCGCTCATAAAAAAAGCCTAAACCGGACTTTCCCTCGCTCCGCTCTGCCCGTCTTCACCAGAAGAACACTGGTGAAGAACTTTTGGGGCAGGCTTCGCTGGAGGGGTTCGCTCATAAAAAAAGCCTAAACCGGGCTTTTTTTATGAGCTGCTGTGGCGTTCTTCAAGGACGCTTAGGACTTGGTCGAGGGGGAGTTTTTGTTCGCGGAGAAGGACGAGAAGGTGATAGAGGAGGTCGGCGACTTCCCATTTCAATTCTTCCGGATCGCGGTTTTTCGCGGCGATAATCACTTCGCCCGCTTCTTCTCCAACTTTTTTCAGAATTTTATCGACGCCTTTTTCAAATAAATACGTTGTGTAGGCGCCCTCAGGCATTTCCGCTTCCCGCTCGGCGATGATCTGCTCCAGTTCATTAATAATCGCAAAGCGGCTGGCGCTACGTTCTTTCTTTTCCTCCGTCAGCAAGGAGTCACTAAAACAAGAATACACTCCTTTATGGCAAGCCGGGCCGGCCGGATCTACAAGAACGACAAGCGCGTCGGCATCGCAGTCAAAGCGGATATCCACAATTTTCTGTGTATTGCCGGACGTTGCGCCTTTATGCCACAGCTCCTGGCGTGAGCGTGAATAGAACCATGTCTCTCTCGTTTCCAGTGATTTCTCCAATGATTCCTTGTTCATATACGCTAACGTCAGCACTTCCTTGCTTTGGGCATCCTGGACGATTGCCGGGACGAGGCCGTTCTCATCAAAAGCGATCTCTTGTTTTGTCATCGTATGCTCACTCCCTGCTCTTTTAAGTACGTCTTGACCTGGGTGACTGATGTTTCTTTATAATGAAAAATCGAAGCCGCCAACGCCGCATCCGCCTTCGCTTCCTGAAAGACCGCAGCGAAATCTTCCTTTTTCCCCGCCCCGCCGGAGGCGATCACAGGAACGGTAACAGCTTCGCTGACCGTTTTTGTCAATGCTTGATCAAAGCCGGTCTTCGCTCCGTCCTGATCCATGCTCGTCAGCAAAATTTCTCCTGCTCCAAGCCGGACAGCTTCGCGCGCCCAAGCGACAACCTCCCAGTCAGTCGGTGTTCGTCCGCCATGGGTGTAAATCCGCCACGAGCCAAGCTCGGCATCATACTTCGCATCAATGGCGACGACGATGCATTGCGAGCCAAAAAAGTCCGCGCCTTCGCGAATCAGCTCAGGCCGTTTGACAGCCGCGGTATTGAGCGACACTTTATCGGCGCCGGCACGCAGCACGCGCTTCATATCAGCAAGCGAGTTGATCCCGCCGCCGACCGTAAACGGAATCGCCAGCGTCCCCGCGACTTGCTCGACGACTTCAACCATCGTTTCCCGACCCTCATGCGAGGCGGAAATATCAAGAAATACGAGTTCATCGGCGCCTTCCTGATCGTAAAACGCCGCCAGCTCGACCGGATCACCGGCATCGCGAAGATCAACGAATTGGACACCTTTGACAACGCGTCCTTCTTTTACGTCAAGGCAGGGAATAATACGTTTTGTCAGCATTCTCAGTCGTCCCCTTTCAACGCCTCGGCAAGCGTAAATTGATTCGTGTAGAGCGCCTTCCCGACAATCGCACCGCTCACCCCGCGTGTCGTCCGTTGACGAAGCTCCGATAAATCAGCTAACGAGCTGACACCGCCGGAGGCGATTACCTGCTTCCCTGTTGCTTCAGCGAGCGCCGTTATCGCTTCTGTATTCGGTCCTGAAAGCATTCCGTCACGGGAAATGTCAGTGAAAATAAATACCTCTGCTCCGAAGCGGGCCAACTCCTGCGCCAGCGTCTCTGCTTTGACAGATGACGTTTCCAGCCAGCCTTCCGTTGCGACATAGCCGTCGCGGGCATCAAGGCCGATCGCAATCCGTTCTCCTCCGTATGTAGCGAGCATCTCTTTCGTAAATGCCGGATCGTTAACGGCGACACTGCCGAGAATGACGCGGTCGACGCCCTGATCGAGATAAAAAGCGACATCGTCCGCTGTGCGAATGCCACCGCCCACCTGGACCCGGACGTCAAGCTCGTTGGCGACCCGAAGAACATGCTCATGATTGATCCGTTTTTTCGCCTTGGCTCCGTCAAGGTCGACCATGTGTATCCATTCTGCTCCATCTTCGGCAAACTGGTGCGCCATCGCAAACGGAGAATCGCCATAGACGGTTTCTTCATTATAATCGCCCTGCTTCAGACGAACACATTTCCCGTCACGCATATCAATTGCTGGATAGATGACAAACTTACTCACTTTTCCCGCCTCCTTGTGCGACTAGTTCACCAAAATTGCGAAGAATGCTGATCCCGACATGACTGCTTTTTTCCGGGTGAAACTGTGTCCCAAGCACATTGGCCCGTCCAACGACCGCCGGAACGGTTCCATCATATTCACTCGTCGCAATTAACACATCGTCGCTTCCTTCCTTGACAACATATGAATGAACGAAATAGACATGACCTTCTTCCACATTTCTAAGCAGCGGATGGTTCGGCTGCTGAAACGTCAGCTTGTTCCAGCCCATATGCGGCACTTTGTAGCTTGTGCCATCAGCCATCTGCCCGCTGAAACGCTCAACACGTCCCGGCAGCAGCTTCAGCCCTTCCGTCAGACCATGTTCATCACTTTCTTCAAATAAAAGCTGCATGCCGAGACAAATGCCGAGCAGCGGCTTGCCGGCTTCCGCCCACTCCCGTAAAAAGGAGCTCAGCCCCATTTGATTCAATGTCGCCATCGCGTCAGGAAAAGCCCCAACTCCGGGCAGCAGCAGACCGTCTGTTTTTTGTAAAACCTCAATATCCTCCGTCAAGACATACGGCAGCTCGAGTCGTTCGAGCGCTTTGCTGACACTATGCAAATTTCCCATTCCGTAATCGACGATGCCAATCATGCTCTACAACAATCCCTTCGTTGACGGGACGCCCTTCACCCGTTCGTCTATGCTTGTCGCTTCATCAAGAGCGCGTGCCAATGCTTTGAATACCGCTTCAATCATATGATGTGTATTGAAGCCATAATGGACGATGACATGAAGGTTCATCCGTGCTTCCAATGCCAGCTTCCACATAAATTCATGGACAAGCTCTGTATCAAATGTTCCGACCTTCTCTTTTGGAAATTCAGCGCGGAATTCCAAATGAGGGCGATTGCTTAAATCAACGACAACCTGAGCCAACGTTTCATCCATTGGCACAAAGGCATTGCCATAGCGGCGAATCCCTTTTTTATCGCCGAGCGCTTGCTTGATCGCTTGTCCAAGGACGATGCCGATATCTTCTGTTGTATGGTGGTCATCGACATCGGTGTCCCCATTCGCTTCAACCATTAGGTTATAATGACCGTGCTTTGTGAACAAGTCGAGCATATGTGTTAAAAACGGAACCCCCGTCTCAAGCTCAGATTTTCCTTCTCCGTCAATTGTAAAATCGAGCTTAATTTGCGTTTCCCCTGTATTGCGTTCAATTTGTGCGCGTCGCTCTGTCATTTGTTTCCCTCCAACCTGATATCAATTGCTCTGGCGTGAGCTTCGAGTCCTTCCAAACGGGCGAGGGCGGAAATTTTCGAGCCGTTCGCCTCCAAGGCTTCTTTACTGTAGGCAATAATACTTGATTTTTTAATAAAATCATCAACATTTAACGGACTAGAAAAGCGCGCCGTACCGTTCGTAGGCAGAACGTGATTCGGTCCAGCGAAATAGTCTCCGACCGGCTCCGAGCTGTAGGCGCCGACAAATATCGCCCCGGCATGACGGATTTTGCCGACAAGGTTCATCGGTTCCTTCGTCAACAGCTCCAAATGCTCGGGCGCAAGCTCATTGACGACATGAACGGCTTCGGCGATGTCACGCGCTATATAAATGACGCCGTAGTCACGAATCGAGGCGGCAGCAATGTCTTTCCGTGGCAAAAGTGCCAGCTGTTTTTCGACTTCGACGGACACTTGTTCCGCCAGTTCATTTGAGGTTGTCACAAGCACCGCGGAAGCCCGCTCGTCATGCTCAGCCTGTGACAGCAGATCGGCGGCAATATAAGCCGGATCTCCTGATTCGTCAGCCAGGACGACAATTTCACTTGGACCGGCGATCATATCGATATCAACTTTGCCGAATACTGCCCGCTTTGCCAAGGCGACGTAAATATTGCCCGGCCCGGTGATTTTATCAACCGGTGTGATGCTTTCCGTTCCATAGGCCAGCGCAGCGACTGCCTGAGCGCCGCCGACCTTGTAAATTTCCTTCACGCCTAATTCACTCGCGGTTACAAGCACACCGGCAGGCAGGCTTCCATCAGCCTGTGGTGGCGACACCATGACGATCCGCTTCACCCCAGCGACCTGGGCTGGGATGACATTCATCATAATCGAAGACGGATACGCCGCTTTCCCGCCCGGCACATAGACGCCAACGGAATCCAGTGCCGTTATTTGCTGGCCGAGAATCGTGCCATCCTCTTTCGTCGTCAGCCATGATTGCCGCAGCTGGCGCTGATGAAAGTCGCGAATGTTGGTCATCGCTTCACGAAGTGCTTCGATCAGTTCCTCATCCATTTGCGCGTAAGCCGCTTCCATTTCCGCTTCAGTCACCCGCAGTTGGTCGAGCTCCGCCCCGTCAAGCGTTTTCGTCAGCGTATAAAGCGCATGATCTCCCTGCTCAATCACCTGCGTTATAATGTTTTCGACAGCATCACGCTGCATTTCTGTTCCAGTATCCAAATCGCGCCTGAGGCTGACCGATGCCTCAACCTTGACCATTCTCATTCTTCTTCCTCCTCAATTAAGCGGGATAGGCGCTCGACCATCTGATCAATCCGTTCATCCTCCATCCGGTAGCTGACCGGATTCACAATTAAGCGCGAAGTAATCGGGACGATCGTCTCCAGCTCGACGAGACCGTTCTCTCTTAACGTTTGTCCTGTTGAAACAATATCGACAATCCGGTCCGCAAGACCGATCAACGGAGCGAGCTCAATCGAACCGTTAAGCTTAATAATCTCCACCTGTTCGCCCTGCTCCTTGAAATACTGCGTTGCTAAATTCGGATATTTGGAGGCAACCTTTGGATTGATATCCGACTTTTCATAGCCCGGAAGCCCGGCAACAGCTAAATAGCAGGCGCTGATTCCAAGATCAAGCACTTCATAGACGTCGCGCTCTTCCTCGATCATGACGTCTTTCCCGGCAACACCGACATCGGCGACGCCGTGCTCTACATAAGTCGGGACGTCCATTGGCTTCGCCAGAATGAAGCGGAGCTTTTCTTCCGGTACGTCGACGATCAGCTTGCGCGAATCATCGAACTCGGCCGGGAGATTGTAGCCCGCTTTTCGCAGCAGGTCCACCGCTTCTTCAAAAATCCGCCCTTTTGGCATTGCCACCGTTAACCATTCCGCCATGTCACGCCTCTCCTCTCTTTGCCTTTCCAATATAATAGAGCACATCAGCAAACTGCTCAGACATCCGGTCGACATCGACAACACCGGCAATATCCTGCAGAATGACCGCTTCGCCCATTTCCCGTAATCGTGCCGCCTCCTGAAAAGCCTCGGACCGTCTTTCCTTGCTGAATATAATACATGTTTGCTTTGGCTTCGGCGCTGTTTTGCCGATCGCTTCGACCAGCAAATCCAGTCTGAGACCAAATCCGGTCGCCTGCCCCGGGCGCTTAAACTTGCCAAGCAGCTCATCATACCGGCCGCCACTGCAAAGCGGAACACCGAGCTTGCTGCCATAGCCTTCAAACACCGCTCCCGTATAATAGCTCATGTGCAGGACGAGGTTTAAATCAAGCTTGACGAAATCCTCAATTCCGTAGCTTTCAAGAACGTTCCACAATTCCTCCAGCTCGGCCAACGCCGCCATTCCCTGCTCGGTCGAAACTAACTCCTTCGCCGAGTCAAGTGTATCTTTGCCTCCGCGCAGCTTCAGCAAACCGAGAAGCCGGCGTTGGTCAATCGACGATAGCGGCAGGTTTTTCACATGCCCCCGAAAGCCGACATAATTTTTTTCATATAGAAATCTGCGTAGTGTGTCAGCCCGTTCGGCATTGCCGACAATATCAAGTAAAAGAGCATTCACATAGCCAATATGCCCGATCGCTACCTTAAAATGTGACAAGCCGGCCCGCTTTAACGAAGCGATCATTAACGCAATGACCTCCCCGTCGGCGCTGACCGTGCCATCGCCGATCAGCTCTACGCCGAGCTGTTCAAATTCGGCCGGCTTCCCGCCCTCATGCTGCTGGGCACGATAAACATTTGACTGATAGGCAAGGCGCAATGGGTAGGCGGCCTGCTTTAAGCTTGAGGCGACCAGTCTGGCAATCGGTGCTGTCACATCCGGACGCAGCACGAGTGTATTGCCCTGCTGATCGAGCAGCTTAAAGAGCTGCTGATCCAAAATCGCCGAAGCGACACCAACGGTTTCATAATACTCAAGCGTCGGCGTTTCAATCATTCGATAGCCCCATGCTTCCATTTCTGCTTCCAGCTGCGTTCGGATCTGCTTCTTCGTCTCATACATTTCAGGTAACGTATCCCGCATTCCAAGCGGTTTTTCAAACATAAATGGCTTTGACATTACTGAACCCCCATTTCACTTTCTGTACGTCTATGGTCACATTTACTTTAGTTCGCTAATATACTACCAAGATAAAGCATATTCATAGTGTACTCTTCCCGACGTAGTCCGTCAACAAAAATTCCGCTGTCTTTTTCAGCTTTTTCTGAGAAATCCCTTCTAATTTTATCACATTTCAGTCAATTTCCCCTCTTTTCCTCGTCAGAAGAAACCACTCTCCCCGCAAAAGAAAAAAACAGGTGTGTCAAAAGGATTGTTTCCCTTTTGACACACCCTGATACAGAACCTCACTGTTTGCGGCTCGGCCGGCTAATATACAGGTTATGCCTGCTTCTCCAGCATCGTCATCACCGTTTCGAGCAAAACATTGACGCCCTTTTCACAATCCTCCCATGTCGTCAGCTCCTCCTCACAATGGCTTTTTCCATTAATACTGCGAACAAAAACCATCGCCGACGGGATGTAGCTGGCGAGAAATTGCGCATCGTGCCCGGCCCCGCTCACCATTCGCTTGTACGGGTAGTCGAGCGACTTGGCTGATTGCTCAAGCATATTGCATATCTCTTCATCAAACCAGACCGTATCACGGCCCCATAGCTTCGTTACGCTGACTTCGCAGCCTTCATGATCCTCCATTGTCGCAATTCCCTGTACGATCTCCTCGACCCGACGAATTTCTTCTGCATCCTTATGCCTTGCTTCCAGCGTAAAAACAACTTTATTCGGAATGACAGTATGAATATTCGGCCAAACATTCATCCTTCCCATCGTATAGACAAGCTCCGGATCAAGCTGATTTAATTGCTGTCGCGCCTTTGAAATGAAATGATTTGCAGCAAAGAGGGCATCCTTTCTCATCGCCATCGGCGTCGTCCCGGCATGATCTGATTCCCCATTCACTTCAATTTCATAGCAGACCATCCCTAATACACATTCAACCACTCCGACCGTCAGCCCCTCACTTTCCAGCACAGGTCCCTGTTCAATATGAAGCTCAAGAAAAGCAGCTGCTTCCGTGAGGCGGTTTCTTTCATCACCGGCATAGCCGATTTCATCGAGCGCTTCCCTAAAGGTAATCCCGTCCGTATCCTGCTTTTCCATCATCGCCGCTTTATCAAATTTGCCAGAAAGAACGCCGGATGCCATCATCGACGGTTCAAAGCGTGCGCCCTCTTCATTGGTCACATTGACAATTGTAATTGGCACTTGTGGCTTCACCTGATGATCGACTAATGTCCGAACAATCTCCAAACCAGCTAACACACCAAGCACGCCATCAAAGCGACCGCCCTTTTTCACCGAATCAAGATGAGAGCCGATGACAATCGGCGGCTTATCTTCGACTCCGGCAAGCGTCGCGTAAATGTTGCCCATATCATCAACTTTGACCTCCATGCCAAGCTCCTTACAGCACGAAACAAAATGATCACGCGCCAGTCGATCTTCTTCAGATAACGCTAACCGGGTGACTCCGTTTCGTTCCGTCCGTCCAAAAACGGCAAACTGCTCTAACGACTTTCGTAACCGCTCCCCGTTGATGACCAGCTTTTGCTTTCTCATTTTCCTTCACTCCTTGTCATATTTTTTGACCTGTTGATATCATTAAATCATTAAATTTATTATTAATATTATTATTACATAAAATATTTGATTTGCCTATGAATATTTACTATTCTGAATTATATACTCAGAGTGAGCTGAGCTAGCAAGTAAGATCACAAAGACGCAAAGCCCCTACCGGAAGAAACTTGTTCTCCGGTAGGGGCGACTGAAAAAGGGAAGCACGAGCGTTTTCAGCTAGCTGTTATCGCTGGGGTAGCTTGACGGCAAGAACATCGACACTTTCTATCGTAGGCGGTTGCGTAAACAAATCGGGGGCGTTCTTCATTAATTCTTCGGCAACAAGTCCCGATAGGTGCTTTTGTCGTCCGGCATCATCAGGAAAGGCGTTAAAGATCCCGTAAGTCGTCGGTCCAAGGCGCAAGGCGAACCATGCCACCGTTTCCTTTTCGCTTTGAATAATCGGCAGGCTTCCGCGCAGAAAGGTTTCAATCTCCCCCTCCTTTTCCGGTTTAGCCTCCAAACGTACATACAACCCGACATTCACCATCTTCCGTCCTCCTTTTCGCTAATCACGTACAACATGCTCGCTTTCTCTTACGTCTATACCCCGCTCCTTTGGTCTGCTAAACCTTTTCGCTTATCTGCCTTGGCCGCGCAACCAGTCTGCTGCCTCGTCCTCAGAAATAACTTCGATACCGTGACGTCGTAATAAGGCGGTCGTCACCCCACAGCCAGCTAAACGCCGATTGCGAAATTGCCCATCATAAATCAGGGCGCTGCCACAGGAAGGACTGTTTTCTTTTAAAATGACAGCTTTCGCCTGTACCTCTTGAACTATTTGTAATGTTCTTTGTGCACCGGCCATATATTGCGCCGTCACATCCTGGCCTGATTTTTCTACCACCCTCGCCCGTCCATCGAGAACATCATACCCGTCCCCGCCGACAATCTCCGCCGGCTCGCGTGGAGTAACAAAGCCCCCAAGCAGCTCCGGGCAAAGCGCCAACGCCTTCTCTTCACTGACTAATCTTCTAATCTCTTTATGCAAGCTGTCCGTCCCATTATAACGAACCGGAAGCCCCGCCAAACACGAACTGACAACAATCATCCAACCCCCACCTCTCATTAAACAAACGTTTAATTAATAGAAAAACACGCTCTTCGTTTTTCTATTTTGAAGCAGTGAGTGCAGTCTGCACAAAGGGTTTTAAAGCAAGAAGGAAAGTGTTTTCTTTCCTTCTTGCTGCGCGCAGAACGGAACCACTGCTCCTCGTCCAACGTAACAGAAAAAGGCTGCTCCTTAGGCACACTTCACCTGTGGAGCAACCTTCTTTCACCTATGATGCGCTGTCCGCGCGCTCGCTCAGCCACTGCTCGTATTCTTCCTGAGTTTGCAGGCTTTCGAGCCGTGACTCCTCTTCACCATTTTCAAAGTGAATCACTGTCGGAGTCACGTTAATACCAAAGTCCGCCCACGCCTCATCAAATTCAAGTACGTTCAGCAGTTCAAGATTTACACCTGCTTCTTCCGCTGCCGGAACGAGTACAGGGCTCGCCTGTTGACAAGCCTGGCAGTTCGGAGAGTAGAAATATATGGTTTTGTCTTCCCCATTTGCAAGACTGGCCTCCAGCTCGTCCGGCAGGATGATATTCTGATACAGCGGGTCATCGAGCTGCTTGATCGTACCCGGATCAAGGCGGTCTTTTCCAAATGGATTTCCTTCTGACGCCTGTTGCGATTTCATTGAAGTGACGATAGCTAAAGCGGCGAATAAAACGACAACAATTCCGCCATATATCAAAAGCTTTTTCATTTACTTTCCTCTCCTCTTTACTAACATAACCATACAAATCGTGATTCCGAGAAAGGCGGTCAAGGCAAGAAATGGAATCGTAATAAAGCCGGCATAATTAATATATTCCATTGCACATGGAACCAGACCGCAGGAATCGGTCTGTCCCAAAGCATCAACCTTTTGCAGCAAATAATGATAAATCGAGAAGCCCATGCCAATTAAGGATAAAGGCAGCACATAAAAAGCCGCGGAAATCTCTTTTCTAATCAGCGCAACCCCGAGAATAATCGGGATCGGATACATAAAAATCCGTTGCGTCCAGCACAATTCACATGGAATATAGCCAACAACCTCAGAAAAATACAAACTGCCAAGCGTGGCAATTAAAGACAAAAGCCAGGCGGTCATCAGCAGCTGTTCATTTCGTTTACTCATCCCTTGTTCCCCACTTCATCTCTAGCATCACGTTCATTTTACACACCCTTACTTACAAAAGTAAAGTTATATGATTACCGTTCATCGATAGAGAACGGCTCCGTCGCCCCACGAATCACCCTCATTGGATTGCCTCCGACAAACGTACCCGGAGCGACATCTTTGTGAACGAGCGTCCCCGCCGAGACGATCGCGCCGTTGCCAATCGTCACGCCAGGAAGAATCGTCGTATTTGCCCCGATCATCACCTCATCACCGATCACCACATCGCCAAGGCGATACTCTTTAATCAAATATTCATGCGCCAGAATCGTCGTGTTGTAGCCGATAATCGAGTTACGGCCGATTGAGATTTTTTCAGGGAACATAATATCCATCATCACCATTAACGCAACCGCTGTTTCGTCACCGACCTTCATCTTTAAAAATGTCCGATAGAGCCAATTTTTCAGACGGAGCCAGGGTGTATAACGGGCTAGCTGGATGATCATAAAGTTTTTCATGACCTTCCAAAAAGGAACGGTCTTGTAAATATGCCAGAGTGAATTCGCCGTTTCAACAGGAAAACGCTCTGTTTTTCTGCTCATGATTCGTCCGCTCCAATAATCGCCAGCAGATCGCGCATATTCGATAAAATATAATCAGGCTGATAGGAGCGAATCCTTTCCTCCCCTTTAATCGACCAGCCGACAATCGCTGTTGGCACGCCAAGATTCTTGCCGGCCTGCACGTCATAAGAACTGTCACCGATCATCATTGCTGTTTCCTTACTTGCGCCCAAGGCGGTCAGCGCCTTTTCCAAAGGCTCCGGATCCGGCTTCGCATTTGTCACATCGTCTAGTCCGATAACAACATCAAAAAATTGGTCAAGCCCGGTCAGCTTCAATCCCATCAAAGCGGTCTTTCTAATTTTCGTTGTCACAATCGCCAGCTTATACCCTTGCTGGTGGAGACGTTCAACCGTTTCATAGACCCCTTCGTATTCCTCGACCAGCTCATCATGCTTTTCGTGATTAAAAGCTCGGTACGTCTCAATCATCTCATCAACCCGCTCGGCGTCGACTTTACGAAAGCTGTCAATTAGAGGCGGCCCGATAAAGTCAATCGCATGCTCGCGTGTGTATTCACCCGGCTTATATTTGTCAAGCGTATGAAGAAATGACGCGATAATCAGCTCGTTCGTATTAATTAACGTCCCATCTAAATCAAAAAGCAGTGTATCAATATTCATAGCTCGTTTCCTTTCTCTCTAGCTTTTGTTTTTTCTCAACCCGGTCCCAAATGACGGATATTGCCAAAGTCAGCAAAATTGCCGTGAGGATACGAATGATCAGCAGCGGCCATACAGGGATGCCAAGCGGAATGAAAATCAACGTATCCTCTACGACAGCATGACAGGCGACGAGAAAGATAACGATCAAATACATATCCTTTTTGGAAATTCCATCTTCCTTGGCCGCCTGAATGATCACGCCGGCTCCGAATGCCAAGCCGATCGTCAGGCCGGAGACTAATGTCGTTGACGTATTCTCCTGCACCCGCAGCAGTTTCGTTAATGGTCTCATCGCTTTCGACATGATCTTAATCCAATTGCGCTCTTTCATCACCTGAATCACGACCATTAACGGAATGACGATCAACGCCAGCTGAAAAATTCCGAGCGCCGCGCTCGTGACCCCATCCCAGCCAATCGCCAGCCAGCTGTTCAACTCCGGCTGCTGGGCGGCGGATACAAAGCCGTACTGCGCCATTTCCTGGCCACCCTGCCAAAATAGGTTGATGACAAAAGCGGAAATGAGAGCAAGACCGATACGAACCGCAAGGATGACCGACATCCGCACACCGACCTTTGCGGCAACCGCCGATTCAACTAATAAATTATGGGAGAACGACAGCATCACAGCAAGGATGAACACTTCCTTGACGGTTAAGTCCATCGTTAAAATCGCGCCGATCCCGGCATATAGGTTCAAAATATTCCCGAGAACAAGCGGAATCGCCGCCTCGCCCGGCAAACCGATCCAGCCCATTACCGGCGCCAGCATCCGTGCGATCCAATCGAGTGCCGGCGTATGGCCTAATATCGTTACGATCAGCGTAATCGGGAAAATAATCTTACCTAATGTCCAGGTCGTTTCCAACCCGACCCGCAAGCCTCTCTTTACTACACCCATTTGTCTCTCCTCCACTCTTTTCTCTCATTAAAAGCTTATTTCTTTTTCTTTTTTGAGCGTCCTTTCGCCTGCTGCTTAGGTGGAAGAGCCGGATCGTGATAGCGCGGCGTATTTCCTTGTTTTCGACGATAAATCCACAGGATCACTGCACCGACGATCAAGACGACCGAAATAACCTGAGCGGTTTTAAGCACGCCACCGATCAGCAAATAATCTAAACGAATCCCTTCAATCACAAAGCGGCCGACTGAATACCAGATGACGTACGTGAAAAAGATTTCCCCTTGACGCAGGTTGAGGCGCCGTAAATATAAAAGCAGGAAAACGCCTACCAGGCTCCATAACGATTCATAAAGAAAGGTCGGATGATAATAAGTACCATCAATATACATTTGGTTAATAATAAACTCCGGCAACAGCAGGCCTTCAAGAAATTCTCTCGTAACAGGGCCTCCGTACACCTCCTGGTTCATAAAGTTCCCCCACCGGCCAATGGCCTGCCCGAGCAGGATGCTTGGTGCTGCAACGTCAGCAAGCTGCCAAAAGGAGAGATTGTGTTTTTTAGTGAAGAAATAAGCCGTCAAAACGCCGCCTATCAATGCCCCGTGGATCGCGATTCCACCTTCCCATATATAGAAAACGCGAATCGGATCGTCGGCAAACTGATCCCAGCGAAAGATGACATAATAGATTCGTGCTGAAATAATCGAAATCGGAATTGCATAAAGAAGCAAATCGGCGAATGTTTCCTTTGGCATCCCCCGCTTAACCGATTCCCTCGCTGCCAGCAAGTAGCCTAATAGCACACCTATACCGATAATCACCCCGTACCAGTAAATCCGGATCGGGCCAAATTCAAGAAAAATCCTGCTTAATGGTTCAATTGTCTCCTCCATCTTGCCACCTCATTTTATTTAAATTCATCATGATCCCCGGCTTCAATCACGCCCGTTAACCGCTCGGAAAATTCCTGTGCCGCATCAAAACCAAGTCGCTTCAATCGGAAATTCATCGCCGCGACCTCAATAATAACGGCTAAGTTTCGTCCGGGGCGGACAGGTACAGTCAGTTTGGTCACTTCCGTATCAATAATTCTCATTTTTTCTTCTTCTAGTCCTAAACGGTCATACGCTTTATTCTGATCCCAGAGCTCGAGATGAATGCAAAGGGTGATCCGTTTATAAGGCCGCACCGCGCCAGCTCCGAACAAGGTCATGACATTGATAATGCCGAGTCCTCTAATCTCAAGTAAATGCTTGATTAAATCAGGCGAACGACCGACCAATGTCCCCTCATTCTCCTGACGGATCTCAACTGAGTCATCCGCGACGAGGCGATGACCTCTTCTCACTAAGTCCAGGGCGGTTTCACTTTTTCCGACTCCACTGTTTCCAGTTATCAGGACGCCGATTCCATAAATATCGACTAACACACCATGAACCGCCGTCATTGGGGCCAGCTTGCTTTCAAGGTATGTGGTAATAATACTACTTAAGCGCGTTGTTGGCATACTGGAGCGCAAGATTGGGACACCAAACTCCTCAGCCGCCTGGAGCAATTCCTTCGGCGCTTCCAAATCGCGGGAAATAATAATACCTGGCGTGTCATATGTACAAAGCCTCTCCATCCGATTCTCTTTTTCTTGATCGTTCAACTGCTTAAAGAAGCCAAGCTCCGTCCGTCCAAGCAATTGAAGTCGCCTTGCCGGATAATAGGTGAAGTATCCTGCCATCTCAATCCCCGGCCGGGAAATATCGCTCGTCGTTATCGGCCGGTAAATCCCTTCTTCACCAGCTAAAAGCTCGAATTGAAAATCCTCCAGCAAATTATTTGCGGTTACCTTATCCACTGCTAGTTCCCTCGCTTTCACGTAAGCATCCTGTCCGTTATCCAATCTAATACATTCTATATATTAGCACAAAACCTAACAGAAATCCGAAAAGTCCGTTATTCTAAAAAGCAAAGAGCCTGGGAAAAAAGGTTCGTTCCACCTTTTTTCCCAGGCTAATGCCATGCTATAGCTTTTTTAAGGTTGAGAGAAGCAGGGTTTCCCGTGCAATCAGCCTTTTTGCATCGGCTTCACGACGAATGTCTGGATCAGCGCAATCAGAATAGCCGCCACGATGGCCGTTCCGAAGCCGCTGATCATAAAAGCATCGCCCATCAAAGCAGCCGTTAACAACAAGGTGAATGCACTGATCACGAATAAAAAGAAACCGAGCGTCAGGATGGTAATCGGCAGCGTTAGCACAATGAGGATCGGCTTGACAATCGCATTGACAATCGACAGAAGGAAACTGGCGATAATCGCCGCTGCAAAACCGGACAGCTCAAAGC
The DNA here is from genome assembly GCF_023715705.1 of Halalkalibacter oceani. Taxonomy (GTDB): domain Bacteria; phylum Bacillota; class Bacilli; order Bacillales; family Bacillaceae_D; genus Halalkalibacter; species Halalkalibacter oceani_A. Next base: position 228,531 of record NZ_JAMBOS010000005.1, read on the forward strand.
CTTCGAACAGATAGGAAATCCCGATTAAAATAACAGCATTGATTAACAGGCCGATCAGCCATCTCACGCCGGATTCACGTCTTCGTCATTCGGAATAATCACGGCGGCGATCACATAGGCGATCACCATCGGGAAACCAATCGTCACGATTAATAAAAACACAGCCACCAGCCGGAGAATTGTCGCGTCAATCGAGAAATATTCCGCCAATCCCCCGCATACACCGGCAATTTTTCGATTATACTGCGATCGATAAAGTCGCTTCTTCACTTTCGTCACCTCATTCGTATAAATCCTTCACATGAATGGAACCGGTATTCGTCAATGCATTGATTTTGACGCGCGGAGAAGAATCCTGGTTGCCGATAAAGCTCAACGATTTCTGGGCAAATTCTTTTTTCTCCTCAAGCACTTCATAGTCTGCGAGACCGACGGCAAAGCTGCCGACGTTCGTTTTCAACTTACCTTCGACACGCAGCTTCTTCGGCACAAACAAATGAACACTGCCGGTCGTCGCCTTCAAATCCGCATAGCCCGATTCGCTCAGTCCTGCCATTTCATAGGTGATTGAGCCGTTTACCGTTTCGGCGTCAAGGTCCTGAATCGTGCCAATCAATGTGATTCCGCCATTAATGGTCTTCACATCGATCACATCGATTTCCGTATTCTTGTATTCAATCGCTCCATTGACTGTTTCGGCGATCACCTTCTTAGCCTTGACCTCTTCAAAGGAAATCGCGCCATTCATCGCATTGACATCCAACGTGTCCGTGTCGATCCCTTTTCCGCTTATTTGACCGTTAAACGTGTACAACTTAATATGATCGAAGGTTGTCCGTGGCACGTAAACCGTTGCCTGGACCTTCATTGATTTTGTTTTCGTATGGAACATCAGCTTATTTTCATTGACCCGGAAGGTCGACTGTTGCAGGAAAAAGCTCCGAGCTTCTTCACTGTCCTTCACCCGGTAAACCTTTGCCTGACATTCAATCCGCACATCGGCTTCATCCCAAGGGCGGAAAGACACGGAGCCATTTTCCAACGAAATATCAAGCGACGTCGGTGAGCCGTCACGATGTTGGAAGATGTGGTCAACCTCAATCGCCGGTCCAAAGTTGAAGTCCAGATCGACATCTTTAATCTTCTGAATGGTGCTTTCAATAAAGGAAGTAAACATATTAGCTGCGGACGCCGTCGTTTGACGGGCACGCTTCCGGTAGCCCTCTCCTTCATCCCAGTTCACCTTTGTTGAAACGCCGGTCTCCAGCTGCTCCTTTTCTCCCTTATCAATGGCTTCCAACAGCTTGATCCCTTCTTCTGCTGTAATCTTTCCATCCTCAATCATTTTCAAAATCATTTTACGTTCTTCCATGATTCGACTCACTCCTTAATTGGTGAAATCAGACAGCTATCAGTAACATCACACTCTACCATTGCTATACGGAGGGAAAAGGCAACAGGTTTCATCATCCGGGCAAACTTTACACATTTTCTTCATTGTTCGACATACCCGTCTGGCCACGATCAAAAACAATTTCTTGTAGTCTCTTTAGTTTATACTACTGTTGACTCTGCAATTCCTTTTCTTTTATCTGCTCTTCCATTCTCGCCCGATCCCGTTCCAAAATCGGCTTTAAATAATGCCCTGTGTAGGAGGCTTCGACCTCGGCGACCTGCTCCGGCGTCCCCTCAGCGACAATTTGACCACCTTTGTCTCCACCCTCTGGGCCAAGATCAATAATATGGTCAACCGTTTTGATCACATCAAGATTGTGCTCAATCACAAGCACCGTATCACCGTTATCAACGAGACGCTGCAACACCTTCAACAGCCGGTCAATATCATCAACGTGCAGCCCTGTCGTCGGCTCATCGAGAATATAAATCGTCCGCCCCGTCGCGCGCTTATGAAGCTGGGAGGCGAGTTTAACCCGCTGAGCCTCTCCTCCGGACAGCGTCGTCGCCGGCTGGCCAAGGCGGACGTAGCCGAGTCCGACATCGACGAGCGTCTGGATTTTACGCTTGATCTTCGGAATGTTGGCGAAGAACTCAACCGCCTCCTCGACGGTCATTTCCAGTACATCGGCAATCGTTTTCCCTTTATATTTGATCTCCAGCGTTTCACGGTTATAGCGTTTGCCGCCACATACTTCACAAGGAACATAGACGTCCGGTAAAAAGTGCATCTCAATTTTAATAATCCCGTCGCCACGGCACGCTTCACAGCGGCCCCCTTTCACATTGAAACTGAAGCGACCCTTTTTGTAGCCGCGCACCTTCGCTTCGTTCGTCATCGCGAACACATCGCGAATGTCATCAAATACGCTCGTATACGTCGCCGGATTGGAGCGCGGGGTCCGGCCAATTGGCGACTGGTCGATATCAATCACCTTGTCGATTTCCTCAAGGCCGACAATCTCTTTATGCTCACCCGGCTTATCCTTCGCACGGTGCAGCTTTTGCGCCAATGATTTATAGACTATTTCATTAATTAACGTACTCTTGCCAGAACCTGACACTCCGGTAACGGCGATGAACTGACCGAGCGGAAACGAGACCGTGACATTTTTCAGGTTGTTTGCACTTGCCTTTTTCACCGTGAAGCTCCGGCCATTCGAAGGCCGGCGTGATGCCGGAACGGGTATGAATTTCTTGCCCGACAAATATTGTCCGGTTAATGACTTGTCATTTTCCTGAATTTCAGCCGGCGTTCCTGCGGCCGTAATATAGCCACCATGAATCCCGGCTCCAGGTCCAATATCAATGATATAATCGGCAGCCATCATCGTATCCTCGTCATGTTCGACGACGATCAGCGTATTGCCGAGATCCCGCATATGCTCAAGTGTTTTAATCAGACGGTCATTATCGCGCTGATGTAAGCCGATTGACGGCTCATCAAGGATATAAAGCACGCCCATTAAAGAAGAGCCGATTTGCGTAGCGAGGCGAATCCGCTGTGCCTCGCCACCTGACAATGTCCCCGCCGCCCGTCCGAGAGACAAATAATCAAGACCGACATTCACAAGAAAGCCGAGCCGGTCATTTATTTCCTTTAAAATAAGACGGGCAATTGCCGTTTCCTTTTCAGTCAGCTCCAGGCTCTCGAAGAAGCGCATCGCATCCTTTACAGAAAACGAGGAGACCTGGCCGATATGCTTTCCGCCGATAAACACCGCCAATGCTTCACGCTTTAACCGATACCCTTTACAAGTCGGGCAGTTTTTCTGCGTCATATAAGCTTCCATCTGCTCACGAACATAATCTGAGCTTGTTTCGTGATAGCGCCGGGCAATATTCGGAATCACCCCTTCAAAAACGATCATATTCTCGCGCACCTGGCCAAATTCGTTTTCATAACGGAAATAAATCTTCTCTTTGCCGCTACCGTATAAAATTTTCTCGAATTGCGCCTCGGGAATCTGCTCAACCGGAGTATCGAGATCAATCCCGTAGTGCTCGGCGACCGCCGCCAGCAGCTGCGGATAATATTGCGAGCTTGTCGGCTCCCATGCCGCAATCGCATGCTCACGCAACGTCTTTGTCCGATCCGGCACAACAAGCTCGGGATCAACCTCCAGCTTCACACCAAGTCCGTCACATGAAGGGCAAGCCCCAAACGGACTGTTAAACGAAAACATCCGCGGTTGAAGCTCCGGTATCGAAAAACCACATTCCGGGCAGGCATGATGCTGACTGAACAACAGTTCTTCGTCATCAATCACATCAACGAGCACCCGGCCATCAGCCAAGGCGAGGGCGGCTTCCAATGAGTCGGCCAGCCGGGTCTCAATCCCTTCTTTAATGACGATCCGGTCAATGACGACTTCGATGCTGTGCTTTTTATTTTTCTCTAATTCAATGTCTTCGGCAATCTCACGCATTTCCCCGTCAACCCGGACCCGGACGTAGCCCTGCTTCTTCATCTCCTCCAGCACTTTGACATGAGTCCCCTTCCGCCCTGAAACGAGCGGTGCGAGAATCTGCATCTTCGTCCGTTCCGGATACTCAATGAGACGATCAACCATTTGCTGTATCGTTTGCGAGGAAATTTCAATCCCGTGCTTCGGACAAACCGGATGGCCAATCCGCGCGTACAGTAGACGCAAATAATCAAAAATCTCCGTTACCGTCCCTACGGTTGAACGCGGGTTGCGGCTTGTAGTTTTCTGGTCAATCGAAATGGCCGGTGACAAGCCTTCAATCGCATCGACGTCCGGCTTATCCATCTGTCCTAAAAATTGCCGCGCGTACGCCGAGAGCGACTCTACATATCGTCTCTGACCTTCGGCATAAATCGTATCAAAAGCCAGAGAGGATTTTCCTGAGCCCGACAGCCCTGTCAATACGACGAGCTTGTCCCGCGGAATGGTTACATCAATGTTTTTTAAATTATGAGAACGTGCTCCTTTTACGACAATCTTTTCTAATGCCAAGGTCCTCACCCTTCCGCTTTCAATTCAAGAACAAGGTCACGAAGCTCGGCGGCGCGTTCAAAGTTAAGAGTACGCGCTGCTTCTTTCATTTCCTGTTCCATTCGTTCGATCATGGCTTTTCTGTCTTTCTTGCTTAAGGAGGCTGTGGCTGGTACGCCATAGCTTTCTGCCTCCGTATCCTCCGCGACCATTGTCGCCTGAATCACATCCGGGATGCTCTTTTGAATCGTTTTCGGCGTAATGCCGTGCTTGCGATTATGCTCCTCCTGAATCGTCCGGCGTCGCGCTGTCTCATCAATGGCGATCCGCATCGAATTCGTTATTTTGTCGGCGTACATGATGACGTGGCCGTTTTCATTACGCGCTGCCCGGCCAATCGTTTGGATAAGGGAACGCTCGGCCCGAAGAAAGCCTTCCTTGTCTGCGTCAAGAATGGCGACGAGCGACACCTCGGGAATATCCAGTCCTTCTCGCAAAAGGTTAATCCCGATCAACACATCAAACGAGCCGAGCCGGAGCTGACGAATGATTTCAATCCGTTCAAGTGTCTTCACCTCCGAGTGAAGATAGCGGACACGGATGCCGATTTCTTTCAGATAATCGGTTAAGTCTTCGGACATTTTCTTTGTTAATGTTGTCACAAGAACCCGTTCATTGCGCTCCGTGCGCAGCCGGATCTCTTCAATTAAATCATCAATCTGCCCTTCAATCGGTCTGACATCAATCGTCGGGTCTAGCAAGCCGGTCGGTCGGATAATTTGCTCAACCATTTTCGGCGTATGCTCCAGCTCGTAAGGACCGGGGGTCGCCGAGACGTAAACAGCCTGATTGACTTTCGCTTCAAACTCTTCAAATCGTAGCGGACGATTATCCAGGGCAGAAGGCAGTCGAAACCCATGGTCAACTAAAACCTGTTTTCTTGCCCTGTCCCCATTAAACATCCCGCGCACCTGCGGCAGCGTGACATGGGACTCGTCGGCGATCAAGAGAAAATCGTCGGGAAAGAAATCAAGCAAGGTGTACGGCGTCGCGCCGGCTTCACGCAATGTAAGATGACGCGAGTAATTCTCAATTCCGGAGCAGAAGCCCATTTCACTCATCATCTCAAGATCATAGCGCGTGCGCTGTTCAAGCCGCTGCGCTTCCAGTAGCTTCCCTGCTTCCTTAAGCTCCTTCAGTCTTTCCTCGAGCTCGACTTCGATATTGGCGATTGCTTTTTTCAGCTTTGCTTCCCGCGTAACGAAGTGGGAAGCCGGGAAAATCGCGACATGATTACGCTCCCCCTTTATCTCTCCGGTCAAAGCATCCACTTCGGTCATCCGGTCAATCTCATCACCAAAAAACTCGACCCGTATACACTGTTCATCGCGCGAAGCCGGAAAGATCTCCACAACATCGCCACGAACACGAAACGTCCCGCGAACGAAGTTGATGTCATTACGGTCGTATTGAATATCAACGAGATTGCGCAACAGTTCATTGCGGTCCATCTCCATTCCGACACGAAGAGAAACGACAAGGTCGCGGTATTCCTCCGGTGACCCCAACCCGTAAATGCAGGACACACTGGCGATAATAATCACATCTCTCCGCTCAAATAAAGCGCTTGTCGCCGAGTGACGCAGCTTATCAATTTCATCATTGATGCTGGCGTCCTTTTCTATAAAGGTATCAGAGCTTGGTACATAGGCCTCCGGCTGATAGTAATCATAATAACTGACAAAGTATTCAACGGCATTATTCGGAAAGAACTCTTTAAACTCACTGTATAGCTGACCAGCCAGAGTCTTATTATGAGCCATCACAAGAGTTGGTTTATTTACTGCCTGAATGACATTCGACATCGTAAACGTCTTCCCTGTACCCGTGGCACCGAGTAAGGTCTGATGCCTCTCCCCTCTCTGCAGCCCTTCGACGATTTCCTTAATCGCCCGGGGCTGATCACCCTGCGGCTCATAAGGGGACACAAGTTCAAATGAACGCTCCAACGATATAACCTCCTCCGCATCTCTATCTTTTCAGCATAGCACTGTTGTCTATTCTTTAAACCATATCGTCCTTTTACTTTCATTTTCATCCTGAAAGAAAATCTGTTCTTCTACGAGAACAAACATAATTATACCATAGCCAATTTGAAAAAACACAAACAAAGCGAACGAATGTGCTTGTTTTTTTGTCAGGATTTTCAAATAAGAGAACGGCACAACTTCTTTTATATAAGATGAATAGAGGCGGGAACCGGTTGATTTCCGCTTCTCGTTGTTTGCGTTCTGCGCGCTACTTCATCATTTGACACCTGCAACATCAGAGAGAAAGGCAGAAGATCAACGAATGTAAATGGGGACGGTTTGGATTGAAAAATTGGTCTCTCGGCGAACGGGCGATGCCAATGCCTTCCTCGATCCATCACGCACCCTTTTTGCTTTCCTGCCTCATTAAAAAAGCCTAACACAGAAGGCAAACATCACCCTTTTGTGTTAGGCTTTGTGCAGAACAGAGCGTCTGCTGTTTTTCATCTCAACCCCGGAGCCGGAGGAAGCTTTTACATTCCCTGTATTCGTTTCAACCTTTTTTTCGCCAAGGCAAAGCCTCCTGCAAATGACAGCAGTGTCAACATCATGATCGGCCACGGCTGAGTATGGCTATCAAGAACGACAAAGAGTACCATGAAAGTCACGATACAGGCTCCTATCAAACTAAACGTAATACGGGTCACCACGACCATTAAGAGAAACGGGGCGAGAAGTGCCAGTACTGCATCAATCATTCGTTTGTCCTACCCCTTTGCCTCTTACTTCGTTCGTTTCAAACGATTCGCTCTTAATCGTATCATAATCCGCTTTGTTTTACCTATTATCAAGACTTTCATTCGGTAAAATCAACACTTCCACCCTGCGATTCCTCTCTCTGCCCTCAGGCGTGTCATTCGAGGCAACCGGCTGGTATTCACTATAGCCTGTCGCGCTTAATAGACTAGGATCAAGATCTTCATTTTCAAGCAGAATTTTCGTGAAATTCAATGCCCGATCGGCACTCAAATCCCAATTGGAGCGATACTCCGCATTATGAATCGGCACATTATCCGTGTGTCCGGCAACGACAATCCGGCGTGGCGGATCTGATATAAGCAAACCGGAAATTTGCTGAACGACGTCCAGTGCATCCTGACGAACCTCCGCGCTACCAGAATGAAATAGTGCCTGATCAAGGATTGTCAACAGCAGGCCGTCAGCAGATAAGCTCGTTTGCAGCTCGGAGCTGAGGCTGTTTTCCTCTATGTATGAATCAATTTGCTGCTTCAGCTCTTCCAGTTCGCGCCGTTCGTTTGATACAGCACGACCATCTTCTTGAGAAGTCCCTTGTCTTACTTCTTCCATCCCGGAGTTGACAGGTGTCGGAACAGGCTGCTCAAGCAAGCCTCTCCCCCCTTGAAAGGTTTCATTGAATGTAATCATCATCTGCTCATACCGCTCCGCATCCACAGAACTGACAGCGAATAAGACGATGAAAAGAGCGAGCAGCAAGGTCAGCATATCCGCATATGGAATCAGCCATGTCTCATCAATATGCTCTTCATGATGCTTCTTTCGCCTTTTAGCCATTTACACTCTCCCCCTGGTTGACTGCTTCTCCCCGCTTTGCTTTTTCAACCAATGACAAGTATACGAGCAATTTGTCTTCCAGCGCCCGTGGAGAAATACCAGCCTGAATTGAGAGAACTCCTTCGATCATCAAACTCTTCTGCGTCAGCTCCAGCTTCGATTTGCGCTTCAATTTATTCGCGAATGGATGCCAAAGCACATAACCCGTAAAAATACCAAACAGCGTGGCGACAAATGCCGCTGAAATCGCGTAGCCAAGAGCATCAATATCATTTAAATCACCAAGGGCGGCAATCAAGCCCATCACGGCCCCGAGAACCCCGAGGGTCGGCGCATACGTCCCTGCCTGAGTAAAAATCGCCGCGCCCGAGGCATGACGCTCTTCCATCACTTCAAGCTCAACTTCCATCGTATCGCGAATAAAATCCGGATCGAGACCATCGACGACCATCTTCATCCCTTGCTTTAAAAACGGCTCCTCTATTTGCTCAATTTCATTTTCCAGGGCGAGCAAACCCTCTTTTCGCGCCATGGCGCTAAGATTAACAAATAACGAAATCAGTTCAGAGGTGTTTGGAATTTGTTGTCTTTGAAAAATCACTTTAAATAGCTTTGGAATTCGCTTTACATCCTCAGACGGAAAACCGATTAAAATCGCCGCCACTGTCCCAACTAAAATAATTGTTATAGCAGCTGGGTTAACCAGGACCATCAGGCTGGTCCCTTTAAAGACCATACTAATTATCACAGCTGCTACACCAACTATTACGCCTATAATAGACATCTTATCCATTCGTCACTTCACCCATTCCTTTTTCCTTGCGATTTATTGACCCTACTCCCCCTCACCGAAGTCAAATGTCACCTCCGCGTTCAGGTATCTCCCCATCAGTTTTACCAGTGACTTCTCTCCTATCAGAAAAGTTTCACTTTTTCTATTAACATACCATCATTTTCAAAGAAAAACAAAAGGTTCCGAGGTTTTTCAACATAATTCTTTGCCACAATAGTGCTTAAGTCTCTAAATTTATCCAAATTTCGACTCGTTGAGGGGAGGACTTTGTCAAAAAAAGAAAAAAAGCAGCTCTTCCTTTCTGTTTGATTTCCACAGAAAAAGAAGGGCTGCTTCGGTGAGGCCACTGAAAATCGTCCGTTTTCATAACTCGAAGAACGCGCCTTAAATAATAGAATCCTGAAGCTGGATGTCGTCTTTTACGAGCAGGACACCGAGCTGGTGGTGTCCGCCATCATAGATCGCGCCTTGGGCAAAGCGGAGCTCCCCGTCATGATTAAGGACCTCCAGCTTACAAAAAGCTGAATTTTGCTGGAGAGCTTCATAAAAGCTCCCGTCGTTTGAAACCGGTTTTCCATTTACTCTTACGATAATCTCGCCGATTTCAAGATTCATTTTCTCAGCTGGGCTTCCTGGAAGAATACCAAGAACGACACAGCCTTTTTCTTTCGCCGAGAAGAAATCAGGCTGTTTTTCGTCCTTTTCCTTTGCCAGAAGCCAGATCAGCTCACGCCCGGCGATGACCGCAGCACCAAGCACAACCGCCACATACGGGCTGTAGTAGCTCGCCGCTGCAAGACCGCCTAAAATGAGACCGAAAAAGAATAGCCGGTTGCCGTGCTGCCTAATTGGAATATGCGGCAATGTCGCCTTTATCCGCTGTTGAAAGCCGAATAAAAGTGGAAGAAGAACAGGTTGCCAGCCTCCATCGCCGATTTGCAGCACAGGCCAATAAGAAAAGGAAGGGAGAAGTCCATCAGGGATAAAAAAGAGAACCGGTACGACCCAAAGCCGCTTTGCCTCATGGAAACCGACCCATTTCCCCCGCTTGCTTCTTCGTAGCTTCGGCGAAGAAAAGCGCGCTCCATTCGTCCGAATCAGAATCCCTTCTGCTATAACAAATAAGGACGCTAAGCCGGCTAGAGCGAAAAGAGGAATGAGCGTAATTCGTTCATAAACGCCGGCAAGCATCGAACTTTCGCCGAGCCACGGTTCCATCCCGTAGAAAAGAAGGCACAGGCCGAGCACGAAAGCCGGGCTGATCCAGCGCAGTTGGCAAGTCAATGCGGTGAGTACGTATAGAGCCGCCACCAAAAGCAGCCATTCGATCGTCACGACAACGCCGACTAAGCCGGTAATGAGGGAAAGCGCGCCTCCCATAAGCAAAGCTGGAAGTAATGGGATTGTCCAATCCGCACGTTTCGAATAGACGCGCGTATGAAAAGATTCGCGTTCCCGCTTCACCCTGCCAGCAGATATGAAAGCAATGATGATAAAACCAAGATATAAAAGTGGGTTAGCTAGAAACGAAAGGATGAGCCAACCCAAGCTGCTCATTATGTCCATCATAGTCGGTTCTCCTTCAGCCTTCTGAATCGTAAATAAGAAACCAGCTGTATCGTTTTTTACACCAAAAAAGTTGCTCCATCTTTTAAAAGCCTAGAGAGGAGTAAGGTTCTCCTCTCTAGGCGAGTAGTGAACCAGCCATTGTCAATTCTTCGAAGGCTTTTATTATATCTCCTTCTTATTTCGACAAAGACTGTCTGTCTTCCTTTAATAGCCGATAAGTCATTTGCACGATTATCGTGAAGTGCCAGCCTGCTCCAGCACTAATTCAATTGCTGTTTGGAGCTGGCGATCATTTTCACGCTCCCGTACATTTTCTAAAATCTGCTGCTGCAGCAAATCGGCTGTTTCTTTCGTTAAATCACCCGTCGCTTCTAGCTTATGCGTCTGTTGAAAAGCGAGGACCGCCTGCTTTGTCTGCCCATCAAAATAGCCGTCCGTTCGCCCAGTTTCAAAGCCGAGCCCTTTTAACATGATCTGGGCGCTCCTGATTTGCTCATTCATCATTTCCTCTACGAGCGTTTCTTCAAACGTCAAAGGCGTCGTATAAAAATAATCCGGCTGGCGTACTTCAACAGTTGGCTTAACCCCTTCACCGTTAATATCATTTCCAGCGGTTGTCAGCCATTTGAATAAAGAAAGCTTCAGCTCACTTCCATCTCCTAAACGGATCGTCTGTTGGACTGTCCCTTTCCCAAATGTTGTTTCGCCGACAACGTCATAACCGCCACCTTCAATTAAGGCCGCTGCAAGAATTTCTGAAGCGGAAGCGGAAGCACCGTCCGTAATCCCGACAATCGGATATGGCTTCGGTTCTTTAAGTGAAGACACATAGCGGACTTTCTCACCGGCGCGGTTTTCAATTTGGACAATCGGCTGTTCATTCGGTATGACCAGATCACCAATTTCCTCGACCGCGTCCAAATAGCCGCCCGGGTTACCACGTACATCAATCAACAGGCCATCAATACCTTCCGCCTCAAGGCTGCTCAGGCTTTCCTTAAAGCGCACAGCCGTATCCTCTGAAAAAGAGGTAATCTCAAGCAGACCGACTTTCTTTCCATTACGCTCGATCACCTCCGAGCGCACTGTTTCAATCGGGATTTCATCACGCTCTACCGGGACCTCGATCAGTTCACTTGAACCGGCCCGTTCAATCGTCAGACGAACCGTCGTCCCCTGCTCGCCACGAATTTTCAAGACAGCCTCATACAAAGAAAGACCTTCAATTGACTCGCCGTCAATTTCAATGATCTTATCATTAGGCTGCAAACCGGCCCGTTCAGCCGGAGATTCACGGAATGGGGCAACAATCGTCACCTTCCCGTCTGTCATACTTACTTCCGCGCCGATCCCTTCAAAATGAGAGCCTAATGATTCAACAAATTGATTGGCTGTCTCCTGATCCATATAAACAGAATATGGATCTTCCAGTGTTCGCAGCATTCCTTCAATCGCGCCCTCAATTAATTGCTGATCACTTACTTCTTCGACATACTGCTCCTGAATAATCGTCAGCGCCTTTTCAAACTTCTCCAGCAGCTCTTTGTCTGTTAACTCGACATTTCCCACCGCTTCCTCACTGCCTCCGACAGGCGAGACGGCATTTGACATTCCACCCTGATCAGACAGAAAGAAAAAAAGGTACGCTCCCAGAGCCAACAATGCAATACATACGATCAACGACTGTTTTCTATTCATCTTCACCAACTCCCATTCCGTCTCAAAAACCGTTTCTCTTCAGGCTCTTGAAAACAAAAAGCACCACACCACTAAACGTGTAATGCTGTTTTTCCACACCAACGTTACTCCTTATTCCTCTTTATCATTACCTTATGTCCAGCTTGTACCAGTTATGTTTTTCAACATCATCATTTTATCAAAGATAGAGGATAAGTTCAAAGAACTGCCAATCATTTCTAAACAAATAATCCCGAAGTCGGTCGTAGGACGAGAGCCGGACACAAATGACACAGTCGCCCCCAATTGATTCAAAAAGAAAGCGTCCAAAGGTTTTTTCCTTTGAACACTCCCCTTTTCGAAGCTGCTGAAAAAGTACGATTTTCACTTTTTCAACAGCTTTTTAGTGATGAGCGTAGCCATTACTCTTCTTCGAGTTACGAAAAAGGAAGTTTTTCAGTGGCCTCCCCTTTTCCTGTTTCTTCGTTCTACAATAAACTTTTTAAACTCATTTCATTAAAAACGCTATAAACTCGCACTGTCTGAAAACAGACAGTGCGAGTTTATAACGTTTATTCATTCCTCGAAGGCGCTTCAATGTCTGCGTACGCCCAATGACTGATAGGTACATCAGTAAAGGTTGGGAACTCTCCAATGTCGCTGACGCCCCGGTCGCTCCGGTGGGGCTTGTGTTGGTGAAGGTGCTGCCTGTGATCGTCAGATCGGCGATGACAGCGCCGGATAACGTTTCCGCAAACAACCCGATGCAGGAGTTCAGACCGCCAAACGTGCAGTTCGCAGAGCCGGAAATAGTCAGTCCGGAGATGACATGCCCTTGGCCATGAAGCTCACCCCTGAATTCCGGCAACGGCGTCCAGCCGGCCGCATACGCCGAATCAGCCAGATCGATGTCGGCCGCCAGCAAACGGCGAAGCGTTCACCGGTCCAGGATACGCACCAAACACAAGCACAAACATAAGAAACAGCAATACATACTTTGAAACAGACTTAAAGATCAATTCCATTCTGAATCTTCCCTCTTTTGAACCATTCGCTCTGTTTATCCTCCAGCTTGTGCTCGTCATCACTTCAGTGAATGCTCTGACGCAGTAGGACAGACCGTTGACTTTTTTGTTTCAGTTATAAACCGAGTCTATGTCGAGAGGAAGCCTTTCATTGGTAATTCCGTCAAATATCTATGTGTTTAATCCTATATCTTAAGTCCCTATTTTTAAAAATAAATAATGAAAGACAGTACCAAAGGTTCTAGGAACCTTCTGATACTGCCTTTCATGTCAATAACACCTATTTTTCAATACTCTTGATCGTGGTTATAGCTTAAATTTTTGAACCGACTGTTGTAAAGATTCAGCCAAACCGGAAAGCGAAGCAGAGGCAGAGGCAATCTCTTCCATCGTTGCATTTTGTTCCTCTGTCGATGCTGCAACATCCTGAGCATACCCAGAAGATTCTTCAGCAATTTGCGAGGCATCTTTTACAAATGAAGCCATCGTATTCATTTCTGCCGTCATTCCTTGTAAAGCAGATGATACCTCGTTGATTTCTGCAGAAACATCTACAATTGCGGATGAAATGACTTCAAATTCATTACCTGCAAGGTCCACATAGGCTTTTCCATCGTTTACTGCATGAATTGTTTCATCCATGGAAATAACGGATTGGTTGATTTCTTGCTGAATCTCATTTATCAGATGACTAATTTGTTTAGCCGACTCACTGGACTTCTCTGCTAATTTCCGCACCTCTTCAGCAACCACGGCAAATCCTTTTCCATGTTCTCCGGCTCTTGCTGCCTCAATAGCTGCATTAAGTGCCAATAAATTGGTCTGGTCAGCAACAGCAGTAATGAGAGAACTAATTTTTTCAATTTCACTCGATTTATTACTTAGTCCTTTAACTGATATTGAAATTTCATCTGCTTTATTTGTAATCAAGCTCATTTGGGAGATAGTATCCTTAATCACCTGTTTTCCATTCTCAGCCTTTTCTTTTGTCACACTTGCAGATGTATTAACCGACTGAACCGATTCCGATATTTTCTCCATACTGTTAGACATGCTAATCGACGTATGATTTGCATTGGTTATTTTCATTAATTGGTTTTCAGTACCCGAAGCGATAGATTGGATAGCCTCCGTGATTTGTTCAGTTGCCTTACTTGTTTCCAAAGCTCCTGCTGATAACTGTTCCGAAGAGGCTGCCACTTGATCAGAAGTGGTTACAACCTTGTTAATCAACTGATGCAAATTATCTCGCATCGTTTTATAGCTTTGTGCCAGTTGCCCTATTTCATCCTTTGAAGAGTCCGTTACAACAGCTGTAAAGTCACCTTCTCCGGCCCTCTCTAATGCTTGTCCCACATTTTTAAGTCGTCTCTTTAGTTGCTTCGAAAACAGGAATACGATGATAGAGCCCACTCCAATTCCAATAACAAGCACAATGAGGAATCCGTTTATAATATCACCAATTGTCTTATCAATAAACTCCTCTGTAGCACCGACAAACCACATGCCAATTATTTGACCACTTCCATCTTTAATTGGTTGATAAGCGGTTTGTACCCTCATTCCAGCTACTTCTGCCTCACCGTAATAATGTTGACCCTCTCTTAATACAGTTTGTATAACGGAATCCGAAGCCTGCGTTTGAACAGCACGATTTCCATTCTCCATTACAGTCGTGCTTACTCGTGTATCATTTTGAAAAATTGTCACTAACCCACCTGTCATAGTAGCGATATCGTCAACTATTTTAGCATTATCATTAATCTTCACATCGCCCTTATACAACAGTCCATCGTTTATCCTCCACTCTCCCGGATATTCCTCATTAATGGCTATGAAGGAGAGCGCTAAATCACTTCGAGCCTTTTCAACTGCCATTTCTTTAACTCCAGTTGAAACAAGGTGTTGAGTGACAAAGCCGAGTAGTAACGAAAAAACAAGTAAAATCGCTATAACGAGTAGGTTAATTTTTGTTCCAATTTTAAAATTACTAATCATAATCCCCTCCAGTAAACATTATTTTGAAAAGAAACCATATTAAAAAGTTTGATACACTTCTGAACTCTTCTCCGCCTTTTCCCTACTAAACTCATTCATACTTAATCTATTTTTTATCTGATGCTTACTGAATTTCTGCATAAGCTCTTCACCTGTACGTTTCAGTTCATTAGATATCAGGCTAAATATTTATAACATAAAGCCCTTTTAGTTTCAAAAACTTTTTTCCTTCTATTAACAAGTTCCAATTTTTCGAAAATTCCTTATAAGTTGAAAGTATTTTCTGTTACTAAATCTATATTCATAGCTTCTATAATCCATTTGAATCGTCAATTTCTCCAGTGCTCAGTTACAGTTTTGGTATTGGTTTTACTAAGCGGGTAACAGTCACTCTTCCCATTACAATAAAAAAGCACATCATTATCAACTACATTGACAATGATGTGCTCACTTCATTTTTCGTTTTTGATTTTACATGCTCCCAAAGTTTTATTGTAACGTATTAATCCTTAATTCGGAATATAGTTTAACGGATTGACCGCGTTGGACTTCGCTCCATTCCACCCGCCTTCATGAACTTCGAAGTGTAAATGAGCGCCGAACGAGCGACCCGTATTCCCCATAATTCCGATCGTTTGCCCTTTCGAGACACTTTGACCACTTGAGACATTCATGCGCTCCAGATGCGCATACAATGTCGTAATCAGCTGTCCCTCGACATAATGGGCAATGATAACCGTGTTTCCGTAGCCATTCATATAGCTTGCACTTACAACTGTTCCATCCTGGACGGCAACAATCGGCACATCTCCGGTACGACCGTTCTTACCAATGTCAATACCGTAGTGCATCCGTCCGCCGAAAGAACTGCGTGGTCCAAACGTTGACGTGATTCTTCCGGTTGCCGGGCGCATAAAACCGGAGTTTGTCACCGCCGGCGTACTGTGCATTTGACCGCTGCCACTACCGCCCCCGCCGCCGCTTCTTGAAGCGGCCGCCGCAGCGGCTGCTGCCTGACGCTGGCGCTCTTCATACTCGGCCAGTTCCTTTTTCAATGCAGCCTCCTGGGCGCGGAGAATTTCATCCTCATTCTCCAATTCACCAAGATCGTCATGCAGTTCATCCTCGCGCTGCTGCAGACGGCTCATCAGCTCGTCCTTTTGCTCGCGCTGCGCATCTAGCTCAGCCATTAACCGTTCAAGCTCGGCTAAATGCCCCTCTAATGTTTGCAGCTCCTGCTCCACTTCCTGCTTTGCTGCTTCAAGCCGGTTTTGATCTTCAATATGAGCTTCAATAATGTTACGGTCCTGCTGCGCGATGACAGACAGGGCATTCACCCGGTCGAGAAAATCACCAAAGCTCTTCGCTCCAAGAATAACTTCCAGATAATTAATCGAGCCACCGCTCTGATACATCGCCCGTGCTCTATCTTTAAGAAGAACGTCTCTTTCCGCAATTCGCTCCTCCAGCTCAGCAATCTCTGCGCGAAGTGCCTCGATTTGGGCGCGCACTTCTTCGATCTCGCTTCGTTTGTCACGAATGTTTTGACTCGTGGTCGCCACTTCATGATCAATCTTTCGGATTTCCTCATTCAGCTGCTGCATTTCAGTCTCAAGCTTTTGAATTTCCGCTTCTGTCTTTTTTGCCTCTTCCTGTTTCTCCTGACGCTCACGCTGAACATCGGAAATCTTGCCTTCAATTTCCGAGTTCGCTAACGCCTCGTGATCAAATAAGCCCGCGCCTAAAGAACCAATCATTAGCAACAATGCAAGTCCAACTAAACCCAACCTTTGCTTCATTCAGCCGTTCCTCCTCATTTCCTGTAAAACTTTTCTTCTTACTTCATCGAACCTCTATACTTTCAAAAACTTCCGAACAGATACGATACTTCCCCAAACACCGATAAACGCCCCAATTCCGATAAGCAACGCTGCAATTTGCCATATGTATGGAAATAGAGGTAACAGGGAGAAAAACATAATTTCAAAACGCTCTCCAAAGTTCGATATCAAGTACGAATAGCCGAAGCCAATCAACAAAATCGGAATCAAAGATCCGACGACTCCCAAAAGCAATCCTTCTATAAAAAATGGCCAGCGGATGAACCCATTGGTTGCCCCGACAAGTTTCATAATCTGAATTTCTCGTTTTCTAGCCACAATTGTCAATTTAATCGTATTGGCAATCAAAAACATCGCCGTAAACATCATCGCCAACACAAGCACAAGACCAACTGTACGGAATAAATTCGTAAAGGCAAATAAGCGCTCTACAACATCCTGTCCAAAGTCAACCCGTTCCACATAAGGCATCTGTTCAAGCAATCTAGCAACCTGATCTGTCAGCTGTGGGCTGCTGGCCTCGACAATGAACACATCATTCAACGGATTTTCCGAGCGGATTGATTCAAAAACCTGTCCACGTTCATCTAAGCTATCAATCAACTGATTAAGCCCTTCATCTTTTCCTAAAAACGTCACCTCGGCCACATCCGGTGTTGTTTCAATTTGAGCTCTAAGCTCATCCTGCTGTTCCGCTGTTGCCGTCAACTCAATGTAAACCCGGATTTCGACGTCGTCCTCAATCACAGAAGCAAAATGATTGACGTTCATAATCAGAAGCAAAAAAGCCCCGACGACAAATAGCATAACTGCCACTGCGCTAATGGATGCGAACGTCATCCAACCATTTCGTCCCAAGTTCTTACTGCCTTCCCGAACATGACGTCCGAGAGTTCTAAGCTTCATAGCCGTAGGTCCCCCTTACTTCATCCCTAACCACGCGCCCGCCTTCGATCGCGATAACTCGTTTCTTGATCGTATTGACGATGTCTTTATTGTGAGTTGCCATAATAATCGTCGTGCCGCGATGGTTAATATCATCTAAGATGTCCATAATTCTCCAAGCTGTGTCCGGATCAAGATTTCCCGTCGGCTCGTCCGCGATCAGAACATCGGGCTGATTGACAATTGCTCTGGCAATTGCTACCCGCTGCTGCTCTCCACCTGATAATTCACTTGGCAAAAACCGCGCCTTGTTTTTCAATTGCACGATATCAAGCACATCCATCACTTTGCGCTTAATCATATCCGGCGCTTCCTCAATCACTTCAAGCGCAAACGCCACATTTTCATACACAGTCAAGCTCGGCAGCAGTTTAAAATCCTGAAACACCACACCGATTTTCCGGCGAAGTAACGGAATATCCTTTTCTTTAATCGTCGACAAGCTGGTTTCGTCGATAATGATTTCGCCCTTCGTCGCTTTCTCTTCGCGATACATCAGGCGGATAAACGTCGATTTCCCGGCACCGCTTGGTCCAACGACATAAACAAACTCGCCTTTTTTAATTTTTATATTAATTCCATTAATCGCCTTTACGTTATTGGAATAGGTCTTCCATACATCTTTCATTTCAATCATAACTGTTCACTTCCCCGCTCACCGTCATTTCACAAGCGATGCTTGTCCACTTCGAATGCTGTAGAAAAAGCACTGCTTTTCCCTCATCCTGTCGGTTCGCCTATCCATTATACCATTTATTAAAAATTATGGAGGACCAATTTTATTACAATTATATTTCAGTCTGTAATACGAGTCCCTTCGCTTTTCTCAACTCCGCAATGAAAAAAAGCTTGAGATAAAGGGATGGTTACCTTTTGTCTCAAGCTCCGAAGCCATTATTCGTAACGATGGCTTTTGTCCTCGTCTCTTACGTTCTTATTGAGTTTTAATCCATTGAGCGATGTTGTTGGCATCCTCTTGCGGGATGTTTTGAGCCGGCATTGTGCCTTGTCCATTTAAAATCACATCTTCAATTTCTTCAACTGAGAGTTCCGTCCCTGCCAAAGCTGGACCCGCTCCACCTTGCAGGTTCCCTCCATGACACCCAATACAGCTTGCCTCGTATGACGTACGAGCCGCTTCAGCGTCGAAATCACCCGCTGCTTCTTCTCCAGCCGCATCATCCGCCGGCGCTTCATCAACTGGAGCTTCATCAACCGGGGCTGGCTCTTCTCCTCCGCCTCCGCAAGCTGTCAAAGCAAAAACAGCACCTAGCACAAGTAGAAATTTCTTCATCTCTTTCCCTCCATTGATTCGTTTTGCAGGAGTTTCCTCCAAGCACATTATAGCTGATTTCTTTTTTGTCAGGCGTGCTTAAACCCTTCTCCAAGCACCTCCGTCGCGTTCGTAACAATGACAAACGCTTGCGGGTCAACAGCTTGAACGATATGTTTCAATTTTGTGACCTCGCTCTGATGGACAACACACATTAAAACGGGTCTTTCTTCTTCGGTATAACCGCCATAGCCGCTTAGCTTTGTTACGCCACGATCCACATCCCGCAAGATGCTTTTCCTCAGTTCTTCCTGATGATTGGAGATGATTAAAGCTACCTTTGCATATCCTACCCCCATTTGCACTAAATCAATCGTCTTTCCAGTCACAAATAGAGCAATTAACGCATATAACGCCAGTTCCAAACCAAATACAACCGCCGACGTCAGGACGATCAGCCCATCGAGGATAAAGACGCACGCGCCAAGTGAAACTCCAGTAAATTTCTGAATAATCTGCGCTGCAAGATCTGTTCCACCGGTGCTGGCGCTCGCTCGAAAGACGATCCCAAGCCCGAGACCTACGCCTATTCCGCCAAATAGTGCGCCAAGCAGTGCATCTTCAAAGCCGACTGACCATTCCCGCGTTAAAAACACAACAAAGGGGAGAAACAAAGTACCGGCCAATGTTTTAATCCCATATTTGAGCCCGCCAAGCAGCAGGAAACCGAGAATGAACAGAGGAATGTTAAAAGCCCATTGCGTAAAAGCCGGCTCGATACCGAACGTCGCATTAACAATCGTACTAATCCCGCTTACGCCGCCTGAGGCAATTTTATTGGGCAATAAAAACAAGTTAAACGCAATCGCGACGATCGCCGCCCCTGTCAGGATATATGTATAATCGATCAATAATTGCAGCCTGTGATTGAGAGGTCCTCTCCGTTTGCGAGGTGCTAGCATCCGCTTCACTCCTTTTTACTATCATATCCAAACCATTGGGTAGTATAGCATTAGCTCTCCTGGAAGTAAACGCGACTCCATTAGCGCGGTGAAGAAGTAAGAAGGGAAGCTTAGAAATGAAATCATGGAATGAGATTACTCAAAATATTCCTTCCATTTCTCCAGAACAAAGAAAGGGACGACGCAAATGCTGTCGTCCCTTTCTTTATTGAAGACCTACGCCTCATTCACTTTTGAGAGGCTAGCTCTAATTACTCCTGCTCCACTCCGCCGATGGCCTGACGCAAATAAGCATCGATGAAGCCGTCAAGGTCGCCATCCATAACGCTTGTCGTATTGCCGACTTCGTGATTGGTGCGATGGTCCTTGACCATGCTGTATGGATGAAACACATAAGAGCGGATTTGGCTTCCCCAACCAATTTCCTTTTGCTCGCCGCGAATTTCGGCAAGCTCCTGCTGCTGCTCTTCGATTTTGAGCTGATACAGCTTCGCTTTCATCATTTTCATCGCTTGTTCGCGGTTTTTAATTTGCGAGCGCTCGCTTTGGCAAGTGACGACTGTGTTGGTCGGCAAGTGGGTGATCCGTACCGCCGAATCGGTCGTATTAATATGCTGACCGCCGGCGCCACTTGCGCGATACGTGTCAATTTTCAAATCCTCAGGCGAGAGGTCGATGTCGACATTATCATCAAGCTCAGGCATCACTTCGCACGAAACGAACGATGTATGCCGCCTTCCCGACGAGTCAAACGGGGAAATCCGTACTAGCCGATGGACGCCTTTCTCGGCTTTTAAATAGCCGTAAGCATTATGACCTTTAATTAGCAATGTGACGCTTTTTACGCCGGCCTCATCACCGGGCAAATAATCCATCGTTTCAACTTTAAAGCCTTTTCGCTCCGCCCAGCGCGTGTACATCCGCAAAAGCATCGAAGCCCAGTCCTGCGACTCGGTCCCCCCGGCACCGGGATGAAGCTCAAGAATCGCATTATTCTTATCATAAGGCTCGCTTAACAAAAGCTGAAGTTCGAACTGATTCAGCGCTTCACTTAAGCTGGTGACGCCCTGCTCCAGATCTTTTTGCAGATCCTCGTCGGCTTCCTCCTTCACGAGCTCATAAGAAACCTCTAAATCCTCGTACTCCGATTCCAGCGCAAGAAAGCCGTTAACCTGTTCTTTTAACGCATTGGAATCGTTAATGACCGCCTGAGCCGCCTCCTGGTCATTCCAAAAATCAGGATCGGTCATCTTCTCTTCTAATTCAGCAATGCGTTCCTGCTTCTCATCGAGGTCAAAGAGACCCCCTAAAATTTGATAATCGCTTTGCCATTGTTGTCAACGTCTGCTTAATCTCTACTAGTTCCATCCTGCACCTCTACCTCATTATTTTATCTTGCCGCTTATGCGCCGCAGCAGTTTTTGTACTTTTTGCCGCTGCCGCACGGACACGGATCATTGCGTCCGACCGTGACACCCTTTCTGATCGGCTGGCGCTTCTTCGGCTGCTGTTCCGTGCTTTGATGAACCGCCTTTCCTTCAGCAACCTTTTGGCGCTCAAGGTTTTGCTGTACTTGGGCCTTCATCACGTACATCGACACTTCCTCTTCAATCGAGGCAATCATTTGCTCAAACATTTCAAATCCTTCAAAGCGATATTCACGCAACGGATCGTTTTGTCCATAAGCGCGAAGGTGAATCCCCTGACGCAGCTGATCCATCTGGTCAATATGGTTCATCCACTTGCGGTCAACCGTCCGCAGCATAATGACCTTCTCGAATTCACGCATGTATTCCGGCGTGAACTCTTCTTCCTTCTGATTATAACTTGCCAGTACTTTCCCGGTAATCAGCTCGATCATTTCTTCAGGATCAAGACCGCGCAGCTCCTGTTCGGTCAAGTCATTTTCATTCAAAAGCTGGGCTTTCATATAATTGACGATCGCCCCAAGATCCCAATCCTCCGGAACCTCACTTTCAGGAGTGTGAAGACGTACCGTGCGCTCAATCACCGATTTGATCATCGATTCGACAATCTGACGAAGATTATCCGATTCAAGGACCTCAACGCGCTGCTTGTAAATAATCTCACGCTGTTCACGCATGACATCATCATATTGCAAAATCTGCTTCCGCGCATCGAAGTTATTCCCTTCGACACGTTTTTGCGCCGTCTCTACCGCGCGGGAAACGAGCTTGCTTTCAATCGGCTGATCCTCTTCCATCCCGAGCTTTTCCATCATCGTTCTCATGTTGTCAGAGCCGAAGCGGCGCATCAGCTCATCTTCCATCGACAAATAGAACTGGGAGGAACCCGGATCTCCCTGACGACCAGAACGTCCACGGAGCTGATTATCAATCCGCCGGCTTTCATGACGTTCTGTTCCAAGCACATGAAGACCGCCGAGCTCGATAACACCCTCGCCCAGCTTAATATCGGTACCACGGCCGGCCATGTTCGTCGCGATTGTAACGGCTCCCTTGTGCCCCGCGTTCTCAATAATCTCGGCTTCCTTCTCATGATTTTTGGCATTGAGGACGTGGTGTGGAATCCGTCTTTTTTTCAACAGACCAGACACAAGCTCAGATGTCTCGACACTTACTGTACCGACAAGCACGGGTTGTCCTTTTTTATGCTTTTCTTCAATTTCATTGACGACCGCTTTGAACTTCGCTTCCATCGTCTTGAAAATCAAATCGGGCCGGTCATCCCGGGCAATCGGCTTGTTCGTCGGAATCGCCATGACGTCCATTCCATAAATATTACGGAATTCCTCTTCTTCCGTTTTCGCTGTACCCGTCATCCCGGCAAGCTTTTGATACATTCTGAAGTAGTTCTGGAACGTAATCGAGGCAAGCGTCATGCTCTCACGCTGAATCGGCAGCCCTTCCTTCGCTTCGATCGCTTGATGAAGTCCGTCACTATAGCGACGTCCTTTCATTAAACGCCCTGTAAAGGAGTCGACGATGACGACCTCGCCTTCCTCGACGACGTAATCAGCATCGCGAACCATCACGACATGCGCCTTTAACGATTGGGTCAGATGATGGTTCAGCTGGACATGCTTTTGATCGTATAAATTCTCAATGCCAAAAGCCCGCTCGGCTTTATTAACGCCTTCCTCAGTCAGCTGTACGCTTTTCGTCTTTTCATCAAGCGTATAGTCCTCATCCTTTTTCAACGTCCGAATAAAGGAATTCGCCTGCTGATAAAGCTGGGTCGAGCGTTCAACCGAGCCGGAGATAATTAATGGCGTCCGCGCTTCATCAATTAAAATCGAGTCGACTTCATCGATTAACGCGAAATGAAGCGGACGCTGGACCATTTGTTCTTTATAAAGCACCATATTATCACGCAAATAGTCAAAACCAAGCTCATTATTCGTACTATAGGTGACGTCAGCACGGTACGCTTCCTGCTTCTCTTCCTTCGACAGACCGGATTCATTCAAACCAACCGTCAAACCGAGGAAGCGATATAGCTCTCCCATAATTTCACAGTCACGGCGAGCGAGGTAATCGTTGACCGTCACGACATGAACACCCTTTTCCGTTAAGGCATTCAAGTAAACGGGCATCGTCCCGACAAGGGTTTTCCCTTCCCCTGTTTTCATTTCAGCAATATTTCCCTGGTGAAGGGCAATCGCCCCAAGAAGTTGCACCGGATACGGTGTCATATGCAAGACGCGCGTCGCCGATTCCCGTACGACCGCAAACGCTTCTACTAATAAGTCATCAAGTGATTCTCCCTGCTGATGACGTTGCTTGAATTCTTCTGTTTTTTGGCGAAGACCGTCATCTGACAGCTTTTTCATCTCAGGCGCCAACGCTTCAATTTGCTCAACGATTTTTTCGTTCTTTTTTAATTGACGTTGACTCGGATCGCCGATTACTTTCTTTAATAGACCTAACATCGAATTCGTCCTCTCTTCTTTCAGCCCACCCAACAAGCGGACATGAAGCATTTTCACACTTACGATAATTTTAGCAGGTAAAATCGGAGCTTACAAGGACTTCCCATTCTTACACCTGATGACAGACGCAGGTTTGCCAAAGCACGGACCGAGGTCTGTTAGGTCGACACCCGCCTGCCGCTCCCTTTGCAACTGCCGCAATTGTCACGTCCCCTTCTCCTTGATGTTTCAAGCTTTACCAGGTAGCATTTTTCTGCTGAAGAATGTCGCCCAGATCGCCCCTGTTGCATACACTGGGCATGAGGAGGGATGACATGGCAATTTTAAACTGGGGCGTTAATTCGACGGCCCGTCTAACAGAGGAGTTTTATCAATGTGTACTCTCGGAATTCGGCCAGCCCGATTTCTGGGGGCGATACTTATCAGATATTCCCGGAGTCAGTGAAGGTTTAACAATGGAAGAAGCACATTTCATTCGTGATAAAGGGATGAAGCTTTTACCGATTTACAACAATTTTTCTGCAGCAGTCGGCGAACGTGCCGGTTCTGTCGCGGCAAGAAACGCGATTTTCAAGGCGCGAAGCATAGGTCTGGTGGAAGGCGTGTTTATCTTTGCCAATGTGGATAGATCCTTTGACGTAGACAGCGCATGGCTCACCGCCTGGGTTAAGTCATTTTATCAGAGCCCGTTCCGCCCAGGCTTTTATGCTGATCCGGATGAAGGACATTTTAATGAAGCTTTTTGTCAGGCGACGGAAGCAACCCCGCTCGTCGGTGAGCAGGCTGTTATCTGGAGCGCCGAGCCTGAGCCTGGCGTCACAACAAAGCGGCGCTTTCCCCCTTATGCGCCAAGCGGGCCTGATTGCGAAGCCAATGTCTGGGCATGGCAATATGGGCGCGACGCAAGTGCCTGTCCGATTGACACAGTCCTCATGCAGCAACAGCTTTATGAAACATTGGGCTAAGAAATGGCGGGACGTGCGGAGCCGTTACAATGACAGATTTCTTTTCGCCAAACGTGTAACGCACGGAGCCGGCGCCCTTCCCTGAATCAACCTGCAACCTAAAAAAGAGATGCTTCAAAAGGGATCATCATCCTGCTTTTGAAACATCTCCTGTTTTTCTTATGCCTCCGGCTCAATCAAACCGTATTTCCCGTCTTTTCTACGGTAAACGACATTCGTGTTTCCATTGACGGCATCCGAGAAGACGAAAAAGTTGTGACCGAGCATGTCCATTTGCAAAATCGCTTCTTCAGCATCCATTGGCTTCAAATTAAACCGCTTTGTTCTGACCACTTCTAATTCATCTGAAATCGGAGCTTCCTCTTCAAGCGGCTCAAGATCATTTTTGAACATATACTTCAAGCTGCCTTCCTGACGAAACTTCCGATTCACTTTCGTCTTATGCTTACGGATCTGCCGTTCTAGCTTTTCCACCACATTGTCTATCGCCGCATACATATCTGTATGAACTTCCTCCGCCCGTAAAAGCAGCTGAGGCATCGGAATCGTTATTTCCATTATATGTTGATTGTTTAACACTTGCATTTTCACGTTGACATCAGCCACAGGCGTCGTATCAAAATAACGCTCCAGTTTGCTGATTTTCTTCTCAACATAGTCACGTAAAGCTGGAGTTACTTCAATGTTTTCACCACGAATATTGTATTTCATTAAGAACTCCTCCTTTTCTATGTACTTACTTCTATATACCCCATTATAAACCCTTCTTAAACATAATATGTAGCTCAGATTAATTTTGTTGAATTTTCGTAAAGATACGGCTGCCTGCCAAAACAGCTTTGACCTGTTGACAATGGGTCGATACTCCACAAGTCCGTGCTGGTTCCGTACATCGCTTAAGGACTCGACAAAAGGGTAAAAAACAAAAATGAAAAACCCGCTTCTTTCTATAGAAAGAAGCGGGTTTGAATAGTTATAGCTATGATTCATTTTCCTACCCAGGAATGTGAATTAAAGCTTAACAACGTTCGCAGCTTGAGGTCCGCGAGCACCTTCAACAATTTCAAATTCAACATCTTGACCTTCGTCTAAAGACTTGAATCCTTCAGCATTGATAGCAGAGAAGTGAACGAATACGTCGTCCCCATCTTCGCGCTCGATAAAACCGAAACCTTTTTCTGCGTTAAACCATTTTACTTTTCCTTGCATGCTTTCACATTCCCTTCGTAACTAAAATACTGTGGATAATTTCCACACTTTTACTATAGCAGTGCTTATAATCAATGTCAAACGCTTATCCTGTCGAACTTACAGGAGAAATTGAAATATTTTGACGAATGCAGCCAAAACCATGAAAACGCTTCACTCTTTCGCATGCGACCCCTTTCATTTTCAGCAAAAATGATTATTTTTTTGAATAATCTAAATTTTTCCTTGTTTTCTGACATTTTTCCCATTAGAATGGTAGTGAAGGTTTACATATATAGACAAATTTGCACTATGCAATGGCTTTCAGAATTGCCCCTTCCACTAGTCAATGCTTATAATACTTACATTTCCCTCACCCATATTGGCATGGCTAGTTTTAAAATGCGTGAAGCACCTCGTTCCCCATGAGGTCTTTTTCCCCGCCTTCGCGCATGATAGAAAAAGGCACACCCTCTTTGGCGCCAAAAAAGCGGGAGGGGTGCCTTTTTGGATTTCGTATCTTTTGCCTACTATAATCATTCGTAAAAGTTTGGTAAAGTAAGAAAGATGATGGAATAAGAAGGGAGGCCCCTGGAATGATCGCTTGGAAAAAAGTATGTATCGGGGTTTCTGCTGTCCTGCTCTTAGCGGCGTGCGGCGAACCGGCCGATACCGATTCCGATGCCCCGGTGAATCCCGAGCAGGAGATGCCTGAAGAGGAGGAAGAGGAAGCGCTTCTTTCCGTGGAAGAGGTTCTGCTCCGGTCTGTTGACGTGATGACAGCCGTTGAGAGCATAAGCTCCGAATTGCACATGCGACAGACGATGCAATTCCCCGACGGAGAAACGTTCACCTCTGACTCTGAAATGGTCATGGACTTCATTCAGAAGCCGTTAGCCACCTATCAAAAAATGATTGTCGACGTTCCCGAAATGGGCGAAATTGAAACCGAACTGTATCTCGTCGACAATGAAATTTACTTTCGTGACGCGATGGAGGATGCCTGGTTTACATATCCTGATGAGTTAGCACAAAACGTATCAGAACTGCAAACGCGGCAAATCGAGCCAACCGAGCAGCTCGAGCTGTTACTGAAATACGTGGAGCACCTCAGCATAGAGGAAGAACGCAATCATTACCGCATTCATGTCGAAGGAGCCGCCTCAACTTTACCGAGCTTTGCCGAGGAACTGAACGGCATGGTCAATGAGGAGTTTGCCAATACGCTTGATTCCATGGCCAATTTAGCGACAATTGAAGCTGTTCATTATACGCTGCTCATTGACAAAGAAACGTACTACCAAACACAAATGGACATGTCTATGGACTTCTCCCTTAACTTGGAAGGCGAAGCCCTCCCTATGCAAACAACAACCAAGGCGAGCTTCAGCCGCTTCAATGAAATAGAAACGATCGATATTCCAGCTGAAGTAGTAGATTCCGCCGAAGAATTCAACCTTGAATACACAGAATTTGAGGAAGTAGGATAGAACGTAAGAAAAAAGTAAACGTTCAGAAGTCTGCACATGGTTTTAAAATCCCATACCGAAGCGGTTTTCCACGGTATGGGATTTGCGTAGGACGGAGCCACTTCCTTGTTTCCCCATCACAATTCGGCTTCTTTCAGCCAACCGCGTAACGCGCGAAGCCATCGCCTTGCTTCGATTTTTTCCTAGAAACGAGCCCCCAGGCCAACACCGGACCTGGGGATTTGGATTTCAACCCTCTTACAGCCGCTTCTCTCGCCGCCAATCAGGATGAGAAAAACCGTTTCATCCTGATTTTCAAAACCCCGCCGGCGGCTCCGCACCTGTTTCGAACAGAATCCCCATACCAACACCAGGTCTGGGGATTCTGTTCTTACACTCCACGTTTATCGAAGAAGATGCCGTCTGAGCCGGGGTCTTCGATCGATTTTCATATTTCCGTTTGTAGATCGGCTGTTCTAGCTGATACATTAAACGTTTATTTAATTTAATCAGTTCAGCGCCAGCTTCCACTCCGCTTCGTTTAAGCTCGGTCAAAAGAGCTTCGCGCGCAACTTGTTTTTTCCGAAAAGGTTCGTTCACAAAAGAAAATAGTGTCTCTGTCTGAAGATATAACATCTTCATAACAGACATCAGGCTTGGCCACCTGCACCGTGACGCTGCTGTCGGTCAGCCGCAATAACCTGCTTCCACGTATCGCGAAACTCAATTACAAGCTCTTCCGCTTCTTCTAACATGACGACATCATTTTTAATATTGGCTTCGACCATACGATTAAGAATAAAATCATAGAGTCTCATCATATTCTGACCCAGTTCAGAATCTGTCTTTAACGTCACCATCAACTCACGAATAATGTCCTGAGCCTTTGACAGCGCTACATTGCGCTTCTCAACCTCTTGCGCTTCCATTGCCTGCTTGGCCTGCTTGATAAATTTTAAGCAGCCATTATAAAGCATTAATGTCAGCTCGCCAGGAGATGCTGTCTTCATTGCGTTTTGTTTGTAAGCAGCTTGCATATGTGTTACAGCCATCGTGTCACCCTTCCTTTTTGGCTCATACTCTAAGACTATTATACTATAAATACTTACCGATAACAGTCTATTGATGTAAATAATTCCTCATTCTTATCCCTGGTTTCCAAACAGCCGGGGAAGACGCAACTGACTGCTATGTGGTCTCGTTCACTGTTTACAAGCGGTTCAACCATCACTCCCTCTCAACCCGACAATCCTTCAAAAACTTCTTTGTTAAAGCGTCCGGAGTGAAGGAAGATGCTGAAATCCTAACTATCAGCCATCATCAGTATCCTGCTGGTCTCTGCTTAAACGAACCGTAAATACCTAACCAACAATAAAAAAAAACCTTCAAAGGTTATCCATAAACCTTGAAGGTCTGCCTACTATAATGTTACATCAATTGAACCACCAAGATGAGGCTGAGCCGCATGCTGGATCGCCGCCACATCTGCTGAACTCAAAAGCTTCTGCAATGCTTCTCCCTGCTGCTCCGCATTGCCCATCGCCTTTTTCATAACCGCCATGCTGGCTTCCTGCCTGATTTGTCCTTGATTCATCGCCATAGAAAGCAACGCAATATCCATTGTAAACACCTCCTTTTCTTTGATATATACAGTAAAGGAGACGTATCTCCGAATCTTCTCTCAGTTAGGCCTCAATTGGGAGCTTAGGAAGCGAAAGGCCCCTTCCTTCTCTTCCCGATTCCGAAAATTTCCTCATACTCCTCATATCGGCAATTGAACAATTTTGTTTAATGCACATAGTCAGGAGAAATTTGTTTCTGTAATTCCCGAACTTCCTGCTGGCATTCCTCAATCTCCCGTTGAAGCTGTTCTACTTCTGTAGCTGTTGTATCACCTTCAAGTGCATAGAAAGCTATTTGTCGCATCGCACGCAGCTTCATTTCCAGCTGCTCCAATAACCAGGCCTGACGCCGACTCCAATCAAGCTGTCCCTTTAAATAGCTAAGCTGTTCCTCGTCTCGTTTATTCATACTGGCCTCCCCGGATGACCCTTCTTTGACTTCTGTCTCTAAGAAGGTGCACGTTTTTTATAAGTAGGAGCTCTGGTAAGGGGCGCTTCTTTACAATTACTGAAGCAGGCGTAACACTATGTGTGACTGCTGATTTGCCTGGGCAATCATTGCCAAAGCTACTTGAGCAAGAAGGGACCGTTTCGTATATTCCATCATTTCTCTTGCCATATCAGCATCACGTATCCGTGATTCTGCAGCTTGAAGATTAACAGCAGAATTCGTTACATTTGATATCGTATGCTCGAGACGATTTTGATACGCACCAATTCTCGCCCGCTCTGAAGATACTTGTCTGACAGCTGTTTCCAGTCTTTCGATCACTTCTTGCGCCTTTTCATGGGAGGATACGTCAAGAGCATCTTCCTCATCAAGGCCAAGCGCCCCTGCACGCATATCATTAAACTTAATTTGCATGGTCTGACCACTATTCGCCCCAATCTGCAAAGAAAGTGACACGTTCTTACCATCACCGGAACCATCCAGCAATTTTATTGTATTAAATTCAGTCGAATTTCCGATTGAATCAATAGCCGCACGCAGTTGTTCAAGCTCTTTGGCGATCGCCTCTCGTTCCCTGTCCGTATTCGTGTCATTTGCTGCCTGAACAGCCAACTCCCGCATCCGCTGTAAAATCGCCTGCGTCTCGGAAAGTGCCCCCTCCGCTGTTTGCAAAACAGAAATTCCGTCACGGGCATTCCGGGCAGCCTGCTCCAAGCCGCGGATTTGCGCGCGCATTTTTTCAGAGATTGCCAGACCCGCCGGATCATCGGCCGCCCGATTGATCCGCTGACCTGAAGAAAGGCGCTCCATTGAACGCTGCATCAAAAAGCTATTTTGCTGATAGTGACGATAGGCGGTTAACGCCATTGCATTGTGGCGGATGATCATCGTTCGGCTTCTCCTTTCAACAGACGCAATAGCTCTTTTTTGTATTTATCGGCTATTTTCCACTCCTATTTTACAAAAACGAGCATCCCAACTAAAAAAACTACCTTAAAAGGGGCTCGTTCCCTTTTAAGATAGTCTAACTAAGAAATGCCCGTTCACTCTTTTATTTTTTTCACTCCTCTCCTCTATACAGCTTATGTCTTTCACTTAATCCTTCTTGCAGAACTTCATTTCTTTCCGTCAAGCCGGTCGACACGGCTTCGTTCCTGATTTCCAGCGATGTGCTCGTCATATAATTTCGCAAAGCGAGAGCGCGGCTGTTTGCGGCATTACGCAGCTGCGACAGACTCATATCAAGCTCATCTTCTAATTGCCGAGAGAGCGCCACCATTCTTTCTTGTTCTGTTCTCGTCAGCTCGGTCATCTCCGCCTGTAGTTCCCTCGACTCTCCGACTATCTCCTGCTGCCTCACTCTGCTTTCAGCAAAATTTTCATTTTGCCACTCGCGCCATTCGTTTATCAGCTCGTTTCTGCGCTCACGGAGGATTTCTTTCAATTGATTTGCTGAATCGGCCGAGAAGTATTCACCACCGCCCGCCTCGGCGATCTCCATTAGCGCCTCCTGCTCTTCATTCGCCACATCAAAGCCGATAATGTTGACAACTGCGTTTATTTCACTCTCGTGCAACTCTCTGGCCACCTTGACCGGATCGCCGCCACATGTTTCTTCTCCGTCACTGACAATATAAATAATACTTTCAATCCGTTCCCCGCCCGCGGCTAACAAATCTTCCTTCGCCGCTTCAATCGAAGCAGCGATCGGCGTAAATCCGGTTGGCGAAAACTGATCGAGTGCCTCTAAAAATGCTCCTTCTTCAAATGGACTGAATGGATACATCAGCTCTGTACCCACGCAGGACTCGGCATACCCTTCTGCTGTATTATCACCTTTATGGCCGTATACACGCAGGGAAACATGCGTGTTGTCCGGCATTTGCGCCAGAAAATCTTGCACCGCTTCCTTCGCCAATTCCATTTTCACAGCGCCATCGACCGTTCCCGTCATACTTCTACTTGAATCAAACAGCACCTGAACATTCGCTTGTGGTGTACGTGCTTCCCCTTCTTCAGCATCTTGCTCCATGTCACCAGGACGGTCTGTCACTTCCAGCCGCGTAATTTCAACTTGATCAAAATAATCCTGATACTCACGATAATCTTCCGCCACTAAATCGAGGAGAACATAAAAAAGCTCCTCCCCCTCAATGCCTTCTTCAACCGCAGCCTTCAAAGCCTCCAGCACGATTTCCTCGTCATACTGGTCGCCATGATACATACCCGGTTCGGCCCGCATGAGCATGTCAGGCTCAGAATGCTTAAAACGTTCAAGATTCTCGGCGAGAAGTACAGATTCCGGCTCACTATCATCTTGAGCCGTAGCCACCTGCTCCTCCTCCGCACTTGCCTCTCCTTCTACCCCTTCATTTGCCGAACAGCCAAGCAAGAGTACTGAACAAACAAGCGACAGCAGCCACGCCGTCCATCTATGTTTCGTCTCCATTTCCTCATCCTCCAGTTTCCATCCTTTACAACCAAATCCTAATTTACCACCGCTCTCACAACTATTCAAACTATTATTACCTCTCTTCTGATCAAATAAGAAAATTGAAACATTCGAACTAGGGATTATGTTTTATTTATAGAAAAATATAAGTATAGTATATTCCTATTTGAATTTCAGAAAAATTCCTTTTAAATGCTACGACGTTAAAAAAGCTTAATCCAGTAACGTTACACTGGGATTAAGCTTTTGCACTTACACACCACGCTTATCAAAAAAGATTCCTTCAGATGTTGGACCGTCATATGGATTTTCATATTTGCGACCCGTCTTTTTCTTTTCTTTTAAATCAGCGAGATTCTTTCTGATTTCCATCTGAATTTGCTCAAGACGCTCATTTAGCCGGCCGTTAAGCTTGATGATTTCATCCCCTAATTTTCGTTCAGCAGGCGAAAATGAGTCTCCATCAAGCTTTTTTAACAAACTCTCACGCTTTTGCAAGCGCTCGTCCAGTTTTACTAAAAAAGCATCTCTTTCATCGTGATCCTCAGGTAATGGTTGCTTTACAAAAGTAACAAGCTCCGCTGTTAGCAAGTATAGATCCTTCATAATCTATTCCCGCCAGCCCCTGCGCCATGACGCTGTTTACGATCAAGCTGGAGCGCTTCCTTCCACATATCACGCATGCCTGTAACCATCTCTTCTGCTTCGGCAAGCATGTTTAAATCATTCTTAATATTCGCCTCAACAAGACGATTCAAAATAAAATCATACATCACCATCATATTCTGCCCGACTTCAGAATCGAGCTTCAATGTGACCATTAATTCACGAATAATATTTTGCGCTTTCATATTCGAGGTATTACGCTGTTCAATTTCGCCAGCTTCAATCGCATGTCTCGTCTGCTTTATAAACTTCAAGCAGCCATTATACAGCATTAGTGTCAATTCACCTGGAGATGCAGTCTTCATTGAATTCTGTTTATATGCATTCTGTAAGTTTGTAGCCAAACTACCTTCTCCCCTTTACTTATTGCCCTGCTGGATACATTTGGGCAAAGAACATTTCAGCCTGCTGGTTGGCTCGCTGAATTGCCGTTTCCATTGCCGTAAATTGACGCCAGTAACGATCTTCAATTTGTTGAAGGCGACGTTCAAAATTTGAAATCCGGTCATTTAAGTCGTTAATATTGCGACCAAGTGTAAACTGGTGATTTTCCACTCGTCCTCGCATTCCACCTGCTCGTTCAGCAATTGACTCGATTGCCCCATCCAAAGTATCACGCATCCGTCTGGCAATACCCTTCTCTTCATAACTATCGCCATCCGCGGCAAAGAGTTGATAGATACCCTCAGGATCCTTTTCAATAGCTTCTCTTAATTTATCTTCATTTACTTCAAGCTTACCACGGTCACTATAATTACTCGAAGTCGTGATCCCTATTTGTGACAAATGCTTGAATGCTGAATCAAGTAATCCACTCACGTTTCCATAAATGTCCAACCGCATTTTATCAAGGGGAGACCGAAGGATTTGATCATTTCGCAGCAGGCCTGAACGTGCTGCTTCTTCCCATTTTTCAATCTCACTTTCTGACATAGCAGCGCGTTCTTCATCAGTTAATGGGAGAAAGGAGCGGTTACGATCTTCTGTTAATTTCCCATTCACAAATTCAAGAAGCTCATTATACTCTTCTACGAATCCCATAATCGTCTCAAACACTTTTTCAGTATCCGTGGCTGCATTCAGCGTAACTTCATTTTCAAACGTACCATTTAGCGTAATCGTCATCCCTGACACAGTAAATGTATTAGAACGACGTTGAGTTTCTAAGCCGTTTAAAGTAAAGGTAGCATTGCTGGCCCCACTGTCGGCTTGTGTATTATCTAACTTAAGTGCAGTTTCAAAGAAGCCGGAAAATACTAACTCTGGTCCGCCTTCGTTAAATACACCTGTCTCTTTTCTTGTCATATTTACTTTATCAGTAAACTCATCATAAAAAGCATTTACACCAACAGGAGAACGGTTTAATTCATTAAAAACTGTATTAAGTGACTGATTAGCCGTAAAAATAAATTTGTCACTTACCTCGCCATTTTCATTAAAGCCCTTAATTCCTGCCGTCATATAGCGTTGGGCATACTCAACTTCTACTTCCGTATAATTAGAAGAGAAAACCATTTGACCCGTATTGACATCAACATAAACCTTTCCAGGCCCCAACTGATTCGGATCAGTTACAATCGATCCATCCGCATAACTAAAAGTCGTTCCACCGGCATTAATGGTCAGACTGTTCACATCAATTCCGCCTTTTGCTAAACGAAAAGAATTCGTGGCGGTTTGAGACTCTAATGTTTCTGTTGCCGTTTCAGTCATATAAGCAACGGATACAGTCGTTCCCTGGTTCACGGGCTCCTGGAATTGGAGCATGCCTGAATCAGTATTTAAAAAGACTTTTCCTTCCCCCAAGTCATTCTCATTTAAAACGACTTCATAAACCTGACCATTCACCTTTACGACCATATCTTCAGGATTGTGGATACCACTTTCACTCAATTGTACATATGAAGAAGTGAATCTTTGACTAATCTCTTCCCGATGAACGACACCGGTTTTCCAATCTGTCTCATGATTGAAGTTTGCAAATGATTGTGAGCCCAATGCAGCGTTTGTTGAAATCTTTTCTCCGCCACTTGAAATTCCACTTTCACTAAAGTAGGAAGCAGATTTAGCAAGTGTCTTAACATTATCTAAACGAAGACTCATATTCCCTACACTGGAGCTGGCAGTGGCCGTAACAAGGCTTGAATTAGAACTTGATACCGTTTTAGACAGCATGTTGGACTGTAACATAACCGTATCGAAAATATTCGTCCGAAATTGGTTAAGCATGCGGTTAATCTCCCGGTAGTCCTCCATTTTCCACTGCATGATCTGTCTGTCTTGCATCATCTTATTAACAGGCAGACGTTCTACTCTCATCATATCTCTAATAATTTGCTCTGTATCCATACCAGTTGCCAAACCTGATAATCTCATTACCTCTCACCACTTTCAATCAATACTGGATTTTTAGATTTTTTCATCAACAATTAGCCCTGCATACTTCAGCATCGATGCAATCATATCCAAGAACTCTTCAGATGGGATTTCCTTGATAATCTCGTCACTATCCTGATTTATGACTTGAACAAATGTACGTCCCAGATCATCATGAATGGAAAACCTGATTGCCGTTTTAGCTGTTTCCAACAATTCATTCACCGTTTTCACTTGTTTATCAAGTAGGTCGCTTGAACCATTATGCTTTCTCGATTCCTTTAACGCTTCTACTCCTTTTTCAATAAGTGATACGGATGATTCTCCTTTAGTTTTAACCGAACCTTCTTTTAAACGACTCTTTATCAGATCGTTTACTCCGAGACTTACAGAACTCTTGATCTCCACCGCACACCACTCCTCCTCTGAGCTATTCTCTTATTCTATATATCGACAGTTACAATATTTTTTTTAGGGATTCTTTGTGAAAGGTCGAAATAATAAATGATCGATTTAGAGTTTTGTAAAGGAATATCGTCATTGGCTTTTCCTCGAAATTAAACTGAACAGTTACACGGTTTTTAGTTTCGCTGAAAGAAGTGGGTCTTTCATGATTCACTCTCTCAATCATGCCTTCGTAATCTATACTTTCTTGCTCTAAAAAAGGTTGTATGAGTAATTTTCTCATACAACCTTTTAGAGTTTTAAAATCATTATGATTACCTAAACTAGGATGACCATTTTGCTGTAACATTACAACAAAAGCTAATTCTAGTAGGTTTTAAGAGCTTCTCGTTACTGTGTCGCTCTCTATACAACAAGCTTCATTATTGAGGTTTCACTTACATTAGGATTAACCCTGATGATAATAACGCATATCAATGGTTTCTTACCTTTGTAATTGTCACTTTTTAATTGACTGCTGGTTTTCAATGTATTCTATTAATCCATCTAACATGTAATGCGAAATACATCTCTCTTTTATAAATAGAAGAATTTCATCTACAGTTTTTACTTTTTTAAGTTGAATTGCTAGGGATAATAAGTTAACTCAAACTTCGCACCTAAATAATTAGATGAGGTTGTTGATTTTGTTTGGGTTCTCCCTATTTCAATAGGAGCCTTGACATTATGCTTCATAAATACAAAAAACACCTCATTCTTTGGTATAGTG
>NZ_JAMBOS010000060.1 GCF_023715705.1 Halalkalibacter oceani
TCTGAAAAGTGGGGTTTCTATTTTGCCTTTGCTTTTTTCTCTAGGATTTAAGAAATTACTCATAAAAGAAGATTGCCAGCCATCTCACCCTCTGGTGAGGTGGTTGGCAATCTTCTTTATGTTCTGTGCTACAGCGGTCATCAGCGCTTGTTCATTAGCGCCTTTCAAGCCGCGCAACCGGCAGTAGCGAAGCCCGTGGAGTTGTTTCGCATCCGCAAAGCTTCGCTCTATTGTTTCTTTTCTCTTTTTATAAATAACTTTTCCTTCTGGAGAAAGGCGATTGTCTCTCACTGTTTCTTTACTGCTCTCCCAAACATGACGAGTGATAACCTTCTTATGGTTTTTAGCAGCTGTACATTGAGAAAGTAAAGGACAACTTTTACAAGTCTCAGGGTTAGAATGATATTGTCGGTAACCTTCACGATTAGTGGTAGAATAAGTCAACGTTTTAGCGTTTGGACAAGTATAAGTATCGGAGTCAACATCGTATGTATACTTCCATTTAGGAAACAAACCTTTTTTAGGAGAAAAGCGCCGATGAGCAATCACGCCCATGATTTTTCTCTTTTCAAGCCCATGACAAATAGGCACAGTTAAGTACCCAGCATCAAGACCAACTGCTTCTAAATCAAAACCAAACCTCTGACATTGACGATCTAAACGTTCTAAATAAGGTCGAGAATCATGCACATTACCAGGTGTTACATGGACATCAGTAATAATATTAAATTTTAGGTCAGTCGTACGATGGTCCAAATAGAAGAAGCCTTCAGGC
Source organism: Halalkalibacter oceani (assembly GCF_023715705.1). Lineage (GTDB taxonomy): Bacteria > Bacillota > Bacilli > Bacillales > Bacillaceae_D > Halalkalibacter > Halalkalibacter oceani_A. The sequence goes on from NZ_JAMBOS010000060.1 coordinate 776, forward strand.
TTTCCTTCCCGGAACATATAGCCACTATCTTTGTCAGTGGTACTAACCTTAACTTCCTTTACTTCCACCTCCTTATCCTTTTTTGGTAAGGGCTTTTTTCCATGAGCTTTTCTATCCTCTTCGATAGCTTGATCTAATTCTTTGATATAGTCTTGAGTCTCTACCTGAACCGTTTCTTTTACAAACTTACGCTTGTTTGCATTTGCCTTTAAATGAGTAGAGTCCGTAAATAGTACACGTCCTCCCACCATACGATGTTCAACTGCAAGAAGGACGATTTCATCAAAAACATCTTGAAAAACCGTTGTATCTTTGAATCGTTTATGACGATTAAAGCTAATCGTGGAATGATGAGGTACAGAATCTAATAACCCCAATCCTAAAAACCAACGGTAAGCTACGTTGGTCTGAATTTCTTTTTCGAGTTGTCTCTCAGAACGGATACCGTAAAGATATCCAATAAACATCATCTTAAATAACATGACAGGATCGACCGGAGGGCGGCCATTATCTTCACTATAAAAAGGTCTTACTTTATCATAAATAAACGAGAAATCAATTGTATCATCAATTTTTCGTAGTAGATGATCTTCCGGAACAAGTTGATCAATTGAAACCATTTCTAATTCTATTTGTTTATCACGGACAGGGCGTAACATACACAACTCACCTCACAATTAATCTACCTATATTATACTATATTTACCCGAATAATCGGATTAATATCTACAAAAAAAGACTGTTGAGAAGACTTTCTCAACAGTCTG
>NZ_JAMBOS010000061.1 GCF_023715705.1 Halalkalibacter oceani
CATTCAGTTGGGCACTCTAAGGTGACTGCCGGTGACAAACCGGAGGAAGGTGGGGATGACGTCAAATCATCATGCCCCTTATGACCTGGGCTACACACGTGCTACAATGGATGGTACAAAGGGCAGCGAAGCCGCGAGGTGGAGCCAATCCCATAAAGCCATTCTCAGTTCGGATTGCAGGCTGCAACTCGCCTGCATGAAGCCGGAATTGCTAGTAATCGCGGATCAGCATGCCGCGGTGAATACGTTCCCGGGCCTTGTACACACCGCCCGTCACACCACGAGAGTTTGTAACACCCGAAGTCGGTGGGGTAACCTTTTGGAGCCAGCCGCCTAAGGTGGGACAGATGATTGGGGTGAAGTCGTAACAAGGTAGCCGTATCGGAAGGTGCGGCTGGATCACCTCCTTTCTATGGAGTTTATACTCTAATCGAACTTACACACCAGCTGTGTAAGGAACGCTTCGGTTCTTTTGTTCAGTTTTGAATGAATTCTTTTGCTCCTGCGATTACTCGTCGCAAGGCTGCATGAAGTCATTCGAAGAAGAAGGTCATGACGGAATTGAAGTCAGTTGCCTTGTTCAGTTTTGAGAGTACTCAAAACTCTCGATGAAGTTACTGGAATATGCTCCTGCGCGCTCCTTGCGTCGCTTTCTCGTCGCAAAGCTGCATGCAGTACCACAGTGACGTTTCTCATGACGGGAACGAAGTCAGTTGCTTTGTTCAGTTTTGAGAGTACTCATGCTCAAATCAAGGTTATTGATAATCGTTTTAAACGAAGTCAGTTGCTTGTTTGATTTGCAGAGTTTTTTGCTCTCGCAAGCTAATTGGATAGTTTCATTGAATGGTGGGGGCCTGTAGCTCAGCTGGTTAGAGCGCACGCCTGATAAGCGTGAGGTCGGTGGTTCGAGTCCACTCAGGCCCACCATAACAGTTTAATTCGGGGCCTTAGCTCAGCTGGGAGAGCGCCTGCCTTGCACGCAGGAGGTCAGCGGTTCGATCCCGCTAGGCTCCACTTTGAGAGAACACAAACTCTCGATAAAGTTACTGGGATGTTCCTCATGAAGGGAACGAAGCCGGTAGCTTCATTGACAAAGAGTATTCTTTTGTCAATTGGTTCTTTGAAAACTAGATCATGATAACAAGTAAGTTCATCGGAGTCTTGTTCACATAACAAGATGAGATCGAACGAACGTCAAGAATTCTAAGGCAATGGAGACATTGTCTAAAAAACGACCTTTTGATAAAGATCGTTTTTGGCAAAGAGATTCGAGCAGGTCGAGGAAGCAAGTGTTCGAGGAATGGAGCGTAGTTGTCTACGTGACATGACCGAGAAACACGAAGCTGACGAAGACATGCGAAGAAGATCTGCCGCCAAAATTGGTTAAGTTAGAAAGGGCGCACGGTGAATGCCTTGGCACTAGGAGCCGAAGAAGGACGCGACGAACGGCGAAACGCCTCGGGGAGCTGTAAGTAAGCTTTGAACCGGGGATATCCGAATGGGGGA
>NZ_JAMBOS010000062.1 GCF_023715705.1 Halalkalibacter oceani
TCAAATGTCCGGTGGCGATAGCGAAGAGGTCACACCCGTTCCCATGCCGAACACGGTCGTTAAGCTCTTCAGCGCCGATGGTAGTTGGAGGCTTCCTCCTGCAAGAGTAGGACGTTGCCGGGCGATATAATATTGGAGGATTAGCTCAGCTGGGAGAGCACCTGCCTTACAAGCAGGGGGTCGGCGGTTCGATCCCGTCATCCTCCACCATCTCATTTAAGATGGTCAAGCTTGAATCTACAATATGCCGGTCTAGCTCAATTGGTAGAGCAACTGACTTGTAATCAGTAGGTTGGGGGTTCAAGTCCTCTGGCCGGCACTGTTTGAGAGCCATTAGCTCAGTTGGTAGAGCATCTGACTTTTAATCAGAGGGTCGAAGGTTCGAGTCCTTCATGGCTCACCATTTTGTAATATGCGGGTGTGGCGGAATTGGCAGACGCGCTAGACTTAGGATCTAGTGTCCTTGTGACGTGGGGGTTCAAGTCCCTTCACCCGCATTACATATGTTGCGGAAGTAGTTCAGTGGTAGAACACCACCTTGCCAAGGTGGGGGTCGCGGGTTCGAATCCCGTCTTCCGCTCCATAAGAGTCCTGCCGGGGTGGTGGAATTGGCAGACACACAGGACTTAAAATCCTGCGGTAGGTGACTACCGTGCCGGTTCAAGTCCGGCCCTCGGCACTTACGGTTTTTTGCGCCCTTAGCTCAGCTGGATAGAGTGTTTGACTACGAATCAAAAGGTCGGGAGTTCGAATCTCTCAGGGCGCGCCATTATTTAATTTAACAAACGGGAAGTGGCTCAGCTTGGTAGAGCACCTGGTTTGGGACCAGGGGGTCGCAGGTTCAAATCCTGTCTTCCCGACCATAAAAGGGGCCTTAGCTCAGCTGGGAGAGCGCCTGCCTTGCACGCAGGAGGTCAGCGGTTCGATCCCGCTAGGCTCCACCATGAAAATTAACTATAATTTCTAATTAATGAAAGTTCTTGCCTGTAGGGGTTAAGAACTTTTTTGGTTTTGGTCAATCTAGCATTTAACACAGTCTGTACCCTTTTATTTTGCAATATCTGTTTTTATCAGTCCTGCTAACATAAAAGAGGCAAATCTCTTCTTTATAAAGTAGTTGAAATAAATTCTTTATTAACTATTGTCATTCCTTGTGAAGTGTGTTAGATTTATATATCTGAGCATGAGAAATATTTAATGCTTACCTATTTTGTTTCAGCCTTTGCTTGATGCTGATATAAAAACTTTTAAAAAAATGTTGCACATAAATTCAAGCTATGTTAAGATAATAATCGTCGCTGATGAGCGGCGCTAAAAATGAGTTCTTTGAAAACTGAACAAAAGCCAAGCGAAAAAGAGGTGACGAATGTCACCGTCAAAAAAGCCAGCGGAGCCTGCACAAGGTTTTGGAAGCAAGAGACGAAGTGGTTTTCTTCGGCTATTGCTGAGTGCAGAGTGGAGCGGTTTTAAAAAAATTAAGAGCTTAATCAGCTCACCATTTTCA
>NZ_JAMBOS010000063.1 GCF_023715705.1 Halalkalibacter oceani
TCAAATCAAATTGTACTTTTGCTCGTTTTCCTGTGCGATAGCGAATATTGTTTAATTGGAAGAATTCTTTTAGATACGCAATGACTCGCTCGACTGAACTTCGTTGCTTGTAAAGGGTTTTCCATGCTTTCGAACCGCGAGCTGGGGATGTATACCGTCTCAAATCGGTGGTGATTTTGACTTTATACACCTTTTGACAGAGGGTATCTTGCGCTAACGGACAGCCTTTGCATTCTTTCGGTCGTGTGTATTTTAACGTCTCGTATCTCGCGTCGTAACTGTCGTACCGATACGAATGCTCTCGAACACACGTAGGGGCAAAATGGTGATCGAATCCTTCTATATTCGGTTCATTTCGCTTGTTGTAAGCAATGACAGCCCCAGTCTTCATTCGATAGAGTTGTTCGTAAATCGCAGGGGCATCATACCCTGCATCGAGTGTGCTAAAGGCGATTTTTAATTCAAAAAGACGCTCTTGCAGTCCTTTTAATAAAGGGATGGCTGCTTTTCCATCGTTCAGGTTTCCCGAGGAAAAGAGCGACTGAAGGATATACTGGCTTTTGGCTCCAACCGCGAAGTGGCCTTTGTAGCCAAACCAAAAAATGTTTTTTCCTTCACTGTTTTTCTTGATGCCCCACTTAGGATCAAGGGGGACAGCGGATCGCAACTCGACTAAAGACGCGTCAAGTTGGGCTTCAATCTTTTTCTCGAAAATCGGACGAACGGCTTCTTGTTCCGCTTGTTCTTGAAGCCATTTTTCTTTCTCTTCTTTTGATTTGCGGCCGCGCTTTTTTGGCTCAGACCTAGGCTTTTCTTTTTTCGCTGGGGCTTGGTCTCTCGCTTCAATGTGAGTCGCATCAATGGCGATCGTGTCATCGGTGATAAATCCTTCTGCTATCGCTTGATGGATGAGCTGTTCTTGAACCTGTTCAAGAACAGGTGATTCTGCTATTTTAGAGAGCATTCTTGAATAAGATGCTTCAGATGGAATCGCATCAGAAAGAAGGAATCCACAATCCAATCGGAACATAAAATCGTGTTTCAGACGTTTAATCAAATCCTTTATTGTCGGAATTCGCTCAAGAATTCGAGCGACGAGTGAGTAGATCATGGCGGAATAGGTGAGCTGAACAGGCGCACCGTATAGGGCTTTTTTTGACACGACCGCAAGAATCGGGTTGATATCAATTGCTGAAAAAACCGCATCAAAACGATGGGTAGGCTCTAACTCATATAAATCATGCAGGTCAAACAGGCTTTCTTGTCGTATAATAGGCATAGGGAGTCTTCCTCCAGTCTGTAGTTTTGTTTCGTCACTTAACTCATTCGACTTTTGGGGAGGTACTCCTTTTTTCGTGCCTTGAAAACCTTGCGAGACTAAGGGTTCAAATTATGAAATTGACTC
>NZ_JAMBOS010000064.1 GCF_023715705.1 Halalkalibacter oceani
GATGGCCGAGGCCACACCCGGACTTACATATAAGCAACTAGCCAATGTATCTCAATGGCGTATGTATGAAGATGCAATGAATAAAGCCCAAGCCATATTAGTAAATTTCCATCATAAATTACAGTTGTCCTCCAATTGGGGCGACGGTACAACATCCTCGTCAGATGGTATGAGAATGCAGCTAGGTGTTTCATCACTTCATGCAGATGCAAACCCACATTACGGGACTGGAAAAGGAGCCACCATCTACCGTTTTACTAGTGATCAATTCTCTTCTTACTACACAAAGATTATTCATACAAATTCAAGGGATGCGATTCATGTTTTGGATGGATTGTTGCACCATGAGACGGATCTAAATATAGAAGAGCATTATACAGACACGGCCGGTTACACAGACCAAATATTCGGACTGACTCATTTATTAGGATTTAAATTTGCTCCTAGAATAAGAGATTTATCAGACTCAAAATTATTTACAATAGATAAAGCAAGTGAATATCCAAAATTAGAAGCCATTTTACGTGGACAAATAAATACAAAGGTCATTAAAGAAAATTATGAGGATGTTTTGCGATTAGCTCATTCTATAAGAGAGGGAACAGTTTCAGCATCCCTTATTATGGGGAAACTAGGTTCCTATTCAAGACAAAACAGCTTGGCTTCGGCCTTACGTGAGATGGGCCGAATAGAAAAAACGATCTTTATTTTGAATTATATATCGGATGAATCATTAAGAAGAAAAATACAAAGAGGATTGAATAAAGGAGAAGCCATGAATGGATTAGCAAGAGCTATTTTCTTCGGAAAACAAGGTGAGCTTAGGGAACGGACTATACAACATCAATTGCAAAGGGCCAGTGCCTTAAACATAATCATTAATGCCATCAGTATATGGAATACCTTACACCTAACAAAAGCAGTTGAATATCAAAAACAGGCTAGTAGTTTTAATGAAGAATTATTGCACCATATGTCGCCTCTAGGTTGGGAACATATTAATTTGCTAGGAGAATACCATTTTAATTCCGAGAAAATGGTCTCGTTAGATTCTTTAAGACCATTGAAATTTTCTTAACGTTGTTAAAAATGGGGGAATCGTCTCGAAAATGTGCTTAGCGTTGTAAATCCGCATTTTCCTGACGCTACCCC
>NZ_JAMBOS010000065.1 GCF_023715705.1 Halalkalibacter oceani
TAACTCAAACTTCGCACCTAAATAATTAGATGAGGTTGTTGATTTTGTTTGGGTTCTCCCTATTTCAATAGGAGCCTTGACATTATGCTTCATAAATACAAAAAACACCTCATTCTTTGGTATAGTGGATTTGTCGAGAATACACTACCAACAGAAGAGGTGCTTCTATATGATAGAGCATAATGATCAAAAGAATCAACTATCAAAAGAATTGAAAAACGCATTTAGTGAATTAGGGATGTTTAAGCATCTCCGAAAAGCTGGCATTACGAAGAAATTTGGATTCCCAGCTTCCTATTTGTTTCAACTCATATTCTGCTTAATCTTTCACCACAAGAGTTGGTTTACGCTTCTACAGTCAAAGAAGAGTGACTGTTATCCAGCTAAAGATGCAGTGTATCGTTTTATGAATCATTCCAAGTTTGCTTGGCGCCGTTTTTTAACTAGTTTAAGTGCTTATGCGATTCAAAAAGTCGACCATCTTACAGATGGCAAGCGTCCAAATGTTTTCATCATCGATGACTCGATGTTTGAGAGAAATCGCAGTAAAAAGGTGGAGCTTCTCGCTCGTTGTATGGATCATTCTTCATTGAAGAACCGTTTCTATAAAGGGTTTCGTATGCTTACCCTTGGTTGGTCGGATGGCTGTACGTTCATGCCTCTGGATTTTACGTTGTTAAGCTCCACCAACGCACAAATTAACGGGATTTCCGAACACATTGATAAACGCTGTTCTGGATACAAACGTCGAGTAGAAGCGTTAGAATCCGCACCTTCCATTGTTCCAAGCATGGTCAAGAGAGCACTAGATGCAGGTGTCTCAGCGGACTATGTGTTAATGGATACATGGTTTACACAGCAACCGCTCATACAATCTATCGTTGAAATCGGTCTTGACGTGATTGGAATGGTCAAAGCAACGAATCAACGCTATTTGGTGAACCATCAAAAGCTATCTTTAAAAGCATTGTATAAGGTGGCCACACCTGTTTCGAACCAGAAAGGCATTTTGCGTTCTGTTCATACAACAATGGCAAATGGTATTCCAGTCAAAGTTGTATTTGTTCAAAACCGAAACAAAAAGAGTGAATGGCTGGCGATTCTTAGCACTGATTGTACGCTTTCTGAACA
>NZ_JAMBOS010000066.1 GCF_023715705.1 Halalkalibacter oceani
TGAATGAATTTCATAATTTAAGTCCCTACGGGCTCAAGGCTTTTAAGCACTAAAAAAAGGAGTACCTCCCCAAAAGTCGAATTAGTTAAGTGTCCAAACAAAACTACGACTGGAGGAAGACTCCCTTATGACTATTATACGACAAGGAAGCCTATTTGACCTGCAAGATTTATACGATTTAGAACCTACCCATCGTTTTGAGGCCGTTTTTTCAACGATTTACATTGATCCACTCTTAGCTGTTGTGTCAAAAAAAGCTCTTTATGGCGCGCCTGTTCAACTTAATTATGCAGCTATGATCTACTCACTTGTCGCTAGAGTTCTTGAACGTATTCCGACGATAAAGGATCTGATTAAACGACTCAAACATGACTATATGTTCCGTTTGGATTGCGGGTTCCTTCTTTCTGATACGATTCCATCCGAAGCTTCTTATTCGAGAATGCTTTCTAAAATAGCGGAATCACCTGTTCTTGAACGTGTTCAAGAAACGCTTATCCTTCAAGCAATGACAGAAGGATTTATCACAGATGACACGATTGCCATTGATGCGACTCATATCGAAGCTCGTGACCAGGCCCCATCAAAAGAAGAAAAGTCTAAACCTGAACCAAAAAAGCGCGGCCGCAAATCAAAAGAAGAGAAAGAAAAATGGCTTCAAGAACAAGCGGAACGAGAAGCGGCTCTCCCTATTTTCGAGAAAAGGATTGAAGCTCAACTTGATGCGTCTTTAGTCGAGTTAAGATCCGCTGTTCCTCTTGACCCTAAGTGGGGCATCAAGAAAAACAGTGAAGGAAAGAACGTTTTTTGGTTTGGCTACAAAGGACACTTCGCCGTCGGAACGAAAAGTCAGTACATCCTTCAGTCGCTCTTTTCCTCTGGAAACTTGAATGATGGAAAAGCTGCAATCCCTTTATTAAAAGGAATGCAAGAGCGTCTTTCTGAACTGAAAATTTCTTATAGTACACTTGATGCAGGTTATGATTATCTGGCTATTTACCAACAGATTTACCGAATCGGAGCGCAATCCGTTATTGCTTACAACAAGAAAAATGAATCAGAGCT
>NZ_JAMBOS010000067.1 GCF_023715705.1 Halalkalibacter oceani
GCTGCCCTTTGTACCATCCATTGTAGCACGTGTGTAGCCCAGGTCATAAGGGGCATGATGATTTGACGTCATCCCCACCTTCCTCCGGTTTGTCACCGGCAGTCACCTTAGAGTGCCCAACTGAATGCTGGCAACTAAGGTCAAGGGTTGCGCTCGTTGCGGGACTTAACCCAACATCTCACGACACGAGCTGACGACAACCATGCACCACCTGTCACTTTGTCCCCCGAAGGGGAAAGCTCTGTCTCCAGAGTGGTCAAAGGATGTCAAGACCTGGTAAGGTTCTTCGCGTTGCTTCGAATTAAACCACATGCTCCACTGCTTGTGCGGGCCCCCGTCAATTCCTTTGAGTTTCAACCTTGCGGTCGTACTCCCCAGGCGGAGTGCTTAATGTGTTAACTTCGGCACTAAGGGCATCGAAACCCCTAACACCTAGCACTCATCGTTTACGGCGTGGACTACCAGGGTATCTAATCCTGTTTGCTCCCCACGCTTTCGCGCCTCAGCGTCAGTTACAGACCAGAGAGTCGCCTTCGCCACTGGTGTTCCTCCACATATCTACGCATTTCACCGCTACACGTGGAATTCCACTCTCCTCTTCTGCACTCAAGTCTCCCAGTTTCCAATGACCCTCCCCGGTTGAGCCGGGGGCTTTCACATCAGACTTAAGAAACCGCCTGCGCGCGCTTTACGCCCAATAATTCCGGACAACGCTTGCCACCTACGTATTACCGCGGCTGCTGGCACGTAGTTAGCCGTGGCTTTCTGGTCAGGTACCGTCAAGGTACCGCCCTATTCGAACGATACTTGTTCTTCCCTAACAACAGAGCTTTACGAGCCGAAACCCTTCATCACTCACGCGGCGTTGCTCCGTCAGACTTTCGTCCATTGCGGAAGATTCCCTACTGCTGCCTCCCGTAGGAGTCTGGGCCGTGTCTCAGTCCCAGTGTGGCCGATCACCCTCTCAGGTCGGCTACGCATCGTCGCCTTGGTGAGCCTCTACCTCACCAACTAGCTAATGCGCCGCGGGCCCATCCCCCAGTGATAGCCG
>NZ_JAMBOS010000068.1 GCF_023715705.1 Halalkalibacter oceani
AGTTTTTCCTGAAGGGTTGACCTTTTGATTTGTCCTGGTTCAGCCAGCCCTTCCCATTCAAGAATCTGTATAATTTGAGCTACGCTCCGGCTCGGCACTTCCTTACGTAGAAGAATCGCCTGGTCTAATAGATTAGGAGGGATAGCTTCTGACTTTCGAGCAACATTTCTCGATTGAGGCTTCAATCCCCCAAACCCACCATCCCGAAATTGAGCCAAATATCGTCTGATGGTTCTTTCTGAAAGGCCATTGGCCTTAGCTATCTGGCTCCTTAATTCCTTCACTTTTCCAGCGTCAAGCCCCTCTGCCAATAAAGGTGATATCAGCTGAAAACGTTGCACTGCCAATTCTTCTGATTTCTTATGATCCCTCATGATACACATTCTCCTTTCTGTGTCTATCATGAGTGTAAATCAGGGGTTATTGGACAATGAATGCAGAACGGGTGTGTAGCCAAAAATTAATATTTACGATAGGCCGGACAATTCTTGTCAGCCACCCATTGGCATCTCCTGCCAAGCGTCCTATCCTTTGAAGTGCAGCCCCTGAATCTTTGGACGTGTAATCCAGGGGGGTATTCTCCTGGTTGGTTCTGATCATGATGGAAGTCAAACAGCCAATCCAATAATCCACAAATTCTAGAAACCAGCCATGCCATCTCGAAAGAGTGGAATCATCAGCAGGAACAATGTGGGTGGATGGATTTGTAAGAACGTCTTCGATACATTCCGCTTCATAGCGCTTATAAGGAATCAATAAGTCCGGCAATTCATGGTGGATGGTACCACAATGGGTACACTTCAACCTCCGAATGTTATATGTCTTACTTTGTCCCGTATGATCCTTGGCTTTTCGATTCTTAGTTCCTCTAACCAGCATGTCTTTCCCGCAACATGGAGAAGGGATCCTCTCTGCACCCCTAACTAAAAACTCCAGTAAGTATGTTTTCAATCAGCTGATAATCTGATACAATAACCATATACTTTTTTGGTGGGACGTCTCCCGTATAACTGTTG
>NZ_JAMBOS010000069.1 GCF_023715705.1 Halalkalibacter oceani
GGGAGTCTTCCTCCAGTCTGTAGTTTTGTTTCGTCACTTAACTCATTCGACTTTTGGGGAGGTACTCCTTTTTTCGTGCCTTGAAAACCTTGCGAGACTAAGGGTTCAAATTATGAAATTGACTCAATTAATTTTATAAAGTAAGTTCCCGATAAGGGATGATAAAAGAATATTATGCTAATTTTTATACTGTAAGACAACACTAATGTTTGGTGGCTGTCTTACAGTATTTTTTATACAGTCCAATTATTGAATAATATCATGTTTTTTAGCTATTTTTATTAAGTGGTTAATAGTTTCTGTTCTTAACCGTGCTTCTAAAGACACTTCATGTAATTTCTTAAAGAATGCCTCGCCAGTAATAGGCGCACCGCAATTCGATATGTTACGACTGGAAGATGTTAAAAGAGCGATGTTAGCTGTTCTTCGTGAGCGTATACCATACTATTTAAACTTTCATTACGACAAGAAAATGAATTTAAACGATTATACGCTAACAGTCGGAGCGGGACTAAGTGGTTTGCTATTTAGATGCTCATGGAATAATGCAAAGTCACTTGCATTTGTAGAGCTGTATTTTGAAAAGCAAAGAATAAATTGGTACGAATCATTTTTACAACATAAGCAGTCAATCCAAAATAAGGTACATCCTGATATTCAATTTGATAATAGAAAAATTGGTATTTACTTTGAACCAATGGATTCATTATTTGAAACTTTTGAAATGATTGCCGAAGTATTTGAGAAATTTATTTTGTTTTTCTGCCCTTACACATATGGTGTTAATGACGTTCTACAATGTCTGGATCTTGACGGCGCTAATTGTCCTAAAACTGACGTATTCACTGTCCAAAATGAAGAGGAAGCAATCCTTTGCTCCCCCTTCATTTTACAAATCTACTTGATACGTTTCATTTTTCTTAAGATAAAATTTTACTTCATTTCGGCCAGTCACGATATACCAGTC
>NZ_JAMBOS010000006.1 GCF_023715705.1 Halalkalibacter oceani
GCCTTTGAGGTCTGGCCAGTAGAAGAAGTACAAATGGCGAACCGTTCAGTGGCCCTTTAGGGTCTGGTCAGCAACAAAGGCTTCCAGCCGTAGAACAAACCACCCGTTCTCACGGGTGGTTTTGATTCAAGTCTAAGAAAAGCCGCTGTGCAGTTTTCTTATTGGGAAAATGATAAGATAAGCTGGAATTTGAAAAAAGTGTAGGGGTGCGGGCAACCGCTGTCGTCTATTAAGTGTGTGGCGAAAAAGGGGGGAGAGAAATTAGCGATCAGGTTTTACTAGAGAAAATCAAAAACGGCAATGATCATGCCTTCAGGCTCATTGTGGAGAAATACCGCACAGAGCTTTTCCGGGTCATCTACGCGATTTTGCGTGATCAGAAGGATGCTGAAGATGCGACGCAGGAAGTGTTTATTAAAATCTATCATTCTCTCCCCACCTTCGAGAATCAGGGATTTAAGACATGGATGACGCGCATTGCTGTTAATCATGCGATTGATATGAAAAGGAAGCGGGAGCGCAGACGTGAGGAAATAACTGAGCCGCTGGCGTCTCAAGCGGCAGTTTCAGCCAGGGATCACGTCGAAGCCGAAGTGATGCTGACGGAAAAGCAGCGTCTCGTGCGGAAGAAACTCGATCAATTGCCGAGCAGCTACCGGGAAGTCGTCTATGATTTTTATATTGCCGAGAAAAGCTACCAGCAAATGGCTGAAGAACAGCAGGTCCAGGTGAAAACGATTGAAACAAAGCTTTACCGGGCGCGACAGTGGATGAAAAAGCATTGGAAGGAGGAGGAGTTTTGATGAATCATATCAGCGAAGAACAATGGAAAACGTACGTACAGGATGAGATTGACCTCTCTACCCGGCGGCAGTATGAGGAGCATTTGTATCGCTGCGATCAATGCCTTGAGCTTTATCTGCACGCCGTGACTGCTTACGGGGAAGAGCTTCCTGATGTGACCGATTCGGCTGCCTTTACCGGACAGGTCCTTGAGAAAGTGAAGGAACAGCCAAAAGGGACGCGGGCTGAAGCGGCACGACCGTTTTATCAAAGGACAATTGTTCATTATACGGTCGCGGCGGCGATAACCGTCTTGTTCATGGCCTCCGGTCTCTTTCAGTCGCTCACCACTATCCAAAGTCCGGCGTTCACAGAAAGCTCGTCTTCGGTAACGGAGCAGCTTGTCAATAAAACCGTTGGCTGGCTCAATGTTATTGAACAAAAAAGTAGGGAGGAGAACGATCAATGAAAAATCCGATTTTAGCATTTTTATTAGCATTCTTCCCTGGCGGAGGCTTGCTTTATTTACGAAAGCCGCTTCGCGGGCTCGCCTATATGTTTGGAGAGTTCGGTTTAATTGTGATTTGCATTTTTCTGTATGCACATTGGGAATATGGGCTGGCGTTCTTTGTTGTGATAGCGGGTGTTATTCTTTACATTGTCAACCTTGTTGACACGGCGATTACCGCTTCGAAAACGGCATATCCGACGGCTGCCAATCAAGCGGAGGGCAACAAGAACCCGACTGAGGAGCAGGAACGTTTTTTTACGATTCTTCTCTCATTTATACCGGGTCTGGGCCATTTTCAACTAAGGCTGATGAATCGTGGTTTGACGCTGTTTATGGCGTTTGTCGGCACGATTATGATGGTCTTCTTCGTGACAGTCCTCACATCGAGAGAAGAGTTTTTGCTGTTTCTCGCCATTTTGCCGGTGATCTGGGTGTATGGATTTTTTGATGCGATCCATCAGCTAAATAAAAAGCACAAAGGAGAGGATTTGGTAGACCGCTCGATCCTCGAAGACATTGAATTAAATCGGGTGAATGGGAAGAAAAGCAAATCGATCGCCGTCGCCCTGTCGTTTTTTCCTGGCGCAGGTCACCTCTATCTCGGGCTCCAGCGACGTGGAATTCAATTAATGGCCGCTTTCTTATTTTCGATCTATATTTTGGACGTACTCAGGCTCGGCATATTTTTGTTTCTTATTCCGATTATCTGGTTTTACAGCTTTTTTGACGGGCTGCAAAAGGCCTCCGTATATGGGAAAGAGGAACTGGATGATACACCGATTATTTCGTACCTTCTTAATCAGCAGAAATGGGTCGGTATCGGGCTCATTTTGCTCGGGCTTTACTATTTAACGAGTCAGATAGCATTGCCGGCGGTCGCGCCACTGCTCGATGAATGGCTTAATGTTGATTTCAGGTACTGGTTTGATCATTATTTCCAGACGACGATCGTCTGCCTGTTGCTTATTGGCGGAGGAATCAAGCTGCTGATCGGCAGCAAGCGGAAAAACAAGGAGGATGTATCATGAGGGTTTGGCGTGTTGGTACGATTTCAATGGGAGCGTCCCTGCTCCTGTTGGGGGTCATTCTTTTAATCGCACAATTTAGTGAGGTCAGTGTTGCGCAAATTATGCTGGCCTGGTGGCCGGTCATTTTGATTATTTTAGGACTGGAGATGCTCGTCTACCTCTTTTTATCAAAGCAAGAAAAGCCGCTCTTGCATTATGATTTTTTAAGTATATTTTTTGTCGCGATTATTGGCACGGCCGGCATCGCCTTTGCGCTCGCCAGCTCGACCGGGTTGCTCGATTTTGTGGAGAATGAGCTGGCCCGGGAAGAGCGGACGCTTGATCTGCCGCCGGTCTCTCATGCGCTCTCGTCCGGGATCAATCGCGTCGTCGTCCAAGGCGGTCCATACCCGCTTACGGTTGAAGCGACAGCCGACGCTGAACTGTCGCTGTTTGGAACATACCGGGCTTCATTGGGCAAGGAGGACACGCTTTTGTCCAGACCGGAAGAATACGCCTCGATATATCAGCGCGGTGATACGCTTTATCTGATCGTCAAGCAGCTGCCGCAGGAAATCACCGCCTTCGGGCGAAGCACGCCGCAATTGGAAGCGACTATCTTTGTTCCGGGCGATGTTGAAGTGGAGGTCGTCGGGAAGGGGTATCCGGTCAACCTGAAGCCCCGCAATGCCGAGAGCAGCTGGACAGTCGAAAACGCTTCGGCCGTGTCCCTTTATTTACAGCGTGAAAATAATGTGGAGGTGTCGGCAATCAGAGTCGAAGAAACGGTGGGAGAGGATGAAAGCATCAATCGCCTCCTTACAGAAGAAGGCAGCTTTATGTTAGGCGATGGAACGCATCAGATTACAATTATTGAAGCGTTTCAGCTTACATTAACGATGGGATAGGAACCGAAACCCCGGCTTATTCGAGGTCGTAGTAGCTGCGAGCTAATGAATGGGTTTAGCACATAGCGGCAATGGCTTCGCACGCTGCTCGTCAACGAGAAGAAAGTCACTCCTAGTTGACCTACAATCTTGCAGCGGCTTCGCGCATTGCCTCAACAACAAGTCCCAAAAGCATTTGCTTTTGGGACTTGTTGTTTTAGTCTATAACGCGTTGCATAAAGACGGCGAATTGCCCTCTTGTTACTTCCATCGACGGGCGATAGGTAGTCGCGGTAATACCGGCGACAATTTCGTTGGCATACAGGGTCTGGACGGCATGCTCATACCAGATGCCGTCGGGAACGTCGGTAAATGGATGGGACGTGCCTCCTGATTCAAACGAATACAGTCTCGTAAGCAGAACGGCCATTTGCGCCCGCGTTAATGGCGCGCTTGGCTGAAAGCTCGTCGCTGTCACGCCGGAGAAGATTCCTTCATCGACAGCAGCGGCGATTGCTGCGTAATAAGGGTGATCGCGTGGAACATCCCGGAAATTCGGATTCGGCCGGTTATCAAAGGAAATTCCTTCGGCCCGCGCTAAAAGCGTCGCCGCCTGTGCCCGTGTTATCGAGTCATTCAGTCCGAAGGCTCCGTTTGGATAGCCTTGGATGACGCCACGTTCACTCAGCTGATAGATTGCTGTTGCCGCCCAGTGTCCGGCCGGCACATCCGAAAATTCGCCTGGTGCAGTCGGAGGCGCTGGTGGCGGCTCCACCGGATCAGGACGCTCTGTTCCTTGAGTGGTTAAATAGCTCGAAGCGACAAAGCCGTTTGTACCGTCACTTCTTTGAACAGGGTACCAGACAAAATGATTGGTCCGCACCGGGTTTGATTCATCGTAAACAAATGAGCCGGTAACCGTTAATGCTTCCCCCGCGCCAATCGTTCCAAGGCTTCTGCTTTCCCGGGTCGGTCTCTCACGGAACTGAAGACCTGCTGTTGTGGAATAAACCGTATCGCCATTTAGAAAGTGATAGGTTGTTTCCGTTAAAGGACGCTCCGTTTCAAAATGAGCCGTTACGAATTCAATCGGTGCCCGCACCTCAGGATCATAGCGGAAGTCGTCTGGTTCAAACGGAATTCTTACGAGCGGAAGGAGGTGGTACTCCTCGATAATATCCCAAACCTTCTCCTGATAGGCCTCTGTGTTCCGCTCGCCGGTAGCCTGGATGACAGGACTGTTGACCGGCATCGTTCCATTATAAGCAAGCACGGCAAAATACCAATGTTCAATTACAGCGCGATTGCCATCATTAATCGTCGGCAAATCACGGCGGTCAAACATTTGATCGAGAATTTCCACACCGGCCTGAATATTATAGATCAGATCCGCTTTTAGTCTTTCAACATTATAGTGCTGATAGTTCGTAATCTGCATCAGTCCGATTCCACCATCAGCGGTTTCAATCGCTTCGCCGTTAGGCTGGAAATGGGCCCAATCGCCATTTTCCTTGTGGGCAACCGCTTTAACGATTTCCGGTGGAATATCATAGGCGAGCGCCGTCTCCGTCAGCAGACAGTTGGTCACTTGATAATGCGGATTTTCTCCGGGGATAGGTTCATAGCCGCAGGCCTCAGCGACATCCTCCGCTGCAAAAGCTGGAGGAGACAGGAAGAGCATCGTAGCGAGCAAGCCCCCTGTCAGGCCGGCGAACCATTTTCTTGGTTTACACATAGTCAAAAAGCATGGCCTCCTTTGATCTTTCATTCACTCTTATTTATTTTGCTAGTTTAGAAGAGATTTTGCAAGAAAAGAAGGAAACAAAAATTGGAATAACAAAAAATAGATCAATAGACTTAGGGAAAGTATGATATGATGTTGTGCAGTTCGAGGTAAAGGAGTAAGCAAATGAACGAACAGTTGAAGAAAGAAATTCATCAATCCCCTAAGCGGGAGCAGAAGCGGGCCGGCTGGGGAAAAAGAATTGCCGGGCTGATCCTCGCTGCTGTTCTTCTCTACTTTGTTGTTCAATATGAAGTGCTTTTCCGCTTGTTCGTTGTTCTTTTTCTAGCCGGGCTTGCTTATGTTGTCCTGTCAAGAACAAAGGAACAAAAACCGGAATTTCAGAATGAGCCAATAACATCGGTCCCTGAACCTGTAATGGCCAATCAGGAGACGATTATTTATGAAAAAGAATTGCAGAAAAAAGAAGAAGAGCTGACACTCGTCGATCTTGACCGCACGCAACTGCTCGAGGAGCTCTTTGCCAAAGCGCAGCTCCAGGAAGCGGAAAAGCAGACGTATCGGGAGAAAATCAGACAAAAGGATGCGGAGCGCTCGTCTTTACTGGAAGAGCTGGTGAAGGTAAAAGGCAGGTTCAGCACAGCAGTTACCGAGACAAAGAAATATTTTGTCAAAGCAGATCCGCTTAAAGAGGTGGCGGCGGCAATTGACCAAGAGAAAATCGCGGAAGGCTCCATCACGTCTTTAAACGAAATGATAAAGGAGCTGAGCAGCTCTTTGACGCCGGAGACAATCGAAGCGCTAAAAAAGCAGGACTATGTAGATGAAGAGTTAAACCTGACGAGAATAGGCTATAAAGCGTTGCGAAAAACGATGGAGAAAGCGCGGAAAGAGGGATAGGCGTCTTTGGTTAGTAAAATACGAAACGAGGGCGGGTCAAACGTATTTTCTATATGACTATCCGAACAAATGAAAAGCGGGGAATCCGTCGCTCCTGAAATAGACTTCGCTTTCCGCGGGAAGCTGGTGAGCCTCCTCGGGCTACGCCCTGTGGGGTCTCACCGTTGCTTTTTCTCCCGCAGGAGTCTCCGTCTATTTCATCCCTACGGTAGTGCTTTATTCGACTTTCAGGTAAACACAGTAGTTAGGGCTGAGGCTCGTTTTTGTTTTTTCGTATGGCTTGCATGGAATTTTTTTCGAGCCCCTTCACGTTCGGCCTACGTAGTCCATGCTTTTGTTTAAGATCGCAAAGACTCGTTCAAGCGTTGCTTTCCGTCTTGCAGAGATCTCTCTCTTTATGGTCAAGCAACCTCTTTTTTCCCCATTCCGGGAGCGGGTTCGAAGCTCTGGATCGTGACAAATCCTTCTACCAAAAAAGCCTGTCGACCCTCTCGCTTTTCGAGACTTTATCGACAGGCTAAAAAAACGCCTAAGGCGTTTTTT
This sequence comes from Halalkalibacter oceani, assembly GCF_023715705.1. Lineage (GTDB taxonomy): Bacteria > Bacillota > Bacilli > Bacillales > Bacillaceae_D > Halalkalibacter > Halalkalibacter oceani_A. Next base: position 6,376 of record NZ_JAMBOS010000006.1, read on the forward strand.
TATTTTACGATGATTGGTTTGTCCTGTTTAGCCGTGACCGTGCCGATAACGACGGCCTGCGCCTCTTCGCGCTCCATCCGTTCAAGATAGAGCCGGGCATCTTCCGGCGGAAGGCTGATCAGCAGCCCGCCCGAAGTCACCGCGTCACATAAAATGCTTTTTTCAACGGCGGTAATCCGATCCGCATAGGAAACCTGCTCTTCAAGCCAGCGCTCGTTTGCTTTTGAACCGCCCGGGATAATACCTTGTTCCGCAAGCTCGCGAGTACCGGCAAGCAGTGGAACGTTGGCAAATTCAAGCTCGAAACTGACGTCGCTTCCCTTTGCCATTTCAAAGCTGTGGCCAAGCAGGCCGAATCCCGTCACGTCGGTGACAGCGTTGGGGTGAAGGCCTTCAAGCTGCTCGGCGGCGCGTTTATTCAGCGCGGCCATCGTTTCCGTAACGGCGAGCTCCTGCTCCGGCGTTACCGCGCCGCGCTTAATGCCCGTCGTCAAAATTCCGACACCGATCGGCTTCGTAAGAATCAGCCAATCCCCCGGTCGTGCGCCGACATTGGTAAAGATCCGGTCAGGGTGAGCGAGCCCTGTGACGGCCATCCCGAATTTAGGCTCCTGGTCATCGATGGAATGTCCGCCAACAATGGTTGCTCCGGCTTCCTTCGTTTTATCCGCAGCTCCTTTAAGGATCTCTGCCAAAATATCAGGCGCCAACGTCTTGATTGGAAAGCCGACGATATTTAAAACCGTCGTCGGTTTGCCGCCCATAGCGTAAACATCGCTTAAGGCATTGGCGGCGGCAATCTGGCCGAACATATAAGGATCATCAACGACAGGGGTAAAATAATCAACCGTCTGAATCATTGCCAGATCATCAGTTAAGCGGTAGGCCCCTGCATCATCGGATGTATCCAAGCCGACGAGGACATTTTCATCATGATCTTGCTTTGGTAAATGACGCAAAACTTGCGCCAGGTCCTCTGGACCAATTTTGCAGCCTCAACCAGCTTTTGTTGAAAAAGCAGTCAGGCGGATTTGCTGTTTATCGTTCAAGTGAGCCACCCCCTAACATTTATATGAATAGTTTTTGCATCCTTCAATGTCTTATCCTACAATAGAAAAGAAAACAAAGTAAAGCAAAACGAAAGGGGCGTCATGTGCTCGCTTGACCACTGAGATCAAAAACGAAGAGGGGGAAGGGTAGTGAAGCATTTCGTAAGGCAGCTGCCTGCGATCCATGAGCTGCAAAAGCATCAGCGCTTCCAAGAGATAATGGACATCTATCAGCTGACGTCACCGCAGTTGACAACGATGCTGAAGCATGTCGTCGCTTCCGTGCGTCAGCGGATGCTTACTGGAGATATGAGCCTGGCAGCCGAGCGTATAAACGGCGAGCTGTTTCAACAGCTTGAGGCCTATGTCCGCAAAGAAGCGAGCGTGAAATTGCAGCATGTCATAAATGGAACGGGTACTGTACTACATACGAATTTAGGACGGGCGCGCCTAAGCGACCAGGCGCTGGAGAAAGTGATCGAAGCGGCTTCCTCATATACGAATCTTGAATATCAGCTGCAAAGTGGCAAGCGCGGTTCCCGTCATGATTTGATTGAAGCGGCATTGAGAGAGGTGACCGGAGCGGAAGCGGCGATCGTCGTCAATAACAACGCGGCAGCTGTTTATTTCGTCCTCTCGGCATTGGCGAGAGGCAAGGAAGTTATCGTCTCGCGCGGGGAGCTGGTGGAAATCGGCGGTTCCTTCCGTGTCTCATCGATTATGGAGGAAAGCGGGGCAATTCTGCAGGAAGTCGGGACGACAAACAAAACGCATTACGAGGATTATGAGCGGGCGATTACAAGCGAGACGGCACTCCTGATGAAGGTTCATACGAGCAACTTTAAAATGATCGGCTTTACCGACGCGGTGACGGCTAAAGAACTGAAGCCGCTCGCCGACGCCAATGATCTGCCGTTGTTTGAGGATCTTGGTAGCGGAGTTCTCTATGATTTTAAGCAAAAAGGAATCGGTTCCGAGCCGACCGTGCACGAGGCAATCGCCCAGGGAGCTGATCTCGTTTCCTTTAGCGGTGACAAGCTTTTAGGCGGACCGCAGGCCGGGATCATCGCCGGAAAAAAGAAATGGATTGACCGCTTAAAAAAACATCAGCTCGCCCGTGTGCTGCGCGTCGATAAAATGACATTGGCTGCGCTGGAAGCGACACTTGCTCATTACCGTGATGAGGAGGAAGCGTTAACGGAAATCCCGACAGTTCGTGCCGTTCTGCTAACCCCGGAAGAGGTTTTGGAGCGGATCGAACGGTTTCAGATAGCGCTCGATCCGGCATGGAAGGCAGAGATCTGCGAGTCTTTTTCCCAGGTCGGGGGAGGGACGATGCCCGAAGTTCAGTTGCCGACGTACGTCCTGTTGCTGACACATCCCGTCTGGAGCGCCAATGAGCTTCAGCGTGAGCTGCGCAACGGCTCGCCGGCTGTCATCAGTCGGATTGTCAACGAACAGGTTGCTTTAGATTTTCGGACGATTGAAGAAAAAGAACAATCAGCTTTGCATCATCGCTTGCAGGAGTGCATAAAGGAGAGATTGTAAAATGAAGGAAAAGAAAGCAGCAGAGTCACGCACGGTGTTAACCGACATCGTCTTACCGCCTGATACGAATTATCACGGCACGATTTTTGGCGGGAATGTGATGGCTTATATAGATAAGGTCGCGAGTATTGCCGCAATGCGTCACGCGAGAAGCATGGTCGTCACCGCTTCAAGCGACAGCCTTGATTTTATTTCGCCGATTCAGACAGGGGAAGCAATCTGTCTGGAAGGCTATGTCAGTTATACGAGCCAGACGTCGATGGAGGTCTATGTTAAGGTGGAAGCAGAAAATTTATTGACCGGGGAACGCCGGCTGACGGCGACCTCCTATTTAACCTTCGTCGCCCTGGATGAAAACCGCAAGCCGACACCGGTACCGCCTGTCGTACCTGAAACAGAGGAAGAGAAATACCAATATGCCGGTGCCCAGGAGCGGCACGAGCAGAGGCAAAAGCGGAGACAGCAGCGCAAAGAGCGACAAAAGCTTGAAGCACTTATGAAGGATGAATAGAGACGGCATGTGAAAGCAGTCGAATGGGGGAGAGAAGATGGAAAAAATTGTGCTTGCCGGAGGGACGGGCTTTGTCGGACGCTATTTCAAGAAACGATTTGAGCAGCTTGGCAGTAAAGTGGAAATCATCTCAAGGCAAAGCGCGCATATCAGCTGGGATGATCGCGCCAGAATCACCGAGGCGTTGGATGGTGCGGCGCTGTTCATCAATCTTGCCGGAAAATCAGTGAACTGCCGCTATCATGAGCGCAATAAGCGCGAGATTTTGCATTCACGGCTTGAGACGACGAGCATTCTCGGGGAAGCTCTCGCCGGTTGTCGGACACCGCCCGGGCTGTGGATCAATGCCAGTACGGCGACGATTTACCGCCATGCCGAGGATAAGCCGATGACCGAGGAAGCAGGTGAAATCGGCACTGGATTTTCGGTCGAGGTCGCCAAAGCCTGGGAGGAGGCCTTCTTTTCTTTTTCACCTGCGGCAACAAGACAGGTCGCGCTGCGGATTGCGATTGTGTTAGGAAAAGAAGGAGGCGTGATGACGCCGTATCGGAATTTGGTGCGCTTCGGTCTCGGTGGGGTACAGGGGACAGGCAAACAGATGTTCAGCTGGATTCATATCGAGGATCTGTTTCAGATCATCCTCTTTTTACAAGAAAGGCCGGAGCTGAGTGGCGTGTTTAACTGCGCTGCGCCGGTTCCTGTGACGAATCGCGAATTTATGCAACAGCTGCGGAATAGACATCATGCGCCGTTTGGCCTCCCGGCGCCAAAATGGCTGCTTGAGCTGGGAGCACGGATCATCAGAACGGAAACGGAGCTCGTCTTAAAAAGCCGCTGGGTCATTCCGGAGCGGCTTGAGCAGGAAGGCTTCTCGTTCAAGTTCAGGACAATGGATGAGGCGCTAACGGAACTGTAGGATGCTTCAAGAGGCGGGACAAAACGAGCTGGTCCAGCCTCTGCTTCCTATAAATTTTTCAGCTCGCCATTTAATGTTTTGGCGACATGACGAAAGTAAAGGTAGAAGGCGCTCCAAATCACGGCGTAGAAGACGAGAAACAGGGCGATAAAAAAGAGAATGCTATTTAGCTGAACGGGAATCCAGCCGATGCCGAAGGCGAGCACGAAGTAAAGGAGCGCGACTGTGCAAAAATGAAGCAGCGTCTGCTGGGAGAGCTTTAACGATTTGACTTCAAAATAGAGCGGGCTAACGGTGAAAAACCAGCCGCAAAACAAGGTGCCAAGCGCGTTTTTAACAAATACCTCACCATCGAGCACAGGCTGCTGGCCAAGATAGACAAAGCAGATCGCCGCCAGGACGGTCAGAAACGCCCCGAAAAAGATCCCCATTATACTTCTGAATAAAAAGGTTTTTACCATCATGGTTTCCTCCTGTTCAATTTCAATGCTTCTTTAATGCCGTTGACGTAATGTCTGGAAACGTATTCGGTTTCGCCTGAATGAAAGTAGACGCGCAGCGTTCCGTGAAACGATGCTTCAAAGTGACTCAGCTCGTAAAGGTTGGCAATCACCGACTTTGATAAGCGAACAAACTTACCGGACGACAGCTGTTCCTCGAGCTCGTAGAGTTTTTCTTTTACTTTGAACGCTCCTTCGGCGGTAATCGCGTGTACGCTCTCATTTTGCACGCGGAACAGGTGGATGTTCTCCGGTTTTAGCAGATGCTGCATCTCACCCTGCTGCCCGACAATAAATGGCGTCTCACTGCGTTTAATATCATGCAGCAGATCAAGAATCGTTTGATCGGCTTCCTTGCATTGGATCGTGATCACCGTTTCCTGGTAGCTGTCGTTAATATCCAAATGGACTTTCAACTCATCACCCGCTTTCCGAAAAGAAATGAATGTCTGTTTGTTACTATCAGTGTAGTCATAAAATGCTGCGCTGTCTCCCCTTATCAAGTAAGTCGCAAATCGTGGCAGGTAAGTGGCGGTCAAGACGAAGTGAGCTGCATCAAAACGAGCGCCGGGGGACGTGAAAGAGGCCAGGTCAAAAGGTTTTTTACCTTTGACCCGGCCTCTGAGCCAGTTATGTGCAAAGCCCGACTGCTGTCTCAGTCTTGCCGATGCTCGATGATCGTTCAATGCTCAAAAAGAGGATCAGCCTTCGCCGTTTGTCTGGTTGACGTGATTGGCCTGTTTTACCTTTTTTGAGCCACTTAACGGTTCCGGCTGACCAGAATCCGCTCCTTTTGTCGCGTTGCGGCGCTGGTCCTTATATGTGTTTTTCTCCGTCATTGTCATCCCTCCTTCTCCCTAGTAGTATGGCAGCCGGTTTGTTTCCTATCCGCATATCAGCGGGCTTTTTGTACATCCTAGTGGGGACAGCAAAGCAAAGGAGGAGAAGACAATGCCTTATCATAAGGATAAGCAGCAGGCATTTCAAGCCGCTCAGCAGGCGGTGGAACAGGCAAAGGAAGCCTATTCGGCGATTGAACGCCACCAGCCCGATGAGGGAACGCGACTGAAGCAGGCCCGTCAGGAAATTGAAGAAGCCGAGCTCCAAATTGAGAAAGCGTTAACCGTTTCGACGGAGCACCAGCACGAGCAGCTCACGCAATTTCAACAAACAATTGACGAGCTTAAGCAACAGATTTAAAAAGAGTCTGGCAAGGCTGAGACAGTAGTCGAAGTTGGAATCGAGCTTAGACAAAAGGGGAGCTTCCCTTTTGTCTAAGTCTCGTCTACTGTCGTTTCTTCGTTTTCTTATTGTTCTGACGCTGCATTTCTGTTAAAGGCTCGTTGGCCAACTCGGTTTCGAACGCGCCATTGTAGCCGGTGTCCTTTCCTTGGGCCGGGGCATCATTCATTCCGCTCATCTGATGGTTTGCTTTTTTCTTCGCCATATTCCTTCACCTCCATGTATTACCTTCTGTTTTGCCGGTCAATCTTATACATCGAACCGTTTTTCACATGGATAAAGACGAAAACATACGAAATTTAGAAAAACTCATTTATTCTTTAGACAAGTTTTGCTATGCTAAAGAAGGACTGTTTGGGAAGCGAAAAATTACCTCTAGACTATAGTAGGCGGGGGGACTAGAGACATGATTTTAGACAATCCCGGCAGTTTACGTTATGATAGTCATGTGAAGGAGGGGTATACATATGTCAAAAAGTAATGATGTATTCAACGCACGATCATCCTTTTCTTTGGATGGAAAAACAATCAACTATTACTCGCTTAAAGCCCTGGAGGACGCGGGTTTAGGAAACGTTTCGAATCTACCATACTCAGTAAAAGTGTTATTGGAATCAGTATTGCGTCAATATGACGGCTATGTAATCAAAAAAGAACATGTGGAAAATCTAGCCAAATGGGGCACGAGTGAATTGAAGGATATCGACGTTCCTTTCAAACCATCTCGTGTTATTTTGCAGGACTTCACCGGAGTGCCGGCTGTTGTTGATTTGGCTTCATTGCGCAAAGCGATGGCCGATATGGGTGGAAATCCGGATCAAATTAACCCGGAAATCCCGGTTGATTTAGTTATTGACCACTCGGTTCAGGTCGATAAAGCCGGAACAGAAGATTCCCTCGTGTATAACATGAATTTGGAATTTCAACGGAACGAGGAGCGTTACCAATTTTTAAGCTGGGCAAAGAAAGCCTTTGATAATTATCGCGCAGTGCCGCCAGCAACAGGTATCGTTCACCAAGTAAACCTTGAATATATTGCCAATGTCGTTCATGCGATTGAGCAGGATGGCGAAACAGTGGCATTCCCTGATACATTAGTAGGTACTGACTCCCATACAACGATGATCAACGGTATCGGCGTTCTTGGCTGGGGTGTCGGAGGGATTGAAGCAGAAGCAGGCATGCTTGGTCAGCCTTCATACTTCCCTGTACCTGAAGTGATCGGGGTTAAGCTTGTTGGTGAGCTTCCAAGCGGTACGACTGCAACGGATATCGCCTTAAAAGTAACGCAAGTGCTTAGAGAGAAGAAGGTTGTTGGCAAGTTCGTCGAATTCTTCGGTCCGGGTCTTGCTGAAATGCCTTTGGCCGACCGTGCGACGATCTCGAATATGGCACCTGAATACGGCGCGACTTGCGGTTTCTTCCCGGTTGATGTAGAAGCACTTAATTACATGCGCTTAACTGGTCGTTCAGAAGAGCAGATCAAGCTTGTTGAAGCATACTGCCGTGCAAATGGACTGTTCTATGTTGCCGGTGAAACAGCGGATCCAACGTACACGGATGTTGTTGAAGTGGATCTTAGCAAAATCGAAGCGAACCTTTCAGGTCCTAAGCGTCCGCAGGATCTTGTTCCGCTTACTGATATGCAAAAATCGTTCCGCAGTGCGGTTGTCGCTCCTCAAGGAACGCAGGGACTTGGACTTACAGAAGATGAGTTCAACAAGACAGTTACGGTTAACTTTAAAGATGGCCGTCACACAACAATGAAGACCGGTTCAATTGCGATCGCCGCGATCACGAGCTGTACGAATACGTCTAACCCGTATGTCTTAGTTGGTGCGGGGCTAGTTGCGAAAAAAGCGGTAGAGCTTGGACTGAAAGTACCTGAATTTGTCAAAACTTCCCTAGCTCCTGGTTCAAAGGTTGTAACAGGTTATTTAACAGATTCCGGCTTGCTTCCGTATATGGAGAAGCTCGGCTTTAACATTGTCGGTTACGGCTGTACGACATGTATCGGTAACTCGGGACCTTTAGAGGAAGAAATTGAAAAAGCAATTGCCGAAAGCGATTTAACGGTAACGTCTGTGTTATCCGGGAACCGTAACTTTGAAGGACGGATTCATCCGCTTGTCAAGGCGAACTACCTTGCTTCTCCACCGCTTGTTGTCGCATACGCCCTTGCGGGAACAGTCGATATCGACTTGAGAAACGATTCGCTCGGCAAGGATAAGGATGGCAACGATGTTTATTTCGCTGATATTTGGCCTACTGCTGACGAAGTGAAAGAAGTCGTGAATAAAACGGTTACTCCAGAATTGTTCCGTCGCGAATACGAGGAAGTCTTCAGCAGCAATCCTCGCTGGAATCAAATTGAAACAACAGATGATGCGCTTTATAAGTGGGATGAGGATTCAACGTACATCGCGAACCCGCCGTTCTTTGAAGGGCTTTCTCCAGATCCGGAAGACATTAAGCCGCTAGCCGGACTCCGCGTAATCGGCAAATTTGGCGATTCTGTCACGACCGACCATATTTCACCGGCCGGAGCGATTGGCAAGGATACTCCAGCAGGGAAGTATCTCATTTCTAAAGGGGTCGAGCCGAAAGACTTTAACTCCTACGGATCCCGCCGTGGAAATCATGAAGTCATGATGAGAGGGACATTTGCGAACATCCGGATTCGTAACCAGGTAGCTCCTGGCACAGAGGGCGGTTATACAACGTACTGGCCAACCGGAGAAGTAATGTCCATCTATGATGCGGCTATGAAATATAAAGAAGATAATACTGGTCTTGCGATTCTTGCCGGTAAAGATTACGGGATGGGAAGCTCGCGTGACTGGGCAGCGAAAGGAACAAACCTTCTCGGTATTAAAACCGTTATCGCTGAAAGTTATGAGCGGATCCACCGCAGTAACCTTGTATTAATGGGTGTACTTCCACTTCAATTCAAAGAAGGGGACAGCGCCGAAACGCTTGGTTTAACAGGCGAGGAAGCATTTGATGTTCAAATTACAAATGATGTTAAGCCGCGCGACATTGTGAAAGTTGTCGCTACTGCAGCGGATGGCACAAAAACAGAATTTGACGTCGTTGTCCGCTTCGATAGTGAAGTCGAAATGGATTACTACCGTCACGGTGGTATTCTGCAAATGGTACTCCGCAATAAAATAGCAAACGTCTAATTGAAATGGGGCTGGGAAAAAGGTTGTGTTTACCTTTTTCCCAGCCCTTAAGCTATGAGTGGAACCGCCACGATCTCTTTTAAATCCATTGGTTAACTAGTGATGCCTCATCTTTTTTGATGAAAGAGAATAGTTTTAATAATTTCACATACCGTAATGGATAAAGATGGCTGGGTGAACAAAGCAATAAGCGGATACCCTAAAACCTGATTGAACAAAAACATCCTGTTAGAAGGAGGCTACAAGCGTATGGGTAGACAGAAAAAAGGAAATGCCAATGCACAGCGCAATAACAATGCCAAAAAGCAAGGGAAACGGAACGAAGCAGAAACTGAATTTGCTTCCTACGCAGAGGTAGAAGCAGAGAAAATGAGTCGGGATCAAAAAAATAAGTAAAGCGTTCATTAGGGTGTTTTAACGGAAGAAATACGTCACTCCGTTTAAAACCATGTCCCTGGAGGTAGGCAGAATGTTTGAATTTTGGCTGGGTTCAGAAACGTTACCGATTTATGGGTTTATGATTCGGGCCGTCATCGTCTATGGATATATCTTTTTAATTGTTAAGGTGCTCGGGCAGCGGTCAATGGGTTCAATTGACGCGCTTGACTTTATATTTGGCGTTGTCATCGGCGATATTCTCGGAGAGCCGTTAACGGATGGAGAACTCCCTTTAAGCGGTCCTGTCGCCGCGGCGGCATTGATTGCCGGTTTACATTTAACGCTTTCAATGATTGCTCTTCATACCCCGCGTTTTCGCCGGATCATTGAAGACGAACCGATTATTTTAATGAAGCATGGAGTGATTCTCCACGATGAATTGCGCAAAGCGAAAATCACTCTTGAATCATTTTTAATGGACTTACGCTTGCGCAGCGCGAGTGATTTGTCGGAAATTGATTATGCGATTTTAGAAATGAACGGTACGATCAGTGTGATCAAAAAATCAAAATATGACGCGGCTACCCCGAATGACTTGCAGCAGAGTCCACTGTCGAAAGGATATTCAAGCGTCCTGATTGAGGATGGGCATATTATTGAAGCGAATGTGAAAAAAGTGGGAACCCTGGATTGGCTGAAGGGAATTATTCAACAGTACGGTTATTCAAACGCTGAAGAGATCTTTTTATTAACGTTCGATGAGGCCGGTAATGTCTTTATTAGTCCGAAAAAGAAATAACAGGTATAAAATCACTCCTTTTATTCCACAATAGAGGTAAAAGAAAAAGGAGTGTTTTTGTTGAGAAGAGTCAGAAAAGTGTCATTTGAGGAATTAGTCCAAGAAAACAAAGAACAGCTGATGAATGATCAGGATGCGCTGGACCGTTTAGAAGAGAAGTGGGAATTAAAGCGGGCGCTTCCGGCAGAACGTGTAGAGCTTTAGGAGCCTGCTGAATAATTCACCCCCCGTCGAGGAAAGATACAAAGGAGGGAGGGGATTATCATCAAAAGTGCCAAATCAACTTCAGCTCAATTTCGGCCCGATCACCTTGGGACACAGCCGGTAGAAAGCCGTTCTAACAAAGGGAAACAAATGAATACAAAAAGCAATGAACAGCCGGATTATGTCCCGCCGAAAGGGTAGGGTTAAAAAACCAGCATCTCAAAAACCGCACGGGCGGGTTTGAGATGCTTTTTCAATGCGGGGAATTTCTTTTTTTTGGGAAGGTGCCTCGACCTTTTTGGACATTCCTCTTCTCCTTTGTCGAGCAAAATGACTTGTCAAACCTCAGGATCGACGAAATAATAGAGGAGGATGAAGAAGCAGGAGGCTAAGATGATGAAGCAGCAAACGCTGATTTTACGAACATTGCTTTTCCTATATATCGTTGTGGTGCTCTATATTACATTGCTGGCCTGGAATTACGGGGCTTCCCTCGGACCGGCGGGACCAGGCGGTCGAAATTATAACCTCATTCCTTTTCGGAGTATTTACCGGATCGGCGTTTTTAGTCCGACGATTCTTGATCCTTTGCGAATTTTAGTCGGCAATATTCTTCTCTTCGTTCCGTTAGGCTTTTTACTGCCGGCGCTCTGGAGACCTCTTCGTCACGCGCTTGTCGTTGTCCTGATCGGCATGGGCTTCTCGATCATGATTGAAACGAGTCAATTTCTGTTTACCCACCGCGTCGCAAATGTCGATGATGTGATCCTGAATTCCTTAGGAGTATGGATCGGGTACGGTTTCTTTTATGTGTCACTATGGCTGAAACGCCATATTGTTCTGTTTCATGCATGAATTGCTACAACGGTTTACGGTCAACCGCCGCGGCATGCCGGTTAAAAAAGCGGTATATGAGATACACAACGAGTAAGAATCCTGCATAAACGAAACAAATAAAAACAAGATTTCGCGGACTCGTCACAAGTGAATTACCGACGACGGCAAACAAAAACATCGACGGGATTTTCCCGAGAGACGAAGCGCAAGCATAGGGCCAGAACGGAACGCGGCTTAAAGCAGAATAGATATTAACGACGATTGAAGGAATAACCGGGATCAATCGTGAGATGAAAATCGTCATAAAGGCGTTTCGTTCGAATAAATGAGTGATTGTAGCTGTCTGCTTGTACCGATAAAGCAGGGAACGACCCCAATCTTGAAAGCCATATCGCACAGCGGAAAACATGATGATTGACGCCAGCGATGAGCCGAGCCATGTCAGACCGCTTCCGACCCAGGGACCGTAGGCTGCGCCAAGGATGCCGCCAATCACCGGATAAGGAATTACCGGAAAGAGGGCAAACATCGTTGCTGCCACTGAGGTTAAGATGAGTGAATGGGTTCCGCCCGACTGCAGCCAGTGCAATAGCTGCTCGCCATAAATGGAAAGCAAAATGGCGATGATTACATAGCTTAAAACAAGAAAACTCTTTTTAATCATAGTCATTCCTTTCGTGCTGAATCTGTTTATTTTAGTTTCTCATACTGCTGCCAGTTTGTCTCTACGCTGTCCCTGACATGTTCGTGAATTTTTGTGATAGGATAAGCTGCTCCGGCGTACAATGAAGCAAATGTACTGGGGAGAGGGGAAAATGCTGTGCAAATTCACGTTGTGAGACCAGGTCAGACACTGACTGGTATTGCCAATGCCTATGATTCAACGACAGAAGCGATTATTCAGGCAAATGCTCTTCCAAACCCGAACAACCTTGTGATCGGTCAAACATTCGTTATTCCGGTAAGCGGACGCGTCTATTATGTTCAGCCGGGTGACAGCTTATATGAGATCAGCCGTCGTTTTCAAGTGTCGATGGAGGAGATTATCTCGTTAAATCAGTTAAACCCAAATCAGCCACTGGCGATCGATCAGCGCCTTGTTTTGCCGCCGCGCAACCGGATCGCGATTGATGTCAACGGCTATATTGAGCCACGACCGCCATTGGATACGGAGCCTCGGGTTATTCAGAATGTCGGGAATGAATTGACATACTTATCGATTTTCAGCTATCATGTGACAGCCGAAGGGGGGCTTGTCCCGGTCGAAGATACCCCCTCGATACAAGCTGCTTATCCATTTCAAATTGTCCCGGTGCTCGTCCTTACCAATATGGTTGAAAATCAATTTGACGCCGATGTTGGAGAGGCGATATTGAATGATATCAACCGGCAAAATCAAGTGCTTGATCAAGCTTTTGCAATTATGGCGGAAAAGGGCTATCTTGGCTTAAACATCGATTTTGAGCATTTACGTCCGGAGGATCGCGAGCCGTATAATCAGTTTTTACGCTTGGCGGTGCAGCGTGCGAGGGAACATGGTTATACGGTGTCGACGGCATTGGCGCCAAAAGTCAGCGGCGAACAGGCCGGAGCATGGTATGAAGCACATGATTATCCAGCTCATGGAGAAATTGTCGATTATACCGTGCTGATGACTTATGAATGGGGCTGGAGCGGAGGACCGCCAATGGCTGTTGCTCCGCTTGACCAGGTAAGAAGGGTGGTAGAGTATGCGGCATCAGTCATGCCAGTGGAGAAAATCATGATGGGTATTCCGCTTTATGGCTATGACTGGACACTGCCATATGAAGAGGGTGGCGAGTTTGCTAGGGCGATCAGCCCGCAGCAGGCGATTGAACTGGCTGTTCAGTACGGAGCGACGATCCAGTATGACGAGCAAGCCCAGTCCCCGTTCTTCTTCTATCAGGAGGAAGACGGTACGGAGCATGAAGTCTGGTTTGAAGATGCGCGCAGCATCCAGGCGAAGTTTGATCTCGTCAGGGAGTTAGGGCTGCGCGGGGTCAGCTATTGGGTTCTAAGAATTGAATTCCCGCAAAATTGGCTGTTAATTCAGGATAACTTTGAAGTCAACAAACGGGTCTGAACCTCAATTGTGAGCTAAAAATGATCGGTCCGGGCAGGGCTAAAGCAGCTGTCAAAGCATGCTAAAGTGATGATTTCACCAACTCAACTGGAGCAGGAAAGGGATACCGCTTTCCTGCTTTATTTTATACGAGGTGAGGCTCGGCTTCTCTTCTATGTTCTCTTCCTCAATCTTCTGTTAAAATTAAAGCAAAGTGGTTTTGTAGGAAATGTAATAACGACATCACCCTGCCGGAAGCTTGGAGGCTTATACTTACTATGGAAATTATCGGTAATCTCTTACTTTATGCCAGTTTTATTGGATTAACAGGCTATTTCACATTGTCTTTTTTTATGTCTAAGGAACAGGGCGCAGTCACGCTGCCGCTCTGGCTGTTGAAAGCCGCTGTCCTCGCGATCCCGCTGGCGCTTTTCCTGACGGTAGTCCGCCTTGTCTATATGCTTTACAGTCAATTTCAGGTGGAATTATTTGAGGCGATTTTCACGGTGCTGCTGCAATATGCCGCGGGACAGGCTTTCTTGTTTGCCAGCGTGTTCGCCTGGATACTGATGAGCATCGTAACATTGTCACAATCAAGGAAAACGGCAGCTTTTGCCCTTTTTTTGCTTATTGTTTTAATCGTTACAGTTAGTTGGGCCGGCCACGGTGCTGCCGTCGCCGGTATAACAGGATTGATCGGCAACAGTCTTCATCTGGCCGGAGTTGCTGTCTGGATCGGTCCACTCACGGTAATCGCGTGGACGGCCAAAGAAAGGCTGCCGGGAGAGTTTTTCCGCTGGTTTTCCCCGCTTGCCGTTTTAGCAGTCCTGGTTGTTACCTTATCCGGTTTTTTGTTGATGAACGATATTGTCCCGCAATACGTGCAAGCCTGGCAAATCACTTATGGACAGCTTCTCCTGCTTAAGCATTTGATCTACGCGCCGCTGCTTCTGTTCGGTCTTCACCATTTTTGGCTTGGCAGGCGGAAGCAGGAGGAGCTGAATGCCAGTGGAGTGATAGGAAGCTTTCGGCTTGAGTCGTTGCTCGCGTATCTCATCCTGGCGATTTCGGCATTTATGACGGAGCAGACGCCACCCCATGAAGTAGCCCAAACATTGCAAACGGAGTCAATCGTCTCCGTGCTGTTCCTCTATCTTTCCGAGCAGCAGCTTCAATCCGGTATGATCGGTTTTGCCCCTTCTTTTATGGCAATCGTGATTTTAGCCGGAGCGGCGGTGCTTGCCGTGACTGCTTTTCTTCTTTTGCGCCGGAACAAGCTTCAGCTCGTGTTTTCGCTGTTTCTGCTGAGTATTCTCGTCGGGTATCACGGCGTGATGTCCAGTTTGATTGTACAGGATGAGCAGCCGGGGGATCAGACGGTTTATCCGACGATCGAAAGCGCGATTTCGCAACCCTATGAACGTGATGATTTGATTGAAATTGCTGTTGCCCGGCAGGAGGAAGAGGAATGGCATGTCGTCTACACCGTCAACGGCGAGCAGCTCGTTGCTGAAAAGCTGGAGCAGGTTGAAGGCGGCTTTAAGCGGCTACCTGCGGCGATGCTGACTGTCGGTGGGACGGCGGTCATGGAAGAAGAACAAAAAATCCGCACGTTTCGTGTGGAAAGCGGCAATTGGCATGATGATGAGTATGCGGCGACCTATGTCACCTTCGGCATGATTCAGCAGCCGGAAAATGTCGCCAGAGTGCAAATTCATTACGAGGGCGGCTCCTTCATTGCTCCGCTCGAAAATCAAGTGTTTCTAAATGTGACCACAAGCAATGAGAACTGGCAGGAGGAACATCCGATTGATTTTCTCGCGGACGATGGCACAGTGATTGACACCTATGCCCGTAATGTCATGGAAAGAGGGGTCTACTGCCATTAAGAGTGTCATCGTGATAAAATGAGGCAGAAGAGTCAAGAGGACGTGATAAAATGTTACAGCGAAAATGGTCACTGGAGGCCATAAAGCAGTGGATTGAGATTGGAAGCGAACAAGAACAGTCGTTGCAAGAGGCAACAGCATGGGAAATCCTTGAAGAACTTGAAGGGAGGGACGAAGAACTGGCTCCCGTTTACCGCGCCCAATTATATGCTTTACTGGCTGAAGCGCGGCTCGGACGGACGGGACAGCTTGATCCCGTGATTGAGCGTTGGCAGCAGAGGGCGGTCGCTCTTTCTCCTGAAAATAAATGTGTCCAGCAGCTCACCTGCAAAACGATCCTGAAAAAAATAGAGGAGCGTTTGCGGCTGCCTGATTTTCCAGTTATTCGCGAAACCGATCATAGCGCGGCTAAGAAAAAGGCAGCGAACGAATACCGCCGGATCGCCGAACGGTTTTTCGCCTTTGAGAAAGCCTTCATCAATGAGCAGAAGGAGCTGCCGGATTCTCTTCACGATCAAGAAAAAGGAGAGGTGCTTGAGCGTCTGTATCAGCTCGTGGCGGAGCTGAGTCAACCCTATTCCCGCATTTTGGACGCTACGGCTGAATACGCCGACTCGGTTAAAGGTGTGTACTATTCCGCTTCCCAGTTTAAGCAAATAAAGGAGGCGGAAGGAGAGATTAAAGCAATCTTTGCCCGGATTCATGATCTATTGCCGCAGTCGACGGAGGAGAAAGAGCCTGAAGCTCTTGCGGAATTGGAATCGCTTATCGGCCTTGCCGAAGTAAAAGAGCGGATTGCCAAGCTTCATCGCTTTCTGCATTATCAAAAAGAAAGACAGGAGCAGGGCTTTCAAATAAAAGACGGCATTGCGATGCACATGATTTTAACCGGAAATCCCGGGACAGGCAAAACTCATCTTGCCCGCGTGATCGCGAAAATTTATTATGAGCTTGGCCTTTTGACACGAAATGAAGTGTACGAGGTTGACCGTGGCGCCCTCGTCGGCGCCTATGTCGGTCAAACAGAAGAGCAGACCCAAAAGGCCATTGAACGGGCACTTGGCGGGGTACTGTTTATCGATGAAGCATACAGCCTGCGCCGGGCGGATGCTTCGGGAAACGATTACGGACAAGCGGTCATCGATACGCTCGTTTCGGCGATGACGAGTGGCAAATACGCAGGTCAATTTGCGGTTATTTTAGCCGGCTATCCCGCGGAAATGCGCACCTTTCTTCGCTCCAATCCGGGTTTGCGCAGCCGCTTTCCCGAACAGAATCATATTCACCTGTCAGATTATACGATTGACGAGCTGCTGCAAATCGGGGCGAAGATGGCTCTGGAGAACGATTATATGCTGACACAGGGAGCGAAAAGGGAGCTGCAACGGAGAATTGAGCAAGCGACGGTTGATGAGTCGTTTGGCAATGCCCGCACGGTGAAAAACCTTGTGCTCGAGGCGATCTTTGAAAAGGGAGCCGAGCTGACGCTGGCTGAAGCACAAGCCGATGACTTCGTGTTTCTCGATGCCGAGCATTTTCAGGCAAAGGAGGAAACAGGACAGGATGCGATTCAGACTCTGGATTCACTGGTCGGCCTGGATGCGGTGAAGCAGGAGATCAAACGGCTTACCTCATTCGCCGATGTTCAGCAAAAGCGGCGCGAGCAGGGACTGCAGGCGCTGCCGCTGCAACTTCATGCCGTCTTTACCGGTAACCCGGGGACCGGCAAGACGACAGTTGCTGAACTGTTAGCAAAAGCATTGCATGAAATCGGCCTGCTAAAGAGAGGGCATCTCGTTGTTGCTGGCCGCGCGGATCTTGTCGCCGGCTATGTCGGTCAAACCGCGCAAAAGACGAAGGAGCTCGTCCGCGACGCGCTTGGCGGAGTTTTATTTATTGATGAAGCCTACGCGTTGCTTTCATCTGGAAAAGGCGACTTTGGCATGGAGGCGATCCACACGCTCGTTCAGGAAATGACGATCCACGAGGAAAACCTCGTCGTCATCCTCGCCGGATACGAGCAGGAGATGGAAAAGCTGCTTGCCAGCAATCCCGGCTTACGCTCTCGCTTTAAAAAGCAGCTCGCCTTTGAGGATTACTCGAAGGAAGAACTTGTTGAAATTGTGCTTGATCGCGCTGAGCATGCTGACTACCGCTTTAGCCAGCAGGCGAAGACCATGCTTGAGGCAGAGGTCGTGCCAAAGAAGCATCCAGCCAACGCTCGCTATGCGGTGGATGTTTTCGAACGGCTTGTACAGCTTCAGGCTTTGCGCCTGCAGGAGCAGCAGGCGCATGACGCTGAACAGCTAATGACGATTACAGAAGAAGATATACGTTTGCTCGTATCCGAAGGGGGACAATAGTATGTATGTGACAGAAACACCGGTCGTCGTCCGCTATGCCGAAACGGATCAAATGGGCGTCGTTCACCATTCCAACTATCTTGTCTGGTTTGAGGTAGGACGGACTGAATTGATCAAGGAACTTGGCTTTCATTATGCCGAAATGGAAAAGGAAGGGATTCTCTCTCCGGTGACGGATATCCAGGTTTCCTATAAGAATCCAACGACATACGGCGAAACCGTAACGGTAAAAACATCGGTCGCACGCTACGACGGACTGCGGGTGACCTATCATTATGAGGTTGTCAACGCATCAGGCGTGATCTGCGTCACTGGAAGCAGCACCCATGTCTGTGTCAAAAAAGATACGTTCCGCCCCGTCTCGATCCGCAAGCACCTGCCCGACTGGGATCAGGCTTACAAACGAATCGTGCATGTATAAATACGAGGAAGCTCTCCATACTAATGAACGCAACACCTAATTACTTTTTGGAGGGGTTTTGATGGCAAAGCCGGATAATCGTGCTGATAATGCAGAAAAGCTGAAGAAAATGAAGGAAAACACGAAGCATAACATGGAGGCTGCGAAAGAGGCAGTCGCCGATACGGACATGTCACGCGAACAGAAGAAGGCGGTAAAAGCCAAGAATAAAAGACGGAAAGAAAGCATGAAGGCGTTCGATGCGGAAATCGCCGATGAAATCGACGCCCGTAAACACGGCTATCAGAAAGAGCGATAGAAGCGGCGCTGGTAAGAGGATGCCGGTTGCTGCTTCAAAAGTGTGCCACAGGGGAATTTTCCCTTTGGCACACTTTTTTTCTCCCTTTCAGCAGGTCGGAGCTCCAATCAAAAGAACGGTAAAACGTCTTTTCCTATGCTATAATGACAAGAATATTAGATGGAGGGGTCAAGATGGCATTTGGAATCAAGAGGGCAGAGTTAATAGCCTGGAAGAGGCAGGCCGAAGCGGGAGAGATTGCGTTTCTCACCCATTACTGGCTGGATGAGCGCTTTCCGGACTGTACAACTGTTACAAAAGTCGCTTGTGCTGACCGGAAGAAGCTTGTAAAGTGGGGGAGGCAATATGGTTTAAAGGAAGAGTGGATCCATCAGCGTGAGCCTTTTCCTCATTTTGATCTGCTTGGGGAGAAACAGCGTTTTATCCTGTCTAAAGAGGGAAAAGAAGAACAGTTAGTGAAGTTGGGGATACCTACCATTCAGCATAAAACTTGATATAATAGGAGACAAGAACTTGATAGGAGGATGAATGATGGCAGTTACACAGAAATCGATTATTGCTGATTTACAGTCCCAACGTGAAATTGATCCAAAGATCGAAATCCGCAACCGCATTAACTTTTTAAAGGAATATCTTGTCCATAGCGGGGCAAACGGCTTTGTGCTTGGAATCTCGGGAGGACAGGACTCAACACTAGCTGGTAAACTGGCGCAGCTGGCGGTTGATGAATTGAATCAGGAGGCGACGACAAAGACGGTCAGTTTCTACGCGATCCGTCTCCCGTACGGCGAGCAGTTTGATGAAGAAGATGCGAAGGCGGCGGTGGAATTCATCGCACCGACGAAGGCGCTGACGATTAATATTAAAGAAGCGGTCGATGCCTCGGTTCGCGCGTTTGAGGCAGCCACAGGTGAAACGCTATCGCATTTCGCGAAGGGGAATACGAAGGCGCGTGAACGGATGAAAGTCCAATATGATGTCGCCGCTCATTACGGCTGCCTTGTCATCGGCACGGATCACTCCGCTGAAGCGATCACGGGCTTTTTTACAAAGCATGGCGATGGTGCGTGCGATATCGTCCCATTGTTCGGCTTATCGAAGCGCCAAGGAAAGGCTTTGCTTAGAGAGCTCGGAGCCCCGGCTCATTTATACACAAAAGCCCCAACCGCCGATCTTGAGGACGACAAGCCGGGTCTGCCGGATGAAGTGGCGCTTGGGATGACATATGAACAGCTTGACGATTATTTGGAAGGCAGAAATGTTCAAGCTGACGTAAAAGAAAAAATTGAAGCTCGTTATCTACAGACGGAACATAAACGCCAGCTTCCTGTTACCATTTTCGATACATGGTGGAGGTAAAAGTTCTGGTATAACCTCTCTCCATAAATCATAACGTACTAGGAAGACAAGGTGAAGGAGAGACAGAAATGATGAAGGGGAAAGTATTACTTTTTTTAAGCTTATGTTTAGGATTGGTTGTATTAATTGGCTATAGCGGACTGAACCAGTCAGAGGGGCGGACAACCTCTGTTGTCTCCAGTGATGGGCAGGGCCGCGAAGTGAACGGCCTTGAAATTACATTGAATGCCGTCAGAACGGAGCCGTCCGAAGAAGCCGGCTCGCATTACGTGATTGCTGATCTGACTTTGGAGAACGTTCGTGACACGGTGTATGAATTTTCGATGTATAAGATGACGCTGGTCGATCAGGAGGGGTATGCGTATAATCATGTCTCCTCGATCGAAACGAAAGGCATTCTCGGCGGTCAGCTTCATCCAGGTCGCACGAATCGCGGGGAGGTCGCGTTTCTTGTGCCTGAAGGAAGTCAATATGAGCTGGTCTATACAGACCATTTGCGGACCGGCCAGCTAGTTTGGGATATTTCCCTGAGTGAGGAATAACATAATGACAAAACATCCGAAAAATGCCGATTTACATCTGCATTCAACCGCTTCAGACGGAGGGTATTCTCCGTCTGAATTAATGAAAAAATGCAGCCGGGCGGGCCTTGAAATCGTCGCCCTGACGGATCACGATACCGTCAGCGGGATTGACGAAGCGCGTCAGGCAGGACAGGAGCTTGGCATCACGGTCATTCCCGGCATTGAATTTTCCACTACATATCAAGGAAAGAGCATACATATCCTCGGCTATGCGTTCGATTGGAAGGATCGGGCGCTGCAGCTGATGCTTGCTGAGCAAAAAGAGCTGCGGCAGGAACGGCTGCACACGATGCTTGACAGACTCGCTGCTCTCGGTCTCAGGGTAACGCCGGAGCAGGTGCTGCGCTATGTCGATGGCGGAAGCGTCGGTCGGCCCCATCTCGCTAAGGCGTTAATTGATGCTGGCTATGTCGGATCAGTGGCCGAGGCGTTTGACCGTTATTTAGCTGAAGGCAAACCGGCCTATGTCGAGAAATCAAAGGAATTGTCGATCAAGGAAGCGATTAACTGGATTCATCAGACAGGTGGCATCGCTATTGTCGCCCATCCGCTTTATTATGATAAAGATGAGGATATTAAAAGGTGGGTGTTGGAGTGGGGCCTTGATGGCATCGAAGTGTATCACCGTGATCATGATGATCAGGCGATCGCCCGTTATTGTGCTTTAGTGGAGGAGATTGAACGGGAGCAAAGGAAGACACTTTATGTGACCGGAGGCTCGGATTTTCATCATGAAGAATATGGCCGGGTGCCTGAGCCGCTCGGCGTGACCCGGCTCGATACCGGACTGGCCGAAAAAGTCGCCCGACTTTTGAAATAAAAGCCAGGATGCCTTGACGTGAGGCATCCTTGAGGTTTATGCTGTCAGCTCCCAGTTACGCCTTTGGCGGCCGGCTGCTGCGTTCAATCGTACTTTCAATCTGAATGCCGCTCAGCGCCTGTCCCGCCAGGCTGTCGGCTTCTTTATTCTGATTGCGGTCAATGAGCTGATAATGTAAAATAAGGTCAAGCTTTTTGCTCAGCTGTTCGATCCGCTCGAGCCATGCAATATAGTGCTCTTCATAGCAGGGCCATTCTCCGGCCGCCTGATTGGCGACAATCATCGAATCGAGGTAAATCGTCACTTCCTGACGGGCTACATCCATGCTCTCCAGCTCCTGGATGCAGCGGTATAGAGCAGCGTACTCTGCTTCATTGTTATCCTGGAGTAGCTCAAGGCAGTCATTGAAACGCCGCCGCCAATGTGAATGATGCTGTTCATAATAGATCGCAACGCCAATCCCGGCTTTTTTTGTTTCGCGATCATAGCCGCCGTCGATATAGGCTATGACGTCCTGCGGCTCTGTTTCCAGCTGCTTAAGAAAACGGAGAATTTCTTTTTTCGTCCAGCTCGATTCCTGCTGATCGTAAAAAACAACCTCTTTGAGCCGGCCTGTTTTTTCAAGGTCTTCCACGAGCTGAAGCGCTTCTTCAAGGCGCAGCCATTCCGACAGCAGCTCGAACTTTTTGCTTGTCTTGGCTGGCTGATAGTGGCATTCTACGCGAACTTTCATTGTCATCACCCTTTATAGAAGAAAAGCGGCACGGCCGATTTTCTTCATAATAATTGCGAAATCATCTTATTCATGATAAGTTAAATTATCGAAATGTTACGTTTTTTTAGTAGTATGGATGGAGTGAAAAGAGAACATACGAAAAACAGATTCAATAGTAAAGGAGTTCGTACTGCAATGCCGATTAAAATTCCCGATCATTTACCTGCTAAAGAGATATTAAATGCAGAAAATATTTTCGTCATGGACGAGAGCCGCGCTTACACTCAAGACATTCGTCCACTAAAGATTGTGATCTTAAATTTGATGCCTGTCAAGGAGACGACTGAAACTCAATTGCTGCGCTTACTCGGTAACTCGCCATTGCAAGTGGAAGTCTCATTGCTTCACCCGGATACTCATGTTTCCAAAAACACCTCACATGAGCATCTGGCCTCCTTCTATAAAACGATTGATGAGATTAAGACGGAGCGCTTTGACGGCATGATCATCACCGGGGCGCCGATTGAAAAGCTGGAGTTTGAAGATGTTGATTACTGGAATGAGCTGACCTCGATTATGGATTGGAGCGTCAACAATGTAACATCAACGATGCATATTTGCTGGGGAGCCCAGGCCGGGCTTTACCATCATTATGGCATAAAAAAATACCCGTTAGCCGAGAAAAAATTTGGCGTGTATACGCATACGATTGAGAAATCGAATGTCAAGCTGCTGCGGGGGTTCGATGATGAGTTTCTGGCGCCGCATTCCCGGCATACGGAAGTAAGGCGCGAGGATATCGAGAAGGTGAACGATCTTGAGTTGCTCAGCATGTCGGAAGAGGCCGGCGTGTATATCGTGGCTTCAAAAAACGGCAAGCAAATCTTTGTTACCGGGCATTCGGAATACGATGCCTGTACGTTGCAGGAGGAATACGAGCGCGATGTAACGAAAGGGATGGAAATCGACGTACCGGAAAATTACTTTCCTGAAAACAACGCTGAAAAACTGCCTAAATTGAGATGGAGAGCGCACTCCAATCTTTTATTTTCGAACTGGCTCAATTATTATGTGTATCAGGAAACACCTTATCATTTGGAGTAGAGAAGCAAAAACAGAGGAGTCCGCGCGATCACTTTACCGAGAGCGCGGACTCCTCGTGTTTTGCCGGCTGACCGGCTTCCCTGCTTTTTTCTTTTAGCTGTTCCTGTTCCCGTAACCACTCTATAAAATAATCAACGTAGAGCTCATCCCATTGTGTTCCTTTTCCAGCTTCCAAAATCGTAATCGCTTTTTCCACGTCCATTCCTTTCCGGTACGGGCGGTCGGACGTCATTGCATCGTACGCGTCGGCGACAGCAAGGATTCTGCCGATTACCGGTATTTCTTTGCCGCTGAGCTGATCTGGATAGCCGCGCCCGTCCATCCGCTCATGGTGGGAGCGGACACCCGGGAGATAGTCGGCCATCAGCTCAGGCGGCTGAATTTGCTTTAAGATCTCTTCGCCACGCACCGGATGCTCTTTAATAATGGTGAACTCCTCATCGGTCAGACGACCTTCCTTTAACAGGACGGCGTCGGGAATGGCGATTTTCCCAATATCATGCAGCAGGCCGGTTTTCTTGATCAGCGCGATTTTTTTAGCTGAAAAGCCCGCTTTGCGGCCGATTTCGACGGCGTACCGGGCGACGCGCTCCGAATGTCCTGCCGTATAGGCATCACGGGCGTCGAGGGCGGCGGCTAATGTCGAAAAAAAGCTTTCGTTCATTTTCCGGTTCATCACTTCCCGTTGCTCTAGCCCTTCGACCATATGATTAAAGCCTTCGGTAACGGTCGCGAACTCATCCGAATAAACTTCCCCAAGCCGCACGTCAAACTTTCCCTGCTCCACCTCATTCATCGTTTTTGTCAAGCGCGCTAATGGCGTCATAATGGTCGTATAGAGCAGCCATGCGCCGTACATTGACAGACAGATGCCGATGGCGAGCACAATCAGTGACCAGCTAATAAATTGCTCCATTGGCAAAGACGGGTTTTGTGAGAGCCGGAATTGAGTGGCGACGCTAAAAAGAAGCAGCGGAAAAGCTCCGATCAACAGAGCGCTCAATTGAAATTTCGTGCGGATGGAGACGAGAACTTTGCCATGAAAGGATAATTTTTCTTGATACAGTTCCAAAGAAAGCTGTTGAAGTCGGAGCAGGACGGGTTCTACTGCCTGTGATGTTTTAAAATATTCAATCATGGCATGCATCGCGGAGATGAGCCCGGCACACAGGAGCGCATAAAACAAATAATCATAAGAGAAGGAAAGCTGACCTTTGCGAATCGCCTGCCATGTTAAGAGAAGGGCGGGAATGCTTAATCCGAACAGATGGGGGCCCATTACCCTGAGCCCTGTCAGCATCGGGAAGCGGTGAGCTTGCTCGTATGCGGTTCTCAGTTGTTCTTTTGAGGGAACGGGGGTGTTGAACGCTTGTTGAATCGGCTTGCGGTCGCGTCGGTAAATCAGCCATTCGACGACAAGCATGATGAAAAAGGAGAGGATCACAATCCGCAGCAACACTGGAATATCGCCACGCTCAAGCTGAAGAGTCGTGGCAAACAGCACGCCACCCACCCCGATGACAGAGATGATGGAGCTGATAAAATAGTATTTAAATAATTGCGTCACAAATGTTTGGTACGTACCCATGTGCGGCTCGGCCTCTTTCTTGAAAGTGATTGATAGTATCTATTGTAAAGCGCCGGGCGTTATGGAACAATCCCTTTTCTGAAACGTTCTAATTTTGTCACGCCGTTCACCGTTTTTTTAAAGCTGTGATATAATTAAAAGGCAAGGGTTTGTTAGGGAGGTGGATGAATGGATCCATTAGATGTCATGATGAACAAACAGCTGATCAGGCCGTATTTTCAGCCGATTATCAGTGCGGATAAGCAGCTGGTCGTCGGGTATGACGTATTGGCAAAGCTGGAGACAGACGAGGGCGTAAAAGGCTTTGACGATCTTCTGGAAGATAAAAGTATCCCCGATGAATATAGATTGGAATTAAACGAATATCTACAGCGGGGCGCGCTGGACGTTTTTGTGACCACCGATCAAACGTCGACATTGTTTTTTGCCTATGATATTGAACTGTTGTATAAAGATAATGCGGAGACGTTCATCCGTTGTCTTGAATCGTATCAGCAGTATGATCTGAATCACCACCAGATCGTCCTGAAGCTAAAGGAAAGCGAAATCGTGGAACGGATCAGTGAATACAAGCATTTTTTCGCCTATATACAAAGCACGGGTATCAGAATCGCCATTGACGAGGTGGGAAAAACAGGCAGCTATTTGGACCGGATCGCGATGTTAAAACCGAATATCGTCAAGGTGAATGTCGCTTTTTTGGATGAGGACGCGCTGCCTCATCTGTATCGTGAAGTTCATCATTCCTTATCGATGCTTTCCCGCAAAATCGGGGCGACGCTGCTGTTTGACGGAATAACGAATTTTAATCAGCTCAATTATGCCTGGAGAAATGGCGGCCGCTATTATCAGGGCTCGTATTTGCAAGGGGAGAAGGCTGACTTTGTGGAAGCGGACTGCTGCAAGGAAAAAATGCAAAAAGAATTTCAGCATTTTATTGTGTATGAGCGCAAAAAGATGGAAGCTCAGCTGGCATTAACGAATGAATTAAACCAGCAGCTGAAGCAGGTCATGAAAATGATGAATCCCGAAGATACATATGACGAAATGATTATGAAAGTGGCAAAAGAATGCGACGGGTACGCGTTTCGGGTGTATCTTTGCAATGCGGAGGGCTTCCAGCAATCGTCGAATGCTGAAAAGAATGCAGAGAAAAGCTGGGTGCTTCGTGAGGAAGGGCGCTTTAAAAATTGGAGCTGGCGTCCGTATTTTTTAGAAAATATTGTACGAATGAATATTGAAAAGAGAGGCTTTCTTTCGGATCTGTACACGGATATTGACCGAGATGAACGAATACGGACCTATTCCTATCCGATTTCAGAGGACCTTTATTTGTTTCTTGATATTCCTTACGATTATTTATTTGAACAGGAAGGCTTGCTGTAAAGCAGGTCTTTTATGCTATTAAGCGCCAGGGCAAACATAGAAACAGATAACAAGCCTTGCAAGGGTGCTGGAGCGGCTTTTCCGTGCAAGGCTCACTCGGACACTGACTGCGTTTATCAGGTGAAAGAGATGCGTATTATTTCTTCAAAAAAAAGCTGCCAATCTGTTTGACGATCGGGCTGACCTGGCTTACGGTTTTCACAACTTGATCAACAGTTTGGACGGTCCGGCCGACATCAAAGCTGCCGTCTTCACCGATGAAGGCTGATTTTAAAAATGAAGTCTTCTTCGGTTTATAGCCAAAGGCTTGAGATGATGGGTTCATTTGCTGCATATATTGTTGGTAGGGACGTCCGGGCCGTTGGTGCGGCGGGAATGGATACGGATGGTGGCCGTACTGGTAAGGCGGCATTTGTCGGTTACGCTGCCGTGGAAACATGTTTGTTCCTCCTTTACGAATCAATTGAGATCGGCTTGCGCTTTGTTGGGATCACAATGCGCAGCAATCCGTTTTTATAGCTGGCTTTGACGCTTTTCTCATCAATGTAGAACGGAACCGGAATCGTCCGCTGGCGAATTTGGGTTTGTGAGTGGCGTTTGGTCACACCTTTTGTATCATCAGCGTACTCGGTATGTTCTTCATTATTAATTTGAATCCGGATGGATTGTCGATAGATGTCAAGCTGAATTTGCCGTTTGTCTATTCCGGGCAATTCAGCTTCAGCGATCCAATGCTCCTGGTCTTCGCTGATGCGAACCGGAATCGGAGCAAGGAACAACGGATGATCGTGTAATTGCTGATATGTGTTAGTAAAGAAATCATCAATCGATTTTAAAATATCATGATAGCCATGACTTTTTTTGGACTCGCGTTGCTCAGACATGTCCGTCCCTCCTCCTGTGTGCGTGTTGTTACTATATCCATATGTGGAGGTTCGATAAATGTGCATGCCGTCAGCGGATTCAGCGGCCCTAATTCAACAGGAAAACCCGTTGTTATCTTTTCTTAACGAAAGGAGATTGTCTGTGATTATTGATACGCATTGCGATGCTTTATTAAAGCTGTGGGAGCAGCCGAACCGTTCCTTTTTCGACTCAGCAGAAATCGATACGAACGCCAGCCGGCTAAAGGCAGGGAATGTCCAGGTTCAGCTGTTTGCAATTTTTGTCGAACCGTGGATCAAGCAGGAGCAAAAATTCCAGGTGGTGCTCGAGCAAATTTCGCTTTTTCACGAGAAGATTATTTCCCCGTATCCATTTATGCGCCATATTACAAAGTGGAGCGAACTGGATGAGCTGCAGGACGGTGAAATCGGAGCAGTATTAACGCTGGAAGGACTTGATCCGATCGGTGATGATCTGACGAAGCTGTCGATTTTGCTCCAGCTTGGTGTGTTATCAGTCGGATTGACCTGGAATCAGGCCAATCTCTGCGCAGACGGCGTCGGCGAGCCGCGCGGGGCCGGGCTGTCGCTGCTCGGCAAAGAGGTAGTCGAGCTACATAATAAGAAGCAGATAGTAACGGATGTCTCGCATTTGAGCATCCGGGGCTTTTGGGATGTGATCGAGTTAGCCGATTATCCGATTGCCAGTCATTCCAATGCCTATAAGCTGTGCGCACACCGCCGAAACCTGCTGGACGAACAAATTTGCGCTCTTGTTAAGCGTGACGGCTTTATCGGGCTTGTCTTTCACCCGCTCTTTCTGACGGAGAAGGAGCAGGCGACGATAGATGATGTTCTGCGTCATGTCGAACACATGTGTGACCTCGGGGCAAGCCGTCATATCGGCTTCGGTTCGGATTTTGACGGGATTGATGTTTATGTCGATCAATTGAAGCATAGCGGGCACTATGGTAAACTGGTCAATGAATTGGAAAAACACTATTCTGCTACAGTTGTCAAAGGTTTTCTCGGGGATAACTTCAGAAGGACGGTTCCAAAATAAAATAGAATAAAGTGAGGTGGCACTGCATTGAACATAACAGATAAAGCACGCGACTTTGTGAAAAGCACGATGGAAGAGCACGGCATCTCTACAATCCGGGTCGTTTTCGCAGGCATGGGCTGAGGAGGTCCAAAGCTTGGACTGGCTCTGGATGAGCCGGCAGAAACCGATGTAAGGGAAACGATTAATGGGATTGAAGTTGCGATAGAAGCAGGAGTAGTAGAGAGTGTCCGGACAGTTACTCTTGACTATCAGGAAACAGACGGTGGTGGCGGTCTTGTCATTGTCGGACAGGACCAATGCTAACAATAACCGTCACAACTGAATGATGGGGAATCAGAGAAAGAGGCAGGAACCAAAAGTCAGGTTTGGAATGAAACGATGGACTGGCAGAAGACAGCCGGTTCATACCGATTTTTATCAGCAGGTTCAGACTTCGTTCGCTGCTTTAGAAGGCTGGGACAAAAGGGTGTTTTTCCCCCTTTTGCCCAGCCTTTTCTCAATGTGCGGACTTGCCGTGTGTGGAGCTATTACCGAGGCGTTGTCTTAAGCTCCTTTTCCTCTTTTCGTTCCAATGGAATCGAAAATTTACACAGTTTTTGAAAGTGTATTACAACCCTTCCTTTCCGCGGTGGAATAACAAGGTTTTTGGCGTCTTCTTTCTTTCATATATTTTCATATTAAAGCTTGTTAGTGGCGAAGCTGGCGGAGGAAGCGACTGCTCGCGGTGTAAGGAGATGTCATTTGTGTTACAATAGCTAAAGGTTTTGATAAGGAAGGGGATTGAGAAAAATATGAAAAAGATGTTTATGATTTTTGGGACTGGCCTACTGGCTCTCAGTCTGGCAGCATGTGGTGGAGACTCGGAACAACAAGCCGATACCCCGGAGGAAGATGTAGCAGAGACAGATCAACAGGCTCCGGAGAACGAAGAAGCTGCACAGGATCCTCAATCAGTCCTTGATACGGAGAATATTCCCGACGTCATCGCAACAGTAAATGGCGAGGATATCAATAAGGATATTTATGTTGCTTCCCTGGAGCAGCAGGCCAACCTTTTGTTGGCGCAAGGGATTGAGCTTGAAAGCGAAGAAGCCGCCGGTTATCTTGAAATGCTTGAAGAGCAGCTGCTTCAGCAAATCATTAATGAGCGGATGATTATCCAGGCAGCGGATAACGAAGGAATTGAAGCGACGGACGAAGAAATTGACGCCGAGCTTGAATTGATCACTTCTCAATTTGAATCGGAGGAGCAGCTTCAGGAGGTTCTTGATGAGCAAGGTGTGACGATGGAAGAATTACGCTCTGATATTTCCGATTTTGTGAAGCGTGATAAATATGTTGAAGCTCACACAACGACCGAGGAAGTATCGGAAGAAGAGCTTCAGGCTGCTTACGATGAATTAGCGGAAATGGCCGGAGAAGACGGAGGACTTCCGACATTCGAAGAATATCGTGAAGAGCTTCAGGCTCAACTGCAAAGTGAAAAGCAGCAGGAACAGCTTTCACAGATTATCGAAGATTTACGGGCGGAAAGCGACATTACGATTCATATTTAACAGTGCAAGGCAGCGAACTGAGCGGCATCAGGCGGGAAGAAAGGAAGCTTTCTTTTCCGCCGGTACCGCCGGATCGCTGCTTTTTTGCTGAGAAAGCCGATTTTTAAGAAAAACCCGCAAAGTGTTGTTCCATCCTGCCTTTACAGCGGCTAAAACGAATACAGCCACTTTTTCCCTCTATTTTCGAAAAATAAACTTGCCCGATGATACCGGCTCTTATACACTAGAGGTATCAATACTGTTCTTTTCGTCTTAGGAACAAAGGCGCAATGGCTAAGGCGGACAGGAATAATGGAGGAGTAGGCCGAATGCAGTTGAACAATAACGGGATTTTGCTGGAAAGCGGTACGAATGAACTGGAGATTGTCATGTTTAAAGTCGCTCAAGGCACATTTGGAATCAATGTTTTGAAGGTGAGGGAAATTATAAATCCGTTGCCGATCACCGATACTCCAAATGGACATGAGCATGTAGAAGGCGTCATCCGTTTACGGCAGGAGGTTATTCCAGTCGTTGATTTGGCAAAAGTGCTTAACTTGCCCGCATCGGAGGAGCCAAAAGAGGATAAATTTATTATTTCCGAGCTGAATAAGATGAAAGTCGCCTTTCATGTTCATAGTGTATCGAGAATTCACCGGATTTCATGGGAGCAGATTGACAAGCCGAGTGAACTTGCGCAAGGACATTTAAGCCATACGATCGGCATCGTAAAGCTTGAGGATGAGATGTCCCTCTTGCTTGATTTTGAAAAAATTGTTGTTGATATTAACCCTGATACAGGGCTGAGTGTTGATCGTGTCAAAGCGATGGGCGTACGGGAACGGTCAGCAAAAAGAATTTGTATTGCCGAGGATTCGGCTGTGCTGAGAAAGCTGCTTTCTGATACATTAACGGAGGCTGGCTATACCAATTTGACTTTCTTTGAAAATGGAAAAATGGCATGGGAGTTTCTTGAAGGCAGGGCGCTTGAAGGGAAGGACGCTGTTGCCGAAGTGATTGATATCCTTATTACGGATATTGAGATGCCGCAGATGGATGGACATCATCTCACCTTGCGCTGCAAGGAAAGCCCGCAGCTTCAGCATATTCCGATTATTATTTTTTCTTCTTTAATTACGGAGGACTTGTTTCATAAAGGTGAGAAAGTTGGGGCCGAGGCACAGATCAGCAAGCCGGAAATTGTTCAGCTCGTTGAGAAAATTGATAAACTTCTTGCTGAAAGTCAGGCCCAGGCAACAGCATGAGGAAATCCTGAAGGTCAATCAGCTAAGGGGGCCGGTGTTAAATGGTGCAATCATCCATTTAATCCGGCTTCTTTTTTTGCATTTGCTTCAAGCTTTCGTGCTGTTCTTTTGTCAGCAGTCCTAATTTAAGAAGCAGCAAGCCATAGAAGTTTGTTTTTGTCATCACGACACTCCTTTATTTTTTGTTGGGGTTACAACATATTATTCGCCGATGCCATAAAAGTTTCCTTAGATAAACTTTTATGGTCTTACGCCTGCTTGTGTTTTTTTAGACAGTCCGATAATAAATTGATATGATAGCTAAGAAGGAAGTGAGTGAAATGAACATTACAATTACAAAGCCGGCTTTACAATGGTTTAAAGAAGAATTTTCCTTTCCAGCCGAGGGAGAAAATTATATTCGTTTATTCGCCCGCTATGGTGGATGCGGCTCAATTCAAAGCGGCTTTTCATTAGGAATCACGCAGGAACCTCCTGCTCAAATAGGGGCGCAGACAACAGTGGACGGGATTATATTTTATATTGAGGAAGCCGATATCTGGTATTTTAACGACCACGATGTCACGATTAAATACAGCCGCAAGCTCGATGAAATCGAATTCGTTCATCAAAAATCAGAAGGCTGAGTGGTAAAAATGTGAAAAACATGTTGAAGCACAGCTGTAGGATTGACGTCGAGCGCGATGCGTGGAAGAGGCCCCGCGGGTTGTTCTGAGAGAGGACGCAGATCGGCAACCGTCATTCCTCTGCTCAGTCCTGCCGCCGTAATAACCTCAACATGGTAGAGGCCGTAAGAGAACAGGTCAGGTTCAGCGAACGCGACGAGCGTCAGTAAATCATGAACCGGGATTGTGCTCGTGCCATTTTCCTGATTGTTGAAACGCTGATAAAACTCAGCCAGCCGCCGAATCAGCGGATTGGCACCTGCTGCTTCCATCTCGGTAAAAAATCTGGGTGGGTAAAGGACATCATTGGTGACATTTAAAGGAATGATCGTGAGGTTGGCCGCCTGTTGCACGACAATTTCTGCCGCTGCGGGATCGTCGTAAATATTGGCCTCGGCGAAGGGGGTAATATTTCCGGGCACAGAAAAAGCTCCCCCCATAAGATAGAATTCTTTGATGCGATTCATCAAAATAGGATAGAGCAGAAACAGCGTTGCTAAGGTGGTAAGTCGCCCCAATGTGACAATCGTAAGCTCTTCGGCATGCTGTTCAATCAGTGGAATCAGCTGATCGATGTTTTCGGACGGTTGGTCAATGAGCAGAAAGGGCTGCAAATCTCCCAATCCGTAAGGACCGTGGATCGTCGGCTGGACATCTGGCGCTTCCCCAGTGAATGGACGTTCTGCTCCGGTGAAAACCGGTATGTCGCTTCTCCCGCCTTCTTTTAATAAATAAATGCTGTTGCTCAAGGCGTAGTGGCGAAATGTATTGCCGTATTCGGCGACAACAGCGAGAATATCGAAGGAT
Organism: Halalkalibacter oceani; assembly: GCF_023715705.1. Classification (GTDB taxonomy): domain Bacteria; phylum Bacillota; class Bacilli; order Bacillales; family Bacillaceae_D; genus Halalkalibacter; species Halalkalibacter oceani_A. The sequence goes on from NZ_JAMBOS010000006.1 coordinate 38,377, forward strand.
GGCTGGCGTAGTGCATAGAGCAGCGCAATAGCATCATCAATGCCTGGATCGGCGAAGAGAATCATTTTTTTCATGAGATCACCCTATAATTTTCTTTATTTAGTGTATGTGAGTGCCGCCCTTTTTAGTCGGTGAATAGAAAAGAGCAAATCAGGAAGGAGGGAATACAATGAACGGAAATCAAGAAATCAATCGCTATCAGAAAGCAACGTTTGCCGGGGGCTGCTTCTGGTGTATGGTCAGCCCGTTTGAAGAACAGCCGGGAATCATCGCCGTCGAATCGGGCTACATGGGTGGTCATATCGAACATCCAAGCTACGAACAAGTAAAAGCAGGGGACAGCGGTCATTATGAAGTCGTCCAGATCACCTTTGATCCAGAGCTGTTTTCTTATCAAAAGCTGCTTTCCCTTTACTGGCCGCAAATTGATCCGACCGACCCGGAAGGTCAATTTGCTGATCGCGGGCCGCAATACCGCACCGCGATTTTTTACCATACAGCCGAGCAAAAGCGGCTGGCGCAAGCTTCAAAAGAGGAGATCGCAGCAAGCGGCCGTTTTAAAAAACCGATCGTAACGCAAATAAAGGAAGCGGAAGTCTTTTACCGGGCAGAGGAATATCATCAGCAATTCCATAAGAAAAATCCAGCCGAATATAAACAGGACCGTGCGCAGTCCGGCAGGGACGAATTTATTAAAGAGAACTGGCGCTAGGCGGGCTTCAGCCGCTGCTATTGGGGATGTGTCAAAAGAAAATGACTTTTCCTTTGACACATTTCCTCTTTATTCTCACACTTGGACAAGTTTTTCAGTATATAATATTGTAAGCGCATACAAAACAAAGATCGACACGATTCGTCATTGTGTAAGAATCTATTAAAATGTTGTAAAAACTCTTACAAATCTATGTGAAATTTGATATGATGGAGATAATAGAATTGTCAGACATCTAAGGAGGGGAGCATAGTGAGAAAATTGATAAATAAGTTTACACTTTGGGCAAGCATTGTTTCATTGGCAGGGATCGTTTGCGCCTTAATTGTGATTATTTCCGTTCATTTTTGGACTCATACCGAAGCCGGCAAAGTCCCACCAAAAACAGCTGTGCTCCTCCATGCCGTTCATCATAATCTTGTCACGCCGGATATGAAAGCGCCAAGCTTCTTTTCGCAGGGCGGTAAGCCCAGCTATACAAGCCAAATGATTGACATTCCTGTTTCCGATGGTAGTAAGATCGAAGCAAAGATGTACCAGCCTCTTCAGGAAGGTCCGCATCCAATTATTCTCTATTATCACGGCGGCGCTTTTATGGAAGGCTATGGCAGTATTCATACACATGATAACATCGTCCGTTCTTTAGCAGCACGGACAAATAGTATTGTGATCGCGGTCGGCTACCGCGTCGCCCCGAAATACCCGTTTCCAACAGCGATTGAGGACAGCTATGACGCGCTCAGATGGGCGGAGTCCCACGCCGCTGAAATCAATGGAGATCCAACGAGAATCGCGGTTGTTGGTGACAGTGCGGGTGGAAATATTGCGACCGTTGTTTCGCTGATGGCCCGGGATCGGCAGGGACCAGATATTACAGCCCAGGCCTTGCTCTATCCGCTGACGACTTTTCAGGATATCGAGTTTGATTCACGCCTCAAGTATGATAGCGGCTACTATCTGTTGTCACGAAATGTCATGCTCAGGGCACGGGATACGTATACGCCGGACCAGTCGATGTGGAATCTGGCTTATACGTCGCCGCTTGAAGCGGAGGATTTATACCGGCTGCCGCCGGCTTTAGTGATTACGGCTGAGTTTGATCCGCTTCGCGATGAGGGGGAAGCATACGCAGAGCGATTAGCCGATCATGGCGTCCCCGTCGAGGCGATTCGCTATAATGGTGTGATGCATGGCTTCATTTCATTTTACGAGGTTATGTACCGTGGCAACCATGGTTTAAGCGAAACGGCGAAGTTTTTACGTAATTCTTTTGAAACGGAGCCGCAATATGAGCCGTATGAGCTTCACGTCTTTAACGGAGTAAAAGGAACCTCACAGTTGCGGGATCAGGTCGAGGCCTATGCGATTGGCAGCTTTTTACTTGGCAAACAGGCGCTTTCCTATTTAAGCCCCGAATATGCTTCAGGAGAAAGCCGGGTTCCATAAATACATGGAGATGCATCAAAAGGAGTTGTTTTTTTTCCTTTGATGCATCTTTTTTTAAATGAGAAGAAAAGTATAAAGGGAGAATTCAAGAGGAAGCGACGTCACGCCCCTTTCTTAATGCTGAGCACGTTTTATGAACATTTGCTCATCCTCGATCAGTCCGCATGTCGCGCATTGCACCTTAAGCTGCGGCCCCCGGTAAGGAAGATGGAAAGGACCGGCCTCATCCGCTTGATAAGACTCCAGAATGTCACCACTTTTTGCATCGATTTTAACAGGGGTTGCGACCTGCTCGATTAAATTAAAGCGTGAGCGGTTTGTTTTACAGTTTGGACAAAGATATGGATGTGTCATAGAATCCCTCCTTACGATAAGTATTTCCTTTTTTTAAAACTTCATCACTCGACAAATGAAACATTCTCACATAAAATGACGACATATGATTCAGGACGATGAGAGGAGGAGTGGAGTAGATGAAAGAGTTTCATCATGCGCACAACATCCATGTTGGGCAGGTGGTTTTGAACGTAAGCGATTTACAGCACTCACTGAAATTTTATACGGAGGTGATCGGCCTCCGAGTCCTAGAGGAAGAAGCACGCCGAGCGTCGCTGACCGCTGACGGACAAGCACCATTGCTCGTGCTCGAACAGCCGGAAAATGTCTCGAAAAAGCAGGGGCGAACCACAGGCTTGTACCATTTTGCCCTGCTTGTGCCATCACGCCGCGAGTTAGCGGATGTATTTCGCCATTTGCTGGAGGTGAAATGGCCGTTGCAAGGAGCGGCGGATCATTTCGTAAGCGAGGCGATTTATTTGGCAGATCCGGATGGCAATGGAATTGAAATATACAGCGACCGCCCAGCTGCGACATGGAAGTGGGAGAATGGCGAAGTGCTGATGGCGACGGAGCCGCTTGATTATCAACATCTATTGTCAGAAGAGGCAAAGGAATGGAGCGGGATGTCCGAACAGACGATCATTGGTCATATTCACCTTCATGTTGCGGAATGGCCGGAGACGGAAAAATTTTATTGCGACGGACTCGGCTTCGAAATCGTTTGTCGCTACGGACAGCAGGCACTTTTTGTTTCAACCGCCCGCTATCACCATCATATCGGCTTAAATACATGGAATGGTCTCGGCGCGCCTGCTCCAGCGCCGGAAAGCGTTGGGCTGCGCTATTTCACGCTCATTATGCCAAGCGTGGAAAAGAGAACGGCGGTCGTCCAGCGCCTTCAGTCACTTGGTTTCCCGGTAACCGAGCTTGATGGTCGCGTTGTGGTTGAAGATCCTTCAGGTACGGCCATTCACCTGCTTACGTATGGAGAGAAAGTCGTTTAACTGAATACAGTCAAGGGTAAAAAGAGGTATGCGACTCAAGTAAGAAAGGAGTGGTCACATGCCTCTGACTGCCGAGCAGGAGAAACGGAAGCTCCCACCGAAGCATCGAAAGGATGAGAAACGGGCCGAGGAAAATGAGCGCTTTGAGAAGCTGTTAGATAAGCTGGAAGAGATGACCACGAACGGCCGCCTGAAGGATATGGCCTATCACTTCACGAACAAAAAAGAGGTGATTAAGGTCAATTTGCTTGCCGGCATCTCCCGCGGCGTCGGACTGACGATCGGCACCGCCCTGTTTATTGCCCTGCTTGTTTTTTTGTTAAGCCAGATGATTTCTTTGCCGGTTATCGGAGAATCTATCGCTAATTTACTGGAAGTTGTGGAACAATATCGTGAATGATAACAACAAACATTGAGGTGATTGGATGGATTGGTTAGGGATTGGAGTATTTATCATAGCTCTTGGATTTGCTGTATTGGTCGGATTTCTCATTCCGGTTTTACGCAAGCTGACAAACACGCTTGACCGGACGGCGACCACTGTCGCCCAGGCCGAGAAAACATTGCAGGATGTCACAAGCGAGACGAAGCTTGTCTTATATAATACAAATGAGACGTTGATCGATATCAACCATAAAGTCGCGAAGCTCGATCCGGTATTTGACATCGTCGAAGAAGCGGGAAAAGCCGCCCATCATTTGACGTCGACTGTGTCAGCTTACACGTTTGAGCGGAGTGAGCAGGCGAAAGCGGGAATCGACGCTGCCGAACGGAAAAATGTCAAAGGGCTGATGAAGTCAATTGCCTTCCTCTACTACTTACGAAAAGCAAATAAAGCGAAAACAGAGAAAAAAGCCGCCGTGCTCTCCTGATGAGAGCAGTAAGAAAAGGCCCTCCCGCAAGCTGAAGCTGATCTTGCGAGAGGGCTTTTTTGAAATGTCGTCGTTTACGAATCATCTTTGCAGGAGTTAGAATCACTACTTCGCAATTATGGCAAAAGGAAGCCCGTCTTTTACCCGATCTCCTTTAAAATGCCCAGTTTCCATTGCGGAAAAACGGCTCGCGTCGGCCGTCCTCATAGACGCCGTCAATGTTCATATCCGCTTCTCCGATCATGAAATCGACATGAGTCAGGCTTGTGTTTAAGCCGTTTTTCTCCAGCTCTTCCTTGTTCATGTCCTTTCCACCCTCGATGCAGAAAGCATAGGCGCTGCCTAAGGCGAGATGGTTCGAGGCATTTTCATCAAAGAGCGTGTTGTAAAAAATAATGTTCGTATCAGAAATCGGCGAGCGGTGCGGCACAAGCGCGACTTCCCCGATGTAACGGGCACCTTCGTCCGTATCGAGCAGCCGCTTTAACGTTTCATAGCCTTCCTCGGCTTTAAAGTCGATCACTTTTCCGTCTTTAAATGTTAGCGAAAAGTTATTGATCAGGGTGCCGCCGTAATTTAACGGCTTCGTGCTTGAAACCGTGCCGTTGACGCCGGTCTTTTTCGCTGAAGTAAACACTTCCTCCGTCGGCATGTTGGCGACGAACGGAATGCCTTCTTTGTTGATGCTGCCGCCGCTGACCCAAATATGAGTTTCCGGCAGCTCAATCACGAGATCCGTTCCTTCCGCCATATAGTGAAGGGCGTGGTAGTGCTTGTCATTTAAGGCATGCATTTTCTCATCCAATGTGGCGAGATGCTTTTGCCAGGCCTCAACCGGATCCGGCTCGTTAATTCGCGTTGCCGCAAAAATCGCTTCCCACAGCTTATTGACTGCTTCCTCTGTCGTGTCATCCGGGAAGACCTTCTTCGCCCAGCCTTCAGACGGAACGCCGACAATCGACCAGCTGATTTTGTCAGAGGTAATGTAGGAACGAAAGCCCTCCATTGCTTTTCCGCTCGCTTTATTGGCGTTGGCGACACGCTCTGGATCGACATCCTTTAACAGATCGGGATCAGAGCCGGTAATGCTTAAAAAAGCTGCCCCGTTCGCCGCAAGCTCTTCATAGCCTTTCGCGATCCATTCCGGGTATTCATGAAAGGCGTCGTCAGGAGCGAGCTCGTATTTCGTTTTAATCAGTGCTTCGTCGCTCCAGTCGACGTGAACATTTTTTGCTCCGGCCTGATAGGCTTTTTTGGCGACGGCGCGGACAAGCTCAACGGCTGTCAGCGGCGTACGGACGACTAATGTTTGACCTGGCTGAATATTGACGCCGACTTTTACAGCCAGCTCGGCGTACTTTTCAATCTTTTCCTGAAAGCTGCTCATATCGATTCCTCATTTCTGTATCATATCTGTCATGATGATTTTACCAAAAATTTCACGAAAGGCAAAAGGATAGCCGCGGGCGGGTCATCTATGCTATGATTAAGGCTGAATGAAATCAAGAGGTTCGCAAACTCCCTCTATAAAAAACTATGCTGGAAACTGTGCCTTGTACAGTTTTCTTGTTATGTCCGGATTTGTTCCTGATTTATCGTGAAAAACGGAACTGATCCGATGACTGGAGTTTATCGGATGCTCTTTCTCAAAGGAGAAATGAGAGATGAAAGATGAAAAAGCAGTCGTCGTGTTCAGCGGCGGCCAAGATAGCACGACCTGTTTACTATGGGCGTTAAAACAATTTAAAGAAGTGGCGACCGTCACATTTGATTATGGGCAGCGCCATGCTGATGAGATCAATTGCGCACGGGAAATTGCCGAGGAGCTTGGTGTGTCGTTCCATGTGCTCGATATGAAGCTGATTAATCAGCTGTCAGCTAACGCGCTTACCCGCAGCAATATTGAGGTGAAGGAAGGGGAAAATGGCGGCCTGCCATCAACCTTTGTCCCGGGGAGAAACCATCTTTTCTTATCGTTTGCTGCCGTTTATGCCGATGCGATCGGCGCACGCCATCTGATCACCGGCGTCTGTGAGACCGATTTTAGCGGCTACCCCGACTGTCGAGACAGTTTTATTAAATCATTGAACGTCACCTTAAACTTGGCGATGGATGCCCAGTTTGTCATCCATACACCGTTAATGTGGCTGAATAAAAAAGAAACATGGGCGCTCGCCGATGAGCTTGGCGCGCTTGACTTTGTCAGAGAAAAAACGCTCACTTGCTATGAAGGAATCCGCGGCGATGGCTGCGGCGAATGTCCGGCCTGCAGGCTGCGTCGCCAGGGACTGGAAAGCTACCTCGCTGACAAGAGCGGAGGTGAGAGCGCATGATCCAGCAGTTTTATCCGCAGGTACCTCACTCGTATCGTTATGAGCTGAATAAAGATATGCATCTTGCCGCGGCGCATTTCATTCCCGATGAACGGGCCGGTCAGTGCCAGGAGATGCACGGGCACACGTATTTTATCAATCTTACCATTGCCGGGGATTCATTGGACGAGCTTGGCTTTCTCGTCAATTTTAAACGGCTGAAGGAAATTGTCCATAAACGCTATGACCATACGCTCTTGAACGACCACGAAGAGTATGAAGCGGTCGCGCCAACCACCGAACGGGTTGCCGAGCAAATTTGGAAGGCGGTCCAGCAGGAGCTTGTGACGCTGCCGAACAAGCCGAACTGCCTGCAGGTCGTCGTGCGAGAAACACCGACGAGCTATGTCGTCTACCGGCCGAAAGCGGAGGAATTGCAATGAAAATTCCGGTAATGGAACTATTCGGTCCGACGATTCAAGGGGAAGGCATGGTCATCGGTCAAAAAACGATGTTTGTCAGAACAGGTGGCTGTGATTATTCCTGCTCGTGGTGTGATTCGAGCTTTACATGGGATGGCAGCGCGCGCAGCACGCTGATGGAGGCGAAAGCGATTGTCGCTGAATTGGAGAAGATCGGGGGAGAGCGCTTTTCCCACGTGACGATCTCCGGTGGGAATCCGGCCCTCCATAAAGGAATCGGCGAGCTAATTGAGCTTTGTCATCAGCGCGGCTGGAAGGTCGCCGTCGAAACGCAAGGCTCTATTTGGCAGGACTGGATGCTGGCGATTGATGATGTGACGATTTCACCGAAGCCGCCGAGCTCCGGGATGGAAACGGACTTTGCCAAGCTCGATCATTATATCGAACAGCTGACAGCCGCCAACTCAAATGCCAGCTTAAAGGTCGTCGTCTTTGATGAAGCTGACTTCACCTATGCCGAGCACGTCCACACGCGCTACCCGGCGGTGCCGTTCTTTCTTCAGATCGGCAATGATGATAGTACGACAACCGATGACGAGGCGCTGGTCGCCAAGCTGCTCTCAAGATTTGAATGGCTGATTGAGCGCACGATTGAATCAAAGAAAATGAATGACGTCAAAGTACTGCCGCAGCTCCATGCCCTGCTTTGGGGCAACAAGCGCGGCGTGTAATCAAGGAGGAACGACAGATGAGTGGTCGAAGTGAACAGGAGTTAGAAGGAGTCAATCTATTAGGCAACCAGGGAACAAGCTATGAATTCTCATATAATCCAAAGCTGCTCGAAGCGTTTGAAAACAAACACGCCTACCGCGATTATTTTGTGAAATTCAACTGCCCTGAGTTCACCTCGCTTTGTCCGAAAACAAATCAGCCGGACTTCGCGACGATTTACATCAGCTACATTCCCGATAAAAAAATGGTCGAAAGCAAGTCGCTGAAGCTTTATTTGTTCAGCTTCCGAAACCACGGCGATTTCCACGAGGACTGCATGAACATTATCCTCAACGACCTCGTCGAGCTGATGGACCCGCGCTATATCGAAGTGTGGGGCAAATTCACGCCACGCGGCGGGATTTCCATTGACCCATATACAAACTACGGCAAGCCCGGCACAAAATACGAAAAAATCGCCGAGCACCGCCTGATGAACCATGACATGTATCCGGAGACAGTTGATAATCGGTAAAAGGAAGAAAGAGTTCCTTGTAAAAGTATGATTGATAGTGACCAAAATTGAGGGCACCCCAAAAGGTAGAGAGCCAAAAATCTCCCTTTTGGGGTGTTTTATTATGGCTAAGCAAAGCTTAACTTTTAAGCTTTGCGTTTTGCGAGAGTATCTAAGGGAATGGCACACAAGTATGAAATAAAGCTCCATCAAAAATTTGAGGGGGATATATATTACGAATAAGTGTTCCTGTTATGTTTATAGGTTATATTTTTACTAATCAAGTGTAAAAGTTCATATATGGGTACACCTTTAATTATCCCTTAAATAGTATTGTTAGAAATGATGATCTACCTTATTTGTTTATCTCATTGAAAGAATCAAGTAGAATAGTTATAATACTGTAAATCTCCATATACATTTCCTTAAGAGGTGATGTATATGAGAAAAAGAAAGGGTGGGGGGAAATTGACTACTATTAGACTTAAAGACTTAGAAACGAGAGTTAAAAAAAATAATAAGAAGTACAAAAAAGCGATCTCTAGCTTTCAAGAAGAGACTAAGAGTAAAGGCATGATAGCTGGTAGAGTCAGACCTAAACACCCAACAGAAGCTAAAATATTATCAATGTTTCAAAAAAAGAAATGACTTATGGATATTTCAAAGCTATCTATGAGCTTACTCAACTGATAGAAAAGAGCAAAATATAATTCTGAAAATGTACTCAAACCTGCTGATAATCGGCAGGTATTTTTATGTTTCTCATACTAAACATAGTTAGGTATAAATAATGTTGAATTGATTTTAGAGCTTTTATCGATGGCAATGATTCTTAAGTTATAATAAGATGACGGAGATGTCTGAAATTTTAGAATGGGGTGTTCGATTGATGCTAGATAAAATCATGAATGATCTTAAAGGATTGTCAGCTGAACAAGTAAAAGAAATTGAGAGAGTCGTCCAGCTCTACAAGCTTCCCTTTGACGCAAAAGACGATAAGAGAGCAAGGCTCCATTATTTTGCCAGATTTTTAGGAATTGATTGGGGAGATGATGGAGAGTTATTTATGGAACTGGGTCAGTTTAATGAAAATACATACGGCGTGGCGCAGGGAGGGGCGCTTTATACGCTAGCCGATATAAGTATTGGAATGAACATCGTGAATGAACTGAAGGAAGATCAGGAAGTTTATACACTTGAAATGAAAATGAATTTTATCAAAAAAGGTGTAGGCAGCAAAGTATGGGCGAAAACGAAATTTTTACATAAGGGACAAACAACCGTTGTAGCAGAGTGTCAAATTACCGATGAAAAGGAAAGCCTTGTCGCCCATAGTGTGGGAACGTTCTATATTGTGAACAAGAAAAAGTAACAAAGAGGTTAGGATGAGTTCGGCAAGAAAAGGAGGGAGAATGTGAAGAAAAGAGTTTGGCTTTTCGCTCTGTTTTTAGTAACAATGATCGGCGGTGCGTATGGCTTCTTGCAGCTAAATCCTCCAATAGAGACGGGAACACTTGCTGCGAGCGGCGACACTACTTCAGTAGTTGTTGGTATTGCCAATAACGGCTTTCGTGACGTGGAAATAGTAGAGGTATTGGTAAATCATGAGGAAAAGCCTTTAAAAACAGGCTTGCAAGTCAGCAATGCTTCGCACGGCTTCATCATAACCGATGATTTTACTGGTGAAGATGCGGATGAGTATCGCTTTACGGATGTGAACGAGACAGCAATAAAAAGAGCAGCTTCTCTTTCTTCTGCTATAGATGAAATCTATGGGGTTAGTGTGATTCATCATGAAGAAGTAAAAACCGTTCATATCAGGTACAGCTATTTTGGAATGATCTTTACGGATACTGTAGATTTTGCAGCATTCTAATGAGTTTTCCCGGATGGAAAATTGAATGTATAATAAAGAATGTAGCTTCTTAGTAAAACTATAACGATTAATTGAAAGAAAAATAAGGGAGAGTGAAGAACATGTATGCAACGGTCGAAGCATTTTTGAATGATTGGAAAGAAGAAGCTGATCTGACAATACAGGTGCTGGACAGGCTAACAGACGCCTCGTTAAGCCAGGCAGTGTCTGAGGCACAGCCGCGTACACTTGGCGAGATCGCCTGGCATATCGTCCAGAGCGTCAGTGTGTTTTTTAACCAACTTGGCCTGGAACAGGAAATCCCGGCAGTTGAAGAAAGCTCCGCAGCGGCTATCGTCAACGCTTATAGCAGGACGAACGAATCAGCGATTGCCGAATTTACTAAAAAATGGGCAGGACAGGACAACAAGCTCGTTGAGGAAGTGAAGCTGTTTGGTTTCATTGATACTACGTATGCTGGTGTGCTTGACAAGCTTGTCCGTCACCAGATTCATCATCGCGGTCAGCTTACGATCCTGATGCGCCAGGCGGGGCTGGTAGCACCGGGCGTGTATGGACCGAATGAAGAAGAAACAGCCGCAATGAAAGCGGCAAGAGAGCAGTCTTAGAAGTTTAGCGCTTGACAACTACATGCGATTAATTTGACTGGAAAACAGGTGAGTTGTCAGGATAGGACAGCGAGTGAAAAAGGAGCGGTCTCAAGCTATGTTGAGAGCGCTCCTGCTGTTTTCTTTTACCATTTTAACAGCCGCAATCCATTTAAAATCACAAGAATCGTGCTGCCCTCATGGCCGATGACGCCGAGTGGCAAATCTAATACTTGCATGAAATTCGAGGCGATTAACAGCGCGACGACACTTAATGAAAAGACAATGTTCTGTTTAATAATCCGGTTCATTTTCTTCGAGCGTTTCACCGCTTCGGCCAAGCGCGGCAAATCATTTTTCATTAAGACGACATCGGCGGTTTCAAGGGCGACATCGGTGCCGTCTCCCATCGCGACACCGACATTGGCTGTCGCCAGAGCGGGGGCGTCATTAATGCCGTCTCCAACCATTGCCACCGTGCCGAATTGCTGCTGCAGCTCTTTAATATGGCTTACCTTCTTTTCCGGCAGACAGGCTGCTTCATAATGAGTCAATCCGCTTTCAGCGGCGATCGCTTTCGCGGTCTGTTCGCTGTCTCCCGTCAGCATCACCGGCGTAATCCCTTCTTTTCGCAACGCCTCAATGGCCGCGACAGCTTCAGGACGAATGGTATCCTTTAAAGCGATCACGCCGGCAATTCCCTTGTCATCTTTGATAAAGACGACGGTTTTCCCTTCGGCCGCCAGGCGCTCTGCCACGTTATGCTGAAATGACGCTGCTTCCTGTTCGCCGACAAAGGCGGCGCTTCCGGCTTTCCACTGTCCGTCAGCGAACAGTCCCTGGACGCCGTAGCCCGAAATGTCTTCCATTTGCTCCGGCTTCGTTATCCGATCTGCTAATTGAGGCTCGCTGTAGGCGACAATCGCCTGCGCAAGCGGGTGGTTCGAATATGTTTCAAGAGAAGCGACATGAAAGAAAAAGGAGTCCCGCTGCAGGTCATCACGGATCACGACATCGGTTACTTCCGGAGTACCGTTCGTTAACGTTCCGGTTTTATCAAAGGCGACCGCTTTAAGATGACCGAGATTTTCGATATGAACGCCGCCTTTAAACAAAATTCCGCGTTTGGCGCTGCTTGAAATGGCTGACAATGTCGCCGGCATAATGGAAGCGACGAGGGCGCAGGGTGAGGCAACTACCAATAAAATCATCGCCCGGTAAATGGTCTCTGTCCAGCTCCAGCCAAGCACGTAATGCGGTAAAACCATCATGAGCGCGACGACGAGCAAGACAACTTTTACGTAGGTGCCTTCCATCCGCTCGATAGAAAGCTGGGAAGGCGATTTTTCGCTCTGAGCCGTTTGCACCATATGAATAATGCGCTGAAACAGTGTTTCGCTCAAAGGCTTCGTTACCTTGACGAGAATCGTTCCTCGTATATTGACCGTGCCAGCGAAAACGTCATCGCCTGTAGATTTTAACACCGGAATGGCTTCCCCTGTGATCGCAGCTTCATCAAAGGTTGTCTCTCCGTCAATCAGCTCGCCGTCAGCGGGAACCCGTTCGCCGGCTCTAATAATAATGACATCGTTGACGCGCAGAGAGTCGATGGGGATGCTTGTTTCCATCCCGTCCTCGTAGCGCACCGCTTTCTCCGGCTGTAAGCTCATTAAAGACGATATTTCTTTCTTGCTTTTGTTCATCGTGTACGTTTCTAATGCTCCGCTTAATGAAAAAATTAAAATTAAGATCGCGCCCTCTACCCAATAGCCGATCAACGCTGAGCCAACCGCGGCGATTACCATCAACATTTCCACGTTTAATTTTCGATGTTCGAGCGTATCAACGATCCCTTCCTTCGCTTTCGCAAAACCACCAATCCCAAAGGCAAGTATATAAGCAAGCACAGAAAGTCCGGAATGACCATAGTGTGAAAGAAGCCATCCGATTAAAATAAAGACCCCGGCCAGAAGTGCAAAGATCAGCTCCCAATGTGTTTGAAATTGACTCCATAATTTGAATGGTTTTGTTGGCTGTTGTGTGTCTGCAAGCATCATATTCTCTCCTTCCGTTATTCTCAATTAGGTGAATAAACAAATTTTAATTGAGAATAAAAATCATTCTTTATAGCTTGATATTGGACGTTTAAAAGCTTATAAAGCATTATAACATAAATTTTATTTATTTTAACATGATAATTATTATCATTAGATAATTGGTTAATAAGCCTAGTAAGAATGATTATTAATAAGAATTAAACTGAAGGATTAGAGGGCAAAAGAGGAAAGAAATGAAAAAATCAGGAAAGAAGCGGGTTTTTCCTTTTTTTATTGGTAAGGATAAGAGGAGTAGCTTTACATTTTTCAGTCTGGAGCAAGGGAAGGAAAGCCGTGAAACATCATTTATGGAGACAAGCATGTGCACTTGCCGCGATCAGTATCATCATAACGGGATTTTCTTCAACCGTTTTCGGTTATCAGGAAAGGCAGCTGCAAAATGAAGATGAACCGGAACATGGATGGGAACTCGATTTCACCTTTGGAGCATGTGCCGAGGGTGAGGAACAATCGCCGATTAATCTGGAAGAAGCACTGGCGATTGCGGATGAGGAAGAGGTGTCGGTCCTTTATGAACCAAGCCTTTTTACAATTGAAAACACGGGCCATACGATTCGAGCCCTTGCAGTTTCATCAGAAAATAGGATGGAAATCGCCGGAGAGAGCTATCATCTGGTTCAGCTTCATTTCCATATTCCCTCCGAACACGAAGTCGAGGGAGAGCAATTTGATATGGAGCTTCATTTCGTCCATGAAAATGCAGCCGGACAGCTTGCCGTGCTGGGGGTTTTTCTGGAAAAAGGAGAAGCAAGCGCAGAACTGGCCAAGCTCTCGCCGGAGCATCTCCCTGTTAATATGACGGAAATGAGGGAGATTGACTTGCATCAGCTCCTTCCGCCAAACAAAGAAGGCTTTTATTATGACGGCTCGCTTACAACCCCGCCTTGTACTGAAGGTGTCAAATGGGTCGTGCTCACCGAACCGATCGGTGTAACAGAAGAACAATTCGCTATGTTCGCCGAGATCTTTCCGGAATATTACCGTGCGGTGCAGCCTTTAAACGACCGGAATGTTTATAAGATCATCTTAAAATAGGAGAAGCATTCTCAGCATCGTGCCGAATTGGCGGGACGGTGCTGGTTCAATTCGGCGGAGCGGAAAACGGGACGCTTCAATCCTCAATGAAGGAATAGAAGGGAGGCGACGACAGATGACATCATTTTTACCATTGCTTAGTACGTTTTGTATTGTAATGAGTGCGCTTTTTGTGGCGCGTGGGTGGTACTTAATCGTCAAGGGAAGAAAAGAAGCCCACGAAAAAACGATGGTAGTCGCAGCTGTGTTTGCGGTGTTGTTTTTTACGATTTATATCACGAGAACAATCATGATTGGAAATACTTCCTTTGGTGGGCCGGCCAACTTGAAGCCCTATTACATCACGTTCCTCCTTTTTCACATATCGCTCGCTGTCATCGGTGTCACATTTGGAGTAGTGACGATCAGCTATGCGAGGAAGCAGCAATTCAAAAAGCATAAAAGGCTTGGCCGGTGGGCGGCTGTTATTTGGTTTATTTCAGCTGTCACAGGGATCACTGTTTATTTTTTGCTTTACGTCATCTGGGAGCCTGGAGCCATTACGAATATGGGGAGGGCGATCCTTGGTCTATGGTTGATTTGAGAAGGGGCGCCGACTTTGAGTGTTGGGTGGAAGTCTGAGGCGTTTTTTTTCGTATAAATACCACTTTTAATGGAAAGTTAACGTTAAAGGTGGTGTAAAGAAATGTTAGAGCATGTTAAAAACAGGGAAACGCATTCCGAACTTCTATCCGCATCCTTACATGAAAATGTGGCATTCATAAAAAACACATTTGAAGAATGTGATGATCTTGTTTATCATTTTGCGGAAATTGAAACGAAAAAGCTCTGTTTTATTTATTTTGCTGATATGATAAATAGCCAAACTTTGTTCGAAATGGAACAAGGACTATTGAGGGTTAACCATAATGAGGAAGACCTGCCGACATTTATCCGCAATCGGTTATCGATCAACAATGTTGAGGAAGTAAACGATCTGGATTCCGTTATGAAACAACTGCTGGCCGGGCAAGCCATCCTTTTAATCGATCAGGAAAAACATGCTTTTATCTTTCCATCCAATACGGCAGGCAGAAACATTACTGAGCCGAGCACGGAGCAAACCATCAAGGGGCCAAAGGAAGGCTTTATCGAAAACATCCAGACAAATGTGATGTTAATCCGCAAAAGAATACGAAACCCGGCATTAAAGATTCAGCACATGACGCTCGGTACGAAAACGAATACACAAGTTAGTGTCGCCTATGTGAAAGGCGTGGCGAATGACGAGATGGTGCAAGAAGTGCTCGAGCGCTTGGCGCAAATCAAAATTGATGGCATTTTGGACAGTCAATCTGTAGCGACGATGATTAATGATGCGCCCAAGTCGCCTTTTCCGACAGTAGTGACAACGGAGCGTCCTGACCGGGTCTGCGGAGCATTGCTGGATGGGAAAATTGCCATTCTGATCGACGGTACACCTTTCGTCCTGACCGTTCCTGCGGTGTTCTTTGACTTTTTCAAATCCAGCGAGGATTACTTTGAGAACTCATTCCTATCATCTGCGATCCGCTGGGTACGTTTTTTCGGGCTGCTGGTCGCCTTGATTCTTCCGTCGTTTTATATCGGTCTGACGATGTATCACCAGGATCTGATCCAGACGCCTTTCTTAATTCGGATTGCTGCCAGTCGCGAAGATTTACCGTATCCTGTATTGGTTGAAGCGATTTTTATGTTAATTACGTTCGAAGTGATCCGCGAAGCGGGCTTTAGAATGCCGAAGACGCTTGGGGGCTCGACCGTTACAATTTTAGGGCTGCTGCTGATCGGGCAAATCGCTGTACAAGGCGGGTTGATTGGAGCCGTAACGATGATTTTTATCTCGCTCGCGGCGCTCGTTTCCTTTATTTTACCGGATTATGAATTTCATCAAATTATCCGCTTTAGCGGGTTTATCATCCTCATCTTAACGGGAGTGTTTGGTTTTATGGGACTTCTGGTCGGGCTTTTGTTTCTGTTAACTCATTTGGTGAGTTTGCGCTCGTTTGGCGTTCCATATTTTGCGCCGATTTCCCCTGCGACCCGAGCAGGCTGGAAAGACGTGTTTATACGGGCGCCGAGGTGGGCGGTGAATATGGAGTCTGCCAGATTTGATATTGATCGTATCTACCGGCAAGAAAATAGTGGCGATCCTGCACGAAAAGAACAAAAGGGGGATCGGGATGAGGAAAAATAAAGCTTCATTACACATCGGTGTGCTGATTCTGCTGGCTACCATTTGTCTTGCCGGCTGTTGGAGTAACAGGGAAATTAATGATCTGGCGATTATTAGCGTTCTCGGCGTAGATGAAAACGAAGCTGGCGACCTTGAAGTTTCAGCTTTATTTATTAAAGCAGAGTCCCTGTTCTCTGACACCTTTGTCGGTGGAGCCGGTGGTCAGCATAAAAACAAATTTCTCATTCACACGTCGACAGGAAAGGATATGTTTGAAGCGATCGGCAAGCTGGCAAGTGCTGTGTCAGAAGAGGCCTATTTTGGTCATGTATCGACAGTGATATTCGGCGAAAGAGCCGCCCGAAATCACATGGAGACTTCCCTTGATTTCTTTAAAAGAGAAAATGATTTTCGCCCGAATATCAATATGCTTGTGACGAAAGGACAGGCGGCTGATTTGCTGAAGCTGCGCCCTCAATTTAATTCAACGCTTGGCTCAGAAATCAATGACTTGGTGAACATTAATGAGTTTGCCAGCACACAGGTTATCCATGATCTGATGCAATTTAGAAAGCATGTTTCCAGCAATACGATTGACCCGGTTACCGGTGTCGTGATACCGGCAGAACAGCTGAGAGTAGAGGTGCGCAGTGAAGACATGGGTTCGGAAAATCAAAATGAACCAGGGGCAGAGGAACAGGCGAACACGGAAGAAAATGAACAAGAAAATATGGAAACCCTCAGCCTGTATGGAACAGCGGCCTTTAAAGGAGGAGAGCTGGTAGGCTTCCTTGATGAAAGGCAAACGCGTGGGCTTTTGTCCATTCAAGGAGAGCTTAGTAATGATGTCCTCGTCCTAGATTGTGGCAAAAACGGTCCGGGCGCAATCGGTTTATTGTTGCAGAACAGTCAATCTCAATTGATACCGGAAATTAGCGCTCAGCAACTAAACATGACCCTCAACATTCAGGTTAACGCGCAGCTTAAAGAAATTTCCTGTTTGGATTTCAATGTTGACACTGACCAAATTGAATTGCTGAATAGGAAACTGGAAAAAGCGATTAGACAGGATGTAACTAGTGTGTTAAACGTAGCGCAAAAGCAGTGGGAAACCGATATTTTTGGTTTCGGTGAAGCAATTTATCGCAAGTATCCGAAGCAATGGGACCAAATGGCGCCTGAATGGAGAAATGGCTTATTGAAAGAGATGAATATTGACCTGAACGTCGAAGCGAATATTATCCGCTACGGCCAGCAAAAAGATCCAAGCAAAGCCAATGAATCGAGGTAACGAAACAGATGAAACTATTGATGAGCTTATTGTTTGTCGTTTTGCTGTTGCTGACGACATTGAGACATATGTACTTTGTATGGAAAGAGAAGGATTATAAAATGTTCATCGCCCAGGTAGGGATTGTCGGCTTGGCCGTGCTGGCAGGCATATATGTCATCCATGATTTCTCCTATTTCTCTATTTCAAATCTGCTCAATACAGTAAGCCCACTTGAGAAATGAAGGGAGGGTAACGCATCATGATTGAAAAAGGCAGAATTAGCAACACGCAGGCCGCGATGCTGGCGATTACATCCTTAACGATTATTGGCCATTTAATTTTATTAACCGTTGTCTTTGCGCAGAGCCGACAAGACGGCTGGATAGCGGCGATTGTCGGAACCATACTGGGACTGATTGGGATCATTTCACTGGTGAAATTATCTCAGGCTTTCCCGGGTCTGACATAATCGAAATTTTGTTTCAAAACTTTTCCTGGTTCGGTAAAATCATCGGGATCCTTTACTTGATTTACTTCTATATTATGGTGGTTTTAGCGGTTCGCTTGTTTGCGGAAACCTATCAGCTCATCATGGATGATATTCCGTTATGGATTTTTGCGACGCTTATTCTTCTCCTGACGTCATTTATTATTTATTTAGGGCTGGAAACATTAGGCCGGCTCAATCAAATTCTCTTGCCGATCCTCGTTGTGATCGCGATCGTTGTCGTTTTTTTAACAACAGGCGAAGAGAAAGATTACAGCAATTTATTACCGATCCTCGGAAATGGCATTCAGCCTGTCGCGATAGGATCATTGTCGGTGATGGCGTGGTTTGGTGAATTTGTCATTTTAGGAATGATCCTCCCGTATGTCCGCCGCCCGAATAAGCTGGTAAAAACAGGCGTCTGGACGGCGGTGATTACGCTTATTTTCTTTCTCGGTCCCATCACCGGACCGATTGCCCTGTTTGGTCCTGTAGAAGCGGCAAAGATGACGTTTCCGACTTTTACCGAAGTCCGCTATATCCAGGCCGGAGAGGTCATTAACCGGTTCGATACGATTGCGATTCTTTTCTGGACGGTCGGCCTAACGGTCCGAATCTCGCTGTTTTTTTACGGTCTCAGTCTCGGTACGGCCCAGGCGTTAAAGGCTGCAACATACCGCCCATTAGTCATCCCGTTCGCCTGGCTGATCGGCGTCGGGGCGACCCTGTTTGCGAGAAACTATGAGGAACTGAATGAGTTTCTTTTTAAGAGCTACGTGCCTCTAAACCTCCTGATGGGAGCCGCTCTCCCGCTCATCTTATGTCTTTTTGCCATCAACAGGCTTAAAAAGACGTAACCCAGGCAGCGAAGCGTACAAATAATAATTGAAGGCGACAGAAAATTATGTGAATATAAAAGAAAGCAAAGTCAAGCGGGGGAGCGAGGAAAAAGTCGATTCCCCTCGACCTCAGAGCTGGATATTGAGGAGGCTTTAGTCATCGGAGTTCGGTGCGAACCTGAAGCGCAGATGAAATCCCCGGGAGGTTCGCACCAAAAATAAACCAAATTATGGGTGTGTATGTGATAATGGGTTGGGCTATCGAGAAGACAGCCCCAAATGAGCGGAAACTGCCCACTTTGCGAATGGATAATGCCGGAAACGGCGGATTTTCGCTGTCGCACTTTTTGTGAGTGCGTGGATTGAAATTTGATTTCAAGAACTGTCTTGTAACCGAGAAGCGTCGCACTCTATATGAGAGCATGGATTGAAATAATGATGTTCGATAATATCGTAGACGAGCCTTGGGTTGCACTCTATATGAGAGCATGGATTGAAATTTTGAAGAGCGACTCAATAACCGGTAAACGTTTGGGTTGCACTCTATATGAGAGCATGGATTGAAATTTTGTGGTCATGAGATATGCTAAATGAAGCCATGTTGCACTCTTTATGAGTGCATGGATTGAAATGAGCCACGGGGTACGTATTACCCTCTCAACTCGTGTTGCACTCTATATGAGTGCATGGATTGAAATTACCCGAAAAGCGGTATGTTGTCTTCTTCTGCTTGTTACACTCTACATCAGTGCACGGATCGAAATCTCCTCTCCGTAGTTCACCCCAAGTGGAGCGCAATTCAACCTCTCTTTAGATGAAATACCGCTACTAAGCCACTCCTCATTCTTCTCTGTTTTCTTCCATAGAATCAGCATCTACTACCAAGTCCATCGTCTGACTTAGGGCAGATGCTGCCTTTACCAATTCAATCGATCTAATCCATTTAGCAGGGGATTCGGCGGGGCGTGCCGAAAATAGTAGAGGAAAAATTAATGGTGAAGGCAGGCGAAAAAGATGAATCTAAAAGGAAAAACTGCAATTATTACAGGCGGAGGTACGGGAATTGGCCGGGCGACCGCTCTTCGCTTAGCGGAAAAAGGGGTCAATATCGTCGTTAATTACTCGCGCTCTGAACAGGAAGCGCAGGCGACGCTGGAGGAAATAAAAGCGCTTGGAGTGAACGGCTTTGTGTTTTGCGCCGACGTCGCGGAGGAAGAGGAAATTGAAGCAATGGTCGAAGAGACGATAAAGACGTTTGGTCAAATTGATATTCTGGTCAACAATGCCGGAACGACTGATTTTGTCGAACTTGATGATCTAGCCGGGCTCCGCAGTGAGCATTGGGATCGCGCTTTTTCTGTCAATACAAAAGGGGTCTTTATGGTCAGTCGCGCTTGTGCCGATCATTTAAAGAAAAGCCAAGGAGCGATTGTTAATATTACATCGATAGCGGGCTTAACCGGGGCCGGTAGTTCAATTGCCTATGCCGCTTCAAAGGCGGCGGCGATCAGCGTCACGAAATCATTGGCGCGTGTGCTTGCACCGGATGTCAGGGTTAATGCCATCGCGCCGGGTATCGTGATGACACGCTGGGTTGAAGGAAAAGAGGATCATGTTGAACGCTTATCAGCCGGTACGCCGCTGGGCCGGGCTTCAACAGCAGAGGATATTGCTGAAGTTGCACTGGGGCTTGTCGAAAATGCTGGTTTTGTAACGGGGCAGACCATCGTTGTTGATGGGGGATTTACGTTGTAGTCGTCTGAAACTTAAGCGGTTTCATTATTGTCCGAGGAAGATTATCAGGTGAGCCCGACCTGGTGATGCTTCCTCTTTTTCTTTGTAGTTCAGTTATTTGGAAAAGTCCTTGCTTACAAAAAAAAATGATATGAATTTTTGGAATATAATATTGAAAGCGGTTACCTTATGTGATATATTAATGTTGCCATATAAAACAAGGTTTATTATACAAAACCTGAAGATGGCGCTTTGGAGGTTTTAAGCAAATGACAAGAAAATATTGGGTTCCTGCCATTGAGCGGGCTGATAAAATTATCGCCTTGCTGGCCAAGGAGCCTTCAAGTCTCAAGTTAATGGATCTCGCTAATCGGCTTGATATTCATAAAAGCTCAATGTACTCCCTGTTAACGACTTTGGAAACATTAGGCTGGGTGACAAAGGAAAAAGGCGATACCTATGCGCTCGGACCGACTTTGGGAGTGATCAGCGCGTCGTACTTTCGCCAGTTCAATTTAATGCAATCCTTTCATCAGGAAGCGAGAATGACGGTGCGTCATGTCGGGGAAGCCGTGCAATTAGCAATGCTTGATCGGCAAGACGTGGTATATCTGGCCAAGGAAGAGAGCGCCTCCCCAATGCGGCTCGTCTCTGATCCGGGGATGCGTTTTGCTGCTTATGCCACAGCACTTGGCAAGATTCAGCTCTCTCATTTATCAGCGGAGGAGCTGGATGATCTATTTCAAGAGGAAGAGCTAGAGCCGAAAACAAAGTACACGGTGGCAACACGAACTGAGCTGTATGAGCAGCTGGAGCTTATCAGGCAACAGCAGGTGGCGGTTGATCGAGACGAAGCAGTAGAAGGATTTTGCTGTGTGGCTGCCCCGATTTACAACCATGCCAACAAAATGATCGCCGCGGTAAGCATATCGATGAGTTCTACAATGTGGAAAGAAAAAGAAGAGCTGGCGAGGGAAGAGATTATCAGTCTGGGACATCGCATCTCCCAACATGCCGGTCATCAAAAGGAAGAGAGAGGTTGAGACGATGAGACTGGAAAATAAAGTCGTTCTAATTACTGGGTCAGGGTCAGGGATTGGAAGAAGCACAGCCAAATTATTTGCGGCTGAAGGAGCAAAATTGATAATTAACGATTTATCAAAAGAGGATGGTGAAGCAACGGTCCAGGCAATTCAGGAAGAGGGGGGAGAAGCAATTTTCATTCAGGCCGATGTCACGAAGGCCGATGAAGTCGAGGCAATGATCAACGAAGCGACTGACAAGCTTGGCGCGATTGATGTTCTGTTCAATAATGCCGGCATCTCCGGAGTCGGTCCGCTCCACGAGCTTAGTGAGGAGCTGTGGGACAGGGTCGTCAATGTCAATATGAAAGGCGTGTTTTTACCGTCAAAATATGTTCTGCCGCAAATGATTGAACGCAAGCAGGGAAACATCATTAATATGTCCTCGACGATCGCGGAAATCGGGTTGATGAACCGCGCTGTCTATGCGGCGACAAAAGGGGCGGTGCTGGCACTGACAAAATCGATGCAGGTTGATTATGCGCCTTACAATATCCGTGTAAACGCGCTTCTTCCGGGGACGATTTTAACGCCATTTGTGGAGAATTATTTAAAGAATTCCTATGATGATCCGGAGGAAGGATTGGCGACAATCCGTAAACGGCAGCTCAGCGGCGATCTCGGTCGTCCGGATGACGTCGCTCGTGCCGCTTTGTTCCTTGCATCAGATGAATCGAAGTTTATGATGGGCTCGCCTCTCTACATTGACGGTGGAGTTACCTTCGGGAAAATGGCGTAAGCCCTTAAAAAAATCAGGAAAAGAGGGTCAATGATGAAAGCAGTTGTCAAAACAGAACGAACACATGGTGGAGTACAGGTTCTTGATGTTCCTACCCCAACAATTGGAGAAAATGAAGTGCTTGTCAAAATTAAAAACGCTTCAATTTGCGGCTCGGATGTCCATGCCTACCATTTTGCACCTACTCACCACTTCATCCAGCCACCTGTCATTATGGGGCACGAGTGCTCAGGCGAGGTTGCCGAGGTTGGTGCGCAAGTAAAGGATTTTAAACCGGGAGACCGTGTCGTGATCGAAGCGATTAATTATTGCAGGAAATGTGAAAGCTGCCTTCGCGGCAACCGCCATATTTGTAATGATTTTCAAATTCGCGGCATGCATCGTGACGGAATTTTTGCCGAATATGTCGCCGTCCCGCCAACAGACTTACACAAAATTCCCGACTCATTGTCGTTTGAAAAAGCATGTCTCGTCGAACCGACTTCCGTGCTGACTCACGCTGTTTTAGATCGAAGCAATATTAGAGCCGGAGATCTTGTCCTCGTTACAGGCCCTGGACCGATCGGAATTTTGGCGGCGCAAATGGTAAAAGCAGTTGGCGCGGAGCCGATCGTGGTCGGGATTGATTCGGATGAAGAAATCCGCCTTCCGATTGCGAGGGAGCTCGGCTGTCAAACGATCAATGTCAGCCAGCAACCGATTACTGACGCCTTACAGGAGCTGTACGGACGTCAAACGGTCCATGCGGTGCTTGAGTGTTCAGGTGCGTCTCCTATTTTCCAGACGACTCTCGATGTTGTCGCCAAGGGAGGAAGCATCACGCTAATCGGCTTGTTTGCCAAGCCGGTCGAAGCGAATCTTTCCATTGCGGTGCGTAAGGAAATTACGATTTATACGAGCTTCGCCTCTACTTGGTTCGATTTCGAACGGGCGATCAAAATGCTTGATCAAGGCTTAATCCAAACCGACAAACTCGTCGCTTATTATGATCCTGAAGACGCGGTTCAGGCATTTGAAGACGCGATCGCCAAGAAAGTACCAAAGCCAGTTTTCCGCTTTTAATCAGTAATTATATGAATCTGGGAGGAATAGACAATGAAACTAGCAACGTTTACGACAAATGGGATTACGAGACTCGGAGCATTAGTAAATGAGCAGATGATCGATTTAAACTACGGCTACACACTCCTTCTGTCTGAGCAAGGGGTGACAAGTCCATACGCGCTTGCCGATGCAATCGTCCCGGCGGACATGAACCGCTTTCTTGAAAAAGGAGAAGACGCCTTAAAAGCGGCTGAAGAAGTCATTGCGCGAGTCGCCGACGGCGAAAAGGAAGGACCAAATGGTGAGAAAATCGTGTATGCCGCAAACGATGTCACCCTCCAGGCGCCAGTTCCGAAAGCCGGCAAGCTCGTCTGTGTCGGTCTGAACTATCTTGATCACTGCGAAGAAACAGGAATGGACGTACCGAAATCGCCTGTCATCTTCTCAAAGTACAGCAACGCGATCATTGGACCGGATGAAGAAATCCTCTTACCCGTTAATTCAAGCGAAATCGATTATGAAGCCGAATTCGCCTTCGTCATCGGCAAAAAGGCGAAAAAAGTCAGCAAAGAAGAAGCGATGGACTATGTCGCCGGCTACACGATTATCAATGACGTCAGCGCACGCGACATCCAGCTTGGCGACGGCCAATGGGTGCGGGGCAAATCGCCAGATACCTTCGCTCCAATGGGACCGGTCCTCGTCACAAAAGATGAAATCGAGGATCCGCACAAGCTCGACATCAAGCTGACACTTAATGGAGAAACACTACAGGATTCCAACACAAAGAATCTTATTTTTGACATCACGTACATCCTGTCCTATCTATCACAATCCATGACCTTCGAACCAGGCGATGTCATCGCCACAGGAACACCTCCTGGCGTCGGCATGTCCCGCACTCCGCAAGTGTGGCTCAAGCCAGGCGACGAAGTCATCGTCGAAGTAGAAAAAGTCGGCAAGCTCCGCAACACCGTCGCAGCTGATAAATAAGACCAACAAAGGATTGGATCAAGTGAAACCCAACACACGATCCAATCCTTTTTGTGTACAAACTTTCAGAATAAGGTAAAATAAAGACAAGCAACACTCACCAAAACATAGCCAGTGCGAACCCGAAGCGCCCATCAAATCCCCGGGAGGTTCGCACCAAAAAACGACTAAATTGTGTGAAACTATGTAACAAAACGAAGCAGAAATAAAGCATATTGCCATTCAAACAACCAAAATCCCTTATTTAGAGAAGAAAAACGCAAAAAAACAGGGGACTTTGGCTATCGCACTCTATGTGAGTGCGTGGATTGAAATAGCTGCCGTGTTTCATGGTCGTACCACGCATATACTTCTGTGAACTTTTTGAAACTTTATGTTACTACCATTCGTAAATGTATATTATTAGTAAAGGAGGTATGTTAATATGGCTGGATTTGGTACTTTAATTTATCTATTAATTTTTGGTTTTATCATTTACTTCTTAATAAGTGTTTTACGATATATGCGAGCTAAAACTCATAATGATGTGTTACTTCTCAAAAAGTTAGATGAAATAGCTCAAAAGATAGATAAATCTGATGGAAATGGATAGTGGATATGAACTAATGCGATGCTAAAAAAGTATCGCTTTTTTTATACACATTATCACTCTGTCACGCACTATTGCACTCTTTATGAGTCCGTGAATTGAAATCTTCGCGTACCAAAACACTTTTGAGTCGGTGTGGATCGCGTTCTATATAAATACGTAATTGAAATTACATAGCTGAATTGGAGGGGGTAGGGCTTGCGGAGGAAGTTCCAGTCTTATACAAGCGCACGGACTTGCAAGATTTGCACTCGTAAGGGGCTTCAAAGAACCCCGTAAAACGAAAGAGTATCCGGAGTCTATCTACTATCGTCCATCCATATGATAGAAAAAGTCATGCAAGTGCTTTACACATGACTTTTTCAGTCTCATTTGCTGGGGCAACTCATCACCTTTGAATGACTACTACTCTGTCTCAAACAAAAGTTTCATCACTTCCTCAGTCGCTCTGGCGATTAACTCGTCATCGTATGCCGCGTCTGGTTCGTCTTTGCTGGAAAGTATCGCAAGGATGATTGGCTCTTGGTCGGGTGGCCAGATGATGGCGATGTCATTACGGGTGCCGTAAGCGCCGGCTCCGGTTTTGTCTCCGACTTCCCAGCCTTCTGGCACGCCAGCGCGGATAAGAGCATCGCCGGTAGTGTTTCGCTTGAGCCAGTCGATTAGCAGTTCTTGTTTTTCGGTCGGGAGGGCTTCGCCGAGGGCGAATTCCTGCAAGCTCTTCGCTAATGCTTCTGGTGTGCTTGTATCTCGTGTTTCACCTGGTTCTACATGATTCAGCTCAGGCTCGATATTTTTCGGCTCGGTTACGTCATCCCCGATCGCCCGAAGTCCTTCCTTAAAACCTTCTGGTCCGCCAATTTCATGAAAAATTAAATTGGCGGCGGTGTTATCACTGTAGCGAATCGAGGCGTCGCTCAGCTCTTTTAAGGTCATCCCGGATTCTACATGGTTTTCTGTAATTGGATTGTAGTTGACTAAATCATCAGGTGAGTATGTAATCAGCTCATCCAATTCTTCAATCGATTTTTGCTGGAGGAGGACGCCGACCGCAAGCGGTTTAAAGGTGGATGCATAAATAAAACGTTCCCCTGACCGGTAGGCAACGGTCTCTCCCGTAGCCGTATCTAATGCATAGATTCCGAGGCGGGCGTCAAACTCTTCTTCCAGCTGAGTAAAAATTTCTTCAATCGAACTTTCGGGCTTCTTAGACTCCGGCTGACTGGGAACTGCTTGCTCATTATTTTGCGAACATCCAAACAGACATAAAGCTCCCACCCCAAGTGCTGCTGCTATTTTTGTCATTTTCATTTCTCAGTTCTCCTTTTTCGAATGGTTTGTAGCTCTGAAAATCAAGTACGCCATTAAATATTACATTTGTAATCTTTTTTGTCAAGCTAATTTAGTCCATGATCTCAGCATGCAATATTTCCTTGAAATAAGGGGTTTCAGCAAGCTTTTTCTATAGCCTTACTTGATAGTAGAGATTTTGATGAAAATCAGGTCTTTCGATATGGTGAATTGAATAGAAAAAGAGTGAATATTATCAAAATTTTGTTGTTGATAGGGAATATTACATGGTAATATCTTTTTAATGAGTAAATGGAAATACTATCAATTTAAGTATTTTCTTAATAAATTCAGGATTATTTTCGCTGTTGCACTCTTTGTAAGTGCATGGACTGAAATATGACTTTAAGGTCATACTCACCGCGAATCTGACGTTGCACTCTTTCTGAGTCCATCGATTGAAATGCCCCTTTCTTTTTTGCGCTAAACGACAAGCTGCCAAAGTAAATAAACCAACCGCTGCCGGGCAAGGCACCTTATCAGGGCTTTGCGAGGTGGCTTTTTTTATTCCTTTATTTGCCACATTTACCCTTGTATTACGATGCATATCGTATTACAATGTAAAAAACAAGCAATGTAAGGGTGGGGTGAAATGGATAAGGAATTAATGAAAGGAAGTATTGATATTTTGCTGCTGTCCCTTATTTCGCAGCGGGATATGTATGGCTATGAAATCGTGCGTTCTTTAAAGGAAACGAGCGATCAGCTTTATAATATGAGCGAGGGGACGCTGTATCCGGCATTAAAGCGTTTAGAGAAAAAAGGACGTCTTACCTCTTACTGGAAGGAAAGTGAAGGCGGGAGCCGGCGCAAGTATTATGCGATTACCGATGAGGGGCGAAAGGGGCTTCAGGCGAAGCTGAATGACTGGAATACGATTCATCAGTTGATTTATAAATGTGTGGAGGGCGAGGTATGAAGGCGATTGACAAGTATATTGACCAGATCCTCCAGCATGTGGAATGTGACCAGGCTGATCGTGAGGAGTTGGCCGAGGAAATGCGAAGTCATCTGGTGCAGGCGAAGGAACATTATTTGTTGGAAGGGGAAAGTGAGGAACGGGCCGTCGCGCTGGCGATTGCCGATTTTGGCGGTGATCAGGAAGTGGGGGAGCAATTGCAGCGCTCGCTGTTTCCATATCGTAAGGAGCTGCTCTTCTTGCTCGGGGGCGGTTCGATCATCTTCGCCGCTCTTGCCTATTTACATGGAGCGGTTCAGCTTGCGGAGCCGCATTCTATTTGGATGACGATTGTTAGCCTGTCGGGACTTGGCTTTCTCTTGCTCGCCCTTTTTCCGGCCTATATGGGCAATCGCAAGCTGTTGATGAATCTTTACTTAGCGGGGCAAATCCCTTTTTATTTTTTGGGGCTGCTTATTATTGATACAGGCACACAGGCTTACATTATGCCGCTTCAGCTTTTAGGCGGAGGGCTGATTGTGCTCACGCTGACATTGGTCGTGCTGACGGCGCTGAAAACGCCGGTGGAAAAGAAGATGTCCAAGGCTAAGGAGCAGAAGCGAAAAGGGGTCCATCTATTTAATTTGCTGACAGGTGTCGTCATTGTCGGCTTTTCCGGTTTATTTATGGCGGGATTGCTGATTTTTGCCGGCTTGACAGTGTATCTGTTGCTGCCGCTTGGGCTGATTGTCTTTTGGGCGCTTTCCTACTGGTGGCAATATGAAGCCGCTAAAAAGAACAGTCCGTGGATGTGGGCTGGTGCCGGCTTGACGGTCGGTGTGATGATCATGTTTGTAGTCGTGTATATGCGATAGGGAGGAAGAAAGCATGAAGAAAAAAACAGTAGCTTTGAGCTTGTCAATCGCCGTGCTGATCGGCATTGTTGTTCTCTGGTCTGTCGGGGAGTCTTACCGGCCGGCCGGAGCGAATGAATTTACCGGCTTACAGGAAGGGTTTGACGTATCCTATGATGAAACGCAGCTTCTCTATCGCTATGCAGTGAACGGGCAAGTTGGTCTTTACTTGGCGGATCACAACGGAGTGGGGGGAAAGCTGCTTGTGACAGAAAGCGAAAATGAGCGCATTTCTTCCCCGGTTTTTTCCCCGAATGGAACCGATATTGTCTACGTGTCTACCGTTCAGCAGGGAGCGGGTTGGAAAAGCTCGCTCGTGAAGCTCGATACGGTCAGCGGGGAGCGCGAGACGATTTATGAAAGCGGAGAGCTGCTCACGAGGCTGAGCTTCGGCGGTGATGACAGTGTGGTCTATGCCTTGAAAGCGGCGACCTTTGAAAATTATTCGCCCATTGCCCAGCAGCGCCCGCATGAATTTGACATTTTTGCGATCCCGCTAGATGGTTCGGAAATGAGGCGATTAACAGAACGGCTAGAATATGATATGTCTGACATGGCGGTTTCCGTCAGCGACGATGCACTGTATGTGACAATGTTCGCTGATGAGCAGGCGGCAGAAACAGCGGAAGAGATGTTTGATATCAAGCAAAGCTTATTTATGATGCCGCTTGAAGTGCCGGGCGAGCTGACAAAAATCGAGCCGCGTTACTGGAACGAGGAGCTGTACGGTCTCGCCGTTTCACCAGACGGAAAAAAACTGGCCCTCACCACGATTACGAACGCGGATGAAGGCGGAACCTTTCAATATGAATTGTTTCTTCTCGATCTCGCGACAAAAGAGGTTGAGCAGGTGACAAGCTTAAAAACCTATGTGATGGAGCCCGTCTTCAGAGAGAAGTACCTGTACTTCACCGAGGATCGCGCTTTTCCGAGCCGGGCCCCTGACTATCATCTTCACCGTTATGACGTAAAAACAGGGGAGCTGAGCGAAATAACAATCGGTGAAACGGCGAAATAAGGGAAGCAGCAGCGGGTCACATCAGCTAAGCAAAACCTTGCTTAAACCGAGGATAATAAAAAGCAGGGCAGGCGCAATCGAGACATAACGGAGCAGAAAGCGGTTCTTTGTTTCCTGGCCGTGAATGACGCCGACCACGATTGAAACACATAATAATAGGCCGGCTAAGGGCGCAAACGACAATGGTCGCTGTGCCAGGCCGGCTTGAATGCCGTAGCCGATGTTATCAATGTTCATAAACAGGGCAATCATTAAGAAATAAGACCTGCGGTATAAGGGAGGATCCTGCAAAAAGTGATAAAGACCGGCACCAATTAACAGCAGCCCGGCGAATACTTGAATGTTTTTTATCGGGACAAGCTCGCCAATGAGATGGCCGATCCCCATCGAAACGAGGATGACGACCGAGGAAAAGCCGGCAATCATTACCACGATCGTCAACGGGATCCGTATCCTTTTTAAACCGAATGAAAAACCGATGACATAGCCGTCGAGACTGACTAACAGCGAAAGCAGAAACGTTACCAGGATGTTCAGCATAGCTCCACCTCTTGCTTCTAGTCTATGCTCGTCATCCGGTCAGTAGTCGGCCATGCTATTTATATTTTGCGGTTGGAAAGGAAACAAGCTCATAATAGTCCAAATACGATTCGTAGTAGCCCATCACTTCCCGAACATAATCGTCGCTTTTGTTATAAGCAAACAGCGCTTCTTCAATCTCGCCATTTGCCGCTCCGTGATCTGCGAGATAGTAGGCCGCTGCATAGGCGGCATCTCGCAAATCAAACGGGTCTGCTTTGCCATTTCCGCTACCGTCCACTCCATACCCGTTGTGCTCTGTAATTAAATCGAGATCGGTCAAATCGATGTCATCTTCAATTTCCCCTAATTGTCCCCCGGGGTACGACCAGCCGACCCACGTTCGCGGCATAAATTGAAAATGCCCAAGCGCCCCAACCGGACTTACTAATGGGTCCATCGTCGAAAAAATCGTTTCCACTCTATGTACAGAAGCAAGCAGCTCCCATGGGATGTCGTACTGTTCAGCCGCTTCTTTGTAAATTGGGACATAATCCTTCGGGATATGATGTTCGCCGATTAATGTTTTATAGGTTATCTGTCGTACATGGTCATTATCCAAAAACATATATAAAACTAGGAAAAAGAGTCCCAGTAAAATGAAGAAAGCAATTGTCATAAATTTTTTCACGTGTTTCCATCCTTTATCACTAAGCATGATCTCATTATAAACCGAAGAGTTCCATAACAAAATAGGTATTTTCCCATCGTTCGTTCTACTAGTTTCAGAGCGCTGCCTTGAGGGAAATGTCGGTTAGGTGGTGAAAAGGATGAAAACAGAGGTGCTGATTATCGGCGGTGGAGTCGCCGGTTTGAGCCTTGCGCTGAAGCTGGCGCGGCGCAGTGTTCCCGTGATTGTCGTGGAGCGGGAGGAAGGAGCCGGTCATCTTTATAAGGGAGAATTGCTTCAGCCAAAAACACTGCAAATATTCGAGCGCTTGGGCTTTTTGGACCGTCTGGAAGCTGACATGTATCCACTTGAGGCAGTTCATACGAGAGAGGTTGGGAGAAGACGCGAGGAATTGCTCCATGTGCGAATGGATTATTCAGTATTGCCGGAGCATGCGATGGCGGCAATGATTCCGCATGATCGTTTGCGCGAGCTGTTGGTGAAAGAGGCGCTTGCCTGTGAAAGCTTTCAACTCGTCCGGCCGGCTGTTTTTCTCGACCTGGAGACGAGTCATACGGCACGGATTAAATATCGCGATGAGCTTCAGAGCATCAGCGCCAATATTATCGTCGGGGCGGACGGGAGAGGGTCGAGGATCCGCAAAAAAGCCGGGATCACGTTCGACATCCAATCGTATAATCATGATTTTCTAACCTTTTCCTTTGCATGTCCGCCCGAATTGAAAGAAGGAGAAATGATTGCTGATGAAGAGCGTTTTCTTGGCCTGTTTCCTTTACCCGGTGAGCGGGTGAGGAGCGTGCTGCAGATCAGGCCGGGAGAATATAAACAGTTGAAGCAGGCTGGACCGTCTGCGGTTCACGAGCATTATCTCCGGCTTGAACCACGTCTGGACGGCTATGTCCAGACGGTGACTGAGTGGAAGGAGATTCAATTGATGGTTCCTGTCAGGGAGACGGTTCACCGCTATTACCGCTCGAACTTGATTGTGATTGGCGATGCGGCGCACAGCGTTCATCCGATGGCCGGCGAAGGAATGAACCTCGCGATTCAGGATGCCGACATTTTAGGCGAGCTGATCAGCTGGATGTATCAATCCGGCAAATCGAGAGACTATACATGGTTTCATTGGTTTGAAGATGTTCGAAAGAAACGGGTCGAGTACATCTCATGGCTTAGTCATCTGTTTGCGAAGATGTACAGTCCAAAAGGGAGAGCCTGGCAGAGGCTGCGGATGACAGCTATCCGCTCCCTTGTCAACAGCAGGAGTTTGCATGATAAGCAAATGCTGAACATTTCCGGGCTCGGTCTTGTCCCTTTCCGAGCAAAAGACGGTTTTCATCTCTTCTTCCGGGGGAAGAGAAAGGTATTACAGCAGCACGTTTTTACAACGAAGGATGATTATCCTTGGCAAGTGACATGTGGGGTGAACAGTGATGATAACTGAATATTTACGCTTGTGGAATGCGCGCAAATGGATGAAGCGGAACGAGCCCTTCCTGCCGACCTGGCATGCCCACCTTGGCTACAGTCTCGATTTGTTTCGCCATTTTTCCAAAGGTGCCACCGTGGAGGAGGTAGCGGCCCGCCATAATTGGAATCAGGATCTTCTGCAACGATGGGTGGATGTCGGGATCGTTCTTGGTCATCTGAAGGAAAAGCGCAATGGCAAAATTAAACCGAAGCGTCACCTTGTTAAGTATGTGTCCAAGGAAAGTCCTGATTCCGTCGGGATTCTTATTAAAGAAATGATGGAGCTTCATATTCCGACGATGCTCTCTTATCGTGATTTGATTCAGGGAAAAGAAGTGACGTTCTTTGAAGAGAATTATAGTGATACTGTCGCCCGCACATCGGCTTTGCTGGAAACGATCGCCTTTCCGAAGATCGCTTCATGGGTGAAAAAAGAGAAGGTGGATTCTCTGTTTGATATCGGAACAGGCTATGGCGGGTATTTGCGCAGGCTGAAGGAGATACACCGGGATCTCACGCTATATGGGATAGAAGTCGATGAAACGGTCGCCTCCAAAGCGCAGGAAGAGCTGAACGATACCGGCATTACGATTATAGCCGGCGACATTCATGAGTATGAAACGAAAATGACGTTTCAAATGGTGATGATGAACAATCTTTTGTATTATTTTTCCCCGGAGGAGCGGCAGAAGCTCTTTGACAAGGCGAACCAGCTTCTTGAGCGGAACGGTACTTTGTTGATAATTTCCCCGTTGGTTCATTCAAAGCATGGCCAAGCCTTCGCTTCGGCTTTTAACAGCTTTATGTCCGCGCATGAAAAGATGTACCCTGTCCCCTCGGCGCGTGAACTGACTGAATACGGGCGGAAGGCGAAGTTTCGTTTGAAGCAAGTGACGCCGATCATTAAGGAAGGCGGCTGGTATTTGCTCGCTTTCAAAAAAAGATCGCACTGAATCAGTCCGGCTCTATGTGGGGCATCCTCTCTTTTAGAGAGCGTTGGTATTTGGTTCAAAATTGCAAAACAGTTTACAGATCGCTAAATGATCATATACGATAGTAGGAAAATAGAGACAAAGGAGAGGAATCATGATGCAACGTACTGCCCAGCAAGGTGAGCTTGGCGTTTTTCAAACAATCGAAGAACGTCACTCTGTGCGCAAATATGATCCGGAAGTAAAGATTGAGCGTGAGGAGCTTGAAGAACTGCTGACGATCGCAACGAAGGCCCCATCTTCATGGAATATCCAGCCTTGGCGCTTTATCGTCGTCGATGATCCGCAAAGAAAAGAAGAGCTGCTGCCAATTACCTACAATCAGAAGCAGGTAGTTGAAAGCGCGGCGGTGTTTATCCTGCTTGGTGATTTGGAGGCGAACAAAGAGGCCGATGCGATTTATCAGAGCGCGGTCGATAATGGTTTTATGCCAGAGGAAGTAAAGGAGACTTTGGTCGGCCAAATCAATAAAGCATATGAAGGCGAGTCAACCTTTCCGCGCGATGAAGCGTTTTTAAGTACATCACTTGCCGCGATGCAGCTGATGCTTGCCGCGAAGGCACGCGGCTATGATACATGTCCGATGGGAGGCTTTAGCCGCGAAGCATTGATCAAAGCCTTTGAAATCCCTCCCCGTTATGCGCCTGTTATGCTGCTGACGATCGGGAAAGCGGCTCAGCCTGCACACCGCTCCGCGCGCAGACCGATTGAGGATGTTATGTCTTACAATTCCTTAAAATAAGACGCTCGAGTTATGAAAATTGCAGCGACTCCAGTCGCTTTTTTCGGACCTGTCCCGAAAAGGTAAATTAAGACCTGGCGGGACAGGTCTTTTTGTAAGCCTGCCGATTGCGCGGTAAGAGCAGCTTTGTGATACTTAATGGAGGGAAGCGGAGAAATGATTGATTTACAATTTGAACAGTATCGGGAGGGCAAGCTTGACGGGTTCCGTCTCGTTGACTCCTATCCGGTCCGGCAATGGACTCATTATATTGCTCGTTTTTCAGGAACGGATCTCCCTGAACAATTGCAGGATCCGGAAGCTTTAATTATTGCTAACGAATCTGGAGAAGTTTTACAAATCGTATTGCGGGAAGAAGGATGCGACTCGCCGCTGTTCCAATTTACAGAAACGGAAAAAAAGCAAATTACAGCCTGGTTTCACAGGGAGATTTCACGCAAAAAATAAATTCGTTATTGATGCTTTTATGAAGGAAAAAATCAGGAGAAAAAAAATTAAAAATTCTTTAGAAAAGAACTGGATTTTCTATATGAAAAGTACTACACTTTCTAATTGAAAGCGAAATTCTTCTGGCGGGGCAAAGCTGGAATTGACCGGCTCCATCCGTTAGAAAATCGATCAAAATAAATCTATGAATGCGCTTGGATTTCCTTTAATAAATGTGACAATTATGTTAAAATGAGTTGAAAGCGTTGTAATTGTTAACATTCATAGATTTGCCATTGAAGTTAAACTAGGGGGTTTTTATCAAATGTCAAGCAAGGAGCACAAAGTGGACGAACCATGGCAAGGATTTCATGGTCCCAACCTTGGCGTTGCAATCGAGCTTTATGAAGAGTATTCAAGCAATCCAGAAGCAGTCGATGAAGACTTACGAGAACTATTTGATGTCTGGGGACCGCCTCCGGCCTCTGTAGATGAGCAGGGGAGTAAGCGAGCGGCTTCGCCGGTTTTTTCTGCTGCTTCGCCGGATATGATCAGAAAGTGTGTAAACGCCGTTAAACTAGCAGATATGATTCGCAGAAAAGGACATCTGGCATCAGATGTAAATCCAATCACCAAAGATAAGAAGAACAGCCAGTTGCTTGAGTTGAGTCGCTACGATTTAACGGAAGAGGATTTGAAAGAGGTGCCGGTCGATCTACTCTGCTCTGATGCTCCTGCGCATGTGAAAGACGGATTGGCCGCAATTCAGTATTTACGTGAGGTTTATACAAAGACCATTGCCTTTGAATTCAACCAAGTTCAAGATATGGATGAGCGCCAGTGGCTCATTAAAATGGTAGAGTCAGGCATGTACTTGCCAAATCTGTCAAAGCAACAGCAGGTTAATTTGTTAAAAAGATTAACACAAGTGGAAGGCTTTGAAAAGTTTATTCACCGCACCTTTGTAGGACAGAAGCGCTTTTCGATTGAAGGACTTGACGTGCTTGTGCCGATGCTTGATGAAGCGGTACGGGGAGTCGTCCATGAAGGAACAGAGCATGTTCTAATTGGAATGGCGCACCGCGGACGTCTGAGCGTTCTTACGCATACACTTGGCAAGCCTTACAAGAAAGTATTCTCTGAATTCTTGCATGCACCAAATAAAGACCTTGTCCCTTCTGAAGGTTCATCAGGCATTAACGAAGGCTGGACAGGGGATGTGAAATACCATCTTGGAGCAGACAGACAGATTCGGGAAGAAAATACCGCTGAAGCAACTGTTACATTGGCGAACAACCCGAGTCACCTGGAATTTGTCAGTCCGATTGTCGAAGGGTACGCGCGGGCAGCGCAGGAAGATCGATCAGCAAAAGGCTTCCCGCAGCAGGATGTATCGAAGGCTTACTCGATTTTAATTCATGGTGATGCGGCATTCCCGGGTCAGGGTGTCGTAACAGAAACACTGAATCTTAGCCGTTTAACTGGCTATCAGACTGGCGGGTCTCTTCATATCATTGCAAATAACAATATCGGTTTCACGACGGAAACGCATGATTCCCGTTCTACTACATATGCGAGTGATCCGGCAAAGGGATTTGAAATTCCGATCCTCCATGTCAACGCAGATGATCCTGAAGCCTGTATGGCTGCCATTCACTTAGCAATTCAATACCGGAAACGGTTTAAAAAGGACTTCTTAATTGACTTGGTCGGCTATCGCCGCTTCGGCCACAATGAAATGGATGAACCGGCCGTTACGCAGCCTGGTCTTTATGAGATCATCCGCAAGCATCCGACCGTGCGCGAAATCTATGCCAAGCAGCTTGCTACTGCAGGCGTTGTCGAAGAAACGTACGGAGATCAGCTTGACCGCGAAACACAGGAATACTTGCAGTCGCAATATGATGAGGTCGCGGCCAACAAGTCGAATAAAGTGCTGGAGCTGGTTCCGCCGGACTTTGTCGTGAACGGCCTGCCAAAGGTCAAGACGAGCGTTCCGCTTGAAACGCTGAAGGAGATCAACCAGCAGCTGTTGGATTGGCCGGAAGACTTCTCGGCTAACGAGAAGCTCGAAAAGATTTTAAAGCGTCGCCTGAGCGCCTTTGAAGAAAACAGCAAGGTCGACTGGGGGCTGGCGGAAACATTGGCATTTGCGACGATTTTGCATGATGGCACGCCAATCCGTTTAACCGGTCAGGATTCTGAGCGCGGGACATTTGCCCATCGTCATCTTGTGCTGCACGACCGGACAAATGATTCGGTTTTCACACCGCTGCAAAGCTTTGAAAAAGCCAACGCATCATTTGCCGTGCATAACAGTCCGTTATCGGAGATGGCTGTCGTCGGATTTGAATATGGCTACAATGTTCAGGCTCCGGAAACATTAGTATTATGGGAAGCGCAGTTCGGTGACTTTGCCAACGGTGCCCAGGTAATGTTCGATCAGTGGATTTCAGCAGGAAGAGCAAAATGGGGTCAAAAGTCCGGACTTGTCGTTCTGCTGCCGCACGGCTACGAAGGTCAGGGGCCGGAGCATTCCAGTGGACGCGTTGAACGCTTCCTCGTGCTCGCTGCCGAGAACAACTGGACAATCGCCAATTGTACGTCCGCGGCGCAATATTTCCATATTTTACGCCGTCAAGCGAAGATTTTGGAGAAGGATGCTGTACGTCCGCTTATTATCATGACGCCGAAGAGTCTGCTTCGTAACCAGATGGTAGCATCTACGCATGATGCTTTCACTGAGGGTGAATTCCAGCCTGTTCTTGAGCAGGAAGGAATGGGACAGGAAGCGGATAAGGTTGAGCGCATCATCCTTTGTAGCGGAAAAGTTGCGATTGATATTGCTGATAAAATTCAAAAAAGCAAGGATCAAGACTGGAGCTGGCTCCACATCGCCCGGGTCGAGGAGCTCTATCCGTTCCCGAAACGTCCGATTCGCAGCATGTTTGCCCGCTACAGCAACTTAAAGGAAATCGTCTGGGTTCAGGAAGAGCCTAAGAATATGGGTGCGTGGCCGTTTATCGAATCCCGCATCCGGGAAATTACACCAGAAGGAGCGACGGTCAGCTATATTGGAAGAACGCACCGTTCAAGCCCGGCTGAAGGTGACCCAATCGCTCATAAAAAAGAACAAGAACGCATTGTGACAGAATCATTGACACGCAAACAATAAGAGGAGGCCTTTTCCCGTGATTGAAATCAAAGTACCAGAACTAGCAGAGTCGATTACTGAAGGAACAATTGCCCAATGGTTAAAGCAGGTGGGCGAACAGGTAAACCAGGGGGAATATATCGCTGAACTGGAAACCGATAAAGTAAACGTTGAGATTACAGCTGAGCATTCCGGCGTGATTACTGAATTCAAAAAGGAACCAGGCGATACGGTCGAAGTTGGTGAAGTTATTGCTGTAATTGATGAAAGCGGAAGTGCAGCAAGCGCAGCGCCTGCCGCTCCGAAAGAAGAAGCTGCGCCAGCGCCAGCACCAGCGCCGGCGGCAAACACACCAACTAAAAAAGCCGAGCCGGCTCCTGCTGGAGATCAGGACAGACCGCTTGCTTCACCTGCAGCCAGAAAGCTTGCCCGTGAGCGCGGTATTGATTTAAGCGCCGTTCAAACAGCTGATCCGCTTGGACGTGTTCGTAAGCAAGATGTTGAAACGCATCAAACAGCACCAGCTGCACCGCAAAAGCAGGCGGCAGCTCCGGCTGCGGCGGCCTCCAGCGATTCTGCCAAGCCGGTAGAACGGATCAAGATGTCCCGTCGTCGTCAAACAATTGCCAAGCGTCTTGTTGAATCCCAGCAGACAGCGGCAATGTTAACAACGTTCAATGAAGTCGACATGACGGCTGTCATGGATCTGCGCAAGCGTCGTAAAGATGCTTTCCTTGAAAAGAATGGTGTGAAGCTTGGATTTATGTCTTTCTTCACAAAAGCCGTTATCGGTGCTTTAAAAGAATTCCCGCTATTAAATGCGGAAATTCAGGGCGACGAAATCTTAGTTAAGAAGTATTACGATATCGGTGTAGCCGTTTCAACGGATGAAGGGCTTGTTGTTCCAGTGGTCCGCGATGCAGACCGTTTAGGATTTGCCGGAATCGAGCGCGAAATTGGAGAGCTTGGAAAAAAAGCACGCGATAACAAGCTGGCACTTTCTGATCTTCAAGGCGGAACGTTCACGATTACGAACGGAGGAGTATTCGGTTCCTTATGGTCTACGCCAATCCTAAATGCGCCTCAGGTCGGTATTTTAGGAATGCACAAGGTTCAATGGCGTCCAGTGGCGATTGACCAGGAGAACTTTGAAAACCGTCCAATGATGTATATTGCGCTGTCTTATGACCACCGTATCGTCGACGGGAAAGAAGCCGTTAGCTTCCTTGTAAAAGTAAAAGAACTTTTAGAGGATCCTGAATCTTTATTATTGGAAGGCTAAGTCAATAATGGTTCTATCTCTTTAGCGGGATGGCTCTGAGGGTCTGATTTTTGACCTGGTGAGCCATCCTCTGTTTTTTTATGAACTGCTAAGGAAAGCGAAAAAGTTTGCAATTAAGCAGGTGAGCCTTATAATAGTAAGATAGAAGAAAAAGGAGTGGGATTGAATGATTCACGAAACGTGGCAAACAAGCCCGACGATTCGCACCGTGGAATGCGTACATACGAATGCAAAGAAATACATGGTGAACCGGGCGCTGACTGCCGGAAAAACATATGAGCTAAAAAATGAAACTGAGGAATTTTATTTTGTAATCGACAATACGGGAAAAATAGGTGGCTATTATAAAGAATATTTTAAGGGCTAACAGCATAAGCGGACAGGGGAGAGGGGCCTCGTTTCCGCTTCTAAGGCGATGCAGGGAAGAGGGGGAGCGTAGTGGACTGGATGTTTCTGTTTGATATTATCAGGCAGCACGGCTATATTTCACTTTTTTTAATCATGGCGGTTGGTCTGTTTTTCTTTCCAGTCCCCAACGAGGTTCTCTTAATGACCGGTGGCCTGTTAGCGACTACGTATTATTTAGAGCCGCTCCCAACATTTTTTATTTTATATGCAAGTGTGATATGTCACGGAACGATTCTTTATGTCAGTGGCCATGTTGTGTCAAAGCGGGCTCACTTACCGGTAAAACGAAAAAAATCAATTTGGCATGAGCGCGCGGAAAGAGGCAAGGAGCTGTTGGAGAAATATGGATTGAAGGCGGCCAGCTTCAGTTATTTTTTTCCTTTCATTCGCCACGCGGTCCCGTTTAGTATCGGGCTGTCGAATATCCCGTATCGCTTGTTTGCGTTAGTTGGATTTAGCTCTGCCTTCGTTTGGCTTACGTTCTACTTTCTGGTCGGCTTCTATTATGGAAGAACGATTACAGACTGGTCGTCGTTTGTCGAGCATATGATTTATGCGCTTGCGATCGTTGGCTGTCTCGTCTTGCTTTATCATTTTATCAAAAAAAGACGGCAGCGCAACCGGGGCTATGATCACTAAAAGGCTGTGTCGAAAGGAGGTTTTCCTTTTGCCACAGCCTTATTTGCGTTGTAGCGGCGAACTTCTTCCTTCCCTGGTTGAACGGGAAGTCTCTGCTACAAGAAACATTGAAACAAAGACAAGGAGAACGCCACTCCATTGCCAGAGGGTCAGCTCATCGTGAAAAAAGAAAAAACCGACGCAAATGGCGATAACCGGCTCTATCGTCGACAAGATCGCCGCTCTGCTCGATTCAATTTGGCTCAGTCCCTTTGTATAAAGAATATAAGCAAGCGTCGTCGAAAAAAAGGCTAGACCTAGACTATTGAGCATAACATCCCATTGCAAAAGAAGCGGGAGCGTTTCCATAAGATTGCTCGAAAAAAACAAAAAGACTGTCGAGCAAATAAAGGAGTAAACCGTAATCGTCAAAGGCTGATAGTAACGGCTGCTCAATTTGGCGAAAATGCTGTACAGCGCATAGAAGAAACCGGAGCCGATGCCAATTAACAAAGTTGAGGCTGTCAGCACAATGCTACCGTTTGGAAGCAAGCCGACGACAAAGCTGCACCCTAGCAACGTCACGATAATTGCCGCCACTTTTCTCGTCGTCAGCCATTCCTTAAAGAGAAAGCGGGAAATCAGCGTGACAAATAACGGACCTGTGTACAAAAGCATAACCGCGAGCGATAAATTTGTTTGCTCAATTACTTTAAAAAAACACCAATTAAAAAAGACAAAGCTGATAACCCCGGTTCCGATAAAATACGGGAGGTGGCGCCATTTTATCCGCAGCGCCTGCCGCTTCCAGATAAGCAGATAGCTGAGCAGCAGAAGCATTGAAAAAAACGAACGGACCGCGACAACCTGCCATGCCGTCAATCCGTGGGCATATAGATTTTGGACGAACAACCCGACTAACCCCCATAAAGCAGCGCCTATAATCGCCAAGGAGTAGGCAAGCTTAAGTGACATCGTCATTTCCATCCTCTCAAGATAATTTCATGTACCGTATTGAAAACAGTCGAAAGAAGAGAGGTCATCCTTAAAGACACTCCCTTCATGATAGCTTGCTAGATTCAATGTGCGGACTTATGTAGAGTGCGATGGGCAGACATACCGGCAGATGACGCAGAATATCGCATTTCAATCCACACTGACGACCGCCGCCGAACTCTACTTCATCAGTCTTATTTCAATCCACGCACTCACACAGAGCGCGAAGACGGACAAAAAACGATAACGCCTTATGGTTATGCATTTCAATCCACGCACTCACATAGAGTGCGATCCTAGAGAGGTGTTTATGGTCAAAAATGGTTTCACAATTTCAATCCACGCACTCACATAGAGTACGATGAGGGCGGGATTGGTCATTTTGCCAACGAAGAAGAATTTCAATCCACGCACTCACATAGAGTACGATCTTAACCTTTACCTCTTTTGTGACACTCGAAATCATGATTTCAATCCACGCACTCACATAGAGTACGATAGCGAAACGACCGTGATTCCTGCATTGTTTAGTCGCAGAGTGGTAGGGTTTTGCTCTTTAGGGGCTGGATTTTTGTTGAATCGGCGCACTTTTTACATAGTCTCACATTATAATAATACATATTTTGATTTGTTTTTGGTGCGAACCTCCCGGTGATTTTATGTTCACTTGGGGTTCGCACCTTGTGTGACATGCTGTATGTCCTTTTTACTTTTTCAACTCTAAATATTCGTTGTAGCTCATTTCTTTGTCGATCAGCCCATCATCAGTCAGTTCGATAATCCGGTTGGCAATTGTTTCGTTAAATTGATGGTCATGAGATGAGAAAATAAGCGATCCTTTAAACGAAATCAATCCGTTGTTCAGGGCGGTAATCGACTCAAGGTCTAAATGGTTCGTCGGCTCATCAAGCAGCAGGACATTGGCTCCGCTCAGCATCATCTTGGAAAGCATGCAGCGGACTTTTTCTCCACCGGAAAGCACACTTGCTTTCTTTTTCACTTCCTCACCGGAAAAGAGCATTCGTCCGAGAAAGCCGCGTAAAAACGTGTCGCTGTCATCCTGCGGAGAGTATTGACGTAGCCAATCAACGAGATTCAAGTCACAATTCTCGAAGTAAGCGGAATTGTCCTTTGGAAAATAAGCCTGCGAGGTCGTCAAGCCCCATTTGAAGCTGCCACTGTCCGGCTCCAGCTCGCCGGCAAGGATTTTAAAGAGCGTCGTTTTGGCGATCTCGTTGCTTCCGACCAAGGCGATTTTGTCATCCTTGTTCATCGTAAAGCTGATGCCGTTAAGCACCTTTTCGCCATCAATTGTTTTCGACAGGTTTTCAACCCGCAGTAAATCGTTGCCGATTTCACGCTCTGGCGCAAAGTGAACATATGGATACTTCCGCGATGACGGACGGATATCATCAAGCTCAATTTTGTCGAGCAGCTTTTTACGCGATGTCGCCTGCTTTGATTTCGAGGCGTTCGCACTAAAGCGGGCAATAAAGTTTTGCAGCTCTTTAATCTTTTCTTCTTTTTTCTTGTTTTGATCCTGCGCCATTTTTTGCGCAAGCTGGCTTGATTCATACCAGAAATCATAGTTGCCGACGTAAATTTGGATTTT
Source organism: Halalkalibacter oceani (assembly GCF_023715705.1). GTDB lineage: Bacteria > Bacillota > Bacilli > Bacillales > Bacillaceae_D > Halalkalibacter > Halalkalibacter oceani_A. Next base: position 80,388 of record NZ_JAMBOS010000006.1, read on the forward strand.
GCCGAAATCCAAATCAGCGATATGCGTACATACTTTATTGAGGAAATGACGGTCATGGGAAACGACAATAACCGTGTTTTCGAAATTAATCAGGAATTCTTCAAGCCACTGAATCGCCTGTAAATCCAAGTGGTTCGTCGGCTCATCGAGCAACAGAACATCAGGCTCGCCAAACAGCGCCTGCGCAAGCAACACCTTAACTTTCTCGGCTCCGGTTAGATCAGCGAGTTTTTTATTGTGCAGATCCTCGCCGATACCGAGACCCTTTAATAGTACAGCCGCTTCAGACTCGGCCTCCCAACCGTTCAGCTCGGCAAATTCGCCTTCAAGTTCGGCTGCTTTAATGCCGTCCTCATCGGTGAAATCTTCTTTCATATAAATCGCATCTTTCTCCTGCATCACCTGATAGAGACGGGCATGTCCCATAATTACTGTCGTTAACACTTCAAACTCTTCGTATTCAAAGTGATTTTGCTTTAATACGGCGAGCCGCTGGCCCGGTGCAAGGTGAACATCGCCTGATTGCGGCTCGATTTCTCCTGATAAAATTTTTAAAAATGTTGATTTACCAGCCCCGTTGGCGCCAATTAATCCGTAGCAGTTGCCTGGTGTAAATTTAATATTGACCTCATCAAACAGCTTGCGGTCCCCATATTGTAGTCCTACATTTGTTACAGTAATCATAAATGCGTAAGCCTCCATTGAACATAATCCTATGAATTATACCATTCATTGTAGACAAAGGGATAGGGTTCTAACAATATTTTTGCCTCTTTCTATCATGTCAAAGTGAAGCAGGAATTTGCTATAATAGCAGGTAAGTAAAAAGTGTGAGCAGATATAGAAAGGAGAGGGCGATGCAAACGTTACAAATGGAGCAAGCGCAGGAAAAGCTGCGGACGGTTTTCGGATACGACCATTTTCGCCAGGGACAGCAGGCGATTATTGAGCAGGTGCTTGCCGGTCACGATACGCTCGGGATTATGCCGACTGGAGGCGGGAAGTCATTATGCTATCAAATTCCGGCTCTGATCCTGCCGGGACTGACCGTTGTCATTACCCCGCTTATCTCATTGATGAAAGATCAGGTTGATGCTCTCCAGGAATACGGGGTTGGAGCCACCTTTTTAAATAGCACCTTAACTGCGGCGGAGGAGCAAAAGCGTCATGCCCAAATTAAAGCAGGCGCCTGCAAGCTCGTCTATGTCGCCCCGGAAAGACTAGAGCATCCGCATTTTCAACAGTTGCTTCAATCGGTTTCTCTTTCGCTCGTGGCGATTGATGAAGCCCATTGTATGTCGCAATGGGGGCATGATTTCCGTCCAAGCTATTTGCGGATTCCCGAATGGCTGGAACAGCTGAAGGATCAGCCGGCCGTTCTCGCTTTAACGGCGACTGCGACAAAGCAGGTTCGCGCTGACTTGCAGGAGTATTTACATATCCGCGAGCAGAGCACAATTACAATGGGGTTTGCCCGACCGAACCTGCGCTTCGAAGTCAAAAAAGGGGTGAATAAGAAGGATTTTATTCGCTCTTACTTGACGATGCGCAAGCAGGAATCAGGCATTATTTACGCAACGACCCGCAAGGAAGTCGATCAGTTATTTGAAGAGCTGTCAGGCGCCGGTTTTGAAGTGGCCCGTTATCATGGCGGAATGCGAGAAGAAGAGCGGTCGGGCAGCCAGGAAGCGTTTATTTATGATAAGAAGAAAGTGATTGTCGCAACGAATGCATTCGGCATGGGAATTGATAAGTCGAACGTCCGCTTTGTTTTGCATTACAGCCTGCCGCGCTCACTTGAGGCCTATTACCAGGAAGCGGGACGCGCCGGTCGTGACGGTGAGGATAGCGACTGTATTTTGCTGTTTGCCGCACAGGATATTCGCACGCACACCTTTTTGATTGAGCAATCGGACCGGATTGATGAACGGCAGGCGATGGAATATAAGAAGCTGCAGCAGATGACAAGCTACTGTCATACAGAGCGCTGCCTCCAGCAATACATTCTCGACTATTTCGGCGACGAGGACGGAGAGGGCTGCGGCAAATGTTCGAACTGCGTCGACAGCGGTGAAAAAATAGACCGGACGCGCGAGGCGCAGATCATCTTCTCATGTGTGAAGCGGCTGCGTGAACGTTTTGGCAAAACGATCGTCGCTCAAGTGCTCGTCGGTTCTGAAAACCAGAAAATAAAGCAGTTCGGTCTCACCGATGTGTCGACATACGGCCTGATGAAGGAATGGACGCAGCGGGCCGTTGCTGATATGATTGATGTTCTGACAGCAGAAGGATATTTACAGCCGACCGATTCTTCTTTTCCAACGCTGCAGCTGACGGAAAAAGCGGTTCCTGTTTTAACGGGAGAGGCGAAGGTGCTCTTGTCGGAGACGACGATCCCGGAGGCGGTGGAAGAACAGGATGATATTTTCGAAGCGCTGCGACAGGAGAGAAAGCGGCTGGCGGAAGAGCAGCAGGTTCCGCCATATATGATTTTCTCCGATCGGACGTTAAAGGAAATGAGCGGAAAAGTGCCGTTGACGAAAGAAGAATTGCGTTCGATTTCCGGCGTAGGGGAGCAAAAGCTGGAGAAGTACGGCGAGCTGTTTTTGGCAATTCTTACCCCTTTTGCGGAGCGGAAGCCGGGACCTGGTCAGGGGACGGTCGTGCGCCGTAAAGAACAAAAAGCAAAAAGCGGGCAATTTAAGCAAACAGCGGAAGCGTTTTTAAATGGTGCTACTGTTCAGGAGCTGGTGGCTGAATTAGGCTTCACCGAGCAGACGATCATCAGACATTTGTTGAAAGCGGAGGAAGCCGGGATGGGACTTCGGCTGGCGGAAAAAGTCGACCCGCAAAAAAGGCGGTTAATTGAAGAGAAAATTGAAGAGCTTGGTTATGAGCGCTTGAAGCCAATTAAAGACGCCTTACCTGATTCGATTTCATACGAGGACATTCATTTTGTTCTCAGTGCATGGAGATAATTGGGAACATCTTTGTGAAATTTGTGCTATCATGAGAAAAGAAAAACATGCCTACCGAAGTATGAAAGGATGATCCAGATGGAGGAACTACAATCAATTGAACAATGGCACGATCTTTGGGAAGGGTCTTCTTCCAAAACGGTCTTTTTGTTTAAGCATAGTACATCATGTCCAATCAGCGCCGAAGCGTTTCAGGTGTTTCAGGAGTTTATCGAGACGCAGCAAAAGCCCGAGTTTCAATTTGCGCTTGTGAAAGTGATTGAACAGCGTCCTGTTTCCAATGCGATAGCAGAGGAATTGCAAATCAAGCATGAATCACCTCAGCTGTTTATCATCCAAAACAAACATGTCATCTGGCATGATTCGCATTGGAGAATTACAAAAGAGCAGCTGGAAGAGCAGCTCGCGGCGTTGTAACGGCAAACATCGAGGATTGGCAGCCTGGATTCCGCTTGAGCTGCTCATAAAAGCGCCAAATCCACTCGCCGTTTTTGGGGGTGTGCCAAAAGGAAAAAACAACCCTTTTGACACACCCCCTCTTTGGTCATGGCGGCTGGACCGGGGCTGGTGCCGTTCCAGGATTTTCATTTGCCAGATTAGAAGGGTGAAACCTTTTCTTTTAACCATTCGTAAATCACAATAGAGGTGATCAGGATGTTGGAACAATACCACAAACGGTTAACGGAAGTGAAGGAACGAAAGCGTCTATACGTGAAATGGAGCGCTCACAAGGAACGGGCTATTACTCATTTAACGGAGGGTCATCAAAAGGCTGAGCGGCTGAGACAGCAGCTTGAGCGTGAGAGAGCCGATGTTGAACGGTTAAAAAAGCTTAGTTTTACAAACCTGTTTTATACGATTGTTGGACGGCGATTAGAGAAGATGGAGAAGGAACAGCAGGAGCTGCTGCAGGCGCAATTGAAATATGAAGAGGCACTGCACACAATTGAGGATTTGGAAGAAGAGCTGAAGGAAATACAGCTTTTCTTGCAGTCGCTTTCCGAGCCGGAGCAAGAATACGAACAATTGATCATGGAAAAGAAAGCCTATCTGATTTCTACTGATTCTCCATTGACTGAGCAGCTTTCCTCGCTAATTGATGACGAAGAAGAGAAAAAAGCCCAGCTTAAAGAGTACCAGGAGGCGATAACAGCAGGGATAAAGGCTAAAGCCTCGCTTGGAAAAGCGGTTTCATCTCTTGAAAGTGCCAGCGGGTGGTCGACTTGGGATATGTTTGGCGGAGGAATGCTTTCTACAGCGATTAAGCATAGTCATGTGGATGAAGCGCGGTCCGAGATTCATCATGCTCAGCGCGCGCTGCGGCATTTTGAAGAAGAGCTGAAGGATGTAAATGCCTATACGGATTGTACGATTGAGATCGATGGGTTCCTGACATTTGCTGATTATTTTTTCGATGGATTTATCGTTGATTGGATGGTGCACGGCAAAATTCAGGATTCTTTATCGCAAACTACTGAAATGGTCTATCATGTTGAGCGGATTTTACGTGAGCTTACTAGAGAGGAACAGGCGCTGACGGGTGAGATCACGGCGCTAAAGCAGCAGAGAACTGAGCTGGTTGAGCTCGCTTAAGGAGCTAATGTTTTTATGACAAAGCAAAAATGGATAATTGTTATGATCCTGCTCATTGGATTAACAGGCTATACGCTCTGGAATGAAGAGCAGGCGGAAAAAACAGTGGCGCCTCAAGAGGAAGAGAGTGAGCAGGAAAAGCCGTTAGAGACTGAATCTGAGGCGGAGGAATTTTTCAACCCGCTAAGCGTTCAGATTCCGGAGGCGACATATGAAGAGTGGGACCAGCTAAAGCGCAGCCGAACAAGGGGGTTGACGAGGGCGAGAGAGCTGGAGAATACGATTACCCCCGAAATCGAAATTTCCTTTAAAGAAGGTGGCAACGAAAGCTTAATCATTGAAGAAATCTGGTACACGCCGGATCAGGTCCATGTGTTTTACAGCGTTGACCTCCCTGAGGAAATTCACGAATACTACAATTTACCGGTCCTGAGTGGAAGAATGCGAATTGGTGGAGAAGGCGATTTGGAATCAAACGGCTCCTACTCAAATCAATGGATGACGGATGAAGCGCGAATGGTCGAGGGGCGCTACCATGATCGTTTAATTTTTGATCCGGTTCGTGATGAAAATGGAGAGGTAATCCGCCAAATCAGCGAGCTGCACTTATTTGATTTAACTCTTCATAAGGGTGGGAAGAGCTATGAGCTGAATGAGGTTTCGATTCCGATGGAGCTGGATTTCGATCAGGTGAAGACGATAAGCATTCCAATTGAGCAGGCATTTAGCGCGGATGGCAACAGCCTTTACATGGAGGAGCTGCGAATTACACCGTTTGGCATGGAACTGTTGTTTCAAGAAGACTCGGAGGATGGGGATCCATTGCTTGATCTGAGTGTCGATTTAATCAGCGGTGACGAGATTTCTGTCGGCTTTTTTTACCAAGGGATGTTTCGCGATCATGAACAAAAATTTATTCAATTCGAGCCGGTCGACGAGCTGCCGCAAGAACTTGAACTGAAGATCCAGAGCGCTACATATGTGAGTGACCAGGGTGTATCGTTTGCAATTCCGCTTATTAGAGACTCGCTTTTGATTAGCATCGACCGCAGTCAGGATGAGATCTATGAAGAAAGCATCGGAACATTATTTGGAGCAGAGCTTGTTTTCCAGGAAGCGACTTACAGCCAGAATACATTGGAATGGAAACTGCTCGTGAAAGCGAAGGAAAATGGAAGTCGCTCATTGGCGATTCCTTATTTTACGGAGGCTTCCTTTTATGAAAGAACGGGCTTTGAATTCGGCCGTCCACCGCTTTATTTAACCTATAAGACAGGGGATCAGCCAGTTAACAATCTCCATACAATTGGCATGAGTGGAAATATCGATGAACACGGGCAGTACATCGCCGTTGAACTGTCCGGCATTCGGCAGCTTGAAGCGGATGAGCTCATTGTTCAAATTGAAAATGTCACCTATACCCAGCATTTCCCGGACAGTCTGTCCGTCTCTTTTTCTCCAGATGGCATCTAAGGCTAAACATTCCGCTGTTGAAACTTATTAGAAGCTATTGTCGTTTCATAAGAGAAAAAAAGGGGGAATAGTATGAAGCGGCTTTTTGTAATCGGGTGTGTAGCGTTAAGTGTGGTGCTGTTTGCAGCTTGCAATGCTGGTGATAATGAAGAGCTTGACATTCCAGCTCCAGCAGACGGACAGACGGAAGTTCCTCGATCAGACGAGGAGGATGCTGCGACTGGTGGAGAGGTGGAAAGCCCATTCGGCTCCAGCGATGCTGCTGAGATCAAAGAGATTCCCGTGACTGTGGAAGGCGAGACGGAAATGAGAGCAGCGCAGTTTCACCGCAGTGCAATCGGCTACGGTATTTATATTCTTCAGGACTTCACGCTTGAGAGCGAGGAGCCGAACCGCGATGTGATCCTGTCCAACTTTGATGATGCGTTTTTCACAAGAGTCATCAATCATGGTAGCGAGGCGGATGCACAAGAGATCAAACAGATGATTGTTGAGCATGCCGAAGGCGAAATTGCCGAAGGAGAAGACGTTCCTTTAACAGACGTTGAGTATGTCGTGAAAGAGGAAACGACAAATGACGACGGTGTGACAGTGATAATCCATACAGCCAAGGAGTACAATGGCCAACTGATTGGCTTTACGCTGTTTCTGCCGCAGAAGGAAGCGGTAGAAGGAATTTCCCCAGCGATGTGGGCGATGCTTGAAACCATTGAATGGTAAAGCGGGAAAAGCAACTTTTCCCACAGCCCTGAGCCATTTGATAAAGACCGTTGTCGGTTGGAGTCTCAATAGCTTGTGGCGAGTGAAGCCATTGCTGCGAGTCCTGACTAGTTTTGTCTTACAGGGGAGAGATGCACGTGAAGAAATTCGGAGGTTTGCTCTGTGCCATTCTTTTTCTAGCAGGCTGTAACGGAAATGAATCATTGAGTGAGAATGCGACAATTGCGCAAAACTATTTGCTCAGCGAAGGCTTTGAGATCGTGTCACACGACGGAGACGACTGGCAAGAGTTTTCAGAAGCTGAACTGCTTGATCCTCCAAATGAACAATTGTGGGTGGTTCAGACGATCAAACCGGATGACTATGTCAATAAGCGGATAGATACCGTCTCTTTCACGGTTAAGAATCATCCTTTGGATGAGAAATTCACTATCGGGAAAACATCCGTAACCGTATGGCTGCTGAATGGAGAAGTGATTGGCGGCTGGTCATTCCCCATTTCAGACACCAATGATCTGATAGGAGCACCAAGCTCCTTAGACGGAAAGACTGCCGAAGAAGTACAAGGAGACTATCCAAAATGGCAGGCACAATGGCGGGAAAAATACAGCAAGTTATAGCAAAGCTTGCGCAAAAAAAGATAGCAGCACCTCCACTCTGACCTGGGACGAAAGGCGAAAGTAGTCTTCGCCCGGGTTTTTTGCTGTGGAATAAAGATGAGGGGATTGAAACTATTATTGAGAATCAAAATCGCTCGAAAAACTCCTATGATTTAGAATAAACAAAAAATTTAAAATGTTCTTGACGGTTATTTTTGTATTGTGCTACCATTTAGTTAACCGATTAATGAAACCGGTTTCGTTAATCGGTTTCAGAAACGTCGATGAGGATGGGTGGGCCGATGAACAATAAAAATAAAGTAAATATGGATACAATCGCCAAAAAAGCCGGCGTATCAAAAACAACTGTTTCACGCATTATTAATGGTAATTTTGAGTATGTCAATGAAGCAACGAAGGAGAAAGTTTTACGGATCATTAAGGAACTGAATTACAAGCCGAATTCGCTGGCGAGAAGTTTAAAGCAACGGAAGTCTAATGTCATCGGTCTTATTCTTGCCAATATGAAAACGACTTTCTGGTCGCTCGTAATCGAAGGAGTCGAAAAAAGATGCCATGCCAATGGCTACAGCTTAATGATTTGCAATTCAAATAATGATCCTCTTCTTGAAAGAGAGCATATCGAGAATTTGAAAATGAAGCAGGTTGACGGAATCATCATTAACCCGATGATGGAAAACAAGCCACTATTCGAAGAGTTGATCGAAGAGAAGTATCCGCTTGTTTTGATAAACCGCAGGATAGATGATCTCCCTCTGGATACGGTTATAATCGACAATGTGCGGAGTTCCGTGTTGGCCGTCAATCATTTAAGTGATTTAGGCAGGAAATCGATTGCGCTAATCGCTTATCATTCACAAGGGATTAGCCCGCGGAAGGATCGGATTGAAGGCTACCGTAAAGCAATGGTCGATAATGGCTTCGTTTTGGATGAGCGGATGATCCGGGAAGTGGAAGAAAAGCCAGGAACCGCAAAGGAAGCAGTGAAGCAGCTGCTACTGTTGCCGGAACGTCCGGAGGCGATTTTATCGACTCATGTTTCAATGATTTCAGAGGTGATCGAGGCTGCCAATGAGCTGGAGCTTACGATTCCAAATGATATAAGTCACATTGGCTTTGACGAGTCAGTCTGGTCGCAGCATTTGGCTTCGCCATTGACAACGGTCAGTCAGCCCAGTTTTGAAATGGGGGAATTAGCGGCCAATCATATCATTGAATTCATCAAAAATAAGGAATCGTTTAAGCCAGCGACGACGCTGTTACAGCCTGAGTTAATTGTGAGAAGTTCCTGCGGCTACAACTTGCTGAATCGACCGTGAAGACAGAGGCGATTTATAACAAAACATCAGCTGATCGAGATTGAAGAGGAAGAGTTGTTCTTCTTGAACAGCATTCCTCAAACTCTCTCTACATGTGGTAGTGGCCAAAAAGCTGGGAAAAGGAGGGTGGATGATGGGTTTTGCTAAGTTCCCTTAGCTTTTTTCAAAGAAGAAATGTAAGCGCTTTATTTTAGTGAATGAGACTTTATTAATCCGGAGGTGCTCTAGTGAAACCAATTCGTTCCCTTTTATTTTGTCCTGGAAATAACGAGAAAATGGTGATGAAAGCAATCAGCTCGGAGGCTGATGCTGTCGTGCTCGATTTAGAAGACGCGGTCGCGATTGAGCAAAAAGAGCAAGCGAGACGACAGCTGATTGCTACATTGGAGGATAGCGACCTTTCTCCAAGAATTTTTATCAGAATTAATGATCGACAGACGGCTTTTTTTGAAGCCGATTTACTCGCTGTCGCCACGTTGAAAGATGTTAGCGTGATTATTCCGAAAGTCGAGCAAAAGGAGGATATTCATAAAGCGGTAGAAAATTTGCGGAAAGGGGCGGTCGATGGCGCCGAGAGAAGAATAAGTCCCATTCTTGAAACGGCGAAAGGCATTATCAATGCCTATGAAATTGCTACTGCCTCTGACAAGATTTGTGCGCTCTCTTTCGGCGCTGTCGATTTTGAACTTGATATAAACGCGATTCGGACTGAAGGAGGAGATGAATTTCTCTATGCGAAATCCCACCTCGTCATCGCCTCACGGGCTGCGGGAATTGCGCCGCCAATTGACAGCGTCTATCCTGATTTTCAGGATGATCATGGTCTACAGCAGGAATCCTTTAAAGCCAAATCGCTCGGTTTTCAAGGAAAGGGAGCTATTCATCCGAGACAGCTTGGTATTATCAACCAAGTGTTTTCTCCGACGAAGGAGGAAGTAGACTATGCCACAGCAGTAGTCGAAGCATTTGAAGAGGCAGAGAGGAATGGGCTGGCCTCAATTAAGCTTGATGGAAAAATGATTGATTATCCTGTTTATAAAAAAGCGCAGCAGATACTAGCGTATCGCAATTAGCACTCATGTCTTTTTCTAATTCGGAAATGATTTATTCTGCTTACTTCGATTTTCAGTTCAGCGATTGGCGGCGGGGATTTTACGGAGTTATTTACAAGGCCGTTTAGCGGAACGATTTTGACATTGGCGCTTCTCGCTATTTTCTTCCCGCTGATCAAATCGCTTATCAAGCGGATCAAAGGCAGTAATAAGGACGTAGGTGTTGATAATAAAGGATAATTGAAGGTGGTATATATGACAAATGAGAGCAGATTACCGTTAGCTGGATTACGGGTAATTGATGCATCGTCAATCATCGCAGGACCTAAATTGGCGACATATCTTGGCGATTTCGGAGCTGAAGTGATCAAGGTTGAACCTCCGAAAGGAGACGCTTTAAGGTACGCCGGGAAGATTAAGGATGGCAAGTCATTAGAATGGAAGCTGATGTCGCGGAACAAGAAGCCGATTACCTTGAATTTGGGGACGGAGAAAGGGCAGGAGCTGTTTTACCGGTTATCGAAGTCAGCGGATGTCGTGATTACCAATTTCCGCCCCAATACATTGAAAAAGTGGAACATTGATTACGAAAATTTATCGGCCGTAAATGAAAAATTAATTATGGTGAAAGTTTCTGGATTTGGGGAAAGCGGGCCTTATAGCAGCCGGCCGGGATTTGGCACATTGGCAGAAGCAATGGGCGGCTTTGCCAATATGAATGGTTTTCCGGATAGCGGACCACTCCTGCCGAATTTTGCGCTCGCCGATCAAGTTACGGCCTTGCTCGGGGCATTCGCGACGATGACGGCGATCTATGAACGCGAGCATTCTCCTGATGGAAAAGGACAGTCGATTGATTTGCCGATTTATGAAGCGTTAATGGGTATTTTAGGAAATCAGGTGATGGAGTATGACCAGCTCGGCGTCCTGCCAAAACGAATGGGAAATCGTTCGGAGTGGTCCGTTCCAAGAAACCTGTACCAAACGAAAGACAAAAAATGGGTTGCTGTTTCGGGCACGGCGCCATCGATCGTCGAAAGAATCTTTAAGGCCATTGGACGGGAGGAGTTAATTGACGATCCGCAGTTTAAAGATAACCAGGCGAGACTGCAACATGCCGACGAGCTCGAACAAATTATGGCCGACTGGATGATCAACCATACTCAGGATGAAATTCTCGAACGATTTATGAAGTATGAAGCAACCATTGCCCCTGTGTACAATACGGCGGAAATGTTGCAGGATCCACATTTTACTTTCCGTGAGAATTTTATCGATGTACCGGATTCTGATTTCGGTACGGTAAAAATGCTTAATGTCATTCCAAAATTTTCCCGCACGCCAGGGAAAATCAGAAATACAGGGCTCGAAAAAGGGAGCTGCAATGATGAAGTTTATCAGGAGCTCGGCTTGAGCGCAGAAGAAATAGAAGCGTTCAAAAAAAATAATATTATATAAGCGAGGAGAGCGGGAGGATGAATTTTAACATTGCGACATTACCAGGGGATGGCGTTGGGCCGGAAGTGATCACGGAGGGAATCAAAGTGCTTCAGGCCGCTGAGAAAATCGTTAGCGGGTTCAGCCTTGATTTTCAAAAGTACGATGCCGGCGCGGGCTACTATCTCAGAACGGGTGACGTGTTTCCCGATTCTTCCTACGAAGCATGCAAAGAAAGTGATGCGATTTTTTTAGGTAGTATGGGCATGCCTGAAGTGGTCTGGGAGGATGGAACAGAGGTTCAGGGGAGAGTCATTTTAACATTGCGCTTTGAGCTTGACCTGTTTGCCGGAGTGAGACCGGTGAAATTATTTAAGGGTGTCAAAACTCCGTTGGAAAACAAAGAAAACATTGACTTAGTTATTGTGCGTGAAAATACGGAAGGCTTGTTTACATCCTTTAAAGGAGGGAGCCAGATCGTCAATCAGGTCGTCGCCGACACGATGATGATTTCCAGAACAGGGACGGAAAAAATTTGCGATTATGCGTTCAAGCTGGCCCAAAAAAGAAACGGCCGGGTCAGCGACCGCCAAAAAGTGGTGACATGCTGTGACAAAAGCAATGTCTTTAAGTCGCTTGCTTTTTTTAGAAAGGTATACACGGAAGTGGCCGAGCAATATAAGGGGAATGTGGCAACCGATTACGCCTACATTGACGCTCTGTCCTTATGGTTGATTCAAAATCCACAAAACTATGACGTTATCGTTTCGGAAAATATGTTTGGCGACATTCTCTCGGACTTGGTCGCCGCTTTAGTCGGTGGAATGGGAATGGCCCCGTCAGGCGACATCGGGTACAATCACGCGATGTTTCAGCCGGCCCATGGCTCTGCCCCGACGATCGCCGGGAAAGGAATCGCCAACCCGATCGCCACGATTTTATCAGGGGCGATGATGCTCGACTGGCTTGCTGATAAGCATCAATACGAAGCAGCGCGGCAAGCCGCATTGCTGATCGAAAAAGCGGTCGCCAGCGCTATTGCTTCCGGGGTGAAAACACGTGACATTGGCGGTGAAAGTTCAACTGCTGAGCTGGGAAATACAATTGTGAAGGAGATGGAAAAGATCCCTGTCGGCGAGTTGCGGTAAAAGCAGCCTGCCCCTTTATCGAGAAAGGATAACGACAAAAGCTGTACCAGGTGAGCAGAGGGTAGAGTAAAGACACCTTTTTTATAGGTGTCCCCCAATACCGTTCTATATAAAGAGAACAGGGAAGAAAGTATCCTTTCCCCTGTTCTCTTTAGCAAGCCTCTCCCTTACATCACATATCGGCACGCCAGACGATTGATCCGTTAAGGTTTTCGTAATCGACCTCAACCTCAAAATGATGCTTCTCGTAAAAATGGATGAGTCTGTCAATATGATCCCAGTCGCGCTTGGCGAGGTCGCCTTTGATGTATTGGACGTTTTGCGCTTTGGCGTGGTCCTTTAAATATTTCATACAGATCGAGCCGAATCCTCTGTTTTCCTGCCCTTTAATGTCACCAATGTGAATCGTGTGGGGAGTCTCATACTGTGCCTGGATTGAGAAATCCCACTTGCCGCGGTCGGCAGTGTTGCATTGATTGAGCATGATTTTACAAAGGTGGCCGTCATCAACCATTGACACAATCACCCATTCTTCTTCATTCGTCGGCTCAATGCCGATTACTTTCCATCTTTTGGCGATCTCTTTCATGTTCTCTTGCATCCGAAAAAGCTGAAATTCCAGTTCTTCTAAGTTCTGTTCGATTTGTTCAGGCGTTTTTTGCTCTTCCTTCGCGCGTAGCTGCGTTAAAAGCACCGAATCACTCCTCTCCTTGCTCACAAATACATTATTATAATAGGAGAAGTGAAAATGTGCAACCGTTCAGGCGACCGGCGGATGGCATGCTGTACGAAGGGAAATCCGCACAGCGCTCTGCCTTTAAAAACACAAGTTGTTAATCAGGAAATGGATACGTCCAGAAACGTTCGATCGTCAGCCATTTCCAGGCATCCTCGTCACCGTCGGCCCATTTTTGCTCCATTTCCGGAAGCATCCACGCGGTTTGTGAAAGATGGGCGTACATCGCCGCCTTTTTCTGCTCGGTAAATTCGCTCACGTCAATTAACACATCAGGCGGCCCGATTTCTGCTTCATGATTATTAGAGAAGGCGATCGCATATAATGGGGGTCTTTCTTCCTTATCCAGCTTGCTCATCGCGCGAACGACAGCGCGGGCGGTCGCTTCATGATCGGGATGGACCGAATAGCCTGGATAAAAGGAAATGACGAGGGACGGTCTGACTTCATCGAGAAGGTCCGACACTAAGGCGGTCATCTTGTCATCATCTTCAAATTCAATCGTTTTATCCCTGAAGCCCATCATCCGTAAATCCTTGATGCCCATCGCTTCAGCAGCTTTTACGAGTTCTTTTCGGCGAATTTCCGGTAAAGATTCACGTGTTGCAAAAGGCGGGTTGCCAAGATTGCGCCCCATTTCGCCGAGCGTCAGGCAGGCATAGGTGACAGGGGTATCATTTGCCGTATGCATCGAAATCGTGCCGGAAACGCCGAATGCTTCGTCATCGGGATGGGGGAATATAACTAATACATGTTTTTCTTTCCTCATGATAGGACACTCCTCTTATTCAAATGGCTGTTTACTAAGTTCCAATGCAACTGCAAGCTTGCCGTCAAAGCCGTGTCCGGCCAAAAGCAGCCTTCCTTTTTCATCCAGCTCGTAATGAGTAAGCCCTTCCGCATAAACCCAGCCGATCTTCAGCTTAAGGCCGACACGATACGGACCGGTGCCGATGATTTTTCCATGTTCATACTCGATCAGAGCATTGCGAATATAAGCGCTTGCTGAAAAGAAATTTTCATCGTGATGCGAGGCGTAGGCTCCATTTGTCGTTTCTAAATGAAGATAGACCTCCTGCCGGGCAAATTGGTTGAGGTAGGCTTGCACCTCGTCAAGTGAAATCAGTTCCATATGCTCCTCCTTTAATCCTCACTGCTAGATGATTTATAATAAGTATAATCCAAGCTTTAGCAAACAACCAATGAATTTGACTCATCGTCATTTGCCAAAGCAGAGGTTGCCAGCATCAGACAATGGAGTAGGGTAAGGGGGAGCCGATGAAAGATTATAACGAACACAACGAGAACGAGCAAAAAGAAGAAGAATATGAGGAACCATCTCTGGAGGACTTTTTAGCCGAAGAGGAGGAAACCGAAGAAGATAAGGCGCAGCGTCTTAAAAAGAAACGCTGGATTCGTCTGGGCGTTTTTATGATAGCAGGTTTGCTGCTCTTACAAGGAGTCAGCAGTTTATTCGCTTATTTCTCCCGTGATGTGATTGAGCTGTCGCGGACGTCTGAACAGGTCATTCAGGAAGAGGATGTTGAAGCCTATATGGAAGCGGTCGTGACGATTCAGGGCCAGGGAAACAGAGGAACCGGTTTTGCCATTACCTCTGACGGCTATTTGCTGACAAATCATCATGTTATCGAAAATAGGCAGCCGTTAGCGGTGACGTTCCCAAATGGCGATATTTATCAGGCGGAAGTGATTGAAGCAGTGGAGGAAGTTGATGTCGCGCTGTTAAAGGTGGAAGGGGAGCAATTGCCTTTCTTGCCTCTGCGCCAAGAATCCGCTGAGGCAGAGGAACAAATTTTTGTGATTGGTAATCCGCTCACGCAGACGCAAATCGTCAATCGCGGGGAAATTATCGAAAATCAGAGCGCCTATCAGACGATGAGAATTTCCAATTCTATTTTTCCTGGTCATAGTGGGAGTCCGGTTTTATCAGCAGACGGAGAAGTGGTCGGCGTCGTCTATGCCCGCTCAGTTCCGGGGCTGTGGAGCGGGGAAGAACGCTACGGTCTGGCGATCCCGGTTGAGGAAGTGTTCAACGCGCTTCCTGAGCTTGAGGAGATTCTGTTCTAACCGGATGGCGAAGGCAGGGGCTTTCAACCAGACCCCTGCTCATTCCTTACGAATCGCTTTGATTTTGTGAGGAGAAATAGTATACTGATTTTACATAGGATACCTTAGTAATGTAGAAGGGGGCATGTTATGGAGGACGTGAAAAAAGTCGACCATCGACACGATAAAGAAAAAGAACAATTGGTAAATCGCTTGAAGCGGATCGAGGGTCAGGTGCGTGGCATTCAAAACATGATTGAAAATGATCGCTACTGTGTTGATATTCTCATTCAAATCTCTGCGATCCAAGCAGCAATGAAAAAGGTCAGCTTGCATTTGATGGAGGATCATACACGCCATTGTGTGAAGGATGCGATTCAGAAGGGAAATGGCGATGAGGCGATTTCAGAATTGATGGAAGTCGTTGAAAGGCTGACAAAGATCTAATTGGATATACCCTACTATCGTATTGTAAAGGAGTGGTGAATTGTGAAAACGATTGAAATTAAAGTGGAAGGGATGTCATGCCAGCATTGCGTCGCGGCGATTGAAAACAGTGTCGGTAAGCTGTCCGGCGTCGAAAAGGTTCAGGTCGATCTTGGAAAAGGGACAGCGACGGTTTCGTACAATGAAGGAAGCGTTGCTCAAGCAGCAATTGAAAAGGAAATTGAAGAGCAGGGTTACGACGTCGTATCTTCTTCATAATGTAAAACGACCAGTCGCGCGTTGCACATAGCCGCTGCTTAAAGGTTGCGCTTTCCTTGATTGTCGCAGCCTTTCTTTCGTTATTCATCCTATCACGGGTAAGGAAAGTGAAAAATATACGATGACTCAGAAGCAGGCTATCAGCCTCGCAGATCAGGTGTGACGATTGTGGGTTCTTACACATGAAAGCTGTATTGGTGCAAAAAATAGCTAAAGGAGGTGGAAATTAACATGCAGGCAGGTACGAAAAGAAGCGACATTAAAGCAGGAATCGAAGTCGAGATTGTCCTGAAAAAGGATCAGCGCTCGGGAAAGACAACGAGAGGAACAGTTAAGGATATTTTAACGAATTCCGCTACACATCCGCATGGAATTAAAGTCCGGCTCGAGGATGGGCAGGTTGGCCGGGTGAAAACGATTCTTTCGAGTCAGGGAGAATAAGAAGGGCGGCCCAGCGCCCTTCACCTTGAAAGGCTGCATAAAGAAACTGCTTGAGTGCCAAAGGGTTCCCCGCCAACTAGCCCGTGGTGAGAAACCGATTGACAACGAGGCCACTGAAAAGCTGTTGAAAAAGTGAAAATCGTACTTTTTCAGCGGCTTCTTGACAACGGCGTGACCAAATCGTCGTACCGGGCTGCTTTTTAAAAGATCATCAGCGCCATGAATGTGGAAATGAGAAGACCGAGAATAACAGGGAGAAAGCTTTTACGCACAAGTTCCATCACCGGTACTTTGGCAAAGCCGGCAACGGCGACGAGCGACGACCAGGCAATTAATGTACCGCCGCCGATCCAAATTGATCCCATTTGGCCGATTGCTGCCAATGTGGCTGCATCGACGCCGACACTTTCACTTAATGCCCCGGATAACGCCCCAACGAGTGGCAGGCCCGAGAAGCCTGAACCATCAAGCCCGGTAATCATCCCAATGAGCAAAATGCCGAACCCGGCGAGAAAGCTGCTTTCCGGAATCGCCTGCTGCCCGGCCTGCACAAGGTCGAACAGAAAAGAAGGCGCTTCGCTTCCTTCGGCGATCGTGAAGATCCGCGCTGAAAATTCACCGCTGCCAAGAAAGAAGAAGCCTGCAATCGGAATGACCGGTCCCATTGCTTTAAATGCAAAAACGAAGCCGTCGACGAGATAGTCACTGCTTTTTTGCAGGGCGGTTTTTAGCTTCATGCTTGCGGAGGCGGCAATCAGCAACAACAGAGCCGAGCCGCCAATTAATGCTGCGCCCGCCCCGCCTTCCATCGCGGGAAGTGCACTGGAAAACTTCGAGATAACCATATAGGTGATGATCAACAGGAAGGTGACCGGTACTAAAATCGCAAATGTCAATCGCTTCGCCGGAGAACTGTCCGGCGCCATTTTTTTCACTTCTTGACAGCTGTTGTCTGGAAGCTGGATATGTTTCCGCAAGAAAAAATACGCTAATAGCAGGGCGACAGCTCCGGTAATCAAGGATAAAACGAGCGCCCTGTCAGCCACGGATTCAACGGAAATTCCGGCTGCGGTCGCGCTCAGCATCGGCGCAATCTGAATCATGTAATCGGATGAAAGCGCCATTCCCTGCCCGGCCAGTGAAATGGCGATTGCCGCACCAATTGGCGGAAGCCCGGCCCGTATGGCTACAGGAATTAACAAGGCGGCAATTAGCGGAACGGCCGGGGTCGGCCAGAAAAATAAAGAGAGGGAATACGTGACGAAAGCTAATATCCAAAACGAAAGATGACCATTTTTCATCACACGCTGAAACGGGGTGATCATCTGCCGGTCAGATCCGAGTGATTTCAACGATTGAAGCAAAGCGGTCATAATCGTAATGATTAAAAATATATTAAACAATTCACCAGCAGCGGTTAAGCTTGATTGAAAAATCGTTTGCAGCCCGCTGGCGAATGAACCGGTGTAGAGCCAGCCAACTAAGAAAGTCATCACAATCGCCGGCACAACTACATTCTGTCTAAAGAGCATTGTCAAAATGATCAAACAGGTTCCGATCAAATACATCCAATGAGAGGCTGTGAGCTCTGCCATTGCTATCACTCCTTTATGATGCCAGCTGGACATTTGTACGATAGTCTATGTGCAGAGCTCAGAAATGGTGCCTAGCTCAAAACGCGATTAGCGGCTTCCCGGTGCGGGTATGGTTATCTGTATAAAGGAGGGAAAGGCTATGACAAAGCAACAAGAACAGAAACAGAAGGAACAGTCAGAACAGAAAGGTCTTGACAAAACAAAGGAACAAGTCCAGGATACAGTAAAGGAAGGGACTGTCGATCGGAAAAAGGATGAAGAATAACGAGCGTTCTGTCTAAAAGGCTATGAAAAAATCAGGGGATGCCAACGCATCCCCTGATTTTTGAGCGTAAACTGTCGATTGCCAACTGGAAACGATGTCGGAATTTATGTAATTATAGGAAGATAACTCGTATTGCTAAAAATAGCGTTTTTATTTGTTACTATAAGATTGATAGAAAAGGGACAGACAAGCCGTGCTGTTTCCTACAAATAGAACTACATAAAGAAGGAGTGTTTTACTGTGAATCGGATTGAAGTGGACAGGAGGACTGCGGTGATTGCCAGTCTGACGGTGAAATCAAAGAAGAAAAGGATACGCCAAAAAGCGTTAAAGAAAGCATTGCAGGAAAGTGGCGTCCAGCACCGGAGGGAAAGCGTCTCGGTCAGTGACTTACCGGTCACGGTTCTCTTACAAATTGGGAAAAGTTTCTTTAAGGAAGAACAGGTCGTTAAACATTATTACCAGGCCGGGAAACCGGAGTTTTATAAAAATAAGTCTTTATTGTGCGAGGTACTGGAGACGAAAGTTGAACAGCTGCCAGAAGCACAGTGGTTTGCCTTTAAAGAAGAAATTAGCAGACAGAAGGCGAAGCGGTCTCGGTAACGGGTGGGTCAAAAATATTTCACCTGCATGACGTTCGAACAAATAAATTAATTAATTAATTAATGTCATCCAACGCTCCTGAACGATCACTCCGCTTTTCGCAGGAAGCTGGTGAAAAGGAGGGGTTCCCTTTTTTTAGAGCGTAGCCGTTGCCTGATTTTAAAAGCCTTGCTGTGAGTAGGTTTCTCATAGCAAGGCGCGCAACGTGCGGAGCCATCGCTTCTTCTCCGAGTTACATACTAAATTCTTTTCGGTGCTCCATCTATTTCATCGTTCGATTTTTTCAGGTGAAGATATTCGTTTTGCCCTACATCCTATTTTTTAGATTCTGTTATCTCCACAGGTAGTCAAGGATTTCCGGCTGAAATAAATTGGTGTCGATATTACAAACTTCGGCATCAAGCCCGTATTGCCACGCATATAGCAGCCCGCCTTCAGGACCTTCCATTACAAATTCTTTAGGGGCCGTCGCTTCCGTCGTAATACCGGCCTGCGGCTGGTTACTCCAGATGACGGTTTCCGCCAGAACGTCTTCGTTTTCGGCGACAGCCTGCTGGAATGCCGCACTTAGTTCGCTGTCAGCTGAGAAAACGCCATAAATTCCAGATTGATACGGCGAAGCGGCGATCGTGTCATGCCAGCCAAGAATAAACTGGTGATCGACCGGATAGATCGGCTCGATATCGGCAAACAGCGCCACACCTTCCGGAATCTGATAGTCATTGGCAAAGGCGATCGCTTGCTCAGCTTCAGCAACTCCGGCCTCATAAGTCGTCGCATCTTCAAAATGATTGTAAATCGGCAAAATCGCGATGTCATTTGCATGCAAATATTCAATCTCTTCGCTCGTTAAGCCGTGTGACACCCCTTCTTTGTCCACCATATAGCGGCCGAAAACCGCAGGGTCTCCAAAACTGCCGGTAATGCATTGCATAAAGTCCTCATCGGCAATATTGACGGAATCAACACCCCATAATGGTGAATCAGGTACCGGGGTTTCCTCGTTTGGCGGAGCCGGATCAGGATGATCATTCGACTGATCTTTACTCGCCAGGAAAAAAAGGCTAAAACCAGCGAAGAAAGCGATGATAAGCCCAAGAAGTATTGGTCTCAAATGTTCTGACATATCGTTACTCCCTCCTAAAGCTTTTTTAAACCTGTCTGTTCATCTTATTGAACCGGGTTCGAAAGCGTATGGGCTGGTTTACTTGTTTGGCGCTCCCATTTTTTAGCGAAAAATGGTACGATAAAAGAGGACATGCTAATTTCTATCGGTAGTAAAGGAGAGGGAATATGACAGACAGGCTGGAAATTATCAAATCAACGAAGCGTAAGACGAAGCCCGATGCAAAAAATCTAGTATTTGGAAAGCAGTTTTCCGATCATATGCTCATGATGGATTATCATGAAGGCGAGGGCTGGATCAACCCGCGTATCGTGCCGTATGAGCCGATCACACTTGATCCAGCGGCAATGGTCTTTCATTATGGTCAATCTGTATTTGAAGGATTAAAGGCTTACCGCACGGAAGATGAGCGCATTTTATTGTTCCGACCGGAAAAGAATCTGCAGCGCTTAAACCGTTCAAGTGACCGGCTGAGCATCCCGGCGATTGAGGAAGAGAAAGTGCTCGGTTATTTGAAGGAGTTCTTAAAGCTTGAGAAGGACTGGATTCCAACAGCTGAGGGGACATCGCTTTATATTCGTCCATTTATTTTTGCGACGGAGCCGAACTTGAGTGTCGCGCCGTCTAAGACGTATACCTTTATGGTGATTCTCTCGCCGGTCGGCTCCTATTACGCAGAAGGCATCCATCCTGTAGGCATTTATGTCGAAAACAGCTATACTCGTGCTGTACGCGGCGGAACGGGAACGGCGAAAACGGCGGGGAATTATTCAGCGGCCTATAAGGCGCAGGAACGGGCGACGGAGATGGGGCAATCCCAGGTGCTGTGGCTTGATGGTGTCGAGAAGAAATACATTGAAGAAGTCGGCAGCATGAATGTTTTCTTTAAAATAAACGGTGAAGTGGTTACGCCGGCGTTAAACGGCAGTATTCTTGAGGGGATTACTCGAATGTCGATCCTTGAACTGCTTAAGAGCTGGGGGATGAGTGTTAGTGAACGCCGGATTTCGATGGAAGAGATTTATCAGGCGTACGAAGCCGGACAGCTTGAGGAGGCATTCGGTACAGGTACAGCTGCCGTTATTTCGCCAGTCGGTGAACTGAATTGGGATGGGCGGAAAATGGTGATCAATGATCGTGAGACCGGTCCATTGTCAAAAAGACTGTATGACACGCTGACCGGCATTCAAACAGGGAAACTGGATGATCCGTTCAATTGGACGATTGAAATTAAATAAAGGTTCTATAGAGCTTGAGAGGCTGGGCAAAAGGTAACATCCTTTTGCCTAAGCCTTTTTGTTGTGATGAAGATTGACAGTTCTTCTTCCTTTTTGCGATAATGAAACGTCAATGCCCACGATAATAAACGACGGAGGTCTACCCTTGAAAGCTAGTCAACAATTACCTTTTTCCTATGAGTTGCATGAATCTTTTTTTGAAAAGCTGAATGAATGGATTGGCGATGTCTTTTATGATTTATTGCCGGAAGCTGGTATGGAGCTTCGCGATGAACAAATTTTTATGGCGTTTCAAATGGAAAAAGCATTTCGTGAAAAGAAAGTGATGTTTGCCGAGGCTGGAGTCGGAACCGGCAAAACGATTGTCTATCTGCTTTATGCGATTTGTTATGCCCGCTATATGAGAAAGCCGGCAATCATTGCCTGTGCGGATGAATCCCTGATTGAACAGCTTGTCAAAAAAGACGGAGATATTGAAAAGCTTTCAAATCTGCTCGGCCTCTCTATTGATGTCCGGCTTGCTAAATCGAGGGAGCAGTATCTTTGCCTTGAAAAGCTCGAAGCAGAACGGTCAAGAGAGGACTATCCTGACCACTATGATATGGTTTACGATCGACTTCCTTCCTTTGTTCACACGAATCAAACGATGCAGGCATTTACGCCTTATGGCGATCGCAAGCAATATCCAGAGCTGGATGATGAAGCGTGGAACAGAATTAACTGGGACTCCTTTCAGGATTGCTTTGTCTGCCAAAGCCGCCACCGCTGCGGTCAGACACTTTCACGTGATGACTACCGTCAGGCAACCGATTTGATTATTTGCTCCCATGATTTTTATATGGAGCATGTTTGGACATATGAAGCGCGAAAACGAGAAGGCCAGCTTCCTTTTCTACCTGAAGCGAGCGCGGTTGTCTTCGATGAAGGCCATTTATTGGAGGTTGCCGCGCAAAACGCGCTGACCTATAAATACCGGCATGACAGCTTGGAAGAGCTGTTAACTAGGCTACTGCATAATGATGTGCGGGAACGATTTGCCGTTCTAATTGAAGAGCTGCTTGCACAAAGCGTATATGTCACCCAGCTGATCGAAAAGCACTCACAGCCCGTACCCGGGACGATACGTCATGAGCTGGATTCGGCGCCGGTGCTGAGTGAACTGCAACGGCTGGTCGACTATATCGAGCGGCTTGAAGAAGAATTAGTGTTCGAGAGCGAACTATTTACGATTGATGACTATCAGCTGCGGATCGTTGAGGAGCATTTGGAAATGATCAAGCATGCTCTGGTGCTTTATCTTGAGCAGGAAAATGTGATTTCCTGGGTCGAGCGTGAAGATGGACATGTTACGCTTGTGATCATGCCTGAAATGGTGGAGAAAGTGTTAAAGGAAAAGGTTTTCTCAAAGAACATTCCATTTATCTTCTCCTCCGCAACGCTGTCAGTTGACGGTTCTTTTGATTACATGGCTAGCAGTCTAGGGGTTGAAGAGTACTTATCATTTTCTGTCGACTCGCCATTTGACTATGCTGCGCAAATGAGGCTGTTAACACCGAGGCTCACTGGTGATGATTTATGGAAAGAGAAGCTTGAACATGCGGTCAAATTGCTTGAAAAAACAGACGGAAGCGCCTTGCTGCTGTTTACAAACCACGAGGAATTGCAGCACTTCAAGCATGCGGCCAAAAGCGATCCGCGTCTGCAAAAATGGCCGTTCCTGTTTGAAGGGGATCAGGAAATCAGTCAGCTGATTTCGATCTTTCAGGCTGAAGTTCAGACAGTTCTCTGTGCCGTCAGCCTCTGGGAAGGACTTGATATTCCCGGTCCTTCATTATCAAATGTCATCATTTGGTCCTTGCCTTTTCCGCCGGCGGATCCGGTATTTACCGCAAAGCGAAACCGTGCCCGCGATCCTTACGCGGAGGTTGATCTGCCTTATATGTTATTGCGTTTACGCCAAGGCATCGGTCGCTTGATACGTACTCATCACGATCAGGGACTGGTTGCGATCCTGTCAGCGGAGCTCTGCCGTCAGCCGGAGCTTATGTCGACCATTAACGCTATTCTACCAAGCGGAGTACCTATAAATCTCGACGGGTTGAATAAGGAGATACCGGATTTCCCTACTGTCAAGGCGAAGAACATGATAGAATAAAAGAATAACGAATAAGCAAAGCTAGAGACGGAGGCAGTAGGCAATGATTAAAGCGATTTTCTTTGATTTGGATGATACCCTGCTTTGGGATCAAAAAAGTGTGCAGTCTGCATTTGACGCCACATGCCAAGTGGCGGCCGAGAAATACGACATTGATCCGAAGGCACTTGAGGAAGCGGTGAGAGAGGAAGCGAGAAGACTGTATGCTTCCTACGAAACCTATTCCTTCACGCAGATGATCGGCATCAACCCGTTTGAAGGATTATGGGGAAATTTTCTTGATGAGGATGAAAATTTCAAAAAGATGAAAGAGGTCGTACCCGGCTACCGGAAGGACGCTTGGACGAACGGCTTAAAAGCGCTGGGGATTGATGACGAAGCATTCGGCTATGAACTGGCCGAGCGTTTCCCGGAAGAGCGTCGCAAGCACCCTTATGTCTACGAAGAATCGTTTCAAGTATTGGACAAGCTTAAGCAGGATTACCGGCTGTTATTGCTCACGAATGGTTCGCCCGACCTTCAGCAGACGAAGCTGACGATTACACCGGAGCTTGTTCCTTACTTTGATCATATTGTCATTTCCGGTGCATTCGGAAGGGGCAAGCCTGATCCGTCCATTTTCACCCATGCTCTCGAAAAAATGGGGATCGAAAAGGACGAAGCGATTATGGTCGGTGATAATTTAATGACCGATATTCTCGGTGCCTCGCGGGTCGGGATGAAGTCTGTCTGGATTAACCGCCACGACAAACCAAAAAGCGATGAAGTGATTCCTGATTATGAAATCACGCACTTGGAGGAGCTTTACTCGATTTTGGAGCAAGCCTGACAGATCCCTTTTGGGAAATTGAATATGTTCATTCCAAAGTTGTTCAAATGGTCAAGCACCATTTGAGCAGCTTTTTTACTTGTTATCAGCAAAATCATAAACGGTGGCGAACGGCTATACGATAAGAGAGGAAGATGGTATGAAAGATCGTCATTAAGGGTATAGAAGGGGAAGGGAGTGTTGAAGGATGGAAGATATCTTTGAAGTCGTGGTAGAAGAAATAATGCAATACGATTTATTATTGAAAATCAGTCTTGCCGCAGTAGGTGGTCTTATTATCGGCTTGGAACGGGAGCTGAAAGGAAAGCCGCTTGGACTGAAAACTTGTTTGATTGTCTCTGTTACGGCTTGTCTTCTGACAATTGTGTCCTACGAGTCTGCCTTTTTGTTTTCGGAAGCCTATTCACGCCCGATGGACCCTGGCCGGATTCCGTCCTACGTGATCAGCGGGATCGGTTTTCTTGGCGCGGGAGTGATTTTAAGAAGAAATAATGATGCCATTTCCGGCTTGACGACCGCTGCTCTTGTCCTTGCTTCAGCCGGTCTCGGGATTACGTTTGGCGTCGGCTTTTATACCGAGGGAATACTTGGTCTTATTTTTATGTTTTTGGGCGTCAGAATTATTCCTGATCTGTTTGAATGGATTGGTCCGAAGAAGTTGCACGAAATCGAAATCAGGGCAAAACTATATGTCGAAAAAGAGACGGACCTGACTGAACTGCTTAAAAATATCAAGCTTCTCGGTTTTGGGGTCAGACGGGTCAAGGTCAAGGAGGAAGTGAATGATATCGTCATTAACTGCTTAATCGTCACCGATAAAAAAACGTACACGACCGACGTCTTTTATGCATTAAAATCATTAGACCCCGTTCTCCAGGTTGAGGTCGAGAATTTGCAATAAGAACCTTCAGGTATATTCTAGTCCCTTCCTTAAGATACTAACAAAAAACCAATGAGTAAGGGATGATGAAATGAAAGCCGTCACGTATCAAGGGAAATATGTCGTACAAGTAAAAGAAGTGAAAACACCCGATATTCAAGACCCGGAAGATGTCATTGTCAAAATCACCTCGACGGCAATATGCGGCTCCGATCTTCATTTATATCAGGGAAACTTCCCGCTGCCAATCGGCTATGTGATCGGTCATGAACCGATGGGGATCGTCGAAGAGGTTGGACCCGCGGTGACGAGTGTGAAAAAAGGGGACCGGGTCGTTATCCCATTTACCGTTGCTTGCGGCCGCTGTGTTTATTGCGACCATAAGCTGGAGAGTCAGTGTGACAACGCCAACCCTCATTATGATTCCGGCGGTTATTTTGGTTATTCCGAAAAATTCGGCAATCACCCGGGCGGGCAGGCTGAGTATTTACGGGTGCCATTTGGCAACTTTACACCTTTCCGTGTACCGGATGATTGTGAGCTGGAGGATGAGCAGCTCTTGTTTTTATCTGATGTTTTGCCAACGGCCTATTGGAGTGTGGTCAATGCCGGCGTGAAAAAAGGTGACACAGTGATCGTATTAGGCTGCGGTCCGGTCGGGATGTTTGCCCAGCAGTTTGCCTGGCTTCAAGGAGCAAAGCGGGTAATTGCAGTCGATTATATTCCGTACCGGCTTGAGTTCGCCAGAAAAGTCAACAAGGTCGAGGTTTTTGATTTTACGAAGCATGAAGACATGGGGGAAGTGTTAAAGGAAACGACGAAAGGCGGCGCGGATGTTGTCATCGACTGTGCCGGGATGGATGGCAAGAAGTCACCGCTGGAATTCATTGAGCAGAAGATGAAGCTGCAAGGGGGAACACTCGGTCCGATCCAAATATCGACAAAAGCAGTCCGCAAAGGCGGAACGGTCCAAATTACCGGCGTTTATGGCGGACTGTATAACATGTTCCCCTTAGGTCCATTTTTCACTAGAAACATTACGCTAAAAATGGGTCAGGCGCCGGCCCGTCATTTTATGCCGGACATTTACAACCTGATTACGAAGAACCAGCTCAACCCTTCTTCGATCATTACCCATTCCCTCCCGCTTGAACGGGCCGCGGAAGGCTATGAGAAATTTAATAACCGGACCGATGATTGTCTGAAGGTTGTGTTGAAGCCTTAGGCCGCTTTACCGCCCGCCCGGAGAGGAGAATCGAATCCTCTCCGGGCTTGTTTTTGTGGTATAATACAGGTTACTGAGCGCAAGGAGGGAAGCAAGTGGAGAATAAAAAAGTGATGCTCGTGGACGGAATGGCGTTACTGTTCCGTTCTTTTTATGCCACGGCTATGAGTGGCTATTATATGGTAAACAGCAAAGGAATACCGACGAATGCGATTCACGGTTTTGTGAAGCATTTATTTTCCGCGACGAACAGATTTGAACCGACGCACGTCATTTGCTGCTGGGATATGGGCAGTGAAACATTCCGCAATGACATTTATCCTGCGTATAAAGCGAATCGCGGCGAGCCGCCGGTTGAGCTTATACCGCAGTTCGATTTAGTAAAAGAGGTAGTTGAAGAGCTTTCCATTCCGAATGTCGGATTGCCACATTATGAAGCGGACGACTGCATTGGCACATTGGCGCAAAAGTACGCGAAAGAAGCGGAAGTTATGATTTTAACAGGCGATCAGGATATTCTGCAATTAATCCAGGAGAACATCTCAGTGATTCTGTTGAAAAAAGGGATTGGCCACTATCAGGTCTATAATCCAGAAAGCTTTTTTGCCGAAAAAGCGATCCAGCCTCATCAAATGGTCGATTTAAAAGCATTTATGGGCGACAGCAGTGATAATTATCCCGGGGTAAAAGGAATTGGGGAAAAGACTGCGTTGAAACTGCTGCAAACCTATCAATCTATTGAAGGGGTGTTGGCCAACGTCGAAGCGTTAACGCCGGCTCAGCGCCGCAAGATTCAGGAAGAGGAAGAGATGCTTCATCTTTGCCGTAAGCTGGCACAAATCCATTGCCAGGTTGAGGTGGACTGTTCCTTGGAGGAGGCGCTTTATCAGGTTGATGAGGAGCGAATGCGGGCAAAGTTCGCTGAGCTCGAGCTGAAAAATCTTGAGCAGCTTATAAAATGAGCCGTTTTAAGGGGCTGAGACAAAAGGGGTGTTTTCCCTTTTTCCCAGCCCCTTAGGCATGAGCGGGTTTCCTAGAATGGCCTTGTGGCAAGAGTTTCCATTCTGCTTCATCCTAACTAGCTTTGGCTCATCCCCTCTTTTATATAGAGGGGAATTTTTACGAAGAACTTACTGCCGATTCCGTCAGTCGTTTGAAAGCTGACCGAGCCTCCCATTTCCGTCAGTAGCTGCTGAACGATCGTCAGTCCAATCCCGGAGCCTTCAACACGGGAGGCGTGCGCCGGAGAGCGGTAAAACGCCTTAAACATCCGGGCCTGATCTTCTTTTGAAAGACCGTAGCCTGTATCAGCAATCGTTATAATGAGGTAATCTGCCTGAATGGAATAACTGATACTGACCTGTCCCTCTTCATAATTGTACTTAATTGCATTTGAAAGCAGGTTAAGAATGACTTGATTAAACCTGATTTTATCTGCTTTGATGGCGGGAATCTGATCACGCCGAGTGCAATGATGAATAAGGATATGCTTACTTTCAGCAAATGGAGACAGTAATTTGATGCAGTTTGTCACGGCTTCATGGACGTTTATTCTTTCTGGTGCTAACGCTGGTTGGCCGGATTCAATCCGGACAAGCTCAAGAATTTGGTTGATTAACGTGAGTAAGTGGCGGCTGGCATGAACAATTTTTCTTATGCTTTTGATCTGGTGATCTGTAAGCTCCTGCTTTTTGTCGAGTAACAAAATTTGTGAAAAGCCAAGGATGGAGTTCAACGGAGTGCGCAGTTCATGGCTCAGCATTGAAAGAAAATCGACCTTCGCTTTGTCGGCCTCCTGCCTGGCTTGCAGCAACAGCTCGTTCCTGCTGGTAAGCTCATTATTGATTTCTTGCAATTGAATGATGAAAAAAAGCCGTTCCATGATCGTCGCAACCTGTTTGCATACTTTATCAATCAGTGACAGCTCACGTTTTGAAAATGTTGAGCGTTGCTTTGAACCAAACGCAAGAGTGCCAAGCATCCGCTTATTTGATATAAGCGGATGGCAGGCGTAGGCTTTTATGCCAAGCGAGCGAATCAATTTTGTACTTGGATCGTCGCTGGTTTCCACATATTCGGCTATTCGCTTTTGCTTTTCTGCTGCCACTTTCCCACAGATTGCCTCGCCAAGCTGAAGAGAATGAAGCTGGACGGCCATATCGGCTGAAATACCTGAATAATTCATTAAATGAAGTTCCTTTCCGCTATCGCTATGCCGATAATGAAAATAAACGTCAAGGTTTAAATAACGGGCAAGATCGGCAAATAACGTATCAAACAACTGCTGGGGCTTTTCCTGTAAAATCAAATCATGGCTTGTTTCCGTGAGTAAAGTCAAATCCTCTAGATGAGCTTCGAACGCTTCCTCTTCTTCAATCTCAGATGTTTTATCTTTTAAAAGAATAATAGTATGATTTAAACAAGGATATATTTCAATACGAATCGAATTCTTTCCGTCATTTAGTCTTTCGACAAAGTGGTGCGGCTGTTTCTTCTGGGAAGCTTGATAAAGCTTCGTTTGCAGCTGTCGCGAAAAAGCTGGAGAAAGCGCATCCAGAAAACGGTCACCAATCGCTGCTTTTTTGAAAGCAAAGCTGAAACGTTCCTGTTCAGGTGGTGTAAGATCCGTAATGTGCCAATCGTGATCGACGATGACATACACATAGTCAGACTGCTGCGGGGCAAGTGGCGCAAGGGGCATCTTCATTGAATCCACCTCCATTGTGCCACTATTCTACAACATAAATATTGCCGATCATAGTTGTTTTTTCTACCAGGAATGTTACATTATTGAGAGTAAAGTCTATAAACACTATCGTAAACTGGTTAACGTCTTTCAACATGGTAGTCTTCTGAGGAATATAATGAAAAGAAGGGGTAAGATGGAGAATTTAAAGGTAATTGTAGCTGATGATCATGCGGATTCACGTGAAATCCTTATTGAACTTATCAATCACCTGCCTGATGTTACCGTAGTAGCGGAAGCAGTGGATGGAAAAGAAGTAGTAGAACAGGTATTACTCCATAGAAATGTTGATGCGGTTTTGATCGATATTCGTATGCCGAAGCTTAACGGGCTCGAAGCGATAAAGATTTGTCTGGAATACGTTCCAGATTTGAGATTTATTTTTATAACAGGCTATGAAGATTACGCGGTGGAAGCGTTTACGATTTCAGCGACGGATTATATTGTGAAACCTATTGAAGCCGGGCGTCTGTATAAAGCGCTGGCAAAAGTAAGAGAGATGAAAGGGCTGGAAAAATATCGCGATTACTCCCAGCGAATGATTATTAAAAATAAAAAGCTGACGTATTACGTCCCTGTCAACGACATTTTATTTATTGAAAAGAATGGAAAGGAAGCACTTGTTCATACGAAAGACAAAACCTATGTCACGTTGGAGACATTGGATTCGCTTGAAAAAAAGCTTACCTCTTCATTTTATCAATCTCACCGTTCTTACATTATCAATGTCAACAAAATCTCTCATATTGAATCCTCAGGAAGAACGTACTTAGCTTATTTTTTAGATTATGATAAAGCAGCTCACATCTCGAAACACCGGATTCATACGACTCAGCAAAAGCTGCTTCGCTAACATACGAGACTGTTTTTTTATGGTGAAAATGAAAACAGTCTGTTTCGCGTTAGCTCATAATAAAAGGTTGTGAAAGGGTTCAATCCGTTACTAACTACTTCTTTTCTTTCCGCATGGGGTACATGAAACGGGCTACTTGGGGGTTGTTTCTATTAGACATAGCGGGCTGCGAAAAGGTAAAATTTTCAACATACGCATTTTAGTCAAAAGGGAGTTAAGAACTGGGTGATAACGGAAGAAGAACTATATACGAAAGCGATTTTAATCTATCAGGAGTACAACGGCTATAATCTCCTGTTTGAAACCATATTAAGAGATTGGGGATTTACAAATCTGGATATCGTTGAAAGTCATGAACAGGTGGTCATGGAACTGAAAAGAAAACCGGTCGAGCTGCTAATATATGATTTTATTAATCATGAAAGCATCCATACGTTTTCAAAGGTGCAGGAGCAAATTTGTCTGCCTTTTACGATCTGCACGGCTTTTCAAAACTTGAATATCCGCGAACAATTACGTGATTTTCCCCAAGTTAGTTTTGTCGACAAGCCTCTTGATATTCACCTGTTTCGGGAAGTCATTTACCACTATTTACAAGAACAACTGACGCAAAAGTAGCGGATATTTTTCATGAAAGTGTGAAGAGATGAACGACATTTTTTTTGTACTTGTTTTAATTGGTTTTGCATGGTTACTGGGTTATTTATATCGGGGTTTCAAAAAGTGGAATCGGATGAACTTTCTCGTCTATGGGTTCATCCTTGTTTTGCTGGGCGCATATTTGTTTTATGGATTGGCACGCTGCTCTTCCTCAGCATCGGGAATGGATTTGGATTCTTTTTTTCGCTATGTCCTGCTGCCGGCCGGTATCATGCTTTTGCTTGGCTGCTGGCTGAATGGAAAAGCGCAACAGGGCGGCCGATTGCGGCAAAAGCAGGAGAGCCTTGCTGACCGGAATCATTCCTATTGGATTTTTGTTTGCGATGAGAATCAAGCGATCCTCACCGCCAATTGTGCTGTTCTCACTTTATCAGCTATCCCGCCTGAGCGGCTCGCCGATCATACGATGGCGGCTTTTTTCGCGCCCTCCTCGCGAGAAAAAGCCGCTGTGCTGTTAGACGAAAGTCGAAAACAGCAGGGAGCGGAAGCGATTCTCACGTTACAAAGCAGGCACGGGCATACTTATGACACCTTTTTTACCGTTTTTTGCTTAAAAGGGGAAGGGGAAGCGAGCTTTTTGTTTATCGGTAAGGAAATCAACCGGCAAACTGCCAGGATGACATTTGAGGAAGGGTATGAGCGCTGGCCGCTCTGGTCTGTTCAATTGGCCCATGAATTAAAGATCCCGTTAAACAGCATTCTCGGTTACGCTCAGTTAATGCAGCTTGAAGCGGACCGCAGCAATCAAAAGCAGCAGGACCGTCTCGAAAAAATCATCAAATCCGGAAAGCATATGCTTCGGCTTCTTAATGCGATGAGCAGCAAGAACGACAGAACAGGAAAGCCGTTAAAGGAGCGGGTGGAGAAGGTTAATGTCTATCAGGTAATTGATGATAGTATTATGTTTGTTTACCCGCTTGCGCTCGAAAAAAATATTGAGATCGTGCGGCAAATGGAGCAGGAGCAGATATTTTTACAAATCGAGCGCACGAAAATGGTGCAAATTTTACTTAATTTGCTAACAAACGGAATTAAATTTAATAAGAAAAATGGAACATTGACAATCCGGACGGAACTAACAGAAGACCGATTTTGGATAGCGATTACGGATACCGGCTGTGGCATTACCGAGGAGAGACTGAACGGGATCTTTGAGCTTCATGATCGCGATGATCAGCAGGAGAAGGAGGGCCAGGGGATGGGTCTCGCTTTAACGAAAGGGTTAGTTGAAGAAGCGGGAGGACAGATCGCGGTTGAGAGCAGGCTTAATCAGGGAAGTACATTTTCTGTCAGTCTTCCTCTGAGCCAGAGTAAGCATAAAATGGACTGATGTGCATATGGTTATTCAAAAGGCGAGGAAGGTGGGATGACTATACATGCTCAAGCATATTGTCAAACCGGGGGAGACGCTTTTTTCGATTGCGGAGGATTACCGTATTTCCTTCCATACCCTCGTACAGTCGAACCAGCTTGCTGATCCGGATATGATATACGCCGGTCAGGAGCTCGTTATTCCAGGACTGCCCGATCCGAATCAACTGCCTTATTCTATTTCAGTCTCCTTGTTAAACAGAACACTGACATTGTACCACCACGGTTCACTGGTTAAAACGTACCCGATTGCTGTTGGCAGAATGCTAAATGAAACCCCGACCGGAGAGTATGTCATTATTAATAAGGCCCCGAATCCAGGCGGTCCTTTTGGCGCGATGTGGATGTCATTATCAAAAAAACATTACGGCATTCACGGCACAAACGATCCTTCTTCAATCGGTAAAGCCGTGTCAAAAGGCTGCATTCGGATGTACAACGAGGATGTGATTGAACTTTCCCAGACTGTGCCAATCGGAACAAAGGTAGTGATCAGACCGTAGAGAAAAACGAGACTCAAACGCGGTGTGAAAACACCTGAAGCACCATGTAAAAGATTGTTTCACTGCGGCGAGAAGCTCGCCTATAAAAGAATCGCCCCGCGCTTATCAGACAAACGAGCTGATAAGCGCGGGGCTTTTTTGAAGCGATTGGGTAGGCGTCCTCAGCGACACATCTCTGATTGGACGGGTTTTACTGCTGAGGTGACGTATGCTCGGAAATATTCGAAAGCGCCTCGCCGGCTTCATTTTGATAAATCGCTTCTGTTGCCAGGTCTCCAAGCGCGACCATGCCGACTAATTGACCGTTATCGACGACAGGCAGGCGACGAATTTGATGCTGAGCCATTAATGCCGACGCTTCATGGGCATCCATTGATGGAGAGGCAACAGTTAAGTTGGTCGACATACATTCGCGTACCGGTACATTCGTTGCACTTCCCTCCGCTGTCGAGCGCAACGTAATATCGCGGTCGGTGATCACTCCTTGCAGCTGACCATTTTCCACGACAGGGATAGAACCGATGTTGTACTGTTTCATTAAGACCGCTGCTTCCTGGATCGTCTGATCTCCAGTAATGGAAACAACATTTTTTGACATGAGCTGATCTAGATTTGGCATCCTGGTCACTCCATTCAAGTTAGATTCATGAAACAAGTATTAGGATTTTCCAAGTACCCAAAATTATTCATCATTCTCTAATTTCGTTCATTTTTCATGTGCGGCTTCATTCGTGAAAAATGTCAGCTTCCGCGGCAGAAGCACGATGGAAGCGGGGGATGTCTGATAAATTTCCCCGTCCATATCGATATCCATTTTTTCCGCAGTTGTAAGTGAGAAAGATGAGGTACGGATCAGCTCAATTCCTTCTGCCTCCTTTGGCCAATCTTCAGCAAAAGTCTTGTAATACATATTTTTCAGCAATTTCAGTCCGTCTTCCTGAATGATATACAGCTCCAACAAGCTGTCATCGAGCTTTGACTCGGGAAGATGAAAATTAGCGGTTCCTAACGAAAATCCGTTCATCGCCAAAATCATTACAGCTTCCCCACTTCGTTGGTCATTTTCTGCTGTTTGTAAGGTGAAAGAGAAAGGATCGGCTTTTTTCAATGACTGAAGCGCGCTAATAAAATAGCTCAGTTTTCCGACTGAATGTTTTAACGTTGAATTCGTTTCTTCCGAGACAGTCGTAATTAAACCGAGTCCGGCAAAGTTCGTAAAGTAATGGTTGTTACAGCGGCCGATATCACAGGTCCGCGTTTGACCGGCTTTGATCACCTCCGCTGCTTCCGTAATTGATTGCGGAATACCGAGTGAGCGGGAGAAATCATTGCAGGTGCCGGCGGGAAGAATGCCGACTGTCGGCGGCTCTGTAACGTCCATTAAGCCGTTAACGCACTCGTGTACCGTTCCGTCTCCGCCAACGATGAACAGAAGATCATACTCACTCCCGCGTTCTCTGCAAATCCGCTCGCCATCCCCTTTCTCAACTGTTTGCACCATCGTCAGCTCCTGATACTCCGCAGCAAGTACACTCGTGATTTCCTTTAAGATGTCGTTGACTTTCGCTTGCCCTGCCTGCGCATTATAGACGAGCAACGCTTTTTTCTTAACCATCCAAAGCTTCCTTTCAAGTGAATATTTTTGATTCTATTCCCTGTAAGCTGAATTTTTACTCGCTTTTTTTCGGTCATTTTGCATCGGCAAGGTCCGTTTTGCTTCGCTGAGATCATCCGGATAGTTAATATTAATAAAATCAGTCTGGTTGTCCGCGAAGGCTACCCGTTTTAGTTTAGCGTCCTCTAATAGCGGCTTAAAGCTTCGGATGCCCTTTTTGAGCAGCTGTTTGATGGTGGCGAGACAGTCCCGGTGATAAAGGGCGACCAGTGGTTGCAGGCGCTGTCCGTTTTCAGGGATGATGATTTGCGTCGCTGAATCAATTTCTTTGATCAGTCCTGCGACCAAAGAAGCGCGGACGAAAGGAATATCAGAAGCAAGCACAAAAAACCAATCCGTATCGGCCATCTGGTCCATCGCAAAGGCAAGGGCTGCAAGCGGTCCTTGATGGGGCGCTTCTTCGATTAGAACGGAAGCATTGGTGGAAGAAAAAGAAGGAGCAAGATCACCATTCGTCACGATACAGACGGAGCGGCAGCCTCCTCCTGATAAAGCGGTGACGCTATGCTGATAAAATGCTTTTCCGCCGTATTGTTCAAACATTTTCGGCTTGCCATAGCGGGACGATTGTCCGCCGGCGAGCACAATTCCATCAATATTCATCCGATCAACTCCATTTACAAAAGCATTCGTAGCTTCAGTATACGAGAAGAAAGGACGAAAAAACAGGTCCCGTTCAGCAGGAGGGACGGGGGCGCGTTGACTGAAAGCAACAAACTGATTGAATTGAAGAATAGAAAACGCTAAAATAAGAGGTAAACTTATCCAACAATCATGATCTTTCCACAAGTAGGTGTGACAGTATTGCAGCATAAATCATTGTTGTTACTTTTAAGTTGCGGTGGCGTTTTGCTTATGCTTTTTCTCTTGCTGACCCGCAGTGTGGTGACGGGTCGTACACTGGTCCTGGATGAAGCGTTGATCCACCATGTCTCGACACTTGAGCATCCATTTTTGACAGCGATGCTGATCGCGCTCAGCTATATCGGCTCAACGACCCCGGTTGTCGTGATTTCAATCGTATTACTAATCGTACTCTATCAATGTACGAAGAAAAAACGTGACATCATTTTTTTCACTGTTGTCTCTCTCTGCTCGGTCTCCTTAAATGTGCTTTTGAAGTCGTATTTTGAACGGGAGCGGCCGACGATCATTACAATGATCGAAGAGACGGGGTTCAGCTATCCAAGCGCACATGCGATGGCAGCTTTTACGCTGTATGGAGCGGTAACGTTTTTATTTTGGCGCCATCTTAAAAAGAGGAAATCGCGCCGCTTACTTCTCGGGGCTGCCAGCTGTATGATTTTGCTTATGGGGTTCAGTCGGATTTATTTAGGAGTCCATTATCCGAGTGATGTCATTGGTGGGTATTTAGTAAGTGGAACGTTATTGACGATCTCTATTTTCATTTATCAATGGATTCAACATTCTATTACATAGAAGGGCGTGGGGACGGATGAAAGCATTGATTCATCAAGGAAAAAAAGGATTGGCCGGGCTTGCCTATCAGGAAATAGAGGAGGCGAAGCCGGCGGCGGGGGAAGTAAAGGTGAAACTGCTTTATGCAGGTCTCAACCATCGTGATCTTTTTGTCCTGGAACGTCACCCGGAAGAGGCGCCGGGACTGATCATCGGTTCAGATGGAGCCGGTATCATTGAGGAAGTCGGTGCGGGTGTGACGGATTTTGCGGTCGGCGATGAAGTGATTATTAACCCGAGTCTCGGCTGGATTACAAAAAGCGCCGCACCGCCGGATGGATTTGAAATCATCGGTTTACCTGATCACGGGACGTTTGCGGAATCAATTGTTCTTCCTGCGCTAAACGTGGAAAAAAAGCCAGAGCATTTATCGTGGGAGGAAGCAGGCGTGCTATCTCTTGCCGCGCTTACTGCATACAGGGCGTTGATCACGAGAGCGCATGCGAAGCCAAAGGATACGATACTGCTCCCTGGGGTCGGCAGTGGCGCTGTTACCTTTCTATTGTTATTTGCCAAAGCGATAGGAGCGCGTGTAATCGTCACCTCGCGCTCGCAGGCGAAACGCGAAAAAGCGCTTGAGCTCGGGGCCGATATGGCGATTGCCAGTGATTGTGACTGGGATGCTGAGCTGAATGGAGAGAAGGCGGATATCGTGATTGAAACAGTCGGGGCTGCTACTTTCAATAAATCGCTCGCTCAATTGCGCAAAGGCGGGACGCTCGTAACATTTGGTGCCTCAGCCGGTGATGAGGTCAAGCTGGACATTCGCAGCTTTTTTTACGGGCAATATACGATGCTCGGGACGACGATGGGAAGCCGTGATGAGTTCAAAGAAATGCTTCATTTTATTAAACGATATCAAATAAAGCCGGTGATCGATCAGGTGTTTCCATTATCGCAAGGAATTGCAGCATTAAAAAGAATGGAAGACGCCGAGCAATTTGGAAAAATCGCGTTAAAAATAACTGAATAGGAAGTCAATTCGTTATTCACCAGCTGAATGTAGCGAAACACAAGAGACTTTAACCTGACGCTCTTATCGGACGATAAGAGCGTTTTTGCATGTTTCATATTCATGGATTGACAATTTCCCAGTCACTCTTTAATATGAAAATAGTAATCATTACGATTTGATTAGGAGGAAGAGATGAAAACGGTGATTCCAGTAACAGTATTAAGCGGCTATCTTGGCTCGGGCAAGACAACATTGTTAAATCATCTGTTGAAAAACCGTCAAAGCTTGAAGGTAGCGGTCATCGTCAACGATATGAGTGAAGTGAACATTGATGCTGAATTAGTGAAGCAGGGTGGAGAATTGACGCGAACGGAAGAAAAATTAGTAGAAATGTCGAATGGCTGCATTTGCTGTACACTAAGAGAAGATTTGCTGGTCGAGGTCGAGAAGTTGGCAAAAACAGGTAATATCGATTACATCGTAATTGAATCGACGGGGATCAGTGAACCGATTCCTGTCGCGCAAACATTCTCGTATATTGATGAAGAGCTAAAGATTGATTTAACAAAATTTTGCCGGCTTGACACGATGGTCACCGTTGTCGATGCCAATCGATTTTGGCATGATTTTCGATCAGGGGACAGCTTAATTGATCGTAAAGAGGCATTGGGAGAGGATGATACAAGAGAAATCGCCGATTTACTGATCGATCAGATCGAATTCTGCGATGTGCTTATTTTGAATAAATGCGACCTTGTATCGGAAGAGGAGCTGGAAAAATTAGAAGGCGTATTGAAAACGTTACAGGCAAAGGCGAAAATCATTCGCACAGTTAATGCCGAAGTTGAGCCGCGGGAAATTTTGAATACGAAGCTATTTAATTTTGAGGAAGCAAGCAGTTCGGCGGGTTGGATACGTGAGTTGACGGCGGGACATGCCGAGCATACGCCGGAAACAGAAGAGTACGGTATTTCTTCTTTCGTCTATTACCGGCGTGAGCCTTTTCATACGATGCGTTTTTACAAGTGGATTCATTCCATGCCGGATCATGTTGTCAGAGCGAAAGGAATTGTCTGGTGCGCGAGCAGAAATAATTTGGCGTTACTTATGTCGCAAGCCGGACCAGCTGTCTCAGTCGAGCCCGTCTCTTATTGGGTTGCCGGTTTGCCACTTCATGAACAAAAGCAAATTTTAAAAGAAAATCCTGATCTTCTACAAGAATGGAACGAACAATATGGTGATCGTCATACGAAACTGGTGTTGATCGGCACTGAACTGGATAAGGATAGATTAATAAAAGAATTAGATGATTGTCTGTTGACAGATACGGAAATGATGCAGGACTGGCAAACCTTTGAAGATCCGTTTCATTGGAAGTTACAAAAGCCGAGTTGAAGGTAGGGACAGAACGTGATTGTAACGGGAAAATCAATTTATCAAAAAATAAAACAAAATGAAATAACGATCATGCCATTCAATGATAAGCAAATTCAGCCTGCTTCGATTGATTTAAGACTAGGCGACCACTTTCTAACAATTGACGAGCACAAGGAAAGCCATATTACGTTGGATAAACCAATTTCCTATCGTGAGATTGCAGCTAATAAGGGAAGGATC
Organism: Halalkalibacter oceani; assembly: GCF_023715705.1. Taxonomy (GTDB): domain Bacteria; phylum Bacillota; class Bacilli; order Bacillales; family Bacillaceae_D; genus Halalkalibacter; species Halalkalibacter oceani_A. The sequence continues at coordinate 118,452 of NZ_JAMBOS010000006.1, forward strand.
GTTCTTCCCGCCCATTCCTTTATCTTGGCAACGACAATCGAAACGATAAAGCTTCCACCTTATTTGACAGCTTTCGTGGAAGGGAGAAGTTCGATTGGTCGTCTGGGCTTATTTATTCAAAATGCCGGTTGGGTTGATCCAGGGTTTTTCGGTCAAATCACCTTGGAGCTTTTCAATGCAAGTCCTCTGCCGATAGAGTTGACCGTTGGCCGGCGAATCTGTCAAATTGTCATCGCTGAAGTGAATGGACAGGCAGACCCGTACAATGGAAAGTACCTTGGGCAAAAAGGAGCAATGGGGAGTGCGATCTATCGCGATCGATAAAGCAGGCAGGAAGTCAGTCTTGTATGCCTTTAACAGACATTTCCAGAGTTTATAGTTGTCAATAAGAAGAGTAGCTGGTATAATTCGTAATAATTACGTTTTAAGGGGTGGGGGAAGAAATACTTGGCAGAATCGATCGAGTTAGAGCAAGCAATATTTTTTTGAGATTCAAATCGTAATGTTTACGAAATGGAGAGAGGAGTTTTTTAGGTTGAAAAAGTTTTTAATGGTAGCAGCGACCGCATTGCTTTTATTAAATGCGTGCTCGAACACAGAGACAGAGACCGTCGATGAAACGGAGGAAAATCAGGAAACCGCGGAAAAATTAACGATTATGACCTCGATCTTTCCGTTGGAGGATTGGACGAAAAAAATTGGCGGGGATTTCGTTGAGGTGACAAATATTGTACCAGTCGGTGCCGATGCCCATACATACGAGCCAACGCCTAATGAAATGGTGGCTGTGGCGGAAGCGGATGCCTTTATTTATAATGGCGCGGGGATTGAGGCTTTTGCCGATCGGATCGTCGAGGCTGTCGCAAATGAAGGAATAGCGGTTCTCGAAGCAAGCTCCGGTGTAGAGTTAATCGAAGATCATCACCATCACGATCATAGTCATGGTCACGACCATGATCATGGTGAAATCGAGAATGGAACTCTGCGCATTGAGGGGGTGAAAGACCATTATCATACAGGCGATCAAGTCCATTTAACTGCACATGAAATAGATGAAAGTGGTCACGATCATTGGCATTGGTACACACTGGCGCCAGGGGAAGATCCAGAGAATGACGAGGCGTGGGAAGTGGTACCTGACAATGGAACGAACACGTACGAAGGAGTAGCGGAAGCTGGTCAGCTGATTCAAGTAAAGCTTTTCGGTGAAGATCACGAGGTTGTTGCGCAAAGTGAGCCTCTTGCAATCGAAATTGATGATCACCATGGTGACCACGATCATGATCACGGTCACGGACATGATGACCATGGGCATGTTCATGGCGATTATGACCCGCATGTCTGGCTTGACCCGGTACTTTCGATCGAAATGGCTGAACACATTAAACAGCTGCTCGTTGAATTAATGCCTGAGCAGGAAGCGTACTTTGAAGCGAACTTTGAAGACCTGCGTGGACAGTTTGAAGAACTGGACCAACAATTTCAAGAGGTTGCTGATCATGCGCAAATTGATACGTTTATCGTTTCACACGCTGGATACGGCTATTGGGAAGCGCGTTACGGCATCAAGCAAATTGGGATTGCCGGTCTTTCCCCAACGAATGAACCTACACAGCAGCAGCTGATTGAAACGATTGAGCAGGCAGAAGAGCTGGGACTTGAATATGTCTTGTTTGAGCCCAATATTTCACCGGCGGTGGCACAAACCGTTCAGGATTATTTAGAAGCAGAAGCCCTTTATCTTCACCCGCTTGAAGCGTTAACCGCGGAAAATGTTGAATCAGGAGCGGATTATTTCTCGCTGATGGAAGAAAACATTGAAACATTGCGAACGGTATTAAAGGCTGATTGATAGCAAGAAAAAATGAGGAATGAGCAAGGCTGTTCGGTCAGCACTGCTCATTCCTTTTATGGAGGTTTTACAAAATGGTTCAACACAAAAAAATCATCATTGTCGGGGCCGGACCTGCCGGAATTGGTCTCGGCATTCTTTTGAAAAAATTAGGATTTACATCTTATCTCATTTTAGAAGGGGATGAAATCGGTTCTTCCTTTAGAAGATGGCCACGGGAAATGAGATTCATTACACCCTCGTTTACAGGACAAGGCTTTGGGGCACTTGATCTGAACGCGGTCACTCCTCATACATCACCCGCCTTTACTTTCCGGAAAGAGCATTTAAATGGCGACGACTATGCCGACTATCTTGAATTGCTTACTGAACACTTTGAATTAACAGTGAAAGAACATACGAGGGTGACAGCGGTGTCTAAGAAAGAGCATTTGTTTACTGTCGAAACAGAATCGGAAAGATGGACGTGTGAAGCGCTATTCTGGGCAACCGGAGAATTTCAGTTTCCACAGGTCACGGGAATAGAAGGAGCTCATCACGGGCTGCATGTTGGGCAGGTTGATGCCTATGAAGCGCTGGCAAAAGATCACTATGTTGTTATCGGCGGCGGGGAAAGTGGAGCCGATGCTGCTTTTCATCTTGCCCGCTATGGCAATCAAGTAACGGTTGTAACTGAAAAGTCAATGAAGGATAAGGTCGTTGATCCGAGCTTGACCCTTTCTCCGTATACCTATGAAAGAATGGAGGTTGCGATGCAATCTGGACGTGTATCCTTTAAGGAGAACAGAAAAGTAACAAAAATCGAGCACCATCATGGCGGCTACGACATTGAGCTTGATAATGGAGAAGTGATTCAGACAACGGGAAAGCCGATTTTAGCAACGGGATTTGCTTCTGGAGCGCGACAAATTGCTTCGCTGTTCGAATGGCAGGAAAATGGAAAGCCGCTCTTAACCGAAGAGGCTGATGAATCAACGATAACAGAAGGGCTCTTTTTAACGGGGCCGAGTGTCCAGCATCGTTCCGCCGTATTTTGCTTCATCTACAAATTTCGCGCAAGATATGCGGCTATCGTCAAGCAGCTGTTCAGAAGATGGGGCTATGACTTAAAGGAAGAAGTAATTGCAGAATATGAAGATAACCAAATGCTGCTTGAGGATTTAGCGTGCTGCGAGGTTAATTGTGAATGCTAATGAATCAACAGCGACTAAGGAGCGCGTTGCTTTAGTCGGTCTGGAGTCTGTTGGAAAGACGAGTGTGTTTGGCTGCTTAACGAATCGGCGTGCTGGAAGGGAGTTAAATGCTAAGGGGTCGACGATCTTTGTGAAGGAACAGCAAAGTGAGTCGGCCGTATTTGTTGATACTCCGGGATTGCGCGGCAAAGACAGTGAAGCATTCCGTGCAGTGAGAATCGAACTGGAGCGCGCGAGCCATTTGCTGTTCGTCGTCAGAGGCACTCATTTTACCGAAGAAATCAGGCAATTAGCTTCACTCGTCCCAAAAAACGGCGTCGAAGCGACTGTCCTCGTCACATTTGCTGATAAAATGGACCCCGACCTTTTAAAAGCGCTACAAGCTCGCGTGGTTGACTACAACTGGCCACTGACCATGATTGATGCAAGAGGGGACGATCAGCGGAACCGTACGACCATCATGAATCAGGTAAAAAAAACAAAGCGGCTCACGCCAACGATGTGGGAGGAAATGGCTCAGATCCGGCACGAAGCAGTTGAGCCTGAACCGCTATGGTTTGAACACCCCGTTTTTGGAATCCCGCTTGCGCTGATGATGATGATGCTCTTATTTGTCCTTCCGGTAATGGGTGCATATCGACTTTCGAGCGAGATCGAACCATTGCTTTACGATGTCACCGAACCGATGGAAGCGTGGACCTCGACGTTGCCAGAATTGCTTCAAGCCATCCTAACAGGAAGTTATGGGCTTTTTACATTAGGGACTTATTCATTCGTCTGGGCCTTTCCTGTTGTGCTGTTTATTTCGTTTGCCAGCGCGCTTGCTGATGACTCTGGATTAAAGGATCGCATTGTTGACACGCTTGAGCCGCTGATGAGTAAAATTGGATTGAACGGCCAGGACCTCGTTCCGTTTATTTCCGGGTTTGGCTGCAATGTTGTCGCCGTTCAGCAAACGAGAAGCTGTAGCCCGACAACGAGAACGCCATGTGTATCGCTTATTTCATTTGGCTCGGCATGCAGCTATCAAATCGGGGCAACGCTGTCTATTTTTCACGTCGCCGGATTGCCGTGGCTTTTCCTGCCGTATATGCTCATGCTAACTTTTGTTGGTGCCATCCATAACCGGCTGTGGTACCCCATCAAAGAAAAGAAATGGCTTCAGTACTTTCAAGCAAGAAAAACGTTTTTGCAATGGCCGTCGTTCAAGCGCGTAGCCTATCGTGTAAAGGGAGTCTTCATCCAATTTCTGACGCAGGCCATGCCAATCTTTTTCCTGATTTGTCTGATCGCCTCGCTGTTTGAGTATGTGGGAATTTTAACGATCCTGACGAGGGTTGCCGAGCCCTTTGTCAGGCTAATCGGGGCGCCTGCGGAGGCCGCTGCCGGAATCGTCTTTTCGTTGATCAGAAAGGACGGCATCCTGTTATTTAATGAAGGCGGAGGGGCGTTACTTTCGAGCCTTGCTCCCGCTACTGTTTTTCTTCTTGTTTACATCGCTTCAACGCTGTCGGCCTGCCTGGTGACGATTTGGACAATAGCGAAGGAGCTGCGCTGGAAAGCGGCATCCGCACTCTATATCAAGCAGTTGATAACGTCAGTTGCTTCCGCCGCAGTACTGCTTGTGATCCTTCGGCTATTTATGTAAGCGGGCTGCATAACAAAGCGTCACGGTCCATTTTCTTATTTTTACATGCGCCCAAACGTTTTTCGTGCGGCTGCATACGATGAATCGTGAGGATGATGCTTCATCCTACTTTCAAGAAGGAGTGATAGAAATGGGTGCAGAAGCAGGATATGGATATGGCGGAGGATTTGCTTTAATCGTCGTGCTTTTTATTTTGTTAATTATTGTCGGAGCATGTTGGTGCGGCGGAGGCTTTGGTGGAGGCTTTGGCGGATACTAAGCCGAAAGCTGACATTTAACACGCTGCGCGTCACTCACTTATAACAGCTGACGTTCTTGCAGCGGCTTTACATGATATGAAGGGGATGTGCCAATTTCTTGTGGCACATCTTTTTCTTTGGAGTTTATGGGTTCAAGAAAATATCGCTTGCGTGCTTTCTTTGGTATTAACAGGCTCCTCCACTGAATACAATGGTACAAGCATCAGCTAGTACCATTGTTTGAGGATGAGGAGGGACAGATGAGTATACTTCTTGGTTATGTGTTATTAGGGCTGTCCTTGGCGGCTCCGATCGGACCTGTCAATGCCGCCCAGCTGGACAGAGGGATTAAAAGCGGCTTTCTGCACGCCTGGCTTGTCGGACTCGGGGCAACAGTCGCGGACGGCATTTATATGCTGCTCGTTTTTTTCGGTGTGGTTCACCTGATTGAACTGCCGTTTGTTCAAACTTTCTTATGGCTTTTCGGCTTTTTCGTGCTCGTCTACACAGGAATTGAAAGCTTGATGGGAGCGAAGAATGTCGGTCTGTCAGCCTCACGATCAGCTAAACAGTCTTATTCCGCTTCCTTTTTTTCCGGCTTTTTTATGTCACTGTTCAATCCGCTGACGATCTTGTTTTGGCTCGGCATATTCGGCTCGATTCTTGCTAAAACGCTGACGGAGGTGGGGCCTGGGCAAGTGTGGCTGTACAGTGCGGCGATTTTTGCCGGGATAGTCGTCTGGGACGTGACGATGGCCGGGCTGGCAAGCACATTGCGGCGCTTTCTCACCACGAGGCTTCTCGTTGCGATTTCAGTCTTATCCGGGCTGTCCTTAATCGGATTTGGTCTTTACTTCGGCATGCATGCGTTTAGCGTGTTGTTTTTGTAAAAAGGGTGAGTGACGGCTTGTCGCCGTCACCTTTTTTCTTCCAAAAATGATTCATAATGAGCGTGACCACGGCAATTAAAAGCAGAAAGATCAGACTGACAAAAAAGCCGGGCCGGCTTGTGGCGTGAAAAACGGTGCCGATCACGCCTAATAGAATAAAGAGAAAGCCGATCAGCCGCTTCATTTGCTCTTTTTTCGTTAAGTCGAGCAGGCGACCATAAGAGCCAAGGATAAAGATCCAATTATAAAGCAGCATCAGGCCGGCGGCGGTCGTGACATATTCATACATTTGGTCCGGCATGAAGATTGAAAGCACAATCGATACGATAATGCCGAGCGTTGTGAGCAGGATGGCTGGCAGCTCCCATTTATGATGAATTTTTTTGGCGAATAACCGCGGTGCATCACGATCCTCAGCCAATGTCACGAGAATCCGGATAACCGCGAACATCGAGGCAACCATCGTCGAGAAGCCGGCGATAATAAATACACCATTGAACACATGGTTCACATAAGGGATCGCATAAGCGGTTAAAGCTGTCACAAATGGGCTCTCCTCATGTGAAAAATCTGCTTGTGACACCATGATCAGCGCCAGTCCGATTGAGAGAACATAAATCAGCCCAAGCGTGAGCAGCATCACCTTGCCTGATTTCGGCGCTTCCTTCATTTGTTTTAATCGTACAGCAAGTAGCCCCATAATTTCAATCCCGCCAAATCCATAGAATCCGTAGATGAAGGCTGGTAACAACCCTTTTAACCCGTGTGGGAAGAACTCTTTTCCTGTCCGCGGGATATGGGTGCCATCCGGGTCTGTTCCGATTAGGCCAAACAAGGCTAAGGCCGCCAGAATGATAAACATGAAAATCGCCGAGATCTTCAACACCGCCAGCAGATTTTCCGTCCGATCAAAGCTTTTGCTGCCGGCGAGAATGACGAGCAGGCCGAGAGCGGCATAGATGCTGGCTAGCAGCCATAAAGGAAGATCAGGAAACCAAAGCTGCGAAAAAATCGACAAAGCGGTCATCTGGCTGCCAATAATCAGCATTTCCGAAGCCCAATAGACCCAGCCGCTGCTGAAGCCGGCCCAGCGCCCGTACGCTTTTTTCGCATACGAACGAAAGGAGCCTTTTTGCGGGTCGGAAATGGTCATTTTCGCCAAAGCCTCGAATACGAAATATGTTCCTAAGGCCGCGATCATATAGACGAGCAGCACGGAAGGTCCGGCCATCGTTATCGCGATGCTTGAACCGAGAAAAAATCCGGTTCCGATCGTACAAGCGACTCCCAATAATGACAGCTGCCACCATTGCAACGGCTTTTCGCTGTCTTGCTTTGAATGTGCCATTTAGACTTCATCCTCTCCTTAGTTCATTTATTGTTTCCTGTGCAAACAGTGGAGTATGTACATGAATTTCGCCAAGCGGCTGGACAATTTTACCGCTTATGCTTTCAAGGTGACGATAGACACTAAAGGAAAAGGAGGGATGGAAAATGAATGAAAAACAAAAGCAAGCTAATCAAGTCGCAACCAATCAGTATCAGTCAGGTGATGAACAAAGTGAACAGTCGGTCGACCGAGGTTTGGCGATGACACATGAACAGGTGATGGATGCGTATGTGGAAGGAACGATTGATGGTGAAATCGATGAGTCTCATGGTGAGGATCAGGAAGTAAGAAGAGAGCCGTTTAAAGAATTTCAGGAATAAGCACGTCCCTTTTCCCTGAGGCGGATGTAAGCTCCTCAGGTTTTTTTATGGTCAGCTATAGGAATTCGGGGGAGGGCGCCGGCTTCTTTATAGCGAGCTCAAATGGCCATCACGGCTCCGGATGTCGCTTTTTTCTATGGGAAAAGCAGGAACATAATCATTGCACCGCCGGCGATGTATCAGTATACTTTAGCTACAATATACATAGAAGCAAGCAATTGATAAGGGGGCTAATGATGAAGAGCTATTCGTCAAGGCAAGACGTGCCGGAACATGAAAAATGGAATCTTTCCGATATTTTCCCGACGACAGTGGAATGGGAGGAAGCCTGCGGGGTGCTGGAGAGTAAGATCGAGAAGCTCGCCCAGTATAACGGCCGCCTGTCTGATGCTGACAGCTTACATGCGTTTCTCGTTCTTTCCGAAGAAATCGACTATGACTTTCGAAAGGTATACGTGTATGCAATGCTGCAGGTTGACATCGATACGCGGGTGACCGCCAGCCAATCTCTGCTCGACCGCGCCAAAAAGCTCGCTGTTTCCTTAGCGGCGGCGAAGTCGTTCTTTATGCCGTTTTTACTTAAGTTGAAGCCGGAAACGCTGAAACAATATATTGCCGAGAAGAAAGAATTGGCTTATTTTGAAGAGGATTTGTATGACAGCTACCGTTACAAGAAGCATATTTTAAGTGAAGAAAAAGAAGAAATCCTTTCACAGCTCGGGGAAGCATTGCAGGTGCCGAGCCATACATTTGGCATGATCAACAATGCCGACATTGTATTTGGTGAGGTAACCGACGAAAATGGTGATAAAATCCCGCTAACACGCGGAATGTATGCGAAGCGGATGGAAGATGAGGATAGAGAAAAGCGGGCGGAAGCGTATCAAGCCTATTATAAACCGTATAAACAGATGAAAAACACCATTGCCTCAACGTTATCAGCGGCGATTAAAAACAATGTGATGATTTCACGGATGCGTTACTATCCCTCTGCGCTTGAAAAAGGGTTATTTTCTGACGAAGTTCCGAAGGACGTCTATGAGACGTTAATTGAAACGACGAAAGCGAACATTGAGCCGATGCATGAGTACATCCGGCTACGGAAAGAGCTGCTTGAAGTCGAGCAATTAAAACCATACGATCTCGCGGTGCCGCTTGTTTCCGGCGTCAAAGAGGAAATCCCGTTTGATGAGGCGTTTGAGATCATGATCGACAGTCTCGCGCCGCTTGGCGCCGATTACCAGCAGACGCTGCGAAGCTTTAAAACAAAGCGCTATTTTGATGTCAGGGAAACACCGGGAAAGCGTTCAGGAGCTTATAATATTGGAGTTTACGGTGTCCATCCGTTTGTTTTGCTGAACCATCGCGATGATCTTGACAGCCTATTTACGCTAACGCATGAATCGGGGCATGCGATGCATTCCTGGTATTCAAGCCGGCACCAGCCGCAAATCAGCGCGGGCTATTCGATTTTTGTCGCGGAAGTCGCTTCAACCGTCAATGAAATGTTACTGATTCGTTATTTACTGGCGGAAAGCAAAGAGGATAACCGGAGAAAATTTTTGCTGAACCATTTCATTGACAGCTTTAAAGGGACGTTTTTCACACAGGTGATGTTTGCCGAGTTTGAAAAGCTGACGCATGAGAAGGCCGAAAAGGGAGAGCCGCTGCACGCTGATGCTTTCAATGACATTTATGAAGAGCTTTATCGAACGTATAATGGCAGCGCGCTTGAATGCGATGAAGAAGTGAAATTCGGTTGGACGCGGATTCCCCATTTTTACCGCCCGTTCTATGTGTACAAATATGCTACCGGCTATGCGGCGGCCAATGTGATCGCTGAGCGTCTGCTGCGGGGCGATGCTGCAACACAGGCGAGCTATCTGCAATTTTTAAAAGGGGGCAGTTCCAAGCCGCCGCTTGAATTACTAAAAGACACCGGCGTTGATTTAACAAAGCCGGATACGATCGAAGACGCCCTAGTTGTCTTTGGCGGATTGGTGAAACAATTCGCCGAGCTGTAAAAAGCAGGTTTCATAAAGTAAGCGGTGTCCAGTACAGAAGGTGGAACATGCAGCCGATGAACCGGTTCAAAGCTTTCCACATGTTGTGCGGGGTGAGATGTTACTAGCTTTGAGAGATTGGCAATTGCCCGTTGTGAGAAACCGGCTCACAACGGGCTTTGTTAGATCGTTCAGTTCCAAACATTGCTTAATGGCTACGATAAAAGGGAAATACCTTTTGTCCGAAGCCTTATTTCGGTTCTTCCCGAATGACGGGCAGCGTGCAGCAGCGAAATGAGCCGCCTGATTTAATAATTTCGGTAATATCAATTTCAATCACTTCATATCCGCGCTCCTGCAGCTGCTTGTTTACTTGTTGGTTAACGGGTAAGGAAAGAACCTTTTTATCACCGATCGAAAGGACATTCGTCCCAAGGGTAAACTGCTCTTCCTTTGTAACCTCAAGCAGATCATAGCGTGTTTCAAGAAAATCCAGCTCTTTTTTGTTAAACGCATCTGGATAAAAGAGCGCTTCTTTAGGCGAAAGCACGTTAAAGACACAGTCAAGGTGCAAATACTTTTCATGAAATGGTACGGTGACGACCTTGAATTGAGATAATAAATGTTGCAGATGGTCAATTGCTTTTTGATTCGTGCGGTTGCTTAAACCGATGTAAATCGTATCGCGGTCGATGATGATATCGCCGCCTTCAATTTTGTCACCTATCAGGTTATAGTAGGAAATCTTTTCTTTCTTCAACCAGTCCTTTAAAAAATTTTCCTCGCCCTGGCGGATATCATGCGCCATCTCCGCTACGAAAATCGTCTGTCCGAGCGTAAAGCCGATATCCCGCGTGAAGACCTGTTCCGGAAATTGCTCGTTAGCCGGCAACAGCACGACATCAACATGATGAGCGCGCAATGTATTTACGAAGTGCTCATGCTGTTCCAGTGCTTTCATAATATGAATGCCTTCATTTTTAAATTTCTTTTGCGTTTCATTGATGACATCGCGAATTGTCATATACTGAGGCTGACACATAATAACCAGCTCAAGGCGATCGTACTCGCTCGTAGCGAAAGCTGTTTTTTTGCTTTTGGTAAACAGACCCATCGTATCCCTCCATTTTGTTATGCTTTTTTTCGTATACCCGGTCAGCACCAATACAGGAGTTGGTTATTTGACAGGAGTGAGACTTGTCAGCTGCTCAAGAATCAAGTCAAGCGGTTGGTTGGCTTTTGCCTGCTGAAAGAATCGAAACGGGTTGCCGTTGGCAAGCAGCCGTGCCCGAATCGTAGCGATTGTAAAAGCAGCCGGATCAAGCTGATCATGAACCTCGTTCCAGTAGAGGGGAGTCGCAATTCGGCCATCGGTATTTCCTCTTGGTGAAAAAGGTGCGATGATTGTTTTCTCTTTATCATGCTGTAAATAGTCGACATATAATTTGTTGCCGCGCTTTTTTTTCAGGCGCTCTGTCGTAAACCAATTCGGCTCCTGCTCGCAAAGAAAGGCACTTACGAATTCGGTAAACCGACGGGTGTCCTCATAAGAATAGGTTTCCTCTGGCAGCGGGAGATAAACCTGTAATCCCTTTCCACCCGACGTTTTGACAAAGGATTGCAGTTGAAATTGATCAAAAATCGCTTTTAAGCGCAATGCCGCCTCGACAGCCAGGGGAAATTCGGTCACTGACGGGGGGTCAAGATCAAAGACAATTTCTGACGGGTATGCGGAATGAAACGGTTCAAATGGAATATGAAATTCCAACGCGAGCTGATTGCCGAGCCAAAGCAATGTTTCGACATGATTGCAGAGGATGTAGCTGATGTCATGGTGCTGATGAGTCTGAACGAAATTCGGTGCATAGTCTGGACAGTTTTTCTGAAAAAAACGCTCATCATCGGCGCCGTGAGGATAGCGGATTACGGTCAAATGACGGTTATGAAGGTACGGCAAGAGGTAATCGCCGAGATGAAGCAGCTCCGTTAAATAGTCATCCTTATGGATGTTCAAAGCAGGCCAGACCGGCTTATCAGGATGGGTAACGGTAACGGTGGCCGGTTTCGGTCGGAGCGCCTTTTCAGCTTCCTTTATCGTGCACTGCTCAGGCTCCTGCTCAAGCAAAAATGAATGAAAATGAGGTTCTCTCAGCTGCTTGCCATCAAAGTCGATACAGGCAATCGAGGCGCAAATTGCCGGCGCCATATGGTAGGTTGTAGCATTTTTTGTCCCGTTTTTTTTAAAGAGCGCAAGCAGTGTCTGCCATTCCTTCTCTGCTAAGCCATGCTTGAAAATGACAATATCAAGCAGTTCTGATTCTTTAAAGACACTGCCATGAAAATAGCCATTAATTTCGTCATGCTTCGTTATGATGACGGGAACAAGGCGCCAGTTTTTGCTCTTCAGCCATTGGCGTGAGCGCGTTGCCGGTGACCAACTGCTCGTTGTCTGTTTGGCGATGATGCCTTCTCCGTTATGAAGCTCGATTGCTGCTGAAAGCTGGGGCAGATCAGCGGTTTCCTCGATCAGCTGCAGCTTTTGGTCCGAGTAAGGGTTGATTTGCCGGTCCCAGCCGAGCTTGTCAAATAGCTGCTTCAGCTGCTTTTTGCGCCTGGCGAGCGGCAGATCGATCAGGCTTTTGCCTTTGAGCTGCAACAGGTCAAAGGCGAGATAGTGACACGGAAAAGCCGTGGCATGTGCTGAAATGCGATCTGACTTTTTCATCCGTCCTCTAAGCTGTACAGCGGAAAAATAACTTTTAAAGGCATTAAGCAAATGGACAAGCTCACCGTCGAGGATCAGGGGAAGGAACGGCTTGATCTCCTGCTGGCGGACAGAACAAAATTGGATGATCTCGGGGAATTGACTGTTCAGCTCTTTGCCGTTGCGGCTGACGAGACGCGGGGTGTCGCCCGACCAGTAAAGCAGACAGCGGAAGCCGTCGTATTTAGGCTCATAAAGCCAGCCTTTGCCAACGGGCGGCTCGGAAGCCGGTGTTAGCTGCATTGGCTTGTACATCGTCATTCCTCCTTGAAAAATAATTTCCTTATTAGGATGTTAGTTTCGATTTCACTTCATACATAATTGCCGGCAAAAGCAAGCACATTATAAAGAAAAAAGAAGGTGTCTTGATGCACACAGTTTGGAAGGGAAGTATCAGTTTCGGGCTTGTCAACATTCCAATTAAGCTGCATGCAGCAACGGAAAATAAGGATATTAAGCTGAGGCAGCTCCATAAGGAATGCCACACGCCGATTCAATATCAGAAAATATGCCCGGGCTGTCAGCAGGAAGTGAAAAATGAAGATATCGTCAAAGCGTATGAGTATGAAAAGAACAAATTCGTCATCCTTGATGAGGAGGATTTGGAAAAGCTGAAAAAAGAAAATGAAGCAAAGGCCGTCGAAATTATTGATTTCGTTCAACTGGAGGAAATTGACCCGATTTATTTTGAGCGCAGTTATTTTATCGCTCCGGGAGATGGCGGTACAAAAGCATATGCGCTGCTCCGTGAAGCGTTGTTAAAATCCGGTAAGATCGGTGTCGCCAAAATTATTATCCGCTCCAAGGAACAGCTCGCGGTCGTCCGAGTCTACAAAAACACATTGCTGATGGAAACGATTCATTTTCCTGATGAAGTACGTAAAGTTGAGGACGTACCGAATACGCCAAGCGACCAAGAATTGTCTAAGAAAGAAGTCGATACGGCACTGCTTTTAATTGACCAGCTGACAACAAGCTTTGATCCGACAAAATATGAAGACGATTACCGTACCGCCTTGATGGTATTAATTGAAGAGAAACGGACGGGCAAGCAAACGGTTCATCCAAAGGAGCAGGAGGCACCGGCCTCGAATGTCACCGATTTAATGTCAGCCCTTCAGGCATCGATCGACAAAACGAAAAAGAAAAAGCCAGCGACACGTAAAAAGACGGCAACGAAAGCAAAAAAGAATGCCTGAGACATGGGTGGCAATACGAATCTCCAGCATCCCAACCTGTACAGTGAGGGGAGCTGGAGATTATTTTGCTTTTCACAATAGGAAGAGGAAAAGGGCCCGTCCTTGACAGGCGCCAGCCTTCACTCTATCATTTTCAACGTAGACTGCTAGAAAAGAGAGGTAAATGGATGAAACTAGTGTCCTGGAATGTCAATGGCTTGCGGGCCTGTGTAAAAAAAGGATTTCTTTCTTATTTTCAAGCGGTGGATGCCGATATTTTTTTTATTCAAGAGACGAAGCTGCAGGAAGGTCAGCTTGAATTAGAGTTGCCCGGCTATCAGCAGTTTTTTCATTCCGCTCAACGCAAAGGCTACTCGGGAACCGCTGTTTTCACGAAGAAGGAGCCTTTAGCGGTTCATTATGGGTTTGAAGGAGAAATCGCGGCAGATGAAGGCCGCGTGCTCACACTGGAATTCGACCGCTTTTATCTTATCAATGTGTACACAGTGAACGCGAAAAGAGACCTTTCCCGATTAAGTGAGCGCCTGGAATGGGAGGACGCGCTGTTTTCGTATGTGACTGGACTTGATCAGGCAAAGCCGGTCATTCTAACCGGCGATTTGAATGTCGCTCACACGGAAATCGATTTGAAGAACGCGCGGGCAAACCGTAACAACTCAGGCTTTACGATCGAGGAACGCGAGAAGCTGTCGCGCTTGCTTGACGCCGGATTTATCGATACATATCGTCATTTTTATCCCCACAAAGAAGGCGCTTATACGTGGTGGTCCTATATGAATAAAGTGAGGGAGCGCAATATCGGCTGGCGGATTGATTATTTTCTCGCTTCAGAGCGGCTCCGAGAGGCGTTAGTAGAAGCCGAAATTGATTCTGACGTGTTCGGTAGCGATCATTGTCCGATCCGGTTGACGGTTGATTTGTGAACATAAAAAGAAAGAAAGTCCCGGAGGAATGGCGCTAGTTCGTCAGCTCTTCCGGGACTTGTTTTGAAGGAAGGCTTTTATTACGATGTAGGGCTCGTGTGGTGAACAGGGAAATTCAACGTTTTGTCAGTCCTTTCATTCATAAGCGACAAGCACTTGAGCGCGGATCGTCAGCTGACCTGGCTGAATTGGGGTAGCGGCGCTGGCGCTCAGCAGTCGCGGCGCAGGGAAGTCGGGCGGATGCCCCTGTTCTTCAACCTTGCTTGGATAGGGGGGCAGTAAAACGCCAAGTGTTGTCGCAATCGACTGCGCTTTGCTGATCCCGTTTTCCACGGCGAGCTGCAGGACTTGCTGCCGGTATGCATCCGGACGCTGCAAGGTAAATTGAATGGCTCTCACCGTATTGGCGCCTTTTTCCACTGCTGCGTCTACGATTGTGCCGACGATATTGATTTCCTCAATCGTGATTTGAAACAGGTGGGTGATGTCATAACCGGCAAATATGCTGACCCCGTCTTCATAATTGTACTTGCTGTCAATTTGATAAAGCACGGTTGCAATCTTCTCATCCCCGATCCCCAATCTTCTTAATTCATCGAGAATAGCGGTCATTGTTGCTGAATTTTCGCTCTGACCCTGACGTAATTCGAGCGTCTCTGTAGTGACGCCGAGCGTCACAATCGCCTGGTCAGGAGCGACAGTCAGCTCTGCTTCGCCAATGACCTTGATTTGAGGCAATTCCATCTCCCGGTTTGCTGGATCGATCATCGTCTTCTCTCCTATTGTTTGTCATTGTAATGAGCGCTTCCTGTTATAGATTATTTTTTAGACGGAGCGAGTATGTCTTTTTAGCTATCTTTTCCGGCAATTGTGAAAAGAGGTTTACGAGCTGAGCAGGCGGGTACAACATAAACAATTACAAAAAAGGAGGCGATGAAGTTGATCTTAAAAGCGAAGAATCTGAAGCGGTTTACAATGAGAGCAACAGATGGCGACATTGGCTCGATTGATGATTTTTATTTTGATGATGAATCCTTTGTGGTTCGGTACTTCATCGGGGATACGCGGACTTGGTTTTTTGGAGGAAAGGTACTGTTAAGTCCCGAAGCGTTTACGGATGTTCATATTGCCGATGAATCGATCTCAGTCAATGCGACGAAAGAGCAGATTAAGGACAGCCCGAAGCCGGACGAGAAGGAACCGATTTCAAGGCAGTATGAAAGAGAGCTCGGCCAATATTACGGCTGGGGCGCTGCTCCGCTGACCCAGCCTAGCCGATCCTTGTTCGGCGAGGAAGCTGTTGAGCCGCATGAAAGAGCAGCAGCCGACCTTGAGACACGCGAGGAAAGTCACCTGCAAAGTGTCAACGATGTACGAAATTACAGAGTACATGCGATTAATGGCGAGGTTGGCAGAGTATCAGACTTTTTACTGGAAAGTGACACATGGAACATTCGGTATCTTGAAGTCGATGTCGGTGGCTTTCTCACCAAGGAATTGGTGCTCGTATCAACGGACTGGATTTCGGAAATCAATTGGCGTGACAGGACGATCACGGTCAATGTTGACAAGGAACGGATTGAGGCAGCACCGGATTATTTTGAAGAAACACCATTAACGAGAGAAGATGAAATGAGATTGTTCCGCCACTATGACCAGCAGCCTTACTGGGAAGCCAGAAGACCATATTAAGAATAAAAACGCGCGACAGTTGATTGCGCCTGCAAGCAAGAGGCCGGGATGCCACATTAGTCCCGGCCTCTGCCTTTTCAAGCCCGTTGTGAACCACTCACAACGGGCTTCCCTATATCATGAAATTGTCCCGCTCTGGCGGAAGATTACGACTGCTTTGTGATTTCAGCCCTGACTAATTCGGCAAGCTCCGGCTGGTCATAAAGGGAAAGCACTCCTAATACGGTGTCATCAGCGATTTCACCGGCTTCTTCCTTCGGGACGGTCAGGGAGATTGCCTGCTCGAGAGCCGGCGGAATGATTTGACCCGGGAAAGCCTGCTGATAAAGGGCGCGCGGATCAAGCTCATGATTGATGCACCATTGAGCAAAGACGAGAATCATCATCTGCTCATCAAACAGAAAATTTTGTTTCATCCTTTATCCTCCTTTATTAATGCTGATAATTCCTCGTAGAAGTCTTCGTTGTATTTCGTAATGATATGAACCCGCGCTTTGTCCAGTGGAATCGCTTGCCTGCATGAAGCCGTCTGGCACAGCACTTCTTCCTGCTTTGTGCCGACCAGGTACTTGTGCCGCTTTTTACAAGCCGGACAAGTCGCATGAATGAGGGAAGCGGCGGCATTGCTGGCAAATTTCCCTCCGGTGACGTCCTTTGTTTCCTTTGACAGCTCCTGAAACAGCACTGCATTTGTCGCGGCGCGGCCGGTGCGCTTCAGCAGTGTCTCCAGCGTCATGATCCGTTTCGGATTTTTCGTCGGCTTCTTTTTTACGGTAATGTTGTCATATTGATCAACCTCAAGCAGTCCATAGCGGGCCGGAAGCTCCTCGACAGTAAGCAGGTCCTGCGGTGTCATAATATAAGCATAATCAGAAACCTCATGATACCCGTAGGAGGAATGGAGCACCTCATCGCGGAGAAAATCAGAGCGTGAGGATTTCACTTCAATGATTCTTGCTTCCTTCCGTTTCAGGTTGATTCCTAACGCATCAGCCTGGATTTTCTTACGACGCACGAATAATTTCACTTCATTGGCGCATAAATCAGTCATTTTTGCTTTTAGCCAATACAACGACAGTTTTTTTAAATGCTTATGTAACGTACTTTCCATAGATGATGTCCTCTCTTGTTAAATGAAATGAAGCAAATATAAGCTGTACACCGCTGTCACAAGGACGACGGTTAGCACGGCGACATAGGCGACATTTTGCCTCATGATCGTTTTCGCCGGCTGATTCATCAGTTTTGCTGCCATTAGCATCTGTCCGGAAAAAGGAGAGAGCTGGGTAGCCATTGACCAGGCGACGAGTAAGAGCAATGCTAAATAATGGGCGCTGACGCCAAAGTTTTCAGGAGAGAGCGCACTGCCGATGCCAATCACAATGATCACCGGATGAATACCGATTTGTGCCAGAAAGATCGTCAACAGCACAATTAAATAGCTAAGAATATAAACCGAGCCGAAGGAAGCTTGGAATAACCAGGACGAAATATAGGCACCGATTTCTGTACTGGCCATCGCTTTTCCAAAAAAACCGGCACTAATAAAGATAGCAATCTCGTTTTTCAATTGAAAGAATGAATGCTGAACCTGAAGCGCGAGATCCTGCGTAAATGACCGTAATGTTTTCGTTGCCAGTGACCAAATAACGGGCAGTACAATTGAGAGCAGACAGACGATGATAATCATGTTGACATGCGACAAGAATTCCAGTAAAAACGATAGTCCGACCAGTGTCCCGCAAAATAAGAAAAACGGCGTCAGTGAAGGCGTCGCGACCGCTGTCCGGCCATTTGACTGACGCTCGATCAGCGGATCATCCGGAAACTTGATACGGGAAAACATCAAGGCGCAGACGAGCAAATAAAGCGCCGCCAGCAACAGGCCGTAGCCGCCGATTTCGATCCACGACAGGTCAAACAAAACGAGAATAAGGCCGACATTGACGAAATATGGCGACCAAAGCATGCAAAAAGCAAAGGCGCGCATGATCGTCAAAGTCAGCTTTTGATCGCGGTAGCTGGAGAAGCTTTCTTCGGCGATCCGCTTCACAATCGCCATGGAGCCGAAGTTTAACATAATTCCGATCGTCGCCGTTAATAGAAAGCTGAGCCGGTAAGGGTGCTGGCCGCTGCGCTCTTCCCGTTCCTGAACGGCTTTTTTTAAAGCTGACAAATAACCGGCTGAAGACATAAACGTGCCAATAATCGGAATGAGCAGAAAGAGCGACAGTAGATTTATATTTTCCCCGAAGCCGCTGATCACTTCTTCGATCCTGATTTGTTCCACATAAAAGCAGATGCTTCCCGCTACGAGCAAAAGCGCAACGACGAGCCTGCTGATCTTTGATAAAAAGTAGAAGGCACAGACGAGCAGGAAGGCCCCGAGTATGCTGTATGTAAGCACAAAAAAGCGGTGGTGATAAAAATGCTCAATCAGATAAAGAATTGAGGTTATATAACAAAGCACACCTAATGCTTTCGTGAATGGATGAAGGTTCGTGTTAACCATCTCCTTTCCTCCCCCTATTATAACGCTTTTCCAGCGAGGGGGCACGTACCGAAAGTAAAGGTGTGCCATTTCGTGATTATTGATACAAGTCCGTCATCCACTCGACGATGCCTTGATTCCGCTCGTCACGCAGCTTTTCGACATTATGATGACCGATAATCGCGCCATCTTTAATCGCGATCACTTCATCAAGCAGCATTTCAATTTCTTTAATTTCATGCGTCGTGATCAGCAGGAGCTGCTTTTCGAGGTCAATATAGGAGATCAGCCCTTTGACGATTGAATCGCGGACCATCGGATCAAGCCCGGAAAGCGGCTCATCGAGCAGGACGATCGGGACTTCACGCGCCAATGAAAGAACGATTTTCAGGCGACCACGGTTGCCTTTCGACAGATGCTTCAGCTTTGCGTTTCTGTCCAAATTCATAAACAGGCGAATCTCTTCCGCTTTTTCGAGATTAAAGTCGGGGAACTGTGTCGCATGGAAATCAATCGTTTGACCGACATTGTAAAAGCCATAGTATTCATCGAGCTCCGATAAATAGGAGACCTCGGCTGCCATTGTCCGGTTTACCTTTTTTCCGTTAATTAAAATTTGTCCGCTTGACGGCTGGGTTAATCCGGCGATCAGTTTTAAGGTCGTTGATTTTCCACTTCCGTTCTCACCGACGAGCCCGATTATTTTTCCAGGTGTTAACGTAAGATCAATCCGGTCCAATGCAGTCTTTGTCATGAATTTTTTCGTGACGTTTTTGAAAATAATCATCGGTTCATTCCTCCATTTTCCCCTTGTAAAAACGTATGCAGGCCATCCTTAATTTCCGTATAGGAATAGCCCATTTCCTGCATTCCTTTGACAAACTGTGAAATTTCACGCTGCTTCAGCTCTTCTCTCATTTCCGTCAGAACGCTTTCGTCCTCTGTCACAAATGTTCCCTGTCCGCGTTTTGTTTCCACAATGCTCATCCCTTCCAGCTCCCGATAGGTACGGCTTACAGTATTTGGATTGACACTTGCCTGAATGCCCATTTCCCGGACAGACGGCAGCTTATCTCCCGGTAGCAATTCTCCCCTGAGAATTTGGCGCTTGATCCGGTCAGCCAATTGCGTATAAATCGGCTGAGAGGATTGAAATAACTCGGTCATCGCCTACACCTCCACTTTGCGGTCAAGCAGCCAGCAAGCGGCGGCAAATACAGCAATCGCCATCAGCGCCTCAATGACATAAGTACCAAGATAGATCGTAGCGGCACCGATGTCCGTTACGAAGAGACTGATTCCTTCCGTCGCATCAGCCGAGAATTGGAGCCCCTGGGCGAATTGGACGAGATTGATTTCTCCCCATTCGGTTAAAAAGCGGAAAAACGGGGTTTCTGTCAACCAGGCCCAGCCGCTCACGAAACAAAGGAAGAGAATAAACGTCAAAATAATGCTGAAAAAGCTACCGATATAACGGCTGATCAGGAGGAAGATCATCCAGAAGAACAGGAAGTAAAGCGCAAAGTTAAGCGCAATTAAAAACAGATGAACACCACCAAGGAGCCCGAGGTTGATGACATCCCCCCAGATCAAGGCAGGGAAGAGGTCGGCGAATGCTCCGGCAAAAAAATAGGAAAAAGCGGTAACAGCGCCGATGATTAAGAGCGAGCCGATCATTGAAACAATGCCGGCTGTCAGCTTGGCGCTCAGCAGCGCATAGCCAGGCAACGGATTGTGAAGCCAGAGGTGCATCCGTTTTCGTTCAGATTGCAGGCTGTAATAGAAGTAGTAAACGAGATAAAACAGATGGAGCACCATCACCGCGACTGAAACAATCATCACCATTTCCCAGCCCATTCCCCAGTTCATGCTCTGGCGTGATCCGACATAAAACATAACACTTGCGAGAAGTGCGTACGTAATAAGCGGAAGCAGAAAGGCCGGTAATCCTAAACGTAGTTCCTTTTTCGTTAAATTCCACCATGCAGTCATTTTGTAAAACCCCCATTGTCATAATGTATTAGTGTATTAATTAGATAGTACACTAATACAATCATACTGTCAACGCATTTGTAAAAAAATAGGCTGGTACTATTCCTCGCAGTTTGGTTGTGTCAGCTCGTAACGGTTGATAACGCTGGAAGAAGAAAAGGGTGAGGAGGGAAACTGAAGCCGATTTCTTTTCTTTCGTCACCGTTTTGCTATAAAATAGAGGTGGAGGTGAAGAAATGGCAAAAATGTATTTTACCGTTGAGGAAGCGAACGAATGGCTGCCGACATTCGAACAGGAACTACATGAACTCCAAAAATTGCAAAAGCAGGCGCATGAGATGTCCACTACTTTGCGACGCTTGAAAAGCGCCCACTACAAAAAGCTTCAGACAGAAACGGAGAGCACCTTCTTCTTGGAAAGCAAGCTTGAGTTTATTGATATGCAGTTTAGGCTTCATCTTCAAAATATTCAAGCATCGGGAGCCCAGCTCAAAGATGTTGAGCAAGGCTTAATTGATTTTCCGGCTTTTATCAATGAGAAGGAAGTGCTTCTATGCTGGAAGCTCGGGGAAAAAGAGATTACTCACTATCACGGACCTGATGAAGGATTTGCCGGTCGAAAACCGCTCGAATCATAGTTTCATATAGATAGAAAAAGCGCAAAAGCCAGGATTGCGCTCCAGAAGATAGCAATCCTGGCTTAGTTACAGATAAAGCCCGAACCGGAGAAAGCAGCTTCGGTTCGGGCTTTTTTCCGTCTCGCTTAAAACCAGATCACTGTCTGAATGTAAGCTTGCGTACATATGTAAAAAAGGAGCGCGAATTTCCACTGACTTAAGAGGCTGTTTTTTAAAGGCGACCTGCCGTTTTCCCCACTTAGCACGATCGCCGGGACAATCATTGGTGATAAGAGCACGGCAAACACGCTGCCCGTCGTTAAGGCGAGGACGATCAATTCCGGTGGATAAGGAAGCGGAATATGCTGCAAAATACCGCCGACAAGCACCATCACCGTCGATGGCATAAGCCCGCCCATTGCCAGCAGCGGAACAGTAAACGGAAGGAACCAAAGCAGGTTTAACCAGGCGACTTCCTCGGTAAGCGAATAAACTGCTTCAACGACAATATAGCCCCAGCCTGAGCCGTTTAGCGAGTAAATTAAAAAGCCGGCAGCGAGAAAAATACTAAATTCCCTCGCTCTTGAAGATAGACCGTTTGCTGGAGATAAGTATTGTCTGAATTCCTGATAAAGCTGAACGGCTTTTCGTTTGAGCAGAAAATAGAGCAGCGTCCAGCTGAAAATGACGATCGGCAACAGCGTTAAAATATCAAAAGGCAAAAGCGAATTCATCAAAAATATCGCCGCGAGCAAGGAGAGAAACAGCCCGCAAAACTCAAGCACAAGCGATGATTGCTGTTTGTCTTTCTGATAATCGGAAAAGATCTGTTTCAGCTCTCCGGTTATGTTCAATGAATAGGCCTTCTCGTCAAAATGAAAGAGCAGAACCGCCAGAACAACACCAAGGAGCGCGATCAGTGTACCTTGGACAACGATCAGCACGATATCGGCTTGCATGATCGTCACAACATAAGCGAGACTCGGCGTGCTGATTACCCACAATGTGCTGAGCGAGAAGCCTCTCAGCAGAGCCGAAGCTTTGAAGCTTTCCCAGTCTTCTTCCTTTTTTGAGCCTACTATATTTTGCAAAAGTTGAAACATGACAGGAATCGAGCCAAATAAAAGAAAGTAGGCGCTAATTTGCGTAGTCGTTAGGACCCCGAAATAAAAGCGCTTACTCGTTTGCAGCTGCTTTTGAAAAAAGCCGGTTAAGGCGCCAATATAGTTCTCCTGCTTCAGCACCCAGCCGACCATCGGAATAAGCAGGAGCATGACGAGTAGTGCCCGCATTTGCCGCGCGCCCTCCGCGAAAAATAGAGCCGGATCGACCTCGGCGCTTGTGATCATAATTAAGAGTGCCGCCGTCAGCATCAACATAGGTGGCAGCAGCGCCCTCCAAGGCAAAAGAATCAGGGTGAAGAAGAGCGAACAGATGCCGAAACAGGAAAGAGCGGCTGTGATGAACGCCGAGGAATAAAGAAGTTCAATAAAATGAAAAAGGGCAAATAAGGACAAAGATAAGATAAAACCAGCTGAAGCAATTTGGCGCATAATGTTCTCCTTACCTTTCTCTATAGTATCTCTAGTTTATCGCATTTCTTTCAGAAAGTAAGGGCAATTCAAAAAAATGAACAGCGCAGGAAGCGAAGACAGGTTGCGTTGTTAGTTTATGCACCCGTTAAAATAAAAATGTCCCTTCATGATCCGTCCTTGGCTGTCAGGAAAAAGAAATAGATTACGCTGACGTTTAGCTTTAAAAAGAACGGGAATGGCATGTACTGTTACCGAAATTCATTTGAATATTTGATAAGGAGTGATAGGTATGGTAGCAGATTTGTATCCTTCAAGAATCGGGGACAAGGCAAGCATTTTGAGGAGACAAGATGATGTCATTCACAAGAACTCCAACGTAACGGGAGGACCGTTAAGCAAAGAAGAGCTGGCGCGCTATGAAGAAAACGGCTATCTCCTTTTTCAGAATTTATTCAGTAAGGAGGACATCGACGTTTTACAGCAGGAATTGAAGCAGGTGCTCAATGAAAATAAAGGAAAACAGAGTGATGATGTCATTTTGGAACCGGACAGCGATGAAGTACGCTCTGTTTTTGAAATTCATAAAAACAGTGAATTTTTCAAACGGCTGTCAAAAAATAAAAAGCTTGTTTCCATCGCCCAGCAGTTGCTCGGAAGCCAAGTATATATTACGCAGTCACGCATTAATTTTAAGCCGGGCTTCAAAGGGAAGGAATTTTATTGGCATTCCGACTTTGAAACATGGCATGTGGAAGATGGAATGCCGAATATGCGAGCGGTGAGCTGCTCGATTATTCTTACCGACAACCACGAGTTTAACGGGCCGCTAATGTTGATTCCAGGTTCTCATAAATGGTATGTCTCTTGCCCGGGAGCAACACCGGATCATAATTACAAGCAGTCACTTAAGAAACAGGAGCTCGGCGTGCCGGATCATGAAAGCCTGAAGTGGCTTGTTGATCAGGCTGATGGTCAAATTGACCGGGCGACAGGGCCGGCCGGTTCCGTTCTCTTCTTCGAATGTAATATTATGCATGGCTCGAGCGGTAATATTTCGCCTTTCTCAAGAAGTAATGTGTTCTTCGTTTTCAACAGCATTGA
Source organism: Halalkalibacter oceani (assembly GCF_023715705.1). Taxonomy (GTDB): domain Bacteria; phylum Bacillota; class Bacilli; order Bacillales; family Bacillaceae_D; genus Halalkalibacter; species Halalkalibacter oceani_A. The sequence goes on from NZ_JAMBOS010000006.1 coordinate 142,301, forward strand.
AAACAAACTGGTTGAGCCATTCTCCGGCGGAAAGCCTCGACCTGAATTTCTGGCAAACCGGACGAACATCAAACCGATTGAGCCGATTGACGAAGCAATTGCGAATACGAAAGTGCTGATGGGAAGCAAATAAACGGATAGACGGGGTGTGCCGCATACTGGCACACCCTCATTTGTGTAAAGTTGCAGCAGCCGGGAGGAAAATTCTGAATTGACAATCATTTATCCTTGGATTAAAATACCTTTTTAGCAACCGAGCAGGGAGTGACAGGGATGAGAGATTACTCAATCAGAGAGTTTATCGAAAAGACAAAGCAAAATGATGAGGCCCGAGATTATTTTGAGCTTGAAACAGAACGGATTCTTGAAGTCAATCTTGCCGGAGACGTATGGGCGAAAGCGGGCTCGATGATTTCGTACAATGGAAAGATTAAATTTGAGCGGGAAGGAATACTGGAGCACGGAGTCGGAAAAATGTTTAAAAAAGCTTTTTCCGGTGAGGGTACAGCATTGATGAAGGCATCCGGACGCGGCGTGCTTTATTTGGCGGATCAGGGAAAAAAGGTGACCGTGCTTGATTTGAACGGGGAGTCGATTACGGTCAATGGCAATGATTTATTGGCCTTTGAGCCATCGGTAAGATGGGATATTCATCTGATGCGGAAAATGGCTGGCGTCGTCTCGGGCGGATTATTTAACGTCACGCTTGAAGGTCAGGGAAAAGTGGCGATCACCTCCCATTATGAGCCGCTCACGTTGCTCGTCGAGCCAGGAAAGCCGGTGATGACCGACCCGAATGCGACCGTTGCTTGGTCGGGTCATTTAAAGCCGGAGTTTCGCACCGATATCAGCTACCGCACTTTTCTTGGTCGGGGAAGCGGAGAATCGATTCAAATGGAGTTTTCCGGCGATGGATTTGTCATTGTTCAGCCTTATGAGGAAAAGAGCGGCTCAGATCGGTCCGGTTAAAGAAAATTTTTCTGGAAGTTTGTCACCTTTCCGAGCGTGCTGTCGTTACACAGATAAATGCTTTAAAGAGGGAGAGATGAATGATGAAAAAAATGATCAAAGTAATCGCCGCATCTGCGCTCATTAGCGGTGCGGCGGTGGTAAGTCTATCGACTGTCGCCGCTGAGGAGACTCCAGAGGTTATTGAAGGTGAGGAAGTCACCCAGGTAGAGCGCTATCAGCCGGTGATCGGCAAGGTTGTAGAGACGGAAACGACTGAAGAAGGCCTTACGATCACGGTGGAAAATGAGGAAAATTCGCTAATTACGATTTTTCCATTAACGGATGATGTAGTGATCGGCAGCAACACGGGCGAGCGTCTTGATACTGATAGCATCGAAGAAGGGACAGAGCTCTATGTCTTTTACGACCGGACGAAACCGATGCTGATGATTTATCCGGCTGTCATTTATCCTGAGGTCGTTATCATTCCTGATGAAGAGTCAGCCACTCAAGTGAAGGTTGGCCGCTTTGATGAGAATTACTTAAGCGAGGATAAGAAGCTGCAAGTCTTTATTAATGAAGAAACCGTGTTGGAAAACAAAGCCGGTGAAGCGATTGAAGAAGCAGATTTAGCTGACCACGAATGGGCGGTTTTCTATGATATCGAGACAAAGAGTCTGCCTGCGCAAACGACCGCTACGAAAATCATCGCTTTAGATCCGATTGAAGAGGATGAAGAATACGTTCTCTATCCAATCGATGAGGACAGCTATGTTGAAAACGGAACAACAATGATCGCTTTACGGGCCGCCGTTGAAAGCTTCGGCTATGAAGTGAAATGGGAGCGGGGCACCGTAAAAATCAGCGGCGCGGACAAGAACGCAGCACTGACGATCGGTCAAACCGCATACGAACTTAATGGGGACACGGTAGAGCTTGCCCAGGCACCGGTTTTAAAAGAAGGAAAAACATACGTGCCGCAAGCTTTACTGGATGAGTTAGTGAAGTAAACGGAAATCGCTTTGATAGAGGAGGCTGGGATAAAAGGTTGTTTTTTACTTTTTTCCCCAGCCTCTAAGCAATGAGCGGAACCGCCACGATCTTTTAAAGCCCGTTGTGAGTAGGTTTCTCACAACGGGCTGGTGGCGTGTGAAGCCATTGCCAGTAGGTCCAAAGTTAGTTTTGTCTCAAGCTCTTATGTTGTTAGGTGGTAGCGAAGAGAAAGAAACTATCACTTCATCGTAAAATATGGCGTGTGTCAGCAACTGAAACGAAACGGATCAATACACGCCATAAACGCGACCTAATGAGGATTTCTCTAAGGTCGCGTTTTTTGATTTTACAGTTCAAATACGATTTCAGCGATTTTTTCATCACACGCTGCTCTTTCCTTTTCAAATAACGGAGTGAATTTGATAAGGATCTCCATCATTCCAGAGGCTGATCATCCTAATCGTATGTTTATGCTCTTTGCATTTCAGCGGTCTAAAGTGAACATCGGGTAATACAATCAAATATAGAGGAAAGAAGAGAGGGGATTGTATTGAACCGCCTTCGCTTGGCAGCTGAATCGGATCAGGTTATGATCCGGCTCCATGAAGACAACGATTATGAAAACTGGTATTATCATTATCAAATGAGACATCCGTCCAAGCATAAGTTTGATGAAGGGCCGCTTGATCTGTCACGCTGCACGAGGGAGTGGTTTCAAGCGATCATCCACCAGCAGCAGCAGCTTGCTTTTCAGGATATTTCCTATGTGTTCGGCGTTTTTCGCCGGAGTGACGGGGCCCATCTTGGTGTCGTCGATCTTTCGACGCTAATGCGGGATCATTTTCAATGGGGAAGACTCGGCTATACGATTCATAATCAATTTTGGCGGCGCGGGTATGCGAAGGAAAGTGTGCGGCTGCTGCTAAAGCTTGCTTTTCATCAATTGTATTTTCATCGGATCGAAGCCCATATCGATACGGAGAATCTGCCATCCGTCAAAGTTGCCCAAAGCGTCGGGATGACGCTTGAATGTGTGCGCGAAGCGTTTTTGTATGATTTTAATGAATGGCGGAACTGTTATATTTATTATCAAAATCAGGAAAGCTGCGATGAAAAGTAGGGCAGTGGAAAGCCGATACCGAAGCGCCACTCTTCGATATCGGCTTTTACACGTCTGACACTATGATAAAGCGGGATCTTTGTAATATTTCGCCAATTCGATAATCATCGCGCCCATCCGCTCCTTTTCCGGGACGACCAGCCGTTTGACACCTTCCTCTTTTAACGCTTCGGCTGTTACTTTTCCAACGGCTACCGCGACCACCCGGTTTTCGAGCAGCGCCAATGTCCGGGAATCGTCGCCTGTCTGCTTGACATAATCAAACAAAGCGCGGACCTGGATCGCAGTTGTAAAGCAGACCGCATCAAGCTCGTCACTGTGAAGCGCCTGATAAAGCTGCTCAACGACCTTTGCTTCAGGGGCAATATGCTGATAAGGGAGAATGGACGTCACCTTCGCACCCTGCTGTTCAAGATAAGCGGTAAGACGGGGCAACGTAATGCCATGCAGTTGGACAACGATATGCTTTCCGTTGAAGTCAATCTCCTTTTTCTTAAGCGCAGCGATTAGTCCGGCAGTTGTTCCGTCTTCATCGACGACTTCCGGCGTGATGCCGTACTTCTTTAACACAGCGAGCGTTTTGTAGCCGCGTAAAGCGATGGGGGTGCGCTGCAACAGTCCAAGTAATTCATCTTTCAAGCCAATTTCGCCGGAAGCCTCGATCAGAGCGTCCGTTCCAATTCCGGTCGTGAACATAAACCAGTCCGGAGTACCGTTAATAATCGACCGCCATTCAGGGGCAATATCCTCCGCCGCGAGGAAGACCGTGCCTTGTAACGGGTAAGAGCGGCACACGCCGCCTTGCTTTTCAATTAACGTCCGCATGTCGGCAACCTTTCGCGACGCGGCAAGTGCGATTGTTTTCCCTGCTAATCCTTTTCCCATCCGTTTTCCATCCTCTCCAGTAGCTGTCTAATCTCCGTTCATTATAACATGAGCGGCGAGAGAATTTCCTGCTTGGAGAGCTTTAAAAAGAACCAGTGTAATCTATTGATCCGAAAATTATTTCTTAACTTTTTTTCATAAATCCTATATACTCGTAAAATCAAAAAACAAAAATATTGGAGGCCAGTTTTATGCCATTATCATATTCAAATATTTATCCAAGTGTTCGATTAGCTACTTCACCGCCACCACCATTTCTACTCATAAACACGCTTATATTAAAAACAGATTAAGAATCTGCGAAATATAAGCTGTTTCGCAGATTCGAAGGAGTAGAAAATGAAATCTAGCATACAGTTTATATTGTCGATGATTATTTTTGGAACAATTGGTTTAGTTGTTCGATACATTCATTTAACGTCGAGTGAAACTGCATTATTAAGTAGTGCCATCGGTTGTCTTTTTTTAGCTGTTGTCTATAAGCGGCAAAGAAAAAAATTCTCTTGGCAGAAGATTAAGCAATACGCCTTAATTCTTTTTGTATCGGGAATTGCATTAGGGGGTAATTGGATTTTCCTATATGCTTCTTATGACTATACAACACTGACAAATGCTACTTTGGGTTACTATGCTGCGCCGGTTTTTGTGATGTTACTTTCGCCGGTTGTATTAAAAGAGAAACTTAGTCTGAAAAAAGTTTTATGTATTTCCGTTGCAGTCGTAGGGATGATTCTAATAGTTGGTAATGGCTTAACAACAACTGGAACTAGCGATATAGTAGGCATTTCCTTTGGGATTATTGCGGCTGCTTTTTATGCAGGATTAATGTTGTTAAATAAATTCATTAAGGAATTGAACCGTTTAGAAGTAACTGTTATTCAGTTAGGGATAACGGCTTTAATTCTTTTACCTTATGTTTTGATAACAGAAGGCTTAAATTTTATCAATGTTTCTTTTACATCAATACCTTTTATTTTGATACTAGGGATTATGAATACTGGTGTCGGGTTTTGGCTCTTCTTTTCTGGAATGGAACATTTAAAAGGTCAAAGTATAGCCATGTTGAGTTATGTAGATCCATTTGTAGCCATATTAATATCAGGGCTAATTTTACAAGAACAGTTTACCTCTTTACAAATTGTTGGTGGGCTGTTGCTTTTAGGGTCTACCTTTATAAGTGAAATAAGGGTTAGAAAAACTAATAGTGATTCGTAATTATTTTAAATTGGACAGTAGCACATCAACCAAAAAAGACGAATTCTAGTAAGCGAAGAATTCGTCTTTTTTTTGGTCGGGATTCTGGAATGGAGCTTCCAGCTAAAATGCATCATGCTCCTCGCGTACGCGCGCGGTCGTGTTGGAATTTCTTTGCGCGGCTGTTTCGGCGTCGGCGAGGGAGCGCATCGTTTCTTTATGGGCCTGTTCATTTGTCAGCGCTTGGGCGCGCTCGTCAAATTCGCGCTGGGCCTCAATCGTCCGTTTGGCGTATGGGGTCGCAGCCAAACGTTCAAAAGGAATCGGTTTTCCGGTATCGATGCAAATGCCATAGCTTCCATCCTCAATTTGCTTGAGCGAGGCTTGCACTTCCTCAAGACGCTGTTGATCGGCGAGCTGGAACGTTTGTTGCATGACCTCTTCTTCATAGTCGCTCGCACGGTCAGCAGGGTGATTGTCAATGCCGCTCGCCTGCTGATTGCCGGCGCGCCCATGCTGCTGTTGCTTTTTTTCTAAATCGGCTTTTATCTTGAGCAGTTCGCTTCGTAGTTGCTCAATTTGTTGTGTTGAGAGTTCCATTTGTACCACCTCCGTACAATGTTTCTTCCCCTCGCGCTCAACTTCTAAACGAAGCGGCTATCGTCCGCGTTTGCTGATGCTTTTCGTCAAGGGATAGATCAGAATACTTTGCAGGCAAAGTGAAACAAGGATCGTGCCGAACGTCAAAGAAATGACATCATGATGCTGTCCACCGAGATCGGCTTCGAGCGAGAGCAGGAGCGCGACAGACATCGCTCCTTTAATCCCGGCCATCGTCAGTATGACTTTCTTTTGACGGTTCATTTGATTGCGCCATGACCGTTTTATCAGAGACGTCCAGGCAACGACCAAATAGCGGATAAGCAAGGTGGCACCAAAGATCAGAACAATCAGTCCACCGTTCTGGAAGCTGAGGTACTTCGTCGCGACAATGCCGATGATGAGAAAAAGCAGCGCTAAAATACTCGGTTCAACCGCATCCCAAAAGCCGTCGAGACTTTGGCGGAAATGCTCCTCTTTCGCTGATTTTTCAAACGTTCTTGAAAGCATCAATCCGGCTGTGACGGAGGCAAGCACACCTGAAACACCGAGATGCTCCGCACAGTAAAAGCTGCCGTAAGCGAGGATAATGCTGAGCATAATCTGATATTGACGATGATGAGTCAGGTGAACGGCTTTTGTGACAATCCAGCCGAAGAGGACGCCGATAAGGATCCCGGCGATCGAGACGATAAAAAAATCAGAGAAAAAAGAAATGAGCCTGAAGCTTTCGCCGGTGGCCAGTACTCCTGCTACGACCGTAAACAAAACGATGCTTGTCCCGTCATTTACCATCGATTCTCCTTCGACGATATAGGCAAGATCGGCTTCCCCGCTTGCTTGTTTTAAAATGGAAATGACCGTAACCGGATCGGACGGTGTCAAAATACTGGCCATGACGAGCGCTTCAAGAAAGGACAGCGCGACAAACGGCTGAGCGATGACATAGATGGAAGCGGCAAGCAATAAGGCCATCACAAGCAGACCGACTGTGCTTAACGACAGGATCATCCCGATCCGCTTTTTAAATTGTGAAAAAGGAAAATGGTAAGCGGAGATAAATAATAACGCCGGCAAAAACCAGTCAAAGATCATATCCTTCGTTAATTCAATCGAATGAAAAAAAGGGATAAATGACAGGCAGACACCAAGCAGGACTAATACAACTGGAACAGGAAACGCTTCTTTCTTTTTATCAATCGTAAAGACAATATACCCGATAAAAAGCAGCAGGATGACGTGAAAGGACTCCACCGGCTTCACCTCTTTTCTTCACGTACGATTGCTTTTTATCTTCCCATCTTTGCCGTTCTTCAATCCTTTTTAGCAAGATCGTAATCGCGCTATGCTCGGCGCCCGCATTCTAGTATAATAAGACAGGAGTGAAAATAGGAAAAATAGTTTCGAACAATTGTGCAATACCGATTCATCGTGAGGAGTGACGATCGATTTGTCTAATAAACAGTTAAAACGCTTTGGGGTATCAATGGAGGAAGGACTGCTGCAGAAATTTGACCAGCTGATTAAAACAAAAGGATACGAAAACCGGTCAGAAGCCGTTCGTGATCTTGTCCGCGATGCCCTCGTCAAGCAGACATGGGAAGATGATGAGCAAATGGTTGCGGGAAGTGTATTGATTTTTTATGACCATCATCAGTCTGATTTATTGCAGGAGCTGACTGTTATCCAGCATGAAATGCACGATCAGGTGCTGGCGACGACTCATTTTCATATTGATCATAGCAACTGCCTGGAGATTATTGTCGTGAAAGGAAAGGCGAAGGACATTCGCAGCTTCAGTGATCAGCTTATTAGTTTAAAAGGGGTCAAATACGGGAAGTTCACCGTTTCCCCACTGGAGTCGATGGAGTAGTGGTCCGGCAAGTGTGGAAAATCGGTAAAGAGCTTGAGAATCAAGGGAAGCGATCCTTGCTCTCAAGCTCTTTGTCTGCTGATTAACGTCCGATGAACATTTGTGTCCAGTAATGGCCGTAGGAACCTCCTTTGGCGTAGCCGACGCCGATATGAGTATAGTTCGCGGATAAGATATTTTGCCGGTGACCGCTGCTGTTCATCCAGGCATTGAAGACAGCCTGGGCCGATGTCTGCCCGGCGGCGATGTTTTCAGCGGATGCCCGATAGCTGATCCCGAAGTTGCGGATCATCTCTTGCGGGCTGCCATATGTAGGGGACGTGTGACTGAAATAGCGACGGTCGCGCATGTCTTCCGACTTATAGCGGGCGACTCTCGCAAGCTCCCAATCTGATTGGAGCGCGGCAAGGCCATGCTTTGCCCGTTCCTGATTCACTAAACGGACGACCTCATCCTCGAAAGATAAAAAAGCGCTGACTTCAGGAATCCGAAGTGTTTGGCCGGGATAAATCAAATCGGGATTGGAAATGGATGGGTTGGCGCCAATAAGCTCGCTCACTCCAACCTGATAGCGGGCGGCAATTTTCCACATCGTGTCGCCAGAGGTTACGGTGTGAGTCGTCGCGGCCTCGGCTTCCTGATGGGTAACAATGACAAGGGTAACAGCCAATGAAAGTAATGTGGTTAATCGGATCATTTGTTTCATAAACAGAATTGTATGGCAAGGAGAAAATGAAGTATAGCTGTAAAACTTTCCTGATTTAGTAAACATTCGATTGCTTGTCCGTTATTTTCATCAACAGTAAATCCGTGTAATAAACAGTTGAAAGAGGGGGAAAAGAGGAGTAAAGTAAAAAATGATGATCCGTAGAGAGGCGAAATATTTCGCCGGTCACAAATGAAAAGGGGAAGACCATGTTTCCATTTCTATTCCGTCATTTGTACATTTTTTATTCTGCTATTCTCATTTTGTATGTGGGCAATACATTCTTAGCCAGCTCCCTAGTAGACTATGTTATCGGTGTGTTAGCGATCCCGATGCTGCTTTTATCCTTTAAGGGCGCAAGCAGGCTCTTTCGCACGCTCGGTTGTATTTTTTTAAGCATAGGCATGCTTTTTTATTTTTATTCAGGCCTGCCGATCCTTGATCTTCCACTCTATCTGACGTCGACGATGCAGCTGCTCGCTTTTTTAGCCGTATTGCCATGGATGAACAGCGTCGTTCACGCCGGACGCTTTGACCGCCGCATGAATGAAGTGATGAAAGCCAATGTCTCAAATCTCGGCAAACTATATGTCAGAAGCTCGTTCACTACGTATATGCTATGTACCTTTGTCAATTTATCCTCGATTCCTTTAACGCAGGAGGTGCTGCTTGAAAATCTCGCTAAGGCGAAGAAAAAGCTGCGCGACACGTTTATCAGTCGGACGACATTACGTGGCTTCTCTCTCGCATTGGCATGGAGTCCGATGGAGATCATCGTCGCGCTAACTGTCGATGCAACAGGGGTCAGCTATATGACGTACTTGCCGTGGCTGATCATTTGCTCGGTAACGGTGCTGCTTGCCGACTGGCTGTGGGGTCATAAAAAATATCAGTCAATCAGCTATGAGCCGGGCACGACAGGTACTGCCCGTTCTCTGCAACCGCGGCGGCTCGTTGGCCGGATTCTCACGTTATTTCTTGCGTTATCGGTTTTTTTAGTCGTTGTCGTGACGATCGGGAATGTGTTTGAGTTGAACTTTATCTTATCAGTTACGCTTGTCATCCTGCCCTTTTCCTTTATCTGGTCGATTCTGTTAAAAAGGTGGCACAGCTTTATTACGATTGGCTGGCATACATGGAAGGTGCGGACGAACAATATGCAAAATTTCGTTGTGCTTTTCTTGTCGCTGGCATTCTTTTCAAGCGCATTGAATGAGACACCTTTTTTACACTATATTCAGCAGCCGTTTTTTGCCGCTTCTGAATATCCGCTCTTAATCCTGATTTTGATTCAGCTTAGTTATTTGATGTTGAGCATGATCGGTGTCCATCCGATTGCGACAATCGGAATCCTTGTCGAAGTGCTGCAGCCGTTATATGACATTATGAATCCATTAAGCATCGGGATGGTATTGATCACAGGGGCATTGCCTACTGCCGCAGTCGGCGTGTACGGCGTTACGGTGACAATGACATCGATGACGACGAAGCAAAGCCCTTACCGCGTAACATGGGCCAATCTCCCTTTTGCCCTTGTGTATGGAGGAATGGGCGTCTTAATCGGTTATCTGCTTTTATAGGCAGCGAAGCTGAGGGGGCGGCACAGCTCCTTTTCAGCCGAATCGCCGAATGAAGGGAGATTGTATATTAAGAAGTGCTCATGTATGATAGAAACAGAGGTTGGTTATTCGCTGGAGAAAAGCGAGAGCGCTTACTTTTCAAAGCTTACCTGTTTCATGGAAAGGGGAAGGCTAGTGAAGGGGGGGCAACAAGCAGGCTGAAAAAGGGAGAGAGAAGTGCTAACTTTCTGACATTGTAAGGTGGCGATAGGTATGCAGGCTCAAGTGAAAGTCGATTCTCCGGCAACAGAAAAAGCATTGACGCTGAAGTCAGGGCTGATGCTGGGCATGTGCTTGTTTTACCTTGTCCATTTCTTTGTACCGATCCTGATTTTGCAGTATGGAATGACAGTGCTGACAATGGCCGCTTTCTTTCTTTGTCTGCCAAAAGCAAGCCCGTTTCCACGCTATTTTGCTTCGATGATGTTTGCTGTCGGTTTTATGCTTGCTTTTTTGCGAGGAGAGGATCTTCGCGCGATGTCTGATGGCGTGCTGATGAACTTGCCGCTGTTAACACTCGTGCTGCTCGTTCCATTGCTATCCATCCCGTTTAAGCTTGGAGGATACTTTGAGGCGATTCATTATTATTTGCAGAAGATGGTCGCAGATTCAAAGAAACTATTTGCCAGCATCTCGCTTTTTTTGTTTTGTTTTGGGCCGATTTTGAATCTCGGCTCGATTCGCGTTGTCCATGAGATGGTTAAGGATTTAAAATTACATCCCGTGCTACTCGGCAAAGCGTATTTAGTCGGGTTTTCCACCGTGATTCTCTGGTCTCCGTATTTTGCCTCAGTGGCGCTGGTGCTTTATTATTTGCAGCTGAATGTTACCGATTACATTTTACTTGGGATCAGCTTTGCACTCATCCAATTAGTCGTCGGTAATCTTCTGTTTGCCCTCTATTATAAAAAGTGGCAGCGATACAGAACAAAAGAGGAGAGCCACCCGGCGCAGGGGACCGTCCCAAATAGCAATTCGTCCGCCTGCTACCGTCGGAAAATGCTTCGTCTTGTTGGGTTGCTCGCTATGTTAATGACGGTTATTTTCCTGATGGAGTACCTTACGAGATGGCCGATGATGCTGCTCGTCAGTCTTGTGGCGATTTTATTTCCGGTCGTCTGGAGCAGTCTGAAGCGCAAGTGGAAGGCGCTGATTCAGCCGTTTGCCGAGTATCGCCACAATATGGAGCGCTCGATGAATAATGAAGTCGTGATGTTTATCAGTGCGGGTGTATTTGCAAAGGCCTTATCTGATACAGCCTTTGCCGCAGCCATTAATCAGTGGTTAAACCTGATCGCATCTGAATCCTTTCTGCTATTTTCGGTTACGGTTGTGCTGATGATTTTGTTGTTGACATTTATCGGCATTCATACGATTGTTGTCGTAACCGTCCTGATCATTCAGATGGACCCGGCTATTATCGGGACGTCACCGGCCGTTCTCGCACTACTTTTTATGATGAGCTGGTCGATGTCGGCGGCGCTCAGCCCCGTTAATCCTTTTAATTTGCTTGTCAGCAGCTCGGTAGGAAAACCGGGCGTGACCGTCGGGCTGCGCTGGAACGGAATCTATATCGTTTCCATGTTTGTTATCGGTATCTTATTTGTTTACGCGATTCATTAACATTATAAGAAAGAAAAGAGGAGAAGAACATGATTAAAAAGATTGAGCACACGGCAATTATCGTTAAAAATTTAGAGGAATCGATTCATTATTATTCGACGATTTTCGGGATGTCGCTGCGGACAAAGGGCGATAATAAGCAGCGTTCGATGGCATTTTTATATTTTGAAACAGACCCGGCTCATGAAATTGAGCTGATTCAGGATTTGCAGCCTGACGCGGAATATGCGGCCGCAGGAATCGTCAATCATTTAGCGTTTACGGTGGAAAACATGGAGGAAGCGGTTCGTTTTTATGAGGGGAAAGGAATCGAGTTTCATACGGACAAACCGAATGTCGCGATTGATGGGGCGAAAACAAGCTTCTTTACCGGACCGAACGGCGAATTGCTGCAGCTGGTGGAGCCGGTGCGCTAACAAGAAAAGCAGGGAAGCCGGGACTAAAAGGGCTAACAGAAGATAGCTGAACAAATGCAGCGGATAGGCGTACGCCACTTTTGAAGCATGTCCGTTACGTGCTGACTTAGAAACCCATTTTAGTTATGTCCCGGCCTCCTCAAGGCTGTTATTTGGCGGCTAATTTTTCAATTATTTCTTCATAAGTCTCTAAAGTTTTGTATTTGTAGATCGTAAAACCTAAGGTTGTTGTTATGCAATTCCCTCTTACATCTACGATTAGCATCGTGTTAATCAGTATTTTTTCATTTGACTTTTTATCCGTTACCTCAATAAATGAATTCATCTAAACCCTCCTCAAATAGCCATGCAGATAGTGGCGACTATCGTTGTTTTATCTCCTGTTTTGTATCGGAAAACCGTGAAGAAGTGGTAAGAAGGAGAGGCGTCACCACCCCTTCTTAGTTTGTCATTCGCTGTTCTGCTTCCTGCTTGGAGCTGAAGTACCACTTTAAAAAAGGTGGGACAAAGACGATAATCACGACAATGCGCGTCAGCTGAAAGGCACTGACGATCGCCGGGTCTCCACCGACGGCCGAAGCCGTCAAAGCCATTTCCACTAAACCGCCTGGGGCAATGCTCAGCAACGCGGTCGGCAGGGTCAGAGGGGTGAAATAGGCAAGAGTCGCGCCTAAGCCGAAGGAAATCAAAATCAGCAGGAGCGAGGTAATAAAATAAACGAAACAGTATTTTCCGCCGATTTTCAAATCAGCGAATGAAATCTTTATCCCGATTCCGATCCCGACTGCTAGCTGGGCGGCCATCAGCAGCTGCGGAGGCATTGCCGCTAATTCAACCGGACTGATATTCAGGCTGGCGGTGGCGACCAGGGCACCGATGACGATCCCGGCCGGAATTCTGTCGCGTAACCAAATTCCGGCGATAACCGGCAGCACAAACCATAAATACGTCCATCCTTCAAAACTGAACGTCTGAAACGGCGTCACCGTGTTGGCGGCACCCCGTTCGGTGAAATAAAACAAAATGGACGTCGGCACGACAAACAAAACGGTAACAAGACGTACCGTTTGAAAAATCGCTACGAGCGACGAGCGGGCATGGACAGCTTCGCTCGCGATGACCATTTCACTTAATCCTCCCGGTATGGAGCCGAATACGCTCGTCATTTTATCGACATCAATCCAATGGGTCACTAATGTACTGATGAATATACTGGCACTGATCAAAAGAATTGTAACGACTAAGTATGGTAGAAAATACGGGCCAACACTCAAAAAAGTTTCCGCAGTGAAGTAAAGCCCGAAATAAATACCGAGTATGACCAAACCGCTGTCACGGATGGGGGACGGCCAGTAAGCCTGACGCTTTGTAACCCCTTGCCAGACCATCACAAAAAAAAGTGCTCCCATCATCCACGGGAGAGGAAGGTGAAGCAATGAGAACACCAGCCCGCCTATAAAGCCAATAAGTAATGTTTCAATTAATCGTATTCCTGTCGCGTTCATGGGGAACTCCCTTATCTCTAGCAAATTTCTAATCTTCTCAATTGTATCACAATCCTTATCATTTCGCCTTGCGAAATAGTAAAATAAAATAATTTCACATACCGTAATTAATGATTAATTAAAAATTTAAACAGCAAAAAAGAGTTGACTTTATAAGCCTAAGCCTGCAAAGTCAACTCTTTTTCAACTCTATTTGCGGTTTTTTAACGCTTCTTTTCCAGCTTCAAGTGTTTCAATAATCCGGTCAACATCATAGACACTGCCTTTCCATGTTCCGCCGCTCGCAGCCTGAAGAGCAGCCCAGAGGCGGGTATCATCCGGAAGGTCAGCATCCGGCGCCAGGTCAGGGTGAGAGTCACGGGCCGCCAATACTTTTTCCGCTTCTTCATAAGAAAGAGGGGCGTCTGGATCTGCACCAATAAAGTTGAGGCTTCCGTTTAATTCATTGCGATCAACGATAATTTCGACAATATCACCGTCACGCAGCTTTCCGATCGGTCCATCAGCCAGTGCCTCCGGGCCGATATGTCCGATGCATGCCCCGGTTGAAACGCCGGAAAAACGCGCGTCGGTAATTAGCGATACATATTTCCCATAAGACAAATGCTTCAAAGCGGACGTAAGCTGATACGTTTCTTCCATTCCTGTTCCGGAAGGACCACGCCCGATGACAGCCATGATGTCGCCTTTTTCAATTCCACCTGTTTTAATTGCGTTAATCGCCGCTTTTTCCGTCGTAAACACTTTCACTTTTCCTGTATGGCGATATACACCATCTTCATCGACGACTGAAGGATCAATCGAAGTTGATTTAATGACTGAGCCTTCCGGGGCGAGGTTGCCGACAGGGAAGGTGAACGTAGATGTTAATCCGCGCGCCTTTGCCTGCTCGGGACTCATAATGACATCTTCCGGCTGAATACCGTCGGCATCAATCAGGCGCTGTTTAATCGCTTTCCGTCGTTCAGATGTTTCCCACCAATCGAGAACAGAGCCAAGTGTTTCCCCGGTCACCGTGAGTACATTCTCTTTAAGCAATCCGAGCTTTCGAAGGTGTAGCATCACTTCCGGCACACCACCAGCCAAGAAGGCACGCACGGTTGGATGATGCTCCGGGCCGTTTGGCAGCACGCTGACGATCCGCGGCACCTTGCGATTAATCTGATTCCAATCTTCAACTGTAGGAATGCGACATTTTGCCGCATGGGCGATAGCCGGGATATGCAGCAGCAAATTCGTCGAGCCGCCAAACGCCGCATGAACAACCATCGCATTATAGATCGAATCATCGGTGATAATATCCTTCGTTGTCAGCTTCAATTTTTCCATCGTAATCGCCGCTCTTGCTGATTGGCGCGCCATCTCTTCCCAGATTGGCTGGCCTGACGGAGCAAGCGCTGAATGAGGGAGAGACATGCCCAATGCTTCGGCGACAACCTGTGATGTCGCTGCTGTTCCGAGGAACTGACAGCCTCCGCCAGGAGTTGCGCAGGCACGACAGCCAAGATCTGCTGCTTCTTCAAGCGTTAGTTCATCATTGGCATAGCGGGCGCCGATCGTTTGCACTTTGCCCGCGTCCTCGCCGGAAGTCGGTGGCAGTGTCACGCCTCCAGGGACGATGATCGTCGGTAAATCATGCATCGCCGCCAAGGCAATCATCGTAGCCGGCAGGCCTTTGTCACAGGTTGCAATTCCGATCACCGCTTTTCTTGTCGGCAATGAACGGATCAGCCTGCGGTAGACGAGGGCTGCATCATTACGATAAGGGAAGGAATCAAACATTCCGGTCGTTCCTTGAGAACGGCCGTCACACGGGTCGCTGACATAGCCGGCAAACGGAACGCCACCCTTTGCTTTGATTTCTTCCGCGGCCGCTTTCATAAGCAGTCCGACTTCCCAATGTCCGGTATGATAGCCGAGGGCGATCGGTTTCCCGTCTTCACCGCGCATCCCGCCTTGTGTGCTTAACAGGAGAAATTGCTTGCCGTTTAATTCGCTCGGATTCCAGCCCATCCCGACATTTTGCGAGAGACCGAACAAATCCCCGCTCGGTGAATGCAAAAGCATCTCGGGAGTTAGGGGGAGAGAGCCTTCTGGCCCCGCAGCATTGGTCTGAACCTCATAAAGATCCTCATTTGAACCGATAATGTACTCTAAATGTTTGTTCATTGTGTTAAACCCCTTTTTGTTCGATAATATAAAACTAAGTTTTTAATAACAAGGTTGAAAGCGCTTTGAAATTACGAATCTAGTGTACCATAAAAATAGTTTTCATACACGCGATAACAAAGATTTTGCGATCGAGCCGTGCCCGTGAAAAGGATGATCGTCACGGTTCTTTTCATTTTGTTGGGATTTGCCGAAGCTTTCGGGGATGTTTCCCCTCTTTCATTCCTGTTATAATAAAATCATTACCGGATGAAAGGTTTGATCGATGTGAAGACCATTCAATTAGCTGAAAAAATGACTCATTTTCAAAAAAGCATCTTTACGGAATTAGCGGTCTACAAGCGGAAGAAAGTAGAAGAGGGTCAGCGGATGATCGACTTGAGTATTGGCAGTCCTGACCTCGCGCCGCCTGCTTATGTTGTGGAAGAACTGAGCCGCGCTGTCGAAGACCCTTCCTTATATCGCTATTCGTTAGAGGGGACACCCGAGCTGCTTCAGGCGATTGCCGCTTATTATGAACGGAGATATGACGTCGCGCTTTCCGCTGATAAGCAAGTGCTGATGACAATGGGCTCTCAGGATGGTCTTGTTCATTTACCGTTAGTGGTGACGAATCCCGGAGATGTGATTTTAGTTCCTGATCCAGGTTATACAGCGTATGCTTCAGGTATTTCTCTTGCCGAGGCGACGCCTTATTCTATGCCTTTGCAGGAAGAAAATCAGTTTCTCCCTAATCTTGAGCAAATTCCTGAAGAGATTTGCCAAAAAGCGAAGCTGATGATTCTTAATTTTCCTGGAAACCCTGTTCCTGCCCTTGCTACGCGCGAGTTTTTTGAACAGGTCGTCGCCTTTGCGCGGAAGCATCAGATTATCGTGTTGCATGATTTTGCCTATTCAGAACTATATTATGAACAGAAGCCGATTAGTTTTTTATCGGTGGAAGGGGCAAAGGAGGTAGGAATCGAATTTAATTCCTTATCAAAAAGCTTTAATCTGGCTGGGTGCCGGATTGGCTATGTCGTTGGTAATGAAACGGTCATTGAAGGGTTACAGCGCCTCAAGACAAATCTCGACTACGGGGTGTTTTTACCGATTCAGAAAGCGGCGATTCGCGCCCTGACGGAGACCTCCAGCTTTAGCGATGATTTGCGGGCGATCTATAAGGAGCGGCGGGACTGCTTAGTCCAGGGCTTTCGTTCAATTGGCTGGGATGTCAACGAGCCCGGTGCTTCGATGTTTTTATGGGCCCGGGTTCCCGAAGGCTTTCAGTCAACGGATTTCACCTACGCCCTGATGGACGAAGCCGGGATTGTCGTCACACCAGGTGTTGCCTTTGGTTCAGGCGGGGAGGGCTATGTCCGTATTTCACTCGCCCAGGAAAAGGCGCTTTTAGAAAAAGCGGTTCTTAACCTGAAAGAAAGCGGCTTGCTTGAAAGGGGGAAACGTTCTTCATGAGTGCAGCGGTACTCGTCTATACAACAAACGACTGTATAGAGTGCGAATATGTCAAACGTTTCCTCGAGTCGGAAGGCATTGACTTTATGACAAAAAATATAAAGGGTAATCCCGACTATGAGAAGGAGGTTCAAGCCTACGGTTATTTGGGGGTGCCGGTGACCGTATTCAAGGAGCATGCGATTAAAGGGTTGACCCCCGATTTGCAAAAATTAGTAGAAGCTGTACGGGAACAAGGCTGATCAGGAGGAGAGAAAGTGATGAACACATTAGCTGTTTTTTGTGGTTCGAGTAACGGGGCATCTGAGGTTTACCGTCAAGGAGCGATCGCCCTCGGAGAGGAGCTTGCCAAACGAAACATTACGCTCGTCTATGGTGGTGCGAGTGTCGGATTAATGGGAGCTGTCGCGGATGCGGTGCTGAAGGCCGGAGGGAAAGCGATCGGCGTGCTGCCTCGTTTTATGGAACCGCGTGAAGTCTCCCATCTAGGCTTAACAGAGCTTATTTATGTGGAATCGATGCATGAGCGAAAAGCAAAGATGGAGCAATTGGCCGAAGGCTTTATTGTCCTTCCCGGAGGCGCCGGGACGATGGAGGAGTTTTTTGAAATTTTCACTTGGGCCCAGCTTGGTCTGCACCAGAAGCCGTTTGGCCTGCTGAATATCGCCAACTACTATGACCCGCTTGTCGCGTTCTTTAATCATATGGCCGATCAGCAATTTCTACAGGAGAAATTCCGCTCGATGACGATGGTCGATACGACAGCGGCAGGGCTCATTGATCAGCTTCATACATATCAGCCTCCGTCAGTGAAAACATATCTGACCGAGCAGCAAACGTAGAACGGGGCTAGAAAGGTTGTTGCCTAGTCCCTAAGTAATGAGCGGAACCGCGATGATTTTTTAACCCTGGTGGATGTGGCTTCTCACCACGGGGGTGCGGCGAAGGCAGCCATTGCCCAATATTCGATCCTTTGTGGTCGGGACCGAAGTCAAGCTGAAGGCAACAGGGAAAAGCTCCCCTGTTGTCTTCAGCTTTTATCATTTTTGCGCGCGAAAAACACCGTAACCGAGATTGTCGAGATGAGTTAGGGTGAGCTGAAGGTGCGTTTCCATAATCGCTGCCATTTCCGAAGATGCTGAAAAATCGTCCGGGGAAGTGACCATCTGCTCATCGGCGGCCTGCTGTAAATAATCAGCAATCGAGAGGGAGAGAAGCGTTTTTGCTTCGCAAAAGCCGCTCTGCCGAAAAGCGGACAGCCATTGCGTTTCGGTTAAAAGCTGTTTGATGCTGTAAAAGCCGGTCAGCTCTTCAAGCTCTACTGGTGAGAGAGGCTGGATTTGCAGCATATCAATGGTCAGCACGATCCCGCCCGGCCTGAGCACCCTTTTATATTCTGACAAAGCTGCTTCATGATCGGCGAACGCGGTCACCGATTCGGCGATGATAAAATCAAATGTGTTCTCCGGGAAGGGCAGCGCTTCGACCGAGGCATGACAGAGGCTGACATTGGCGCCTGCTTGCCGGCACGCTTTGTCGGCCAGCCGCAGCATTTCACGGCTAAGGTCAACGGCGGTCACCCTGGCTCCGTAAGTGCTTGCCAGGTAGATCGACGTCGCTCCCAGTCCGCACCCGGCATCGAGAATTCGCATGTCCGCCGAAATCGTCTCCTCGTCAAGCAGCCGCTTCGTTAAGGTCATCCCACCGGGGTGAGCCGCGGGAATGCGGTAAAAAGCCAGCGCATCATGGTAGGTTGGCATGGGTCCTTCTCTCCTTTCAGCCAATTTATACGATATCCTATGCCCCGCCAAAGAAAAGGTCCGCTCCTTTCTTTCACATTTCCACATCTGCCTTGTGCTCTTGTCCATTCAAAAAGAAAATCATTACATATGCTGAAATTGAGTTACACTCTTATTTCATGATTGGAGAGGATTGCATGAGTTCAGCAGATTATTATCACATGTGCCAACAGGGGATCGGCAGAGCTGTACACATTCAAACAAAGGACGGACGAGTGCATCGCGGGATTATTGAACGGGTCAGCCGCGACCATGTTTATCTTCGCCCATTAGGGGGAGGAAATCGCTTTGGCGGCTATAGCTACGGTTATTACGGCGGTTATGGCTGGGGCTGGGGCGGCGGCTATGGTTGGGGCGGATTTGCGACCGGACTCGCCCTTGGCGCGATCGCTTCCTTGTTTTTTATTCCATTTTTCTGGTAAGCGTCATTATATTTTTCTCGAAGAAACACCGCTTAGGCAAAAAGTGGGCAGCGGGTTCTTTCCTGCCCGCTTTTATTTGATTCAAGGACAAATGCCGAAAAAGCCGATGACCACCCGGTCGAAACATGTCTGTTATTCCATAACTTGGGACAAGCCTATTTTGTGGTATACTGGAGGTAGCTGAAGGTAAAAAGTGAGGAATACATATGGCAGAAAAGAAGCCGATTTGGAAGAAATGGTGGCTTTGGCTGATCATTGCTGCTTTTATTATCTTGAACATTCTGATTACAAATGGTCAGGACAACGGTGACAGCAATGGGGATGACCCGCCAAGGCTAACCGACAGCCCGATTTCAACACATTAATCAGCTGGCACAACTTATAAAGAATACGGAGGGATTCAGACATGGCAAAGGATAGTTCATTTGATATCGTATCTCAGGTCGACACGGCGGAAGTCACGAATGCCGTGACAATGGCGACGAAGGAAATTCAAAACCGCTATGATTTTAAAGGGAGCAAAAGCAGCCTCGCGCTTGAAAAGGAAGAAATCGTCCTCGTATCCGACGATGAATATAAACTCGAGCAGCTGAAGGATGTTCTTGTCTCCAAGCTGATCAAGCGCGGGATCTCCGTCAAAAGTCTGGATTATGGCAAGATCGAAAACGCTTCCGGCGGCACGGTTCGTCAACGGGCCAAGCTTATTCAAGGGATTGACAAGGAGACAGCAAAGAAGATTACAGCTCTTATTAAAAACAGCGGCTTAAAAGTAAAGAGCCAGGTTCAGGATGATCAAATCCGGGTGACCGGCAAAAACCGCGATGATCTACAGGCTGTGATCGCAGCCGTGAAGGAAGCTGATCTGACGATTGATGTTCAGTTTATCAACTATCGCTAACGACGGGTGAGGGAGCAGAGAGAAACCTGGTTACCGGTGTAACCAGAAAGGAAAAAATGATGAAAATAAAGGAAAAATATAGAAGTTGGCAAAAATGGCTCCTTTTTGTTATCGGGACATTTTTACTGGCGTTGGGCTGTGCCTGTATGATTCAGGCGGAGCTTGGGGTATCAACGTGGGATGTGCTTCATACGGGGTTAGCTGCTAAATTCCCAATCTCAATTGGGCTCGGTGTCATTATTATCGGGATGCTTTTAATTGTGATGAAATATCAATTGGACAGAGAATGGCCGCAAATCGGGACTTTTTTAAATGCGATCCTGGTCGGAGTCTTTCTTAACCTTATTTTGGCGAGTGGTCTGCTCCCTGACACCGGACAGCTGTGGCTTCATATCCTGCTGCTTGCGGCCGGAATTTTATTGATGGGGTTTGGCTCAGGGATGTATGTCGGTTCAGGAATCGGCGCCGGCCCACGCGATGGCTTTACATTGGCGCTCGCGGCCAGGCTAAACTGGTCGATCCGCTTAACGAGAACGGTGATTGAGGCGACAGCGCTGGGCTGTGGCTGGCTTCTTGGAGGAGGGCCGGTCTTTATCGGAACCTTCCTCGCCGTTGTCCTGATCGGCCCTCTAATTCAATCGTCGTTATTTTTCTGGAGAGCTCAAGTCGCAAAGCTTGATGAGAAAGCGAGCGAAGCGGCTGCAAAGACACCGATGTCATCGTAAAACGGATGTTTTGACAGCAAAACGGTGAGTTGAATTCTGCGCTAGTTTGCAGATTCACTCGCTGTTTTTTTATTGGAACGAAGCGCTACTGTCATTGCCTCCGTCATGCTAAAAAAAATATAGAGGGAACTATATTGGCATTTATTTTCTCTAATTAGTATAAGCAAAAAAACATCTTGAAGGAGAGCTGGTATGGAAAAGTTGGTAAAAAAAGCAAAGAAGGGCGATGGTGATGCCTTTGTATTGTTGGTTCAGCAATATGAAGAAGTTCTCTACTATACAGCAAAGCGATTATTAAAAAATGAACAGGATATTGCCGACGTACTGCAGGATACAATATTGTCTGCATTTGAACAATTGCATGCATTAAAGAAAAATAAATACTTTAAAACATGGCTTTATCGAATTTTACTGAATAAATGTTCAAATGTAGCTAAACAAAAGCAAACAAATGAGTGGGTGGAATTACAAGATTATTTTGTCGGGAAAATAGAAACGTTTAGTCATGTTGAATTTAATGAGGCTTTAAATAGCTTGCCGTATCAGCAAAAACTAATTTTCTTTCTCCATTATGAGATTGGCTACACGACGAAAGAAATCAGTGAGCTTTTAGAGATCCCGGAAGGAACAGTAAAATCAAGGCTATCGAGAGGAAAGGTTAGTCTGCGCAATAATTATTATCGCAATGAATTATTATCCAAGTGAAAGGGTGAGACAATTGGGAAACGTTCCAAACCACATTCGTAAAGCATTAGATGAAACGTATAATGATATTCGTGAGAAATCAAGTATGCAAAAGAGAAAAAACATGGTCCAACGTTCGATTGGCGCTGCAGTTGTGTTAATTGTAATCGGTGTAATGGCAACTAATGAAAATGTTCAAGCGAGCTTTACACAATTATTCTTTTCAAATGATCGCGGTGCTCAATTGGCGATTGATGAAGGCTTTGTCAATGACGATAGAGCAACAATTAGTGATGAAAGTATAAGGATCACAAAAGAACAGCACTTTTATGATGGAAGAAAGCTTGGAATAAGTTTATCAATATTGTTTGACGAGTGGACGCAACTTGAAAATATTGTCGAAGTTACTTTAGATTACCGTTTAGTAAATGGAGATGGTACGTATCTTTTGGAGATGATTCCTGACACCAAACCATTGAAAGGAGATGGGCTGCATTCCTTTCAAGTAGGAAGTGAGCAAAGTAAATTGAACACCTCCGACGGCAGGGTGGAGATGGAGCTATTATTTAGCGCCATAGGAGAAGAAATTTCGTCTATTCATGATTCTATATTTATATTCAAAATAGAAACCATTAAACTATGGCATGAGGATGGGACATTTAGTAGTGTAGACGGTGAATGGAATATCCCATTAAGCAATATGGACGAAGAGTATACAGGAGATCCTGTTCCATACAAAGCATCTGACGAAGATCATTCAATTAAGATCATTAAAGCTACAGCATATCCAACAAGCTTATTCATTCAATTTGAGATGGAGGGTGACCATTCGGCTGAGTTCTTGCAGATAACTATTTTGACCGAAGATGATGAGAGGTATGAAATAGGCGGTTATCGAGTAGAGGTAACAGATGAAGAAACGACTGTTATTTCGGGGAATTTCCCACTATCTTTATTTGAAGACCTTGATGATTTGACGTTGCAAATTGCTGGTATTGGAGAAGTGATGTTAAAAAAACAGAGATAAAAGCCTGTTTAGGTTATCTGGGGACGTAGCGTTTGCTGACAAGGGCAAACGCTACGTCTACTGTAATAAAATAGCTTTCCTGTTTATATGATTCCGCGCAAACTCTAAGAATCATGAAGTGAGATCAAATATGCTGGCAGTTAATTGGAATGAAAGACTGGGGTACAAAGGCGCCATTGCAGATGCTAGTGAGTTTGGTGTTGACTAAAAGATGTCGGCGAAAGTTATAAAAACACAGTGATAGGAGGAGGAATTTGGATGGGAGTAATTTCGAATTATTTTGGCCCTTTTTTCATGCAACTGGTTATTGTCCCTTTTTTTGTGATCGGGTCAGGGGTTTTTATTGCTATCCTCATAAAAAAAGTGTTGGTTGCTCCCATAGTAACATTACTATTAAATGTATCGTATGAAGTCTGGTATAGTAATTATTATTATCCGCATTTAGAAATGTCTCTGACAACCTGGAACATTGTATTACCGGTTTTATCCTTTCTTATTTGTTGGTTAATTATGTTTATTAGAAAATTGCTAAAATGATTTTTTAATATAATAACGCTCCTCGGTCCATGATGAGGACTGACCGTCAATGCAAATCAACCGATGTTTTGACTTGTTGTCCCGACAGTTTTTGCCGGGGGAATTTCTATGTTAGATAACCTTACATGGTTTTTGGTTTTACACAAGGAATCGGTTTTCTTTTGTCAAAATAAGTAGGTTGATTGAACTATTTTGGGGGGATGACCGTGATTGGGGAAAAAGAGCTCAATGTATCCAAGCTGTGGAGTGAACTTAAAGAGCTATATAATCAAATGGAAGGGTCCATTAAAACGACAAATCGAATTTCAACCCATGCCAATTTGCTGGCACTGAACTCTGGGATTGAGGCGGCAAGGGCCGGGGAGGCAGGGCGTGGCTTTTCAGTTGTGGCAAACGAAATAAAAAAGTTTGCCGATGAGAATCTTAAAGCGAATACGATCAATAATCAGCTGATCCGTACCATTCAAGAAAAGACAAATGAAGTGATAGCGGTCCGCACCGTCGATGTCGCTTTTGATACGATTGATAAGATTGATCGAAATTTATTTGAGCGCAACTGTGATGTACAGGCATGGACAACGTTTACAGCGGTTAAAAATTGCTTGCTGGAGCCTGGTCCGGGGACGATTTCTGAAGCGGAGACGCTGCTCAGTCAGCTGCAAAAAATTTATACGGTCTACTACGATTTGACGATTGTCAATCTTGACGGAAGCGTCGTCGCTTCGGGTACCAACACGAGCCTGACCGGGCTTGATTTTTCGACGGCGAGATGGTTTCAACAGACGCTTGAATCAGGGAAAGTGTATGCTTCTGACATGTATCACGCGCCTGCCGTCCAGGGCTTCACGATGAATTATGCCGCTTCGATATTCGATCATTCCAATGCTGTCATCGGCGTTCTGACGACATGGTTTAACTGGGATTACATTTATGACATCATTGACGAAGTCAAAATTGATGAGAAGACGGAGCTTTATTTAATTAATAAAGACGGGATGGTGATTGCGTCGAAGAAAAGGGAGGATATTTTAAATAAAGACCTCGGTTCCTTAACCGCGGTACAGCTGCTTAAACAGGGGAAAACAACGATCGGCTATCAGCATGAATCGGTGGAAGGAAAGCGGAAAATAATCGCGTACTGCAAAACAAAAGGATACAATGATTATGAAGGAAAAGGCTGGTCGGTCATTGTCAGTGAACAGACATAAGTGATTTCGCGATGCATGATGAAATTTTCAAAATAAACTTGAAAAGCTTTGGCGGATGTAGTATGATTTTGCCAACACTTAAAATACGACGAAGAGGAATAGTACGATTTTCGAAGCGCTCAGAGAGCTGTTGGGTGGTGAAAAACAGCCGTGGAAAAAATCCGAACTCGCCTTGAAGTAGCTCGCTGAAATGATAGTAGGTGGAGACGGTTCCTATCCGTTATAATAGGAGGATATAAGGGCAAACAGCCCCGTATCTGTTAAAGCTGCATACCGGTTTCCGGTATGAAATCAGAGTGGTACCGCGTAAGATGTCACAGTCTTTCGTCTCTATTGTCGATAGGGATGGAAGGCTTTTTTGTTTTATTAATGCGAAAAGAAAGGGTGGTTTAAACATGAAAAATGTAAACAAATATGCCAGAGGGTATTTCGTCCCGCCGGTAACAAGCATGAAATGGAGCGAGAAGGAATATATTACAGAGGCTCCGGTCTGGTGCAGTGTCGATTTGCGTGATGGAAACCAGGCGCTTGTCGTGCCAATGAGTCTGGAAGAGAAGCTGAAATATTTTCAATTATTAGTCGATATCGGCTTTAAAGAGATTGAGGTTGGCTTCCCGGCTGCTTCTGAAACAGAGTATGCGTTTTTACGGACACTGATTGAAGAAAATCTAATTCCAGATGATGTGACGATTCAGGTGTTGACTCAGTCACGCGACCATATTATTAAGAAAACATTTGAATCGCTGCGCGGGGCGAACAAAGCGGTAGTCCATTTATATAATTCCACATCGGTCGCTCAGCGTGAGCAGGTCTTCCGCAAATCAAAAGAGGAAATTATCGAAATTGCCGTATCCGGCGCGAAGCTTCTTCAGAAATACGCGGCTGAAACCGAAGGGAACTTCATGTTCCAGTATTCGCCTGAAAGCTTTACCGGAACAGAAATGGAATTCGCGCTCGAGATCTGTAATCGCGTGCTTGATGTGTGGCAGCCTACCGCTGAACAGCCGGTGATTATCAATTTACCGGCGACGGTCTCGTTTTCAATGCCGCATGTGTACGCCAGTCAGATTGAGTATATGAGCGATAACTTGCATTTCCGCGAGAATGTCATTGTCTCTGTCCACCCTCACAATGACCGCGGGACAGGGGTCGCGGATGCCGAGCTGGCGATGCTTGCCGGGGCGCAGCGAGTCGAAGGAACACTATTTGGTAACGGTGAACGAACAGGGAATGTCGATATTGTTACGCTTGCGCTGAACATGTATTCACACGGTGTTGATCCGAAGCTGGACTTCAGCAATATCCGTGAGATTATTGCAACGTATGAGCCATTAACTAGAATGAAGGTGCATGAGCGTCACCCTTATGGAGGCGATCTTGTCTTTACCGCTTTTTCCGGGTCGCATCAGGATGCGATCGCCAAAGGGATGAAATGGCGCGAGGATCATAAGAAGGATACATGGAATGTCCCGTACTTGTTAATTGATCCGAAGGACATCGGCCGCGAATACGAGGGTGACATCATTCGGATTAACAGCCAGTCGGGAAAGGGCGGCATCGGCTATGTGCTTGAGCAGCAATACGGCTTCGACCTCCCGGCAAAGATGCGTGAGAACTTCGGCTACCGGATTAAGCAAGTATCAGACCGGCAGCATAAAGAACTGCTTCCGGGGGAGATTTACGATATTTACTTAAAAGAATACGTCAATCTTACAGCACCGATCGAGTTTATCACATACAGCTTCACTCAGCACGATGACTTTGAAACGACCGTGCAAATGAAAAAGGATGGCCGTGTGGAAGAGATGAAGGGAAGTGGAAACGGACGTCTAGATGCGATCAGCAACGCCCTTCAGACGAAGCTCGGTATTCGCTACTCGAATTTGATCTACAAGGAGCACGCCTTAGAAACTGGCTCAGAATCACGCGCGGCATCCTATGTTGGAATCACAGCCGAAGACGGCACGGTATATTGGGGCTGCGGAATTGATGTTGATATTATGACCTCATCCGTCCGAGCACTGTTCAGTGCTGTAAACAAGCTGACTGAAGCTGCAACGGTGCAAAAGCAGGCCGCGGCAACTGCTAAAATATAACGATTTTTCGCCTTTGTTCGCAGGCCGTCTAAGAGGAGAACTGATCTCCTCTTAGACGGCCCGCGCATTGCATAAGCTTGGCCCGGCTCAATAATAAGAAGTTGAGTTTTTAGGCATTAAGTGATATATTACATATTAAATTGACGAAAGAGAGGGGAGACGTTTTTGGCATCGTTTAAAATTGGGATTACGCGGGATTTTCTAAATCCGGACGGGGAATTGAAGGCGGATATCGGCCTTGATTTACTTGATCAGCACCCGCAGATCGAATACGAATTTTTCAAAGAATATAAGAGTGTCGTAACGCCGGATCAACTATTGGGGTACGATGCGGTGATCAGCCTGTATCCAAGCTATACGAAGGAATCCTTCAAGGGTGTGACGCGGCTGGCGGCGATTGCCCGGGCAGGAGTCGGCTATAACAATGTCGATTTAGCAGCCTGTACCGAGTCTGACATTATCTGTTTTACTGCCCCGAAAGCAGTACGGAGACCGATGGCTGTTTCAATATTGACATTTTTGCTCACGTTGAGCTCGCGGGTGATGGAAAAAGACCGGATTGTCCGTCAGGGAACGTGGGAGGAGACGCCGAATTACATGGGAATCGGCCTTGTCAACAAAGTGGTCGGCTCGGTTGGACTCGGAGGAATTGCGCGGGAATTCTTTTCTATCGCCAAGCCATTAAAGTTCAAGGCGATCGCTTATGACCCTTATGTTTCACCAGAGGAAGCGCAGGCGCTCGGAGTCGAACTCGTTGAATTGGATGCGTTGTTGCAGCAGGCTGATTTTGTCAGTGTCAGTTGTCCGTTGCTTGATTCTACCTACCATTTAATTGGTGAGCGGGAGCTTTCCTTGATGAAGCCGACGGCGTTTTTAATTAATACTTCGCGTGGTCCGGTCATCGACCAGCAGGCACTCACCGTTTGCCTCGAGGAACGCCGGATTCAAGGTGCAGCACTTGATGTGTTTGAAACGGAGCCGCTTGATCCGGATGATCGATTAACCCGGCTTGATAATGTCGTACTCGCCCCGCATGCGATTGGTTTTACCGATGAATTATTCCGCGGACTTGGCGAAGAGGATATTCGTGGGCTTATCCGTCTTTCCCAGGGGCTTATTCCAGACAGCGTCGTCAACCCGGCAGCATTAACTCGTCCGGGCTTTCAGCAAAAACTCGCACGCTATCAAGCTACGAAACGATAATTTGAAAGCGTTTACGAAGAAAAGGAGCCAGAATAATGAGAAAAAATCATGTGAAAGAAGCACTTGCAGCAGGGAAAACGGCGATTGGCACGATGGTGTTTGAATTTAATACTCCAGGAGTCGCCGCGATTTTGGAGCAGACCGGAGCGGATTTTGTTATCTATGATATGGAGCATAGCGGCATTGGAATGGACTCGATGCGCCAGCTAATGAGCTATAATCGGGGTGCTTCCATTCTTCCTTTCGTCCGGGTGCCGGATAGCCAGTATAGCCATTTGAGCCGAATTCTCGATATCGGGGCGCTGGGGCTGATGATTCCTTTTGTTGAAACAAAGGAACAGGCAAAACGCATTATCGATGCAACCAAATATGGTCCGCTTGGCAAAAGAGGGACAGCCTTCAGCCTTGCCCACGATGATTTTATTGGTGGAGACATTTCAGCGAAAATGAAACGAAGCAATCAGGAGACATTAATCATCGCTCAAATCGAGAATGAAACCGGGCTTGGCAATGTCGAGGAAATCACGGCAACGGAGGGTGTTGATGTCGTCTTTGTCGGAAACCTCGATCTCTCGCAATCTATGGGAATTAGCGGGCAATACGATCACCCGCGTTTACTTCAGGCGATGGAGCATGTCGTCGAAGTTTGCGAGAAGCACGGCAAAGCAGCAGGCTGTTTTGTCGCGGACGTGGAAGCGGCGATTTACTGGAAAGAAAAAGGCTACCGTTTTATCGCTTATTCAGGCGACGTCTGGCTGTACCAGCAGGCCGTAAAGCAGGGGATTGCTGCGATTCGCAATTCTCGTCATAAATGAAGTCCGGCATACTACCTTTTTCGGGGGGTGAAATTCGCCTCTAGTAAGGCCCAGTTTTGCGGATAAGGATAGCCCAGCGCCCAGTAGCTGACTCCACGTAGTTGAAACTCTTTAATTAGGTCAAATTTCGTCTGGGCGCTGCGGGCATCCTCAAACCAAACCTCATGAGCCTGCCCGCTTTCATCCGTATAACGGAAAAAGGGAGCCTGGGTATCTGCATCATATTGGATAGGCGCGCGATAACGAATTGCCCGTTGCACAGCTTCCTGCGGGCTGAACGTTTCCGCTTCCTGGCCCTCGACATGGGGGAGGAGCCAGTCACGCGCATAAATTTGAAATCCTAAAAAAATCTTCTCAGCTGGCATGACAGATAACGCATATTCAACGACCTGTCTCATATTGGATAGTGGCGAGATCGCTTGAGGCGGACCAAGCCGGTAGCCCCATTCATAAGTCATTAATATGACGAAATCAACGATCCGGCCATGGGCCTCATAATCATGAGCCTCATAGAGCAGGCCGGCCTGACCGGCACTTGTTTTCGGGGCGACGGCGGTTGAAACAAAATAACCATCCGGATGAAGGCGGGCAACAACCCGCTCGAGAAATTGGTTATACAATTCTCGGTCATCAGGCAGAACATTTTCAAAATCGACATTTATACCGCTATATCCTTTTTCTCGCATAATCGTCACAATGTTGGTCAGCAGCCGCTCCTGCAAATCAGTGTTCGCCAAAATCGTGTGAGCTAAATTGGAACCTGCTTCGGTTGATGTGAAATTGGTAACGGCCATCATCGGTATCACTTGATTTTCCCAGGCTGCTGCGATTGTCAGCTCATCCTCAACCGGCTCAAGCTCTCCCGTTTCCGTTATCATATAAGCGAATGGACTCATATACGTAAGCAAAGGACTGAGGGAGGCGATAGTCCGGGCCGCATCCTGATCCTCTTGATAGGTGTACGCGTTGACTTCAATGACCGGTCGCGGCCGAGGAATCAGCAAAGGGGAACCCGGGTAAATCAAATTTGCTTCGGAAAGCTGGTTTTCAGCTACAAGCGCTTCGACTGTCGTACCAAAATGGTTGGCAATATGGGAAAGTGTATCGTGAGGCTGAACGATATAGTGAACAGGTGGAATAATCAGTGTTTCTCCGGGGTAAAGCAGATTGGGATTCAATGACGGGTTGGCGATAATGATTGCCTGGGCCGAGACCCCGTATTGTGCGGCAATCGTCGAAAGCGTATCACCAGGCTTAATGACATAGGAGCTTCCAGCCGCAGGAATAATCAGCGTCTGACCGTTAACGAGCTGGTTTGGGTCCTCGAGTTGGTTCAGCTCGATGATCGTCTGAATGTTCACATTGTAATAGCCGGCAATTTGCCAGAGCGTCTCTCCGCCCCATACGACATGAATGACCATAGCAGCCCCTCCATCAAGATTATGGTCTACTATATGCTGCATTCTACAAAATATGACAGTCATAATTTGTCCACATTCTCATAAAAAAACCTTGACATTTCTGTGAACGATCGCTATGATTATGATGATTACAAGCCGGAAGGGTGGTTACCATGATCTACTAATCCTATTGAAGAAGAGATTATTAATCTTCTAAATGAAAAAAGACAGTCGCGCTTGCGTTTGTCGTTTTTTGAATAGGATTGGATAAAATCATGGTATTTTTCATATAGCTGATAAATCATAAGCCTTTTTTTGCATGAAAGGCTTGTCTCTTATAGTGCTGTATATACGCATGGTTGTCCTCCTGTTCAGAAATGATAAGGAGTTTTTTTATTTTATTCACCTGGAGGAGCCAATGAACCCTACTATGAAGACGAAGCCGATCCTGATCACGTTTATGATCGGGGCATTCTTTGCTATTTTAAACGAAACATTGCTCAATATTGCGTTGACGGAATTGATGGCTGTTTTTTCGATTGAGACTCACACGGTCCAATGGATGGTGACCGGATTTATGCTCGTCATGGGAGTATTAATGCCTGTTTCCGCTTTGTTGATTCAATGGTTTACGACAAGACAAATGTTTATCGGGGTCATGTCGATCTTTTTACTCGGGACGACGATCGCCGCCTGCGCCCTTAACTTTCCGATGCTGCTTGTTGGCCGGATGGTCCAGGCCGTTGGAACGGGGCTGTTAATCCCGGTTATTTTTAATGCTTTGCTGTTAATCTATCCAGTCGAAGTGCGCGGGAAGATCCTGGGGACATTCGGTCTTGTGATTATGTTCGCCCCGGCGCTCGGACCGACGTTATCAGGTGTGATCGTTGATTTGCTTGGCTGGCGCTGGTTATTCATCTCTGTTATCCCGTTTGCCATTTTCTCGATTTTATTCGCGTTGAAATATTTACAAAATGTCGGAGAGGTGACCCGACCGAAAGCCGATATTCTTTCGATTGTCCTCTCAAGCATCGGAATCGGTGGAATTGTGTATGCGTTTAGCAGCGCCGGAGAAAGTGGACAAGGGTTTACGTCGACAGCCGTGCTGGTGATCATTGTGATCAGCCTGCTGTCGCTGATTTTCTTCGTCCGGCGTCAGCTTAGGCTGGAGGAACCGCTTCTTGACGTTCGTGTCTTCACGTATCGCAATTATGCCCAGGGCGTTACCGTGTTTGTCATTGTTGTCATGGCAATGTTCGCCTCTGAGATCATCATGCCAATGTATTTACAAGGCCCTCTCGGCTTTTCTGCGAAACTTGCCGGGTTACTGCTTTTACCGGGAGCGTTGTTAAGCGGACTGCTGTCTCCAGTGATGGGCACGTTGTTTGACCGCTTTGGTCCGAGAAAACTGATTATACCGGGTTCGACTGTCTTAGTCGCGGTAATGATTTTCTTCAGCACGATTGACCCGTCGCTTTCGGCGTGGACTTTTATGCTCGTCTATTTGGTGCTGATGGTGGCGATAACCTCAATCATGATGCCGGCAGAAACGAATGCGTTAAATGATTTACCTGTACATTTATATCCACATGGTACAGCGATTGCGACCACGATGCAGCCGATTGCTGGAGCGCTCGGTGTTTCGATTTTTGTTAGTATCGTGTCACAGGGTAGCAACCGTTTTATTGAATCCCAGACCGGACCGGTCACCCAGCAGATGCTTGATGAAGCAATGACAATCGGCGTTCACCATGCCTACTGGTTTGCGATTGCGTTAAGCGTCACGGCGTTATTCATCGCGCTATTTATGAAAAAAGCAATCAGTCCGGATGGCGGGCAGCAGCAGGGAGGCGCCCTTCATTAAGCAGCAACCTGATTATAGACAACTTGCCCAGAAAGGAGCCTAGCTTCTCCTTTCTGGGCTTTTTCTGTTGCTTGGCAGGAAATAATCATCATTTGCAGCTCATATATATAGAAAAGGTTTTTTACAACAGGAGGAAACTCCATTGAATGGAAAGAGGTGCTTTTATGGATCATGAAATGAGGGAGCAAGGGAAGGGCCCTATTCCGCAGCCGATCCGAAGTGAACGAAAACTCTAATTGAAAGAGATAACGTTTAGCGTTATAGTTTAGGTTTAAATGATGATAGGGAGGGGTTAGATGCTTTCATCTCTATTGCTATTTTCAATTACAAGTTTTCTTTTGATCATAGTCCCGGGGCCAGACACAGCAGTGATTACAAGGAATACGATTGTCCATCAGAAATCAGGTGGATTTAAAACCTTAATAGGGACACTCCTTGCTATAAGTGTCCATACTATAGCATCCATTGTAGGTTTATCAGCGATTATTATGCAATCAGCTATGGCATTCATGATTTTTAAGTATGTGGGTGCCATTTACCTCGTATACTTAGGAATAAAAGCTTTATTATCAATGAAAAAGGAAGAGGAGAGTTTAGGTGAAAAGATACCAAATAGCGCACAGGGTAAACAAAAATCTCTCATGGTCCAAGGATTCCTGGCTAATATATTAAACCCTAAAGTGACAATTTTCTATCTGGCGTTTCTTCCTCAATTTATTACCCCTCAAACGGATACGTTAATGACATTCTTTGTGCTTGGTGCAGTATATTTGTTAATAAAACTTGCTTGGTTTACAGTATACATTTATGTCATAAACCTAGTTCGTGTTTGGATGAGGAAAGAAGGTGTTAAAAAGGCAATGGAGGGCTTAAGTGGAGCGATTTTTATTATCTTTGGACTCCGTTTAGCTTTGGAAGAACCTAAATAATTTTTTAATAAAAGGGAGCAGGTTAATTTTCCGCTGTCGGTTTGTGTAGAAAATAATTTTTGGTAAACTTTGGAATCTGTTGAATTCACGATGTTAGGGATGTTCCTCCAAATGGAAGAACATCCCTCTACTTTTTATAATGAGATGCCTAGCAATCCGCGGGTGAATTGGAAATCAATGTTCCCCTGCTGGAAGAGACGCGGGGTATAAGCATGCTCAATCGTTTGCTTACAGCGTTCTAAAATTTGCTCCGTCCAGATCGATGGATCACCGCTGAGGATGAGATCCAGATCATTGGCAAATCGTTGCTGCATCGTCAGATTTGAAGACATTTGCAGCATCGGCACAAACGGGTGGGTTTGCATCGGCTGTTCATTTGTCAAGGCAATAAAGAGCTCAACGCCCGTGGCCGCTAATCCTGTAACCGTCTCAACCCAATGCGTCGTTGGCGCCTCCATTATATGGAACCCATTTTTACGGGCATGCTCACCGTATGATAACGACGGTTCGACTTTCGCTGCTGTAAACAGCGGCTTATGATAAGCTTCGGTCTCAAGCAATTGGCTGTTTTCAGGAAGGACGACCAATCCGCCGGCACCGACAATCATTTTTGTTAAAGCGGCCAGCTGCTCTCCGTCAACATCAGTGACGGAACCATCAGTGATAATGCCGACGCGCAACCCTTCAAGCCCGACTACTTCTTCTTTTCGCGGCGGAGTGACGGCCAATTGCTCGGTAAACCAAGCTTCGACCTTTTCCGTTACTTTTTTAATGCCGCCATCAAGCTGAATGCTGGCAAAGCCGAGCCGGCTCGGGTCGATGTCATTCTCTTTCATTTGATTTTTCATAAAGTCATTATGTGTTTTCTCACAGCCATGCTCCAGCAGAAGGCAATGTTTAACAAGAGGATGACGAAGATAGCCCATCATCGTGCGGGCATACATCTGTTCAGGCTGACCAGCCGAGTTCCCACAGCCTTCCGTATGAGCCAATGCCACAAAGCGGGACAGACCTTTTTCCTGACCGAGCTCTTTTTCATTCAGACGCTTGGCGATCATATTGGCGACCTGACCGGAACAGAGACTCGTCGGTAAAATTAAGCCGATGGCGTCACTGGCGAGATGATCGTTCTGACGCGTAAAGCTGAATGTGACAGAAGGGATGACTGCTCCGTCTGTGCGGATGGCAATCGGCTCACCAGTCGGCTCCGGCTTAGTGAGCAGCTCTTTAAGTTTGCTCGCATCGGTCTGCTGCCAGTTGCGCCAAATTTGTACTTGCGCATGGCCTGCTCTTTCCCCGACACTGCGTTGACCGGAGGCTGTTTTCAACATTAATTCAAATGTTTGCTTGCCGAGCTCATCCATCGGCATGCCATCCTGATACAGACCGGCATTAATATCCATATCCTTTGAAAGCAGCTCGAACCGGCGGGAAGTCGTCACGACCTTGAGCGTCGGCACAAACGGAAAGTTGGTCACAGAGCCATTTCCTGTTGTAAAGAAAATCAGATTACAGCCGGAGGCAACCTGGCCGGCGATACTTTCAAGATCGTTCCCCGGACTGTCCATGAAATGAAATCCTGAATTGTGCATTGGCGCACCGTAATCAATCGCATAATCAAGACGCATATCCGGATCTTTTTTGCGGGCGGCACCAATCGACTTCAAATAAATATTATAGAGTCCGCGGAATTTATTTCCGCCTGATGGATTCCCTTCGGCATTCGCCCCATGCCAGGCCGTCCGTGTCTTAAACTCATCGATTAACGTTAAAAACTTGCGTGCCGTCTCGACGTCGCGAACTTTCTGCAGAACATACGGTTCAGCTCCGATTAGTTCATCCGTTTCCGCAAGGTTGGCAGCGCCGCCATACTGGATTAACTCCTTTGAAATCCAACCGAGCAACGGATTGGCGGAAATGCCGGAGAAGGAGTCGGAACCACCGCACTGCAAAGCGATTTTAAGATGGCTGATTGACTCGGGTGTTCGTTCGATTGCATTTACAGCCGGCAACCATTGTCGGACAATTTCTTCCCCTTTGGCCAAGCTTTCTTCAAATCCATCCTGGATAGAAAGGAAGCGGTGCAGAACATCATCAACCGGGTAATCGTGGCTTCTTGCATATTCTTCAACCATTTTGTTGGTAACGCCTTCATTTCCGTAATCGACGAGCAGAACGGCACCGACGTTTGGGTTGACCATAAATCCGGAAAGGGTCCGTAATAACAATGGAAGGTTGTTCGGCTGCTTTATGTCTCCTTCTGTATGAGCGACCGGGACAATTCCGTCAATTTGCGGATAATTCGGCAGTTCGCCTTTCAGGCGCGCAGCCAGCTGTTTCACATAACTGCCGGTTCGTGAAGTTGTGCCTAACAGGACGACCATATTTCTTGTTCCGACCCCGCGTGCTTTGCTGCGACGATAGCCCATGAACGTCCGTGTTTCCTTATACGTGGGCAGGGCAGGGGCAGGCTGGAAGCTTTCCTCATCAAGAACAAATTCCGGTACATCGTCGGAAAAATTCGGCTCCGGCGGCAAGGCGAAGTCAAGCCCACGCACACTCAGCGCCTCAAGCACTCCCTCGTTAATCACGTAATTTCCAGGCTGGATTTCCTTCTGCGCGACGCCAAATGGCAGTGCCCACGAAAGCATATCATCGCCCGGCGCAATTGGTTTTACCGCAAAGCGGTGCCCTTCCATGACTGTATAATCCAAAGTCAGCTCCTGCCCCTGATAGTGAATCACCGTACCAGCATCGAGCTGACGCGTCGCCACTGCGACATTATCTTCCGGTAACGGAAGTCTAGCAACTTCATCAAATTTGTAAGATAAATTCATAGTTTTCAAACTCCTTACTGTAGATTTCTATCAACAATCTATCATCATGGCTAAAACGATGCTCAGAAAGCTTGAAAGCGTTTTATAAATTTTTTAATAAAAATCGAAGTCCCGTTTTTAGCATAGATGAGCTCATGTACATATTTTATCACAGAATGAAAAAAAACGGCTGATATTTTCTTATAAACAGTGCTTTCTTATAATATGTTCAAAGAATGACCATCGTTCTGGAAGCGGTCCCTGGTGGTTTTTTAGGTGTCGGCGTATTTTTTGTCTTATCCGGCTATCTCATTACAGACCTTCTCATGATGGAGTGGAAAAATACGAGGCGAATTGATTTTCGCCAGTTTTGGATCCGGCGAATCAAGCGTCTGCTTCCTACCCAGCTTGTCGTCTTACTGGCTGTCGCGCTATGGACAGCGCTGTTTCATCCTCTGCAATTAGCGAATCTTTTGGGAGACTGGTTCGCATCTCTTTTTTATTTGACGAACTGGTGGTTCATCTTTCACGATGTCGGCTATTTTTCTAATTTTGGACTGCCTTCTCCGCTCTTGCATTTCTGGTCGCTCGCTGTTGAGGAGCAGTTTTATCTCATTTGGCCATTTTTGCTTTTACTTGGCCTTCGGTTCGTTCGTAACCACAGGCTTCTCACTAGTTTGATCTTCATCGGAGCTCTGGCTTCGATCGTTGGAATGGCAGCGCTCTATCAACCGGGGCTACTCGATACTAGCAGAGTCTATTTCGGGACAGATACCCGCGCCTTCTCTCTTCTGATCGGAGCGGCACTTGCGCTAAGTTTACCGAGCCAAATCGTCAAGGAGAAGCTGGCTGATCATAATGGGGCGCGTCTCGCCCTTAATTTTATCGGGACTGTCAGCTTGGCCGGTTTGCTTTGGATGATGTGGAAGACGACCGAGTATGATGCTTTCCTGTACCGCGGTGGTATGGTGCTGCAGTCATTGGCGGCAGCTGGCTTGATCGTCGCCGCCGTTCACCCCTCTACTTGGATCAATCGTGTTTTCGAATGGAAGTGGCTACGGTGGTTCGGCATTCGTTCATACGGTATTTATTTATGGCATTATCCGGTTATCGTTTTGTTCTTTCCGGCAGGAAATGGAGAAAATCGGCTCGTTTGGATGTTGATCCAAATGGGGATTACGCTTGTGGTTGCCACGTTGTCTTGGCGGTTTATCGCGCAGCCAATCCGTTCCGGTGCGAAAAGAAGGAAGTGGAGGGAACTCACTCCTTCACAATAAATAAGGAATGAAACCGATTAATGAGCTTGAGACAAAACTAGCTTTGGACCTACTGGCAATGGCTTCATACGCCACAAGCCCGTTGTGAGAAACCCACTCGTATAATTAATAATTTCAATGAATTACTCATGATACGATAGAATTAATCTATAAGGGAGAGAGAGGGTTTACAATGAACTTGCAGCAGCTCGATATTTATTATCGGTTTTGCCAATCGAAAAATGTCACAAAGGTCGCGCGTGAGATGAATTTAAAGCAGCCAACCGTCTCTTTCCACTTGAAAAAGCTGCGGGACTCTTTAGGTGTGATCTTGTATGAACAAAAGGGGGAAGAAACCGTCCTAACCTCGGCCGGTTCGATGCTTTACCAGTATGCGGAGAAAATTCTTCTGCTCGTATCGGAAGCTGAACGGGTGATGAAGGATTATCAATCGTATAAAAGAGGGGAGCTGCAAATCGGGGCGAGTACGATTCCGGCAAGCTATGTGTTACCGCCTATTTGCAGTCAGTTTCATGTGAAGCGACCGAACGTCCAAATTACGCTCCATGTTCATTCAGCCCCTACGATCATCAAGATGGTCGAAGCAAAGCAGGTCGATTTCGGCATCGTCTCGATTCAACCGCTACAGCATTCATTGCTGCTATGCAAAGCGATTGTCCCGGATCGCCTTGTCTTCGTTCATTCCCCCGATCATCCTTTAGCGGAGAAAGAGCAAATAACGCTTGAAGATATCGAACAAGTCCCGATTTATATTCACCAGTCCGGTTCCACGCGTCAAATCATTGATAAGTGGGTGGAGCGGGAGAAACTCAGCTTACATATTCAAATGGAATTAACGAGTATTGAGGCGATCAAGCAGATGGTTATCCTCGGTACGGGGGCGACGATTTTATCAGAGCGGGCTGTGGAGGAGGAAGTAAAACAGAACAAGCTTGCCGTCCGGCCGTTACCAAACTTCATTCATGACCGTTCGATCTCAGTGATCTATCGGCATGACCGTCCGATCAGTCCGCTGATGCAGGAGTTTATGACCGATGTATTCAGGAGTGTATAATTGATTGGTTGAAGAAAGTTAGGATTTATATGAAGAGTGGCGAAGTGTGTAACGGAAGGGACGATAGTAGAGATGGTGATCTTACAAGCTTCCTTTATTAGTTGCTTCCACTGAGAGTTCAAGGAAACCTTAAAGATCAATGTTAAGTATATCCGAGATATCATCAAGGACATATTAGAAAAAATGCCTATTCCAAAGGGAGAAATTTCACTTTTATTCACTTTTTTAAGAAATTTAGTCTGTAAGGTGAAATTGAAAAGATAAATGTTTCCTCTTAGTTTCACCTTACAGGAGGTTATTTGGTTCTCATAATATATTTAGTAATATGGTGTTATTTTCTAACGGAAGAATATTTTTGATAAAGGACTATTAAAGACGATGTATACCAGACATATGGGAGATGCTCTATTGCTATCGCACCAGGCAGTATAACAAGCAAGTCTATGAGCACAAGCACGAGTACAGCAAAAAGGAATTGGATAATAATAAATCCATAGGGGATATACTTTGTAAATAACAATAAAGCACCATAAAAAATTAGCACCCATATTAATGTAATAATTAGCACAATAAATATCCTTTCGAAGACAATAGCAGTTGAAATATTCTCAATCATCTACTTCCCTCCCAATTCTTTAAAATATAAGACAGCTCATTTAAATGAGCCGTCTTATATTTTACACCATTAAGAATAATTAACGAACAGGTCTATAGTAGTTAGTTGCATCTGCTCTAGTTGTTGCATATTCTCTAATATGACCAACATATTCATATTTCAGCCATGTATTTTGTGTGATAACCGCCTGACCATTACTATTTAAAGGCATACCACGGGGCATTACAAGTTGAGAATGTGCTGCGATACCATCAGTCTCATAACTTGATGCTCTTGCAAGATTTAATTGATACCAAACTCTTAATGTCTGAACATTAGCAGTGCTGTTAATGTTAGTACGTGATATAGGTATAAAGATTGGAATATCTCTAGTAGTAAACGGAATGCTAAATGAAATATTTCTAGTTCCTGGAGATGCAGGGTTAATAGTTTGTTTTCTACCGGTTCCCTGCATACCGTTTTGAATTTGTGCTTCGTAAAGCCAAGTTTGTTGAATAGCACTGCTTGGTTGTGATGCTAAAGTATTAGCTTCCCTAACAACAGGTCTTAATCTAGTAATCCAATCTGCTCTTTCGCTCATACCAGGAGTAGTAAAAGTGTCTAGTCTTATTCCTGTATTACTAACAATGACATTAGTTCTTGTCATATCTCCAGTATTCATAAGAGCTATCTCATTTTCCTCACTTAAGATTGTTTTAAATTCAGTTGATGTTTCAATTTTAGGCTTGGAATCACCATCTAAATTAATTGTGAAGGGATGAATTCTATTCTCATCTTCATCTAGTTCAAAAATATTAATCACAGCATTCCCGTCTTCAAGAATAAACATTTCAAAATGTAATTCTCCATTATTTACAATTCCAGTATATCCATTAGCTTTGTGTCCTTCAAATTCATTAAAAGAAGCTGTAGAAGTTAATTCATATGATGTCAAATACTCATCAGTGGCATTAGGAATATGTATCGTTCCAGAAACAACACCATCGACTAATT
Source organism: Halalkalibacter oceani (assembly GCF_023715705.1). Taxonomy (GTDB): domain Bacteria; phylum Bacillota; class Bacilli; order Bacillales; family Bacillaceae_D; genus Halalkalibacter; species Halalkalibacter oceani_A. Next base: position 181,773 of record NZ_JAMBOS010000006.1, read on the forward strand.
CTAAGTCAGCTTTAACCAAGTTGTCTTGAATAGCTTTTTTCTCAACTAAAAATGTTGAAATTCTGTTTTCTTCATATCGCGTATCCTGCACGTATCCACTTGTTTTGAAGCTAGTTACATCATTTTTTGACTGGCTGTCTGCGAATGTAGAGGTGGGCAAAAGTAAACTAAAACAAAGTAAACTTCCGATAACGACTTTTCTCAATAAAATCACTTCTCCTTTTACATTTTTACCACAAAATATATTTTCTGTGATTATTTCCAATAATAAGTAAAATATCTAAAAATGTCAATGAATTAAAGTGAAATTTCCAAAAAAAAATAAAAAATTATGGATCGTCAGCTTTGCATTAAAAAGCAAGTAAGAGGTGTCTGAAAAACATCCGTTTATTCAGAATCATCCAAATAGTTATTTATTATCGTCTTTATCGCAAATTTTGTCGAATTATCATATACTAATCTAGTCAAATTGTAGATTACATACTATGTAGTAGGAGGCACGCTTCTTGTTTACGTCTATTCATTCTAGATTATTTACTATCTTTTTACTCGTCTCTCTCATTCCTTTATTATGTTTAAGCATCTTTTTTTACACACAAATGCAAAGCGGATTCTCCAGTTTATTAACAGAGAATAAAAATGAAACAAAAGAGTCGATCTCGCTTCAACTGAACCGGGCAGCGACGGATTTACTTGAGCTTACTACGCTCTATGCCGAAGATGAAGAATTGAAGCAAGCATTTATCGATCAAGATCGGGAGCAGCTTCATCTCATCATGCAACGGGTTTATAATCGCTTACAAACCGAGCACGGAATCGACGTATTTGAATTTGGCGATTCGGCCGGAAACGTCTTCTATAGAGCCCATAATCCGGAAAAATTCGGCGATGATAAAAGCGCGATGTCTGTGATTCAATCCGCTTTAAATGGAGAGGAACTAGCTGGCTTTGAATTTGGGAATAGCGGCCTGGCCGTTCGGGCTTTTGTACCAATCAAAGATCGCAATGAAACAATCGGGACTCTTCAGACTGGTCTGAGCAGTACATTTCTCAATTCGATTGCTGACTCATTACAGCGAGTTGATTTAAACATTTTTAATACGGACGGAGAGATCATGGTCTCTTCGCATGATGATGTGATCGACAGCAGACTCAATGAGCCGCTTATTGAAAAAGTTATGCGCGGAGAAGAGGTGACAGAGGATAGGGGCAATGTGAGAGAAACCTACATTCCTCTCTTTGACCCTACCCAGTCCGAGGTGATCGGGATTATTAATTTTAATCAGGATGAATCGATCATTGGACAATTTCAAAACAGAATCGTCCTTATCCTTTTTCTCGTGTTAGGGGTAACAGTTTTGGCGATTTCGTTCATTGCCTGGGGGATCAGCAGAAGCTTTTCGAAGCCAATCCAGGAAGTTACGGAAGTGATGGATGAAATTTCAAATGGTAACCTCACCGCTAACCTGACGATAATGGACAGAAAAGATGAGATCGGAAAATTGTTCAAATCGGTAAATGAGACAAAAACGCATTTACGCGAGATCATTCAGACATTAGCTCACTTAACGGGGCGGGTCAATCAGCAATCGGCCATGCTGAGACAATCATCCGAAGAAATCATGAATGGCAGTCAGCAAATCTCAATTACGATGCAGGAATTGTCGAACGGAGCGGAATCACAAGCTTCCGCTACAGTTGATTTAACGGAAACGATGCAATCGTATTCTGCAAAAATAACATCAGCAAGCAAAACCGGGAATGATATCGCCTCAACGGCCAGTAATGTGCTTAAGCTGACGGAAGCAGGGAAGGATAGAATGGATACGTCGATTTCGCAAATGGACACGATTCACCAGCGAGTCGATGAAGCGGTGGCGAAAGTCGTTAGTCTGGAGCAGAAGTCGAGCGACATTACTGATCTTGTTAACATGATTCAAGCGGTGGCCGAGCAGACGAACCTGCTTGCGTTAAATGCGGCGATTGAAGCGGCGCGCGCCGGTGAGCACGGTCGCGGCTTTGCCGTTGTGGCAGATGAGGTTCGGAAGCTGGCTGAGCAGGCCGCTCATTCCACGGAGGATATTAAAGCGAACGTCTCCGGAATTCAAACGGAATCCAGGCAGGCAACGGACGCCTTGCGCTCCAGTTACTCACAGGTTGAGCTTGGGACGAAGCAGATCGATGCTACCGGACAAACCTTAAATCAAATGACAGCTGCGATAGCCGAAATGATTACAAAAATCAATCAAAATACTTCAGACTTGAAAATGATTGAACAGGACACGGAGGACATGCAGCAATTTATTGACCATATCGCCTCGATTTCCGAGGAATCAGCGGCGGGAATTGAGCAAACAACCGCTTCGACTCAGCAAACCGCAAGTTCAATTGAACAAATTGCCCAAAATACCGATACATTAGACCAGCTAGTTCAAGAATTGAATGAAAAAATGAAACGATTTAAGATTTGAAGAATGAAAGCCGGTTTTCTGTAAGGTTTCGTACAGCATGATATCTTTTTAAACTAACCATTGACTCTTACCTTAGGTAAGGGTCTATTGTTTTATGTACAGGGAGGTGGTTGACGTTGCTCACGGTAAAGCAAGTTGCGGAATTGACGGGGGTAACGGTGAAAGCTCTATATCATTATCATAAGATTGGTTTGCTGGAGCCGGCTGAAATATCCGATAACGGCTACAGACTATATGGCAAAAGGGAATTAGAAAGGTTGCAGCATATTTTGTTTTACCGCGAGTTGGATTTCACGTTGGATGCGATTCAACTGCTTTTGCAGGAAAAGAAAAATCGCGACCAGCTTTTAGTAGAACAAAAGGACCTGCTGGAAAAGGAAGTAAAAAGGATTACCCTTATCTTACACACAATTAAGGAAACGATTCATTTTGAGAGAATCGGAAGGAACTTGGATGAAGAAAGCATGTTCAAAGGGTTGAATAAAGAGCATTGGCAGGAAAGCCTGAAAGCGCATCATGCGCATTTGAGAGTGAAGTATCAATTGGACGTGTTCAGCGAAGTGCGCAGCGAGGAATTTGAGCAATCAGCGAAACAGGAGCAGCAGTTTCAAGAGAAAATGATCTTTGCCATGCAGCAAGGGTGGGCGGTAAGTGATCAGCGAGTAAAGAGTTTGATTGCCGACCTTCTTCGTTACATTAACAGCCTCAGCTATATTAGCAATCTTGTTGATGACGTCGATGCGACCGGCTTTGTTGAAGCGACATGGGTCATCATCAATGATGAGTTTTATAGAAGTAAGCTGGATCAGCAGCTGCTCGGACTCGTCTACTATTTATATGCAGCGGCGGTTAGTTATGCAGAAGAGACGTAACCGATAGAATGATTTAACCGCCACGACAGGGAGGAACGGACATGAAACAAAAGAATAATTGGAACGTTTTTTTATCTTATATTAAACAGGCAAAAATTCCGAAATGGATGATAGCCGTTGCGCTTCTTTTAAGCTTGATTGAGACAGCGGGCATTTTGATTGTGCCTGTGTTTACAGGTGATATTGTGGATCAGTTTGCGCTCGGGGAGCTGAATGTTCTACTTATTGCCGTGTTAATAGGAGCCTTCGTTTTACAAGCAGTAGCGGGTGCGATTTCCTATTATTTGATGAGTTATATGGGGGAATGGGTCGTAGCCGATGTGCGGAAGCAGCTTTGGCGGCGGATTTTGCACTTGCCAATCTCTTATTTCGATGCTTCGCCGTCTGGGGAAACGATGAGCCGGATGACCCATGATACAGATACATTGAAACGACTGATTACCGATCAGCTTGTATCGTTCGTCTCCGGGATTATTACAGTAGTCGGGGCCGCTGTTATTTTACTGATTATTGATTGGAAAATGATGCTTTTGATGCTGCTTGTCGTACCGCTGGCAATCGTTGTTCTCCATCCCGCCGGGCAAAAAATGTATCAGGTCTCGCTGAAGACACAGGATGAAATGGCCTCCTTCTCGGCAGGAATGGCGAGAGTGCTTGGTGATATCCGGTTAGTGAAAGCGTATAATGCGGAATCGGAGGAAGGAAATCGTGGGACAAGGGCCGTCGACCGTTTATTTCGCTTTGGAATCAGACAGGCAAAAATTTTAGCGATCATCAGCCCGCTAATGACAATGGTGATGATGATTGTGCTCGTCCTACTGATCGGCTACGGTGGATCCCAAGTAGCCTCTGGTGCCTTGACTGCCGGAACGATGGTGATGATGATGCTCTATTTGTTCCAGCTGATCTTCCCCTTTACGCAGCTGACATCGTTTTTTACGGAATTTCAAAAGGCGATGGGAGCCACTGAGCGGATTCAGATGCTATTTTCAGATGCAGATGAGCTGCAAATCCAGGAAGAGACAAAAACATATACGCCGATTCCGGCAGAGGAACAGGACATCCACTTCCAACAGGTGGCATTTCATTATCCCTCAGCACAACAGGAAGAAGAGCGGGTGCTTACCGATATTAACTGTACGATTCCTGCCGGAAAAGTAACAGCTGTTGTAGGACCGAGCGGCAGTGGGAAGACGACGATGTTTGGTTTGCTGGAAAGGTTTTATCAGCCGGTTGAAGGAGCGATTCTTTATGGTGACACGAATTTGCAGAATTTACCACTGGCCGATTGGAGAAATCAAATTGGTTACGTTTCACAAGAGAGCCCATTAATGGATGGTACAATTCGTGAAAATATTTGCTATGGGTTGGAAAATGTGCCGGAGGAGCGGGTAAGAGAGGCTGCCGAATTGGCGTATGCCGCTGATTTCATCGATGGTTTTCCGAATGGCTTTGAAACGAAGGTCGGGGAACGGGGGATGAAATTATCAGGAGGTCAAAGACAACGAATTGCCATTGCCAGAGCATTGATCCGTGATCCGAAAATCCTGATGCTTGATGAAGCGACCTCCAGCTTGGACAGTGAATCCGAGCGCGTTATTCAGAAAGCTTTGCAAACGTTAATGAAGGGGCGCACAACGATTGCGATTGCGCACCGACTGTCGACCGTTATCAATGCCGATCAGATCATTATTCTGGAAAAAGGCTCAATTACCGGGATGGGTAAGCATGAAGAACTGCTTGCAGAGCATCCTCTCTATCGAAAACTGGCAGAGCAGCAATTTAATCAATAATAAATTGAAACGTTTTGTCACTCTCAACTCTCTAATAGAGGACGAAAGGAGGTTCAAGACATTTGGAAAAGCTAACGCAAATCAAACGAGCAAAAAGAGGAGATAAGCAAGCCTTTCAGGAGCTGATGGAGGAAGAGAAAAGCAAGCTTTATAAGCTGGCATATATCTATGTCCGCAATGAAGACGAAGCGCTGGAGATTTTTCAGGAGACGGTATATAAGGCGCTTATGGCGATCGCCGACTTGAAACAGGAGCAGTATTTTTCAACGTGGCTCACTCGAATACTTATCAATACCGCGCTTGATTACTTAAGAAAAAAGCAGTGCGTTGTGCCAATGAACGAAGAAATATTCGATAGCCTGGCGAGCGCCCGCAATGGAGTCCAGCCGGAGGATCAGCTTGATTTGCTCGATGCGCTCGGAAAGCTAGATGAAAAGTATAAAACCGTCCTGTTCCTGCGTTTTTATGAAGACTACACGGTGAAGCAGATTGCTTCCTTGCTCAACCATCCGGAAGGCACGGTCAAAACAAACATTCATAGAGCGTTACAGCTTTTGCGCGGAAAATTAAAGGAGAGTGATGGAGATGACAAACGAGCCACGTTCATTTAAAGAAACGATCGATCAAATTCAGGTTCCAGTTGATAAACTCGATACGATTATAGAGAAAACGATAGACGAAGCAGAACCGATTCGAAAAAAATCGAGAAAGCACGTATGGCTCTATAGTGCAGGCGCGGCAGTTTTTGCGGGTGTGCTGCTGATCGGCTCAGCTTCCGTTTCACCGGCAATGGCCAATGTCGTCTCGCAAATTCCGCTGATCGGCTCGATTTTCACCGAGATTGGCGATGACGGGTTGAAGAAAGTCAGCGAGCAAGGTCTTTCTCAGGTGGTTGGCCAGTCTGATCAGAGCGATGGAACTACTGTGGTAATCGACGAAGCTTTCTATGATGGTACACGGTTTAGCATCGGGTATCGAGCGGAATCGGACGCTCCGATTGAAAACTATGTGCTTGGGCTTGACTCGATTAAGATAGACGGAAAAACGCCCAAGGCAGTTGCAAGTGGTATCACACAACACGAAATAATAGATGATAGGCAGGAAAGCGGTGTGCTCGAAATCGAGCTCGATTATCCTGAAAATAGTCTGCCGACAGAATTATTTACACTTGATTTAACACTTGAAGGTAGCAATGGAGAGAAGTGGAACTTTTCCTTCCCAGTTACGCCACAAAAGAACAATGTCGTCATTGACGTAGACGAGCGACAAGAAGCTGGAGATTTAGAGCTCGTTGTCAAAACAATTGAAACCGGTCTAGGTGGAACCGCGATTCATTTTGACTTGATTTCACCATCAGAAGCTGCTCTATTTGCCTCTGTAGATTTTACTGTCGTTGATGATGTAGGAAGAGAATTGACTTCTGTCATTTCAGGAGCCGGTTCAGGAGAGGTAAATGACGAAGAGACGATATTTTCAGGGAAAACTGTCTTTACGCCAATTGACGATACAGTGAAGCAATTAACCATCACCCCATTTATTAGGGAAGAGACGACCGGTACAACCTCCAACAGCTCAGAAACGACAACGAATTACCACCACCAGCAGGCTGTGATGTTTGAAAGCTTTACTGTGACATTGCCGTAAGACTCAATGAAGTGATCGAAGAAAGGTATGTTCTAACCGTTAAAATGACTGGACTTTACAAGTTCAGTCATTTTTTATTTTTACGCGTTGGTACATAGATTATGAAGTTTATTTCACTATTGAGCCGGTGTACTAGTTTCATTTAGACTGCTATAATGATCCCATATTTGCAAATTTCAAAGGAAGAGTGACTTGTTCATGAATAAAACAAAAATTCTCATCATCGAGGACGACGAACCTATCGCTGATTTACTGTCTTATGGTCTGAATGCAGAAGGCTTTCAGACTTGTATCGCGACAAGCGGAGCCGCCGGATTGAGGCATTTGGATCAATTCAAACCCAATCTTCTTCTTCTTGACTGGATGTTACCAGATTGTAGCGGTTTAGATTTATGTAAAATGGTGACGGAAAAATATAATATACCCATTCTTATGATCACAGCAAAATCAGATATTACAGACAAAGTACTAGGTTTGGAATTCGGCGCTGATGATTATATAACAAAGCCATTTGATGTCCGGGAAATTGTAGCCAGAATTCGGACGATTCTTCGACGGCTTGATCATCTAGCAAAACCAAGCGAGCAAGTAGCAGAAGATGATAAGAAGGTAATTCAAGTTAATCATCTCACGATAATACGAGATGAAAGGCTCGTCAAGAAAGAAGGAAAAACAGTCGAATTAACACCTAAAGAGTTTGATTTGCTTATAACATTAATTGATTCCAGGGGGAAAATTTATAGACGTTCAGAATTATTAGATTTAGTTTGGGGGTATGACTTTGCAGGAGATACACGAACGGTCGATACCCACATTCAACGACTCCGTAAAAAACTGAACGCAGGAGATTTGATTAAAACTGTATTTGGTGTTGGCTACAAGTTCGAGAAACAGGAGGAATAAAGAAATGCTGAGAACGATCAAAGCAAAATTTTTACTCGGCTTTTTTCTAATTTTTATCCTTTCTTTTCTCGTGCTTAATCATACTGTAAAGGAAACGATCTGGTCCAATAATCAGAAGATCGTTACCTCAGACCTGGTAGATTTAAAGAAAAATAGTACCGTGTATGTTCGCCAGGCATTTTTAATTAACCAGTATTCAATTAGTGAATTTTATTTCATGGATATGGCTGATGAGATGGTTAATGATTTAACTCATGCTACAGGCAGCGAGGTTAGTGTCTATACAGTGGATGGTGTTTTGTTGTCTTCTTCAGAGGAGACTTTGTTTTCTGGAAAAAGAGATGACGATCTTAAACAGGCTATTGCAGGTGAATCTGCTTATCATATTACCTATAAGCAGGATCAGGCTGAGATTCGTTTCTCTTATCCGGTAATCATTGACGGTACAAAAGTAGGCATATTACGGTTTGCGAAAGATTTCAACCTCCTCTATCAACAAAGTAGCGGAATTTTGAATTTTATTTTTTACATCGCCCTTCTGATCTTTGGTATAGCGTTCCTCTTTTCCTACATTCTCTCTGGTCATATTACAAAACCAATCATTAAACTGACTGAAGCCTCTTCCGAAATAAAAAAAGGCAATTTAGATGTTGATATCCATTTTAACAGGCAGGATGAGATTGGGCGCCTAGCAGAAAATTTCAATGACATGATCAACAAAATAAGGGATCAGATATCAACGATTGAAAGAGACAGGGATCAGCTAAAGGAGCTTAATGAACAGGAAAAACGGTTTTTTGATAATATCACTCACGAGCTTAAAACACCGCTAACGTCTATTATCGGATATGCCAAAATGATTAAAGAAAAAGGGGATGCAGATCATACATTTTTTAACAAAGGAATGAACCATATTGTAGAAGAAAGTCAGCGGCTTCACGATTTGGTCATTAAGCTTCTTGAAGTATCCAGAAGAACCTCCTTCAGCCATTCATTTGAACGAGTTGACGCTGGTGAAATTTTAAGGGATGTATGTGAATCAATGGCTTTCCGAGCTGAGAGATATAAGAAGAATATAGATTGTGAAATTGAAAACAACTTGTACATGTCCGGGCAGCCGGACAGATTAAGGCAACTTTTTATAAATCTTATAGACAATGCGATTAAATACAGTTCGTCCTTTTCAAGTATATTGGTTAAAGCCGGTATCGCAGAAGACAGTATCCATTTTCGGTTCGAAAATCCAAGTACGCCACTTGAAACTGACCAGTATTCAAAGCTTTTTCAGCCTTTTTACGCGGGAACTCATAAAATCACTGAGGAAGGAAGCGTGGGCCTCGGTCTGAGCATTGTAAAAACAATTGTTGATGAACATGGAGGAACAATTACAATCTCCAACACGGATGAACATATTGTCGTCAATGTCGAGTTCGCTTATATGGAGGAGAATTCATCATGAAACAGAGACACCTTATTGTACTCTTCTTTCTCTTTATAATGGCTTCCGGGTGTTATGGAGAAAGATCAGAAACGATAATTATTCCAGATTTAGAAGAAAAAGATGCAGAAGAGCCACATAGCCAACTTTTTCAAGTGAAAACAATTTATTCGTTACCAAGCTTAACTCAGCTGTTTGGCTGGTCCTTTTCCGATTCCGTCGTTGGTGTTTTTAGAGAAGAGGAGTCTTCAGAGTCATTACAAAATGACCTCTACTCTCTCTCCGCTCCCTATGAAAACCCTGAGCTTCTAAAAGAGATTGACGAAAACACGTTCAGTCTAGCAATGTCGCCCGATGGAAAGAAGATGGTTGGGTTAACCGTGGATTCGGTGAGAGCCTCCTTAAATTTGTTTTCATTGACTAACGGAAATAAGACAGAAATAAGGGATTTTGAACTTAACAACCTTGGTTATCTCCAAGACGTTGCATGGTCTAATAATAGTCGGTATGTTAGCTATCTGATCATAGGTGGCAAAGACCGTAATCACGCTAACATTGGGATATATGACACAGCCTCTGGTACTCATCGCAAATATTCTTTAGATGGGGTGGAGTATGAATCCCTTACAGGAGTTACCATCTCTGATAATGGAAAAGGTTTGTTGATCACCAGCTGGCCGCACGCTCGTCAGGAATTTACTATTTTCATGGGAAAGATTACTGAAACCGGCATTACTATTCAATATAAGAACCAAATAGGCGGCGGGAAACCTGTATGGCTAACAAATGACCAGTTCATGTTTATCGGTCAAGGGGAAACATTATACGAATATGATCACCGTAATGGGGAGCTTTCCTCTTTGCTCGAAAAAGTAGCCACTTTCAAATTATCGAACGACCGAAAAAAAATAGCTTATTCTTTGTATGATAATGACACAATTTATGCCGGAAGATTACAAGGGAAAAACATCATTTATCAGGAGCCCGTCTACCAGGGAATCATTCCAATGGACATGTATTGGAGTCCAACTAGCAACAACCTTCTTATCTATGGTCGAAAGCAAACCTCCTCCATTCAAAGTCAAAGCTCAGCAGCACCAATTATCCACAGCAGTGACCAGGCTTATATTGTCGAATTTTAGCCAGTCTCCAGTGTGTCAAAAGGATTTTTCTTTTGGCAAACTCCCTCATCAAATCAATCACCATTCTAAGTATTTTTCCTTCCCTTTCGCTTTTTTACTACCTCCAAAAGATGCCGTTATTCTGCTCACTATCATCTTGTGACATTTTGTTTACAAGTAGGTCAAACTTCTATGACAACTTTACTTTATAGTAAAGGATATTAGAATTTAGCAGATTTTGTCTGATTTTGGTTTACCGAATCACATTAAATTGCTAATCGGTCAAAGAAGTTTAGGAGTGAGGAAATGTCAAGAACGTACAAGTTAAACAAGAAAGGAAAAGTAGCCGCATCAATTTTAGCTTTTCTGATGTTATATATATGTTTTTCATTAGGGTCAATGGTAATTGGCCAGAAGCAGGAAGCAACAGAAAAGAATCAAATCGTGCATGAAGCGGCGTCCTATGAAGAAAAAACACCATTCTTAAAAAGTAGTCAAATAATCGAAAACAATTCAATGGAAGAAGAAAGCGCCGATACTAGCGTTTCACAGGAGTCGGAAAAAGTTGTCTATTTAACATTTGATGATGGACCCCATTCAACCATTTCAGAGGAAATTGTAAACTTGCTCAATCATTACGATGCAAAAGCAACCTTTTTTATGCTGAAACCTAACATCGAAAATAACTCAACGATCGTAAGAAAGATGGTCGAAAGCGGTCACGCTGTCGGTGCACACGGGATCACTCATGATGTAGCGCAAGTCTATAAATCTCCTGAAGACTTCGCGAGAGAAATGAAGGAGACGCTTGATTTAATTAGAGAAATAACGGACCAAGAAACTCGTTTAATAAGAGCTCCTTTTGGTTCATTTCCTTACATTACAGACCCTTACAAGGCTGTCATTGAGCGTGAACAACATATTCTGTGGGATTGGAATATTGATTCAGAGGATTGGAAGCTGACGAATGGTGAATTCGTTGAACATGTAATCAACCAAGTAAACAACATTTCCAAAAAGCCGTTGGTCGTGTTAATGCATGAGAAAGCAACTACTGTCGCTCATTTAGAAAAACTGCTCTCGTATTTTCAGGATAATGGATATGAGATGAGGGCAATCGATGAAGCAGTGGAACCTGTACAATTCTATTAACATGAGAACAATACGATTTCAAAAATAGTAGCAATTTTTACTAGAATTAAAGGTGGTAGTATACACGTGAGCACTTCTGTATCAAAAGGTAAAAAATGGAGAAAGAATGTAATATGGGGAATTTTACTACTGGCTGTTGCAGGCGTTATATATATTTCTTATTTTCTAATTACGATATATGGAGCAACAAAAGAAGCCTATGTAGAGTTAGAGCGTCCAGAGGGAAATTCTGAGCTTAGAGAAGAAGCAGTGACAGTCGGCAGTGAGGACCCAATATCTATTTTATTAATGGGAGTGGATGATTACGATCCGAGTGGTCATAATGGTCGTGCAGATTCACTAATCGTTGTAACGTTAAACCCGAATACCAAACAAATAACAATGACAACGATCCCAAGAGATACTAGGGTGGAATTTTCAACAGAAGAGGCCGGCCCCTATGCAGGCTTTCATAAAATAAATGCCGCGTACATGTATGGTTCTATGTTTGACCATGGGGGTCATAAACTTACCGTTGAAAAAGTAGAAAAATTGCTTGATATACCGATTGACGAATATGTCGCTGTTAATTTTGATGGATTTAAAGATATTGTCAATGTATTGGGCGGCGTAACCGTCGATATTAAGGAACCGTTCTGGGAAAAGAATTTCTATTCAGTTGATGAAGAACGAATTTATTTCACAAAAGGGAAGAAGAAATTAGATGGTGAGGAAGCTTTGGCCTTTGTTCGAATGAGGAAACGTGAAGTGAATAATGTCTATTCGCGTGAAGAAAGGCAACGGCAATTTATTAAGGCGAGCATTGACGAAGTAATTTCAACAAATACGCTCTTTAAAATTGGCGAAATTGCAAATATTTTAGGAGAGAACATTAAGACGAGCCTGAGCCCGATGGAAATTTTCCGTTTACAGCAGACATATGCCTCAATCAATACTTCCACTATAAAAACGTTTAAGATTGAGGGTGAAGATCAACGAGTGAATAATATTTACTATTTCATACCGACAGAGGAAGGGTTATCCAATACGTCTCAACGGCTAAAAGAGGAACTAGAATTAAGCGAGCAGGAAAAAATCAATATCGAAACAGAATGGGAATAATTGAATAGGTGATATTTTAAAATCATGATCCCGATTTTATCCGTTTTTCCTGAGATAAATCGGGATTTTTAGCTGCTGTCCTCAATCCTATATTGAAGGCCGCAATATAAAATAAATATTTAGCGGAATCTTTTATTATAATGTTAGGTGTTATGAAAGAAAGGGGATGTCACTGATATGAATGATTATTATGCACATGACTTTATTAAGGAATTAGAAAAGCAGCGAAATGAGCAGAATGTGGAAAAAATGAAACGATTTTTCAAAAGTTCTGATCCTGATACATTATGTTTGGGGCTTAACATGCGCACGGTTTTTCAGTTAGCAAAACAGTTCATCGGTATGCCTTTGTCTGAGATTGAAAAGGTATTGGAAAGTCCTTATTATGAAGTAAGGATGGGGGCTGTCAGTATTATGGATTACCAGGCTAAACAAAAAAAGCTTTCGAATGATGAACGAAAGGCATTATTTGATTTGTATATTCGCAGACATGAACGAATTAATAATTGGGATTTTGTTGATCGCTCTGCTCCTTCAGTGGTCGGAATCTATCTTCTCGATAAACCAAGAGATATTTTATATAAGTTGGCGCGCTCAAATAATTTATGGGAACGAAGAACAGCAATTGTTAGTACATATGCATTTATTAAAAAGGGAGAGATAGAAGATACGTTTAAAATAGCTGAGCTCCTTATCAATGATCAAGAAGAGTTGATCCAGAAAGCTGTAGGAAGCTGGACTCGTGAAGCTGGTAAAAAGGATCATCATGCATTAAAACGCTTTTTGGACAAACATGCGGCGACTATGCCTAGAGTAACATTAAGGTATGCGATTGAAAAGTTTGACAAGGAGACGCGGGATTATTATTTAGCTTTAGCTAAGTAACAACCGGCAAGGAGCCGGAACCGACCCGGATTTTCCTGACTTCGGTTTCTAACGCGTGCTCGTTTCAGCGAACTCCTCGTCACGGTACAAATCGATCAAGCCGTCAGCCAGTTTGATTGACTAAACCGAAGCAATAAAGGAAATTTGAACCAATTTTAAGAAGGGTTTTTTTAATAGAGAAGCGAATTAATTTAAAGAGTGTTTATCTTATTTTGAGGAGTGGGGACAGTACGATGATTATGACAACTACTACCATCGTCGAAGGAAGACCGGTTAGTTCGTATTTGGGGATCGTCACGAGTGAAATTATTTTAGGAGCTAACGTCGTAAGGGATTTCTTTGCCTCAATAACAGACATCGTTGGTGGGAGAAGCGGAGCGTATGAAAGCAAGTTGCAAGAAGGGCGAGAGGAAGCTCTACGAGAATTGGAGAGTAAGGCAAGACGAATGGGCGCCGACGCAGTAGTCGGGATCGACCTAGACTTTGAAACATTACGTGATGGCATGATGATGATCGTCGCAACAGGTACGGCTGTCAAATTATCATAGCTGCTCTATTATTAACAGAGTGGGCGAAAACAAAATAGTGAGAGCCCTGAGAGATATGGTGGTCCCGGTTTGGTCAAACGCAAGAATCGAATTTTACATTATAAAACCGAGTGACGGTTCCCAATCAAGGATGGCATGATGATGAAGAATTTATAGCTAAAGGGATCAGGTCCTATTCTGTATAGGGGTTGATCTTTTTGCATGACTGCCCGCGTTAGCTAAATTGATGTGTAAGGAGAACAAACTATGCGTGACACTTGTCCAATTCCCAAATTGACAAATTATTCAGCGAGCGTTACAAGAGGAATCCATACTCTTTATGTGTTTTGTGAAATGGAAAAATACATAGATAACGTAAATCAGTTTATTTATAAAGGCATTCAGCAAAACGCTGTGATCTTAGTCATTGAGACGAAAGAGGTCATAGCCAACCTTAAAAAGCGGGTCGCTTCAAGCGGGCTGACAGAGAAACAGTTGAGTCAAATCAATTTCAAAGAGAATCTTACCTTCACTAGCGTTGCATAAAATTTGACTGAATATTCAGTTTCTGTATTCGTTCTGCTTAGAGCCAAAAAGGTAAATACCCAGTTAAAGGTGGTTCCATCCATTTGGAATATTATTTACAATTAGACATTGGTGACGACGACTGATTCTTTATTAAGGAATGGCTTTTCCTTCAATTTTCCGAAGCCAAATATGCGCCGGCTTCCACAAAGCTGCTCTCAGATAACGGCTAATTTGTAAGGTTTTTCGCTTGCTTTTTGTCTCAAGTTGGACGAGTACATGTAGGCAAAAAACGATTAATGCGATAAACACTTGATTGTGGATCGCCCATTCACTTTGACCGTAGAATTTTTTGATCCTGAGATGCTGCTTCATCCATTTGAAAAACAACTCAATCGCCCAGCGTGATTTATACATCTCTGAAATCTCTTCGGCACTCAAATCGAAACGATTTGTCAGTAACTGAAGTTCATTTCCTTTTGAATCAAGCACTCGTAGAAGACGAAAGTAGTTCTCCGTGCGGCTTTGAGTTGTACCAATCAACACCATTTGATCGGACAGAACAGTCGAATTCTCAGCTAGTTTAAAATCGTAAACTTCTCGTATGACTGCGTTTTTACGGAGCCTAGATAGAAAAAAGTAACCATCATCAGTCATGCGATCAAAACGTTCATAGTCTAAATAGCCACGATCAAACACATACATGCATTCCTTGTCGTCTACCATGATTTCTAGTTGGCCACGATCATGTTCCTTTGCCATTGTGAGCACAGCCTTTTCAGGATAGGAAATCCCTTTTTCCATAAACACAAGGCGCAAATGCAGCTTTACACCCGCTTTTGTTTTGCGGAACTCTGCCCATTTATGATTAGTCAAATTGAGTGGCAATGTGCTTGAATCAATGATTTTTAACGGCATAATGAGTTTGGTGTAGTGTGTTTTGGCATGAATTTTTGCGACTAAATCCAGGAAAAGCCTTTGAAATAGATCTGGATTCATGCCATTCAAACGGCGTGAGAGCTGAGAGATACTGATCGAATCAAGGTTGACCCCTTTTTGAAGCTGGTCATCGAAAAGACAATCACTCAGTGCATGAAGACTTTCTACTTCTTCGAGCTGTGCGTAGAGTAATAATTTTAAAAATGATTCCGTCGTAAGTTTTTTCGTATAGAAATCTAATTTCAATGTTTTCACTTGTTCCTCAAATAATTGAAGATTTATTGGTGAAAACCATTGTCCAAATGAAGTTTTTCGTGTAATCTTGTCCATGAGTTGGTCCTTTATTAGTGGATTTGGACGGGTTACCACCTGACTTATCCATTATAAAGGACTTTTTCTTTGCACAAAATAAGATAATTGAACATTTTGAGTATTTATTATAGTGAAAATAAATTAATGCAATACTAGTGTCTTACCTTCTATTTAAAAAATAAGGAGCAATTTGATGAAAAAGGGGCCGGGGAAGAGTTCAAAGCGTTTACCAAGCCCTTTCTGGCGCAGGGGTTACCCGTATGGACTTGGGGGCAGGTTCCTCTGCCTGCTTCAGGCTCATTCCTCGAAGAATTACGGTATTACGAAAGTAGATGTGATGATTTTATTTTCGAACATAAGATCATCTCCGTCTGTTCCTACAATGGATTCACTACCCCTTCCTATGTACAGAACGAATTATTGAAATCCCATACACATTTTATGACAGATGATGACTTTTGTATCTCCCCGCTATACAACCAGAATCACCATAAGCCCCCTTCACCGGCGGAACTGGACCGACTTCACAGAATGGAAAAGCAGAATCAGTATTTAAAGCAAAAGAATCACTATTTAACCTTCGAAAACAGCTTGGTTAAATTCAAAAATGAAATGATCAAACAAAACGAGGAGAAACTCAGAACAATTATCAACGAAATACCAATTCCTATTTTAATTCGCAGCAAGTCAACTGTTCTTTATTTCAATGATGAAGCACAAAAGCAGTTTCACATTACCGAGCAGAATGAAATTGGAGAGAAATCGAAGATTTTTTTGAGGATTACCGTCATTCATCAGGAAATAAAGTACAGAAACATCAATTCATTCTTCGTCATGATAAGAGGAGATACTATCTCGTGAAATCTATTGATATTTTATTTGAGGCACGGCCAGCTATTCTGCATTCGTTTGTTGATATCACCCAGGAAAAAGAAAATGAGCATCTAATGATCCGTTCTGAGAAAATGAATATTGCCGGAGAGCTTGCGGCCAGTATTGCCCATGAATTGCGAAACCCTCTTACTGCGGTGAAAGGTTTTTTTCACATGATTCGAAAGGGAGCAGACGATAAAGAAATGTATTATCAGATTATCGGGGATGAGCTTTCCCGGATTGAACAAATATCAAGTGAACTATTAATCCTGGCCAAGCCTCACTCAGAGAATCGTCGTGATCATAATATTCTGAAGCTGATAACAGACGTCAAGATACTCCTAACGCCACAGTCAAATATGAAAAGTATCGAAATTGTTATTCAGTCCTGTACGCAGGAGATGTATGTGAATTGTGAAATGACAAAAATTAAACAGGTGTTTATCAATTTAATTAAAAACGCAATAGAAGCAATGGAGGATGGAGGGCGTATTTTTATCAATCTACAAAAGGTCGGAGATGCGATACAAATTCAAGTCATTGACCACGGAAGCGGAATTCCAAAAGAGTTACTTCATAAAATTGGAGAACCTTTTTATACGACAAAGGAAAAAGGAACAGGCATCGGGCTGTTGGTTTGCTATCAAATTATTGAGAATCATGGGGGGATCATCCACGTTGAAAGTGAAGTGAATGTCGGTACAACCTTTACGATTGTGCTGCCGGCAAGCAAAGAAAGCTTGCAGCTTACCAGGTATCAAGTACCAATCACCCGTTAAAAGCAACCATAACCCTGTTGGACGGCTCTCTCCGCTCAACAGGGTTACGCGTATGAAAAACGTCATTACAGAACGTTTGATCCTTAAGCAGCAAGGGATAATGCTTTTTGCTTCTTTTTGTAAATATGAGTGGAAAGGATCATGCTGCATTCATATAAAAAAATGAGAGGGATAATCACAAGTACATCAGAGAGAAAATCAGGAGGTGTGATCAGCACTGAAATCGTAACGAGACAAAAGTAAGCATATTTGCGCGACTTTCTCAGAGTGTAAGGATTTAATAGGCCCAGGCTTGTCAAAAACATAATGATAACCGGGAGTTCAAACAGAAACCCGAACGGCAACGTCATATGAAGCAAAAAGCTGAAATATTTCTCCGTTGTAAAAAAAGTCATAAACAAATCACTCGAAAGTGACAGCAAAAAACGGAATACGAGCGGGAAGAGAACAAAATAGCCAAATGCTATTCCAGTAATAAATAACAAAAAAAGCGCCGGGATATAAGTGAGCGATACTTTCCGTTCTTTTTCGGTCAAGGCCGGGGCGACAAAAAGCCATATCTGGTAGGCCGCCACCGGAGTCGTACCCGCAATGGCGACAACTGTTGCCAGCATTAAATAAACCCAGAGAATATCGCTCGGACCAAGAACGGCCAATGTCATCGGAAGGTCCTTTACGAGCCATTCGTAAATCGGCTGGACAAAAATAAAAGCGACAACGAGAAAAAGCAGAAAGGCCCCGGCACTGATCATCAGCCGTTTCCTGAGCTCGCTTAACTGTTCGACAAAATTAAAATCGTTTTCCTCCGTCATGGAATCTCCTCCTTTCATGATGACAGTGAAGCGCTGCTTACCCTTTTCCTGTTAAAGAGGGTAAACAGCGTCCATAGTTAAATCGCTTTTTCTTTTTCGCTTTTAGAAGTGTCAGTGACCTCAGTAGTTGGTTCATCATTGACAAGCTCACGTGTCGACTTTTTGAATTCTTTTAACGTCGTTCCAAAGGCTCGTCCAATTTCAGGGAGCTTTGAAGGCCCAAAAATGATTAAGGCGATAACGAGTACTAGAATTAATCCGGGAATTCCGATGTTTGACAGCATTTCTTTACCCTCCTAGTATCTAAAACCTTTTATCGCAATGACTGCCGGACGAGGCATTGTGTCGCCTTGACGATGTGGCCACATGCTTGTCGGGTTATTGATGTCCGTTGTATTTTCTCCAGGATGCTGAACAGCTATGAACAAAGTCGTTTCATCTGGTGTAAACCACGGTCCGGTCATCTCTGATTCAACAGGGCCTGACGCAAATTGATAAGCTTCTCCTGTTTTATCTCCAAGGGTAGGGATGACGAACATACCATTATTGGCAAATGGTTCAAATACATCCTTGTTCAAGGAGCCCGAAGAGATATCCGTAACCGTCCACAGATTTGCATCGCTGTCGAATGTCAGGTTATCTGGCGCACTGAAGCCGCTTTGCGGTCCACCAGCTGCAAAAATTTCGAAATAAAATTCAGTAGAGCCGAGATCATCGTTCTTTTCGATGAAACGGGTAATATGACCATGAATATTTCCGTGCTGATCATTATTCGTATGGGCGATAAAAATTGTCTTGTCAAATGGACTGATTTCCACATCTTCAGGACGGTCCGTCGGTGTACCACCAACCAGCATCGCCGCTTCATGAGTATGAACGCAAATATCAGCTTGGGTCTGGAACTTGGCAAGCAGGTCAGCCTCTCCATTAGCAGCTTCACGAACGACATCCAACGTCAACGGAATCCAGCGTCCTTTTTTCATATCAGCTACATATAATGTACCTTCATCAAGCAGACGGCTGTTTTGTTTACCGTTCGCTGCCACATATTTATCTTTACTTATGTATTTATAAACGCCGGCGTTTCTCTTATCGTCGCCCATGTAAACGACAAGACGTCCGTCATTGGCCAGGCCTACCGCAGCATTTTCATGATTAAACCGTCCAAGCCCGGTATGCTTGCGCGGAGTAAAAGATTCATCAAACGGATCGATTTCGACAACCCAGCCATAATGAGTTTCATCTAAGCCGGCTTCACGTGATGTGCTTTCATAGTTCTCTTCACAGGAAAGCACCGTATTCCATGGCGTCATCCCGCCAGAGCAGTTAGCAAATGTTCCTTGTACAGTAGTTGCGCCGTTAACAGCCGCTGAACCTGCTGCTGGTCCTCTTAATTCAAATGGAGTCAATCCGGTGATACGGCGAGCGTATTTAGAATCCGTCTTCATTTTCCAAACGCCTTCTTCATCCTGCTGAATCTCGATAATCGAACCACCTTGTACTTCTAGAATTTTCTTGATTTGTTCGCTCGTATAAGCGCCATTTTGTTTTGGTCCTGTTACAAAAACATCACTGCTATATTCGTGATTGACCCAAAGCAGCCCATGTTTATTTGAGCCGTTGATTGGTAAATACATGGTAAAATCATTATTAAAGCCGAATGTTTCACCTTTTTGGTTGATGACATCACCATATGCGGCGACAACATCATATGTAAAGCCATTAGGTAAAACGACCTCATCTTTCGCAGTTGGTTTGATCGGTGTAAACTGCAACCCAGACACTTTCTTGTCGAAACCAAACAAATGACTGCTTGCACTTATTTTCTCTTCGGCTCCAGCCTTCGGCGCAAGTAATCCTAATCCTGTTGAAGCAACAGTCATAGCTGTAACTCCAGTTCCTACGTATGTTAAAAATTTACGTCGGTTTTTGTCCATGGTTAATTCCTCCACTAGTTGCATATTTTTCTTACATACCACATAGTACAGGCCAAGTATTAACTTGTTGTATACTTTATGTAAATAATTATTATTATTTTGAAAAGATTATCAATAATATGATCTTATTAGTTCAAAATCTTAAAAAAGTATCCGGCTAACGAGGAGAGAGCCGCATTGTTGTTTAAGTCCTTAGCCCCCCTGATTTGTGGCCCTTTTTAAAACTAATGTGTAGGATATGGTGGATTTTATAATAAGCCGTTAGCAAGCGCGTCCGAGTTTTCATAAAATATTGAGATTCCACTACATTTGGATGGATCAATTTTTGAGTAAAGGAGGGAATCAATGGTTACAAACCGCATTACAAATACAAGTTTTGAATCGGACACGTTATCACCATGGGTGTCACTAAATGGGACAATCATAAGTAATGAAAGTCACTCAGGGTTTCGCGCGGTTCAACTAAGCGGAGGAATGACAAACTCATACGTTTATCAAATTGTTCCTGTTTCCCCTGGCGAGAGCTTTGAGCTTATTGTCTCACTGGCCAAAGTAGGAGATATGCCGGCACCGCCTATGACATTGGCGATTAATTACTACGACAGTGCTTTCAATTTTATTGACTATGGCTTAATCACTCATATAGATGTTGACAGAATCCCAAATGTTGAAAACGATACTTGGATTGAAGTCTACCAAACGAGTTTGCCGGCGCCGGCCGGTGCGACACAAGCCTTAATTCTTATTAACACATTACCGGCGGAAGGCTCAGCAGATGTAATTGTCGATGACATTTCGTTACTAACAGGTACTGGAAACGGTGCTGGAGTGACAGGACCGCCCGGGCCTACCGGACCTCAAGGACCCCAAGGGCCGATTGGTCCACAGGGGATTCAAGGACCAGCTGGACCGGCTGGGGTTACTGGTGCTACCGGAGCGACAGGTGTCACTGGTGCGCCCGGGCCTACCGGGCCAACAGGAGTCACGGGGTTTACTGGCGCTACGGGCGCTACAGGAGTAACCGGTGTCACCGGACCTACTGAAGCCACGGGTGTTACTGGACCAACAGGAGTCACTGGAGCAACAGGGATAACTGGACCTACCGGAGTAACCGGAGTAACCGGTGTTACCGGAGTAACCGGTGTTACCGGACCTACTGGAGCCACGGGTGTTACTGGCGCTACGGGAGTCACTGGAGTTACAGGAGTCACGGGGATTACTGGACCTACGGGAGTAACGGGGCCTACCGGAGCCACAGGTGTGACTGGAGCAACAGGGATTACGGGGTCCACCGGAGTGACGGGTGTTACCGGGGGCACAGGAGCCACGGGGATAACTGGACCAACGGGAGTAACGGGACCTACCGGAGTAACCGGTGTTACTGGCGCTACTGGAGTGACTGGTGCTACCGGAGCGACAGGTGTCACTGGAGCAACAGGGATTACGGGGTCCACCGGAGTGACGGGTGTTACCGGGGGCACAGGAGCCACGGGGATAACTGGACCAACGGGAGTAACGGGACCTACCGGAGTAACCGGTGTTACTGGCGCTACTGGAGTGACTGGTGTGACCGGGCCAACAGGAGCCACGGGTGTCACCGGAGTGACAGGTGCGACCGGACCTACGGGAGTCACGGGGATTACCGGGCCTACCGGAGTGACGGGACCTACCGGAGTAACCGGTGTTACTGGAGTGACTGGTGCTACTGGAGTGACTGGCGCTACTGGAGTGACTGGTGCTACCGGAGCGACAGGTGTCACTGGAGCAACTGGGATTACCGGGCTTACAGGAGCTACGGGTGTCACCGGAGTAACCGGTGTTACTGGTGCGACCGGACCAACAGGAGCAACTGGGATTACCGGGCCTACCGGAGCTACGGGTGTCACCGGAGTAACCGGTGTTACTGGTGCTACTGGACCAACAGGAGTCACTGGAGCAACCGGGATAACTGGACCTACCGGAGTAACCGGAGTAACCGGTGTTACCGGACCCACTGGAGTCACAGGAGTCACAGGAGTCACAGGGATTACTGGGCCAACAGGAGTCACTGGTGTCACCGGTGTCACCGGCGTTACTGGGGCAACAGGTCCTACTGGAGTAACCGGAGCTACAGGGGCAACTGGACCGGCAGGTACGGGTGGAGGATTGATTACCTTTGCAACAGGGGATACCGTATCGCTTACCACTAACAGTACAGGGGAATCCGCTACAGTTTTGGCTTCAGGGTTTGGCAACTTTAGCCCTTCTATGACCGTTACAGGAGGAACTACTTTCAGTTTTCCATCAGGCGAGGCTTATTCCTTTGTCATGCCATTTGATGCCACTGTCGATAGCATATATATGTCTGTGACAAATCTAGCCTTTACACCACCTTCAGGTCAGCAGATTTTCCCATATGTCGCTTTAGCCACTGCGCCAGCAGGCAGTAACACATTCACT
This sequence comes from Halalkalibacter oceani, assembly GCF_023715705.1. Classification (GTDB taxonomy): domain Bacteria; phylum Bacillota; class Bacilli; order Bacillales; family Bacillaceae_D; genus Halalkalibacter; species Halalkalibacter oceani_A. The sequence continues at coordinate 204,296 of NZ_JAMBOS010000006.1, forward strand.
ATACTTCCTGAGACACAAACTTTTGTCAGTACGCCATATATGGGAGGCACAGCTTATCCGGCAAACACGATTTTATTTGGTGAGCTGACTGGAATTGGTGAAACCATCCCTGCGAGCACAAGAGTTGCGATCGTTTGCGGCTTTGAAACGACAGGGTCACCACTCGCAGCCTCTTATCTCTTTTATTATACAGGTGGGATCTCCTTGAGCTAAGCTCAAATCCGCCGGCTTAAAAAAGTCTCTGCAATTATGTGGAGGCTTCTTTTTGGGCATTTGAATCCAGCCTCTGCTTTATTTGCAAGCGGAAAATATACGATAACCGATGAAAACAAAAATCCGCTCATGACGGCAATCATTGATCCTGCCAACCTGGACCAGCTTCGGTTGGAACCTTTTAGTCATTGATCTCAAACACGGAAGAGCGAAGGGACTCTTTTAGTCTGTCCAACATTCTTTAGCTTACCTTTTGGTAAGTAGCTGAAGAAAAAGTGCGTACTTACGCGCTGGAACGATGTCTTCTATACTTCAGTTAAAGGAGGAGATTTGTTATGAAAACACTTATCGTTGTTGCTCATCCGAGTATGGAAGCATCGGTCGTCAATAAGCGGTGGCTGAAAGAATTGAAGACGCAGCCGGAGAAGTATACCGTGCATGACCTGTATAAGGCTTATCCGGACTGGAAGATTGATGTCGAAAAAGAGCAGAAATTGATTGAAGCACATGATAGCTTAATTTTGCAATTCCCGATTCAGTGGTTTAGCTGTCCAGCCTTGCTAAAACAATGGCTGGATGATGTTTTTACCTATGGCTGGGCTTACGGATCAAAAGGGAGCCATTTAAAGAATCGCAAGGTCGCTTTAGCTGTTTCGGCTGGGATCAGGCAATCTGATTATAGCGAGCAGGGGAGATATCAATATACGCTCGAGCAGCTGTTGATTCCATTTGAAACGACATTCTCTTATTGCCAGGCAGATTACCGCTCCGTCTATGCCTTTTATGGTAATGAACACGCACCGGGAGCGACTGAGGAAGAAGAATGGGAGCTTGATCGTGACATACTTAGCCGAAGTGCCAACGAATATATCGCTTTCATTCAAGGAATTGAAAAATAAAAAACGATAATGATTTTGCTTAAGCGACTGTGATATACTAAGGTTACCAATTTAGAAATCCGTCCATGCAGAAGAAAGGAGTGTCCAGTTATGAAGAAAAGATCGCTGAAGGATTTATCCTCTGGTTATGGATACTCTACTGCTGTTTTCTTTTAGAGATCTCTTCATGGGTGAAGTGTGTCTAAAAAGAGATCGCTGAAGAAACAGCAGAATTTTCTTGAGACGGGAGACGAACGATCAATGGAGAACAATAAAATCACGCGCAAAAATCCGGACAACATGCCGGCACCGGTCGGCAATTACAGCCATATTACAAAAATTCCAAGAGGTGCGGAATTATTCGTGACATCCGGGCAAGTCGGTGTCGACCAAAACGGACAATTCCCTGAAAAAATGAATGAACAAATCGAGCATACCTTTTCCAACATTAAAAAAGTATTGGCAGCGGAAGGGTTACGTCCGGAACATATTATTAAAGTGAACATTTGGGCAGTTGAACCGATTGATTGGAATTTCCTCTATTCAGAGTGGGAGCAGCTGCTCAGTAATGAATATCCGGCGATGACGGTAGCCTATATTACGGCGTTAGGGCTGCCTGAAATCAAGATAGAAATCGAAATATGGGCTGCTAAAGCTTAAACGATAGCCACACTTCATCCGAACATGGAACCTTTCTATTTTAAAGGTTCCATGTTTTTTTCTCCCCAATCACACATCATATCGAGAATAGGGAGAAGCGAGCGCCCGCGCTCAGATAATGAATATTCAACCTTTGGCGGAATTTGCGGGAATTCCTCTCGTTTAATCAGCCCATCTGCTTCCAATTCTTTTAGCATGACACTCAGCGTTTTAAACGAAATCGTTTCGATCTTACGCTGTAACTCATTGAATCTCATAACGTTATTTTCAGCCAGCCAGTACAATATCACCATTTTATATTTGCCACCTATTAAAGACAACGTATAGCCAAACCCGGTTTTCTTTATTTCTACACCTGATGGCACACAGGTTTCTACCGTTTCATTTTTCATATAAATCCACTCCTTCGGGAAGGTAATTGAGTAGCCAGCTGCAATAATTCCTTCTTTTGTGTAAACTTGTCTAAAAAGAGTGTACTATACATGATGATAGTTGTTGAAGCTTAAAAAGGGGAAAGGCACATAATCATGTAGGAACAAATGTCAGAAATAGATACTCTTTATCAAACCTATCAACCATTTCTCTTTTCCATTGCCTATCGGATGCTTGGATCGGTTACCGATGCTGAAGATGCTGTGCAGGATTTATTTTTGAATTTCACTCCAGATCTTAACCAAATCAACGGCTGCGGCTTTTGTCTCGATATGCATACGAAAGATGCCCGGGCAATCGGTGAAACGGAGCAAAGAATCTATTGCTTGAGCGCATGGCGTGAAACACCTTTTTATTCAGAAAAAGAGAGGGCAGTTCTGGAATTGACTGAAGCTGTCACGGCTATTTCAGAGGACGCGGTGCCGGATGGAGTGTATGAAAACGTCCGCACCTACTTCGATGAAACGCAATATATCGACCTTGTTACTATGATAATAACGATAAACGGCTGGAATCGATTAGCTCTTTCAGCCCAACTGCTTCCAGAAGATTACGAGGCTCAGGCGGTTAAATAAGGATACGTAGATCGCTTCTCTTAATCCCAACTGAAAGTAAGCAGCCACAAGCCCTCATCTCAACAATGAGGTGAGGGCTTGTATAACTCATCTGCATGTAACTGGCTAAGGTGGGTGGTGGTAAATCTCCCATGGAATCATTACTTGTGCTCAGCAAACCTCCACCATGCAACGGTTCCGACAAATCCGGCTATTCCCGTAGCGGCAAGAATTGAGATGCTGATGAATCCGATATCAGTTCCGGTTAGAAGCAGCACCGCAGAGGAGAAAGGAGACTTTCTTTTTTTCAAGGCTTTTCAATCTGGTAAATTGAATAATAAGTAGAAAGAGTTTGCCTCCCAAATAGCTGCCATGTATCTTCATTCTTCTGATTAAAAGATGCTTACTTTTTACTTTTCACAAAGAGCAGCAGAATTATAATTAGTAAAAAGGCGGTTAACGCGAGAAATGGAATCGTTATAAAGCCAAACCAATTAATGTATTGTATATTGCAAGGAACTCCTTCTGCACATAGCGTAATTGGCGCAAAGGCAGGAACCTTTTGCACCAGGTAGTGATAAAGAGAAATACTTCCTCCGATGATGGAAAGCGGGAGGACATATTTTTTTATTTGTATATCTCCGTGATAGACAGCAATCCCCAATAAAACCGTTAACGGATACATCATAATCCGCTGGTACCAACAAAGTTCGCATGGGATAAACTGACGAATTTCGCTAAAATACAAGCTTCCCATTGTCGCGATTATTGAAATTAACCACGCTCCATATAAGAACAACTTGTCGTACAATCGTATGCCCATTACTGTTCCTCCAGCGCTTCCTCGATTACTTGTTTCATGTGCTCGTAATCAAATGGGTCTTCAACCATCGTTCCATTAATCACAATACTTGGAGTTAACGATACATTGAATGCCTGGACCTGCTCCTGGTCGGCCATGACATGAGCGATATACGTTTGATTAACGAGATCAATTGCCAACTGTTCAAGGTCAATATCTGCATCGACCTCATTAGCAATGTCTATTAATTTCTCAGGAGTGATCCAAGACTCATCGTGATTTTGACTTGGTGGCTGCTGACGAAAGATTTCTTTATGAAACTGCCAAAATCCCTCAGGGTTCTGATTCCAGACTGATTCGCTGGCCAAGGCTGCCAAACCTGATTCCTCTCCATGAAATAGTGTATTAATATAAGAATATTTCACTTGACCCGTCTCAATGTAATCGACAGTTAATTGGGGCAGAATCGATTCATCCCACGCTTTACAGGCTGGACATTTATAATCGCCGAATTCCACAACGGAGACAGGAGCGCCGATTTCTCCTAACGTTGGTTGGCCTTCTATATCCGGATGAGCGCCCAAGCGAATATCCTGGCTAGCTTCATTTCTTTGACTGCTGATAAGAACGATTAAAACACCTGCTGCTATTATTAATAATGTGATCCAAACAAGTCTTTTCGATAAACTGTCCGTGTTTGTAGCCATCCTTTGCACCTCGTTAGCTTTTATCATTTCAAAACCTCTTTAAGAACCACTACTAGTATAGAGACCGATTGTGGAGAAACGATGAAGTTGCTCGATACTTTTTATTTTTTCATACCTTTTACACATTTTTTGTCTATACTCTACTGTATAACGAATATGAGGGGTTTCATACATGAATGCAGATCACACGATTTTACTTGTAGATGATGAATGGAACATGCGTAATCTTTTGACAATTTATTTGCAGGATGCCGGATTTCAGACGATTGAGGCTGTGGATGGACAAGAAGCTCTTACGAAATTGGCTGATGAAAAGGAAAAGATTGATCTTGTTATTCTGGATATTATGCTTCCTGTACAAGATGGATTTGATATTTGCCGGAAGATTCGAACGCACTCCGCTGTTCCTATTCTAATGCTGTCCGCCAGAAAAGAATTGCACGACCGGGTTGAGGGTTTAAACGTGGGAGCGGATGATTATTTGACAAAGCCTTTTGAATCTGAAGAATTACTAGCCCGTATTCGTGCGTTGCTTAGGAGGACCAGCTATCAAACCGAGGAAAAAGATGGAAACTTGTTGTTTCCTGACGGGCTACAGATCTTTTATGAGAAGCGTCAGGTGTATATAAATGAAGCATTGGTGGAATTGACTGCAAAGGAGTTCGAACTGCTGTACAAACTTGCAGCGTCCCCTGAACGTGTTTTTACGAGAGATGATTTACTTCATTTCATTTGGGGAGCTGAATATATCGGAGCAACGCGAACTGTGGACTCCCATATAAAAAATCTCCGCTCAAAATTAAAAGCGGCCGGGTTACCCGAGAATCGGATTGCAACAGTGTGGGGAGTAGGCTACAAATTTAGTTGAAAAGTGATGATAAGATGATGAATCGAATTGATCTGAAGTTAGGCGCTGTAATGATTCTTTTGGTTATGATCATTTTGTTTCCATTAGGATTTGTCATTAATCAGATTTTCTATGCGTTCTATATTCAGCAGGCTCAGGAGGAGACACTACAGCTGTCTACTCAATATGCCTCATTAATTAATGACAGCTCAGTTGAAAACCGCATGGAAGTAGTGGAGGTTGCCGCACGCATGTCCAATCAGAAATTGCTGATTTTAGAGAAAGAAGGGGAGCTTTGGGCAAATGCGAATATGAATCTGAGCTCTGCAGATCGTATCGAACTTTTACGTTTGTTAAATGAATCGAGTCATTCTCCTTTATTAACAAATTCGTTTCAAACTACGGATGGAGTGACTTATTTAGCAACCTCCTCTCATATCGAAGTCGATGGTAACCAAGGACATGTTATTATGTTTGCATCGCTTGAAAGAATTCTTCAATCGATGCAAACCGTCCAATATTTAATCTTTATCTCAGTAGTCGGATCATTATTAGTCGGGATTGGACTAGCTTATTTCCTTTCGAGAAAGCTGTCACAGCCATTAATAAATATGGAACAAGCGGCCCGAAAAATCGCAAGGGGAGAACTCGATACCCGTGTTGAGGAACGATCAAAAGACGAAGTCGGCTCACTTGCCGGAGCGATCAATGATTTAGCAGCTAATTTAAGCCGGATTAATAAACAGCGGGTTGAATTTTACGCTAATATCTCGCATGAGCTGCAGACCCCTATCACGTATTTAAAGGGATACGCTAAAGTATTGCGAAAAGGGCTGTGGAAGACAGAAGAGGAGAAAGACCGCTACTTGACCATTATTGAAGAAGAAGCAAACCGATTATCTTACTTGGTAAACGATTTATTTGACCTTGCGAAAATGGATGATGGAAGATTTAAGCTCAAGCTGGAGAAGGTAGCACTTGAGCAACTGATAAAGCAGGTTCTGCAAAAAACTGCTTATCGGGCATTGGAAAAAGGGCTTTCCCTAAGACTGGAATCTGATTCATTGCCAGGTTTGTTTGTTATGGCTGATCCATTACGGATGGAGCAAGTGCTGCTGAATATCGTCGAAAATGCAATCCGCTATACGGAGGAAGGTGAGATCGTGATCTCTGTAAAGAGCGGAGCTGGTCAGGTTCAGATTATCATTAAGGATACTGGCAAGGGAATACCCAAAGAAGAAGTAGCTTATTTGTTTGAACGTTTTTACCGCGTTGAAAAGTCGCGTTCGAGAGAGTATGGCGGTACAGGACTTGGGTTAACGATTGTCAAACAGCTGATCGAGCTACATCGAGGCACGGTCAGCATAGACAGTGAAGTTGGGCAAGGCACAATCGTTACCCTTTCACTTCCTGAAGTCAGAAGGAACAAGAGAGAGGATAAGCGATGAAAAAAATTGAATGGATGATTAGCGGGCTGTTTATCTTAGCCGGCATCTTATGCTTGACCTTCTCCGCTACGTGGATTTTGCCCGCGCTTCATCGCCACTTTAGTTTCATGTTTTTAACGATTTGTATATATGTTCTCATTCCGGTTATTTGTGCGGCTACTCTTTATATCATTATCCGTTCCCGTAAGTAAACAAATGAAAAAGGAACATTGGTGCTTTCCAACAATCTGGGAAGCACCCTTTTTCTTATCGTCATTTATTTTGAAAATGAACAATTCCATCAATTCTTCACATTCTCTTATTATACTACTGGAGAAAAAAATAAGGGGGTGGAGTATTTCTGGAAACACGATAATTCGACTGGCTAGGTTGATGACAACAGCTCAATTCAGGTTGAAGCCTCCTATAGTCAAAAAATTTTTTAAAAAGGAGTGAAGGCATAAAATGATTGAACTGAGCAGCAATTTATTACTTGTAGCCTTTTTATTTTATATTGCCGCTATGGTGGTGTTCTCGCTGTCATTGTTTCATGAAAATAACGAAAATCAGAAAAAAGGGAAGACGTGGGGCTGGACGGGGTTTGGACTGGCTCTGACCGGCTTCTTGTCTCAGCTGAGTTATTTTATAACCAGATGGTACGTTGCCGGCCACGCTCCTGTTAGCAATATGTTTGAATATACAACTTTTTTAGGGATGACGATTGTCTTTGCCTTCCTCATTCTCTATATCATTTCAGTAGCATTGCATAAATAAATTCTATTGATGTCAAATCACTGTTTTTTAGTCACTCTAATAAGTCTGAACATTCAGTTTTTTAATCATCCAAGTCAAGTGAAAAAAGGACAGCAGGTAAGTAAAT
>NZ_JAMBOS010000070.1 GCF_023715705.1 Halalkalibacter oceani
TTGTAAAAAGAAAACCCTAGGCTAGGCCTAGGGTTCCGGAAAGCTTCCAGCGAGGTATGAAAAAAACTCCTTCGTGATGCTACGATATATGTGGTTCGCCAACCAATATATCAAGCAAATGGAGGAGTTTCTTATGTCTAAAGACACTAACAGTTTAGCACATACGAAGTGGAATTGTAAGTATCACATAGTATTTGCCCCAAAGTATAGAAGACAGGCGATATATGGGAAAATTAAGAAGGATATAGGGGAAATTTTAAGGAAGTTATGTGAAAGAAAAGGAGTAGAAATTATAGAAGCGACAGCGTGTAAAGACCACATTCATATGTTAGTAAGTATCCCCCCAAAGATAAGTGTATCTTCATTTGTAGGGTATTTAAAAGGGAAGAGCAGTTTAATGATTTTTGACCGGCATGCCAACCTGAAATATCGATATGGGAATCGGAAATTTTGGTGTACCGGATTTTATGTAGATACAGTAGGGAGAAACAAAAAAGTAATTGAAGACTACATCCGAAATCAAATACAAGATGATATCGTCGCGGAGCAATTAAGTCTTTTAGAGTATGTGGACCCATTTACAGGAGAAGAGGTAAAAAAGAAAAGAAGAAAAAAATAAGAAGCGGAGGCCTTTGAGGTCTGGCCAGTAGAAGAAGTACAAATGGCGAACCGTTCAGTGGCCCTTTAGGGTCTGGTCAGCAACAAAGGCTTCCAGCCGTAGAACAAACCACCCGTTCTCACGGGTGG
>NZ_JAMBOS010000071.1 GCF_023715705.1 Halalkalibacter oceani
TCTTCGGCTCCTAGTGCCAAGGCATTCACCGTGCGCCCTTTCTAACTTAACCAATTTTGGCGGCAGATCTTCTTCGCATGTCTTCGTCAGCTTCGTGTTTCTCGGTCATGTCACGTAGACAACTACGTTCCATTCCTCGAACACTTGCTTCCTCGACCTGCTCGAATCTCTTTGCCAAAAACGATCTTTATCAAAAGGTCGTTTTTTAGACAATGTCTCCATTGCCTTAGAATTCTTGACGTTCGTTCGATCTCATCTTGTTGTTATGTGAACAAGACTCCGATGAACTTACTTGTTTATCATGATCTAGTTTTCAAAGAACCCATTGACGGCAGATAATCGGCGCAGCTCTTCGTCAGCTTCATGGATCTCGGTCATGTCACGTAGAGAACTACGCTCCATTCCTTCGACCATTTGCTTCCTTGATCTGCTTGATTCTCTTTGTCAACCAATACTAACGAATGATTTCATAAGAGAATTCATTCAAAACTGAACAAAAGAACCGAAGCGTTCCTTACACAGCTGGTGTGTAAGTTCGATTAGAGTATAAACTCCATAGAAAGGAGGTGATCCAGCCGCACCTTCCGATACGGCTACCTTG
>NZ_JAMBOS010000072.1 GCF_023715705.1 Halalkalibacter oceani
TCGCGTCCTTCTTCGGCTCCTAGTGCCAAGGCATTCACCGTGCGCCCTTTCTAACTTAACCAATTTTGGCGGCAGATCTTCTTCGCATGTCTTCGTTAGCTTCGTGTTTCTCGGTCATGTCACGTAGGGAACTACGCTCCATTCCTTCGGTCACTCGCTTCCTCGATCTGCTTGGTCCTCTTTGTCATTTAATGTTTTTCAATGAAGAAAAAACACCAAAAAATGTGAATTCTTGACGTTCGTTCGATCTCATCTTGTTGTTATGTGAACAAGACTCCGATGAACTTACTTGTTTTATCATGATCTAGTTTTCAAAGAACCATGTTAACGGCAGATAATCGGCGCAGCTCTTCGTCAGCTTCATGGATCTCGGTCATGTCACGTAGACAACTACGCTCCATTCCTCGACCATTTGCTTCCTTGATCTGCTTGATTCTCTTTGTTAACGAAGCTACCGGCTTCGTTCCCTTCATGAGGAACATCCCAGTAACTTTATCGAGAGTTTGTGTTCTCTCAAAGTGGAGCCTAGCGGGATCGAACCGCTGACCTCCTGCGTGCAAGGCAGGCGCTCTCC
>NZ_JAMBOS010000073.1 GCF_023715705.1 Halalkalibacter oceani
TCCCCCATTCGGATATCCCCGGTTCAAAGCTTACTTACAGCTCCCCGAGGCGTTTCGCCGTTCGTCGCGTCCTTCTTCGGCTCCTAGTGCCAAGGCATTCACCGTGCGCCCTTTCTAACTTAACCAAAATGACATCAGATTACCGGCGCAGCTCTTCGTCAGCTTCCTGTCCTCGGTCATGTCACGTAGAGAACTACGCTCCATTCCTTCGGTCACTCGCTTCCTCGATCTGCTTGGTCCTCTTTGTCATTTGATGTTTTTCAATGAAGAAAAAACACCAAAAAATGTGAATTCTTGACGTTCGTTCGATCTCATCTTGTTGTTATGTGAACAAGACTCCGATGAACTTACTTGTTATCATGATCTAGTTTTCAAAGAACCAATTGACAAAAGAATATCCTTTGTCAATGCACTAAGATTGACGAAGCCAACCAAAATGCTAACGAATGATTTCATAAGAGAATTCATTCAAAACTGAACAAAAGAACCGAAGCGTTCCTTACACAGCTGGTGTGTAAGTTCGATTAGAGTATAAACTCCATAGAAAGGAGGTGATCCAGCCGCAC
>NZ_JAMBOS010000074.1 GCF_023715705.1 Halalkalibacter oceani
TCAATGAGATCTCCCATTTGAGTGCGGTCTGCATGCTTAGCTGGTAAAAGAATTCCTTTATCGGGTAAGGTCAACTCTTTGGTAACCACGACTCGTAAATGAAGGCGAATCCCAGCTTTCGTTTTACGAAAAGTCGCCCAAGGGTACTGACTTACACTCATGCTCATCGTTGTTGAATCGATCACGTGTAAGCGACCAATCTCACGAATGATCGGCGATTGCTTCATCTTTGCTTGAATGTTCAACACGAGATAATGAAAGATCTTCTCAAATAACGTTGGGGATAAATCACCCAATTTCCTTGAAAGCTGTGACGTGCTAATCGTATCAAATGCGAGTTGAACTTGAAGCTCTTCCTTATCTTTTAGCTTCTTTGACATTTGAGTTAAGCTTTTGGTTTCTTTCAATTGCGAAATGATCAGCAGTTGAAGAAACTTATAGGCTGTCAGCTTTTTCACGTATTTATCAAGGTCAATCACGTTAATTAGATTGGAAAAAGTATGTTCATCAATGACTTTTAGTAGTTCATTTATTGTAGATTTTATGGTATTCTTGTCCATGTG
>NZ_JAMBOS010000075.1 GCF_023715705.1 Halalkalibacter oceani
GTAAAACGAAAGCTGGGATTCGCCTTCATTTACGAGTCGTGGTTACCAAAGAGTTGACCTTACCCGATAAAGGAATTCTTTTACCAGCTAAGCATGCAGACCGCACTCAAATGGGAGATCTCATTGAAATGGATTCGGATGCGATCCACTTGTTTGATCGTGGTTATATCGACTATAAACAATTTGATCATCTCTGTTTACACGATGTTCGCTTTATCACTCGTTTGAAGAAGAACGCACAGGTCGAAGTGCTATCCGAACAAATTCCACAAGCAGGTTCACCTATTGTGAAAGACCAAGAAGTGTTTTTAGGTAACTCGCAAAATGGGACAAAAATGACACATCCCTTGCGCTTAATCGAGACACAAGATAGTCAAGGAAACGTCGTCATGATCGTCACGAACTGTTTTGACTTATCTGCCGAAGAAATCGGTGACTTATATCGTTATCGTTGGAAGATCGAGACCTTTTTCAAATGGATGAAACAGCACCTCACGTTCAAAACGTTCTATGGAAAGAGTGAGAATGCGGTGTGCAATCAAA
>NZ_JAMBOS010000076.1 GCF_023715705.1 Halalkalibacter oceani
GTAAAACGAAAGCTGGGATTCGCCTTCATTTACGAGTCGTGGTTACCAAAGAGTTGACCTTACCCGATAAAGGAATTCTTTTACCAGCTAAGCATGCAGACCGCACTCAAATGGGAGATCTCATTGACATCGATTCAGATGCGATCCACTTGTTTGACCGTGGCTATATCGATTATAAACAGTTTGATCATCTCTGTTTACACGATGTTCGGTTTATCACTCGTTTGAAGAAGAACGCACAGGTTGAAGTGCTATCCGAACAAATTCCACAAGCAGGTTCACCTATTTTGAAAGACCTAGAAGTGTTTCTAGGTAACTCGCAAAATGGGACGAAAATGACCCACACCTTGCGCTTAATCGAGACACAAGATAGTCAAGGAAACGTAGTCATGATCGTCACGAACTGTTTTGACTTGTCTGCCGAAGAAATCGGTGACTTATATCGTTATCGTTGGAAGATCGAGACCTTTTTCAAATGGATGAAACAGCACCTCACGTTCAAAACGTTCTATGGAAAGAGTGAGAATGCGGTGTGCAATCAAA
>NZ_JAMBOS010000077.1 GCF_023715705.1 Halalkalibacter oceani
CGATTGACAGGTTACCGAAGCATGCACGCACGCGATGCGACGATCTGAGCCCATTCCATGCGGTTGTTCGGGCGATGGCCCCGTCACCCCGTGCGTGGCGGGACCTCGCTGAACGACACCGGCCGGCCGCTCAGCTCGACGAACACCCGCCGCAACTGCTCGAACTGCACGAGCTGGAACTGCACGAACTCGACGAACTGCAGCTCGACGACGCGCCGCCGCCGTCGGACGAGTCGAACGAAGTGCCACCGCCCGCTTTCGCCGCGGCGACCGACGGCATCCGCGACGCGGCCAGCACCGGGCCTGCATACGCCGACCATACGGTACCGGCCAGCGCGCCTGCGCCGAACAGCGCGGCGGTCCACAGCAACGGATCCGGATCGTCACGTTCGGCGTCGCGTATCCCGGACGCTCCCTGCGCGCTGCGTACGTGCCGCGCGTCGCGCGCAGCCCGCGGATCGTGCGCGTTCCTGCGCTCGAGCAGCGCGGCGCGCCCGGCCGCCGTTGGGCAGCCGCGCCGGAAGCCGGTCAGCCTTCC
>NZ_JAMBOS010000078.1 GCF_023715705.1 Halalkalibacter oceani
CAGTAGCATTGCATAAATAAATTCTACTAATGTCAAATCACTGTTTTTTGGTCACTTATATAAGTCTGAACATTCAGATTTTATGTTATTCAGGTCAAAGTGAAAAAAGGGCAACAGGTAAGTAAATGGTAGTCCTTATCCACAATTTTACATTTATTATTTTTCCTAGTTAAACAGTGGATCGTACGTCAAGTCGTCTAGATGGCTCACCTCACCTTCTGCGAATTGGTGCTCGATTACTCGAAACTCTTGTTTCCAATTCTGTTTTCGGCGTCCTGTTGAAAAGCGTGTTGGTTGCCTAAAAAGCGAACGAAGAAAGGTGTCAAAGCCTTTAAACAACAGATTCTGTAGGGTTTTCTTTATCTCGAGTAAAGGACCATTGTGCTGCAGCTGCTCTTGTAAAAGCACTTGTAAACAGTACGTGATGAGCGCGACCCAGATTTGATTGCACACCGCATTCTCACTCTTTCCATAGAACGTTTTGAACGTGAGGTGCTGTTTCATCCATTTGAAAAAGGTCTCGATCTTCCAACGAT
>NZ_JAMBOS010000079.1 GCF_023715705.1 Halalkalibacter oceani
TCAGTAGCATTGCATAAATAAATTCTATTGATGTCAAATCACTGTTTTTTAGTCACTCTAATAAGTCTGAACATTCAGTTTTTTAATCATCCAAGTCAAGTGAAAAAAGGACAGCAGGTAAGTAAATGGTAGTTCTTATCCACAATTTTACATTTATGCTTTTTCCTAGTTAAACATCGGATCATACGTCAAATCGTCTAGATGGCTCACCTCACCTTCAGTGAATTGGTGCTCAATTACCCTAAACTCCTCTTCCCAGTTCTGTTTTCGGCGACCTCTTGAAAAGCGTGTAGGCTGTCTGAAAAGGGAACGTAGAAAGGCGTCAAAACCTTTAAACAGAAGGTTCTGTAGAGTTTTCTTTATCTCGAGTAAAGGACCATTGTGCTGCAGCTGCTCTTGTAAAAGCACATGTAAACAGTACGTGATGAGCGCGACCCAGATTTGATTGCACACCGCATTCTCACTCTTTCCATAGAACGTTTTGAACGTGAGGTGCTGTTTCATCCATTTGAAAAAGGTCTCGATCTTCCAACGAT
>NZ_JAMBOS010000007.1 GCF_023715705.1 Halalkalibacter oceani
GCATTTTGCGTTCTGTTCATACAACAATGGCAAATGGTATTCCAGTCAAAGTTGTATTTGTTCAAAACCGAAACAAAAAGAGTGAATGGCTGGCGATTCTTAGCACTGATTGTACGCTTTCTGAACAAGAAATCGTCCGTCTCTATGGAATGCGTTGGGATATTGAGATCTTCTTTAAAACGACCAAATCCTTATTACGTCTTCAAAAAGAGTTCCAAGGTATGTCCTATGATTTACTCATTAGTCATACAACGATTGTCTTTTCTCGGTATATCGTTTTGTCATGGCAACACCGTTGTCATAACGATTATCGTACATTAGGTGGACTCTTCTATGAACTTTGTGATGAAGTCAATGAACTGGATTGGGCTGTTGCATTACAACACTTAATCGAGCTTCTTCAAGATACCCTTAAAAAGTCAAATAAAACTATTCAAAAATGGATGAAAAGTCAACTTCAGCAATGGATTAGCGGTCTGCCTACCTATATCAAGGCTTATTTATCAATTTCAGTCTGCGAAGTTTGAGTAAGTTATAAATATTATCAATATAGTTTGGATAAAGGTTAAACGACTGTTTAAAACATTCGAATGCTTTGTTATAGGCATTTTCACGATTATAGAGTCCTACGCCGCGGTCAGACTCAATAAAAGCTCGAATAAGAATGCTTATTTTTTCAGCTACTATTCTATTTCCTTCTTTGTTATAATGCTGACCGTCTGGTAATAATATTTCGTTTAATTGTATGTTTTTCTCCACGTCAACATAGAAAGTTTGCCTATAATCAACACCATCCATTAATATCTCATTATATTTTCTGATTTCGTCATTCATACCTTTGTATCTATTTTCCATTTTTGTATTTGTAGGTGTAATTCCCACAATGATTATCTTGACTTCTGGTCTAAGAGATAACATAGACATTATGCGAATTAGAACTTGGCGAAATTCTACTTTATTTACCATTTGTGTCCCATTTTCATCTCGAAACCAACAGTCAACAAGACCGACATTAAGAATAAGGATATTAGGTTCAAAATAAAACAAGTGATCTGCGAACGTTTGAGCAATATGCTTTATCGTATAGGCCCGTTGTGCTCTGTTAATAACACGTATATGTAAATCAGGATATTCCGCTTGGATCGTCTTTTCTACTAAAAATCCATAAGTATCATCGAAGCTGACTGCTAGTTCTTCTTTTTTCTTTGGATCATATTGATTAATCCTTTTGGGACGTGGTAAAGCTAGCGAATTACCAATTATTACTATCCTCATCATTTTCCTCCCTAAAAATCACAACTACCTACTCTATTATCTTTTGATATACACTATTACAAAGCAAAAGATGCGAACGCAAATCTAATAAATGCTCTTTTTTATGATTTTTAAAAGCTTCTATCTGCTTATATAAACCTGGCTTAAATTGTCGATCCAAACTATCTTCAATTTGCACCTTATCAATCGAAAGACTTCCTAATGATTGAATATAGAGCTCTTCAAGAGGTTGAAGTATGAGTCGAGTCTTTTTTGTAAATAGCTCTATCCCCCATCTACCAGGTGCTTTCCAATTCGCTTGATAAGAAAATAGTGCTTCCCTCTCTGAAACACCAGAGCCAACAAAAATGGCACCATTTTTATGCCAATCCAATTCTCCATTTTTATAAGATTGAATAGATTTTGGAACTCCTCCTAAGAAAAATGCTAAATCTATTACGTGTGACGAATTACAAAACAACCAATTTTCTAATACTTCTTTAGGCTTATTAAGTTTCTCTACCTTATGCGACCATTCAGTAAAATCAAATTGAAAAGAAGTGACACCCCCATCGAACTCTATAATTCTCTGTGCTTCGATCACTGATGAGTAAAACCTTCTATTGTATGCTACAAATATTTCTACTGATCGCTTTTGAGCTTTTTCCAACAACATTTTAACTTCCGTAAAATGTAACCCACCTGGCTTCTCAATTAATATTCTTTTCACTCCATTATCAATTAATTCAGTCGCTACGTTGTATAAGTTTTCAACATTAACAGCTACAACAGCTTGTTTCGGGAGCGGCCTGCCTGTTTGAATATACGAGGATACACCATTAGGAAAAGCGCTTATCCCAGTGTTTTCTTCAAATCTCATTGTTCCTTTTTCACTACGCCCGATAACATAAAAGGGTATATTTTGTGCTTGTAACACTTTACTATACTGTTGAGCCATATTACCAGTACCGACTAATAGTAACTCTTCCTCCCTTATGTAATCATACATTTATCTATCACTTCTCCTTCATTAAAACCACTTGCATTCAAATGCTTAATAAAAGCAGCAAGCATACTTTTATGTAACTTGGCCGATTCCTTATAAGGTGTGAGATCACAATTTCTAGTGTCTATTAATTGCTTGATAATATCACTTGTTGACTGGCTAACATATAGCTTTTCAAACCTATATTCTTCGAAACTCCACTCATTTTCTTTAGTACTAAAGTAAGCAATTTTTTTCGTTTCGTTAATTACTATTTTTGCATCTAAAGTATTTATATTTACCATTACTGGTGCCTCACCGTCAGAATATGAAGTAACAATTAGGTGAAAATTCCTTCCTTCCCCTATTAAAGAACCAGTAAATTCCAAAAAACCTTTCCGTTTACTTTCTTTAATTACTTTATCTAAAAGCTTTTGATTAAATTCAATATTGTCTTCACCTGTGAAATATGCTAGTAAATCAACAAAATGTATACCATTACAACCAAGCCCTAAATTCGAAGAGCTTACTTCAAAATGAATAAAAGAACTTTGATCTATTAAACGTTTTACCTTCTTGTAAATTGGCCACACTCTCCTAGCACAATTTACAAACGCCTGAATCCCTTTAGAATTTAACAGTTCTTCGATTTCAGAATAATCACTTTCCTGTGGAAATAGAAATTTCTCTAAAATAAGGTAACGAACCGAACTTACTGTTAGTAAGTCCATGATTGCTTGTTTTCGAATGTTAGAATTTGTGGCAATTATCCCAACATCCATTTCATTTGGGACATATTTCAACGTTTTTTCAAAGAAAACATCAACAATATTTTTATCCGCTCTTCCCTCTTCTTCAAACCTACCTTTTGCTATCCTTAGTGCTTCTTCACTTGGGTCTACAACGTACACAGTTGCATCTCTATCAAAATGAGCTAGTGATTGCAAATGTCGGCTGCCAATTTGACCAGCTCCTACAATGACAATATTCATCATATATCCCCCTTAATGATAGTTGATTTTTCAATTTATATCGTGTATAAAAGTTAGTCCATTCATTATTACGACTTATTCTTCTATTACTTAGATTTCATTCTTCACAGTGTACCAATGTAACTTTTATTGAAAAAACTGCTTTTGTAACATCCTTTAATCTCAGATCAACAACATTGTCTACAATATAGCTGATACAACTATTTCGAATTTATTAATAATTCAGCGTATTTAAAATCAAGCTCATCATCAATATCAATAGAATGTTCTTTTTTCATGATCACCGCATAACATTTATCCTTATAAAAAGTATCATTAGATAGTAAATAACTTGTTTTACAAATGTATATTGCACCATTTAACCTAAAGAAAGTAGGTAAACTTTGACGACGCCTTTCTACTACCTCTTTTTTCAAAAAGTTTTCCATAGAATAGTCTTCAGGTAAAGTATTAGACCATAATGGAGAATGATCCACTTCACACACCGATACAACGGCATTCGCACTTCTTATTCTCATTTGTTCATGAGCTTTAATTATATCTTCATATGTTCTGAGTGGTGAAGTCGGCTGAAGGAGAGTAACTGTATCAAACTCTCTCCCTGCATCTTTATAACGCTTTAAGACTTCCTTCACAGAATCCCAAGTTGATGCTGTATCAGAAGATAATTTCTCGCTCCTTAGAAATGGAACATTCGCCCCCCATTCTTGAGCAATTTTAGCGTATTCCTCTGAATCAGTAGATACCATTATTTCATCAAATAAATTCGATTTCTGAGCAGCTAAGATCGAGTAAGCTATAAGTGGTTTCCCATGTAACATCTTAATATTTTTATCTTTCAATCCTTTAGAACCACTTCTTGCTGGAATAATTGCAATGTTTCTCATTCGTTCACCCCCATTCATAAATCATAAAACTTCTTTTTAAGTTCGATTCTCTCATTTAGTAGAAATTCTTTAATTTTTGCAATGACCTTCTTTGAGGTACCACCATTACCATATGGATTAATTGTACTTCTACACTTCTTTTTAAAATTAACCGATAAAGCAAGATGTACTGCATTTTTTATATCTTCATAACTTGGTAAACAATTGATCACACTATCGGCTTGAATTCTTCTTTTTTGACGATCTCCAATATTAATTGTTGGTATCCCAAAGCTAGGTGCTTCTATTAAGCCACTGGATGAATTGCCAATAACAAACTCACAATATTTTAAAGCACTTAAATATCGAATCAACCCTAATGACGTAAAGGCTGTAGCGTTATTATATTTTTCTAAATAATGATCGATCATTTTGTTTATAATTCGACCATTAGCATCCGCATTCGCCTTTGTAAATATGAAATTCAAATTCTGGTGCTTTTGACAAACCTTAAGTAAAGCTTGAAATTGCTCTTGTAATTGATTGTCTTCAAGTGTCACTGGATGAAACGTAACTACTGCATATGGCTTGTCAAAGTTGAATTTGATTGATAATGCTAATTCATCTTTACTCATTAATGGCTGACTGAGAATATTTTCTACACCAACTGCCCCCACACAAAATACTCTATCTGGGTGTTCTCCTAACTGAATAACCCGCTTCCGATAGGATTCTGTACTTGTGAAGTGTAGATAGCTTAATTTCGTAATTGCGTGACGAATTGCCTCATCTACAGCACCTTCAGTTGTCTCCCCACCATATAAATGAGCTATTGGAATTCTTTGATTCATCGCAGCAGTACAAACGGCTAACGTTTCATACCGATCTCCTAGAACAAGAAGCATATCTGGTTTAAGTTTTTCAAAATAATCCGCAAAACTTATCATTGCTAAACCCATTGATTTTGAAATTGCCGCCGGTGTATCTGCACTTAGAAGCATTTCAATCTTTGAATCAATTAGAAAACCGTCTTCTTCGATTTCCTTATAAGTCAATCCAAATTCAGGAGATAAATGAGCACCAGTCACTACAATACGCACATCAAACTCTGAGATAGTATTTAAATTTTCAATAATTGGTTTTAATAAACCATATTCGGCCCTCGTAGCAGTAAGGACACTGATCTTTTTCATACCTCTATCAACTCGTCTTCTTCAAAATTACGTTTAGCCGGCTGGCCTATCACCTCATACCACTTCATTGGACTAATTCCATTCCCTGGCCGTTTTACTGCAAGGTTTTCTTCTGTATAGATTTCCCCTTTTGTAATCGAACGATTTGCTACAATACTTTTTCTTGCTACCGCTATATTCTTTTTTTCAGATTCTACCGGCTGTTTTTCGTCACTTCCAATAGACATTTCAACATTACGAATAGCCCTTACCATTGCTTTTAATTCATCTGGTTCTAAACTTGCTTGATGATCAGGGCCGTCCATACTTCGATCGAGAGTAAAATGCTTTTCAATTATCGTTGCTCCCATCGCAACAGCGGCAATAGAAATTTCAATCCCACGTGTATGATCTGAGTAACCAATAGATAAGTTGAATTCCTTATGAATGGTTTTCATTGCAGCCAGATTAACATCCTTAAAAGGAGCAGGGTATTCAGTTGTACAATGTAATATAGTGATCTCACTGGCTCCGTGCTCCTTAAGTACGCGAACAGCATCACGGATTTCCTGCATCGTACTCATTCCTGTTGAAAGTATAACTGGTTTATTTAATTGAGCTATTCTTATTAAATAGGGGAGGTTGGTTATTTCTCCAGAGGGAATTTTCCATCTTTTCATATTTAAACTACTTAAGAAGTCGATACTATCAAAGTCAAAACCGGTTGAAAGAAATTCAATTCCCTTAAGCTCACAATACTTGTTAAGTTCAACAAATGCTCCAAAAGACAACTCTAGCTTACTGAGCATATCTAATTGACTTTCAGCGGCACCTGACTGCTTTCGTTGATAGCCAGCTTTCTCCGCATGCTTAGAAGCCATTTTGTTGGCTACAAAGGTTTGAAATTTTATACAGTCAGCCCCAGCGTCCTTGGCACGATCGACCAACAATTTTGCATTTTCTAAACTACCGTTATGATTTACTCCTGCCTCTGCAATAATGTATACACTCATTTCGAACGCACCTCCTTACAAGGATTACCATAGGCAACCGTATAATCCTTAATATCAGATAAAACAGTACTGCCAATTCCTATAATTGTGTTATCTCCAATTTCAATCTGTTGTTTGATTACACTATTTGCTCCTATATGCGACCGTTTGCCAACCTTAACCTCTCCGCACAGTACGCTACCTGAGGCAATATGTGAAAATTCCTCAACCAAACAATCATGCTCGATCGTAACAGATGTATTAATAATTGCTCCTTTATGAATGACAGATCCAGCATTTATTACAGCGTTTTTACCGATAAAAATCCCTTTACTTAGCTTAGCGTGTTTACTAACTGTCGCTGTTTTATCGATTATATTCGGAATGTTGAAACCTATTGTTTTAATCAAACTTAAAAGTTTCATTCGCAATTCAGGATTTCCAATACTCCCCACTGTTACAAAGGCATCTGTATAACCTTCATCAAAAAATGTTTGTAGATCATCGTCACACCCAACTATAGGAACAGACAACACCCTCTTACCAATATTTTCTCGTTTGTCGATGATTCCAATATTGTGATACATTTCCGTGCTTAAAAGGGCATCTAATACTGACTTACAATGCCCTCCCCCACCAATCAATAGTATTTTTTTACTCATCACGTTCAAGCCTTCTTCTCATATTCTCCATTTCATCTAACTGTCCCATGTCAAGCCAGGCATTTTCACTGATTGGATAAACCCCGATCTTTTCTCCACTTTGCTTGTACTTCTCAATAATATCAGGGAATCCAATAGCCGTGTCATTTTCTAATTCATTAATAACTCGGGGCTCAACAACGTACATGCCTGTATTAGCAAAAAATGAAAATTCTGGTTTCTCTTTCATTTCTTCTATTTCACCGACTTCGCTAATTTCAATAACTCCATATGGTATTTTAATATTTTTTAAAGAGCAGACCATCGTAATTAAATTATTCTCTTTCTGGTGATAATCATAGATTTTTTCGTAATCTTCCTCAATAATAATATCACAATTAGTCAATATAAAAGTTGAGTCTATTTCTCCCTTTAACAAACTCAACCCTCCACCTGTACCTAACGGAAGTTCTTCATCAGCGTAATAGACATCATATTTTTTTTCAATTTCATTAAAATACGCTTTTATCATATTTTTCTTATGATTGACAATTAAATAAAACTGATTACTACCATATTGATTAAACCGATTAATAATATGTTCCGCAACAGGAATCTCTCCAATAGGAATTAATGGTTTGGGAAGGATCTTTGTATACGGGTACAATCTAGTTCCTAGACCTCCGGCCATCATAACAATAGGTGCTTCAAGTTTTCCTCCACGTTCTACCTTTTCGTCATTCCAAAACACGATCGAGACAATCTCTTCTTCTTCATTCAAAACAGGTAACGCTTCAATTGAGTGCTTACGCATATAGTCTTTGACCATTTGTTTATCTTTTTCATAAATGTACTTAGGACTATAGTTAGCCATATCCTTAACTTTTGCATTCAAACTTCCTTTTTTTAAAATCCATCTTCTAATGTCACCATCGGTAATAGCTGCCGCGAACCGATTATCCTTTACAACAAACAGTACCTTTTTCGCTAGTTTATCTAGCAACGCCATCGCTTCTAACATAGTCGATTCTTCATCTATTAAAAACTCTTGTACATCCAATTTTCACACCACCTAATTAATTCTTTAAACTTTCTTGGGGCTTTTTAGACACTCTATGACATATTGAGCATCTTCTTTAGTTAAGTTAGAACTGCAAGGTATATTAACAATATGATGTAGGTAGTGTGATGCTATCTCAATTTTATATGTCTGATTTTTCAAATAAGGCTTTTGTTCATTAATTAAATCCCAAACAGGCCTAACTTGAACGTTCTTAGAAGCTAAAAATGAAATTATTTCATCCCTATTTAACAAGTAATCTTCATTAATGTACAAAGAATAAAACCAATAATTGCTTCTAATATTTTCATTAAATTCTAAAAGAGTAAGTCCTTTTATTGTATTTAGTTGTTCTCTGTAATAGAGATAATTTTCTCTTTTTGTTTTAATAAAGGTCTCCAACTGCTCTAACTGCGCTAATCCAAGTGCAGCTTGAATGTTTGTCATCCGATAATTATATCCTACTTCGTCATGTCTGTAATAGAGTTCATCACTCTTGGCCTGGGTGGTCAGATGCTTCGCCCGCTTTATTAATTCCATGTCGTCAGAAACGATCATGCCACCACCGCCTGTGGTCATGATTTTATTACCATTAAATGAGTAAACTCCAATCGTCCCAATCGTCCCAGCATACTTCCCTTTATAAAAACCTTCAGTGTAATACGTTCCAATAGCTTCAGTAGCATCTTCTATAACTTTTAAGTTAAATTCATTTGCGACATTCATTATTTTTTCCATGTTCGCTGTATTTCCAAATATATGAACAACTATAATGGCTTTAATATGCTTTTTCGTTTTCTTATTTATCAGTTCTCTACCCTCAAATTCACACTCTTCTTGACAAAAATGGAGAAGCTTGTCTGCATCCATACAGAGAGAATCATCACAGTCTATAAAAATAGGTTCTGCACCAATATACTTTACAGGGTTAACAGCAGCAATAAATGTAAACGCTGGCACAATTACTTCATTTTCTTCCGTCACTCCACACACTTTGAGGGCAATGTGTAAACCTGAAGTTCCATTTTGAACTGAAACGGCTCCCTTTGCTTTAACATAGGCTGCTGTTTTTTCTTCAAACTCATTAATATAAGATCCAGCTGTTGAAACCCACTCGCTTTCAATAGCTTGAGTAACATATTCTAACTCTTTTCCTTTTAAGTTCGGGACCGATAGAGGAATAAATTTTTGATCCATTTCCTGCTCCTAAATGTTATATATATCAACTTTGTATTTATCTATATGCTGCTTAAAGAACTCAATAGTTTCAGCTAGACCTTCTTCGAAAGAATACTGGGGTCTCCAGTTCGTCAGGCGCTTGATTTTCTCATTTGATCCGAGCAGTCTGTTTACCTCGCTATTTTCAGGCCTTAACCTTTGCTCATCACAAATAATCTTTGCATTAGGACTAATTTGTCTAATTATTTCTTCTGCCAGTTGCCCGATAGAAATTTCCTCCTGTGATGCAATGTTTATTTCTTCACCAATTGTATTAGACGCCTTGGCAATCTTGATAAACCCATTTGCTGTATCTTTAACATAGTTAAAATCCCGTGTAGGAGTAAGCGAACCAAGTTGAATTTCTTCTTTCCCAGCCAGTAATTGTGTAATAATTGTCGGAATTACAGCTCTGGCTGATTGGCGCGGTCCATAAGTATTAAATGGTCGAACAATCGTGATCGGCATCTCAAAGCTACGATAAAATGATTCCGCTAGACGATCTGCCCCTATTTTAGTTGCTGAGTAAGGGGATTGCCCTTGAAAAGGATGGTTTTCATCAATTGGTACATACTGAGCCGTTCCATAAACCTCAGAAGTTGAAGTTATTAATAATCTTGAAGTGTCTAAATCTCTAGCTGCCTGCAATACATTTAATGTCCCTTTTATATTTGTATCTACGTAAGTATCAGGGGAATGGTAACTAAACGGAATAGCAATCAGGGCCGCAAGATGATATACCTCGTCTATATCTTTCATTGCTTCCTTAACCCCATTGGGGTCTCTTATATCCCCAGTAAAAACATCAACCTCATTGATAATCTCTTTGGGCAGAGAATCTAACCAGCCCCATGAGTTAAATGAATTATAATAAGCAAAAGCCTTGACTTTGTATCCTTTTTTCACTAATTCCTCTGTTAAATGACTGCCGATAAAACCGTCAGCTCCAGTGACAAGAATATTTGGCATAAAGATGCTCCTTTATTGTATGATTATCGCACTTATTATTTTTAAATTAATAGGGAACTTATTTAGATCACACTCTTAACAAGATGAGAAACTTCAAATTCAGTCTATACTTCTCTATTCACTCATTAAAGAGTTTCTTCTCTACTTCTTTTAATACTGTATCATACACTGGAACAACAATCTCAATTGCTTTTTTTATTTCCTCTATATAACTGGATAGTTCCGCTAAAACAAACTTTCCTTTTTGAAGCATTTCTTTTTCATCATGCATTAATAACAATCTTTTTTCTGTTAGTTCATGTTGTACACGCACTGTAGGATGGATTAAAACTTTATATGAATCTAATAAGTCCATAGCTTGAAACGTCTTATCTAGTTGATTCATTTGCTCGGTAATCTGATATATTTTATTTTCCTCTATTAACCAATTTAAATTATTTAATCCTTTAATAAGTTGGTTAACATATAAAACAAGTTCATCTACCGATTCATCCATACGTTGCTTCTGTTCTAGAACATACTGTTGATCATATTGCTTCGTTATCTCCTTAAACCAATTATCTATGACTACTTCATTTTCAAAATCATTTGCAACTACTTCTTCCAATGATTTGAAAACAGTTCCTTCGATATGTGCCCCTCCTTGCGTCGTATTAATAACAACTTTCTTTGCGTTCGTAATTAAAGGAATATAAGATTCTAACTGTTTTTTCATCCGTAAAAACATTTCATTCGTTTGAACTGTTTCACCATCTACACTTGTTATCTCAATAAGCCTTTCCTTCTCTTGCTCAGTCACTTCACTGGAAATATGATCGTATTGAATACCTTTTGAAAAACGCTGATTATTACGAAATGAGAGGTTTTGTCCTACTAAAATAATCGGATTAAACTTTAACTTATCCATTAATTGCAAGGTTACGACCGCAATCGATGCAGCATCATTTAATTGAGTTAACTTTTTAGACTTTTTATGTTTCAAAAAATAAGGAGATATTGTATCTTGATTCGTTAACATATGAAGCTTGTGACCATTATACACTTGCAATACCTCAAATCCGATTGAACTCCCGAATATAAGTGGAATTTCATGATCAAGCCCTAAAGCAATCGTCTTTTCAAAAACCTTTTGGTTTCTTCCCTTTGGATCATATGAAGCAACGGCATCTGGTTTAATCCCTTCATTAATAAGCGCATTAATCGCTGATCCAACTGCGATTACATAGGCAAGCTTATGTTCTTTAATATAACGAATCCTATCCAGCTCCTCAGCAAGAGATGGACCTGCTGCAACTAAGAGTGCTGGTTTATTTTTAAAAAACTCATGATCAACATCGTGAAGAATATTCGGAGTTGATAGTGTACTTTGAAAGTTCATTAAACTATTTAAAGTCCATCTTTTTTCATAAGCGTAATTGGTACGAAAACTTGCTTTTTTTTGTTTAAGCATTTCAGAAAATAAAGCAACAAAGGATTGATATTCTTTTGAGAAGGCCTTTTTATAACTGGGCAGGGCAACAAACAGCACTTTTTTATTAATAATTTTTGTAAGCTCCGCATCCAACCGCTGTTGAGAAAGTGTACTTTCTACATGAATTGATGTTACTCTCTGTTTACTGAATTTATGTAATGGTTGTGTTTTAATAAATTCCGAGAAAATGTTGGTAATCGGTTCATATAAAGTAAATGTAAGATCCGGGTATTGATTTATCATTTTTTCTACGTGATAACCTAACCCTAAACCATAGAAAAAGATATGATCGTATTGGTCAACATCTTCATACGTTTCTAGTAACTTCTCCGCTTCAACAGTGGGATTATATTTACTATGAAGAAAAAACTCCTTTCCACCATTTTGAACCTTTAGCGTGTCCTCTCCTGAACGAGTTGATATTCTTTCTACTGTAATCTTCTTCGCCTGTTGATCTCTCATTTGTTCGCGGACGCGAGGAAAATATTTTCGTAAGAAGTTAATATTGTCAACTTGCATCATCATTTATCTTCCTCATTCATAATCTTCTTAATGTCCATTTTTATATCCTCAAGTACTGGTGTAATTTCATATTGGATAAAGTCGGCTAATTCAATTTCATTTTCATTCTGCATTGCCTCTTCAAGATTACGAAAAACTGACTCAAGGCTAACGGATTTCACCAATACTTCGTCCCAATTTTGAGGACGCTCAGCATCAAGCCGGTCGATAGTCGAAATCAATTGATAAATCCACTCAAGCCCCTCGATAAATTGTGATAATTTAGTTTTCGTTTCATCTAATTTACCGCTGTACAGTTCAGAGGTTAGTGTGTGAATTTCCGGCAGAGCCCTTTCCAAGTACTCATATCCTGAAGCTAACAGCTCACTAACAAATAGTGAAATGGGCTTCATAACTGCAGTAGCCTCTTTAATATCGTTAATTCTTTCTTCAAAATAAAGCTCTAAATCTTCATAAACCTCTTCTCCATCAACAACAAAATGACTGAAATACATACCATCTTCACGTTTCAATCTTTCATTCACGATGTTAGTAATTTCATTAATTGATTTATGCTCATTTTCAAGCTCAATAGATAGGTCTTGTATAATAAGTTTCACAGTAAATCCTCCAAATCGTATTCTACTAATAATATCGACCATTTCTTCATTTACTTAAATAAAATAGCACCCTTGTCGAATTACAATTTATTCCTTTTAAAAGAAAGTTGTTAAAAAGTAAATAAAAGCCCAAGCCAAAAGGCTCGGGCTTTTAAAGCTTGAAATTATCCAAGTAATTGTAAAACTGATTGTGGAGCTTGGTTTGCTTGAGCAAGCATAGCTTGAGAAGCTTGAGAAAGGATGTTCGCACGAGTGTACTCCATCATTTCACGAGCCATATCCACGTCACGGATACGAGACTCTGCAGCTTGAAGGTTCTCAGCTGAGTTGTCCAAGTTAGAAATTGTGTGCTCTAAACGGTTTTGGAATGCACCAAGGTTAGAACGTTGAGCTGATACACTTTCAATTGCATTGTTGATCGTTGTGATCGCTTGTGAAGCTTTCGTTGCATCCGTTACATCGATTGCATTTCCAGCATCATCACGAACGTTAAGTGCTTGCGCACGCATATCGTTAATACCGATTAGCATGTTTTGACCAGTGTTCGCACCAATTTGCATGGAAAGGGAATTTGATACAGCATCTTCTCCATTGTTACCAGCATCGTATCCTCGAACACTAATTGTGATACTTTCGCCTTCTTTCATATTTTCCAAGCCATTAATTGTCAGTTCAGCACCTGAAGCAATTTCTAAAGTGCTACTACCAGAAGCAGTAGTAAGAGCCCCACTTCCAAGCTCAATAGATGAATCAATCGCAAATTGTGCATTACCTGATTCATCTGCTCCAATATAAGTAATTGTCACAACAGCATCGTCAGTTGCTGCTTCACCAAAACCAGAAACTGCCTCAACCGTTACATCTGCATGTGTATTTCTTTGCACTTCAAAAGACGCGTCACGAGTGTCGCTGAATCCTTTACGACTACCATCAAGAAGCTTCATTGTGTTGAACTCAGTTGTGTTAGCGATACGATCGATTTCATCAACTAGCTCATTGATTTCCTTTTGGATTTCCTCGCGGTCTGCTTCTGTGTTTGTGTCGTTAGCAGATTGAACTGCTAATTCACGCATACGTTGAAGGATTGATTGAGTTTCTTGAAGAGCACCTTCAGCAGTTTGAATTAAAGAAATACTGTCTTGTGCGTTACGGGAAGCCTGGTTCAAACCACGGATTTGACCACGCATTTTTTCAGAGATTGCAAGACCTGCAGCGTCATCACCAGCACGGTTAATACGAAGACCTGAAGAGAGCTTCTCCATTGCAGATTGTCCAGCATTTTGGTTGATACCCATTTGACGGTACGTGTTTAAAGCTGGGATGTTGTTGTTAATAATCATAATATACTTCCTCCTTGAAGTGTCGCCCACGTCCTTGTAGGCCAGATAGATTAGTCAGCAACTCCTTTTGGTTTGGTCGGCCGCCCAAGCCAAAAGGATGCTTACACTCGTTATATCGACAGGTTGGCTCTAATGTTAAATGGTTTTTCGGATTTTTTTATCTTTTTTTGTCTGATTTATGTCTGGATAACAGTTGGCGGTTATGTAGGAGGTTTTTCTTACGTACAAAACTCCCCATTTTCGATTCGATAGAAGACTAAACGGGGAGTTTTGTGATTAGTTTTTCAATTGGGCGATGTCGCGTTTGTTTGACTGGGTTTCTTGAAAGAGGAGGTCAATGTCGGTTTTGTGGCGGTAGTTGGCTAGTTCCAGCTTGTCCGTTCGTTCTTTCATTTCGAGGCGCAGGGCAACGATGTCTTCCGAGTTTTTCGCCGTCATCTTGATCAGTTGCTCGAATTTAACATTTGTGCGCTGTTCACTTTCCTCAATTGCCTGTTTGAAGGAACGCTCCTGTTCATCAAAGCGCTTGTCGAGATTTTGAAGCTGCTTGTTCATTTGCTTGACTAACGTGAGAAGTTCGTTTTCCATTTACTCTCACCTCCTTTAGGTTAAGTCTATATCGAATGTTTGTTCCTGTAAAGGCGAACAGGCATCATTGGGAAGAATGTTAACTGAACAGGGACACCACGGCCTGCTAATAAGGGTTCATTGGACTAAATTTATCACTTCTTCCCAAACCACCTATCCCATAACTCATGGAATAATTGATTGTAATTATAGGTTACATAACTTAAAAATAATGTAGTAAAAACCGTCATTAATCTGGGCTCTCCAGCTAGATAGATTTGTAATGGAATCATATAGAAAATGCTCGTAATAATAAAGCTAATTCCCAATGCTTCAATATACAATCTTACTTTTTGAAGGTTCATCGTTTCCCTCTTTATTTAAGGATTTATCTAATCAGAAAACTCGTTTCAACAGCGACTCTCCAGTTTCTCATCAATAATAGGAAGATTGGATTTCCCTGTTTAGCCGGGCGAGCTCGCGTTTGATCAACAGATTTTTTTGGAAGGAGCGATCAAAGTTCCTTGTGTGTCTTTCCGTTGCTTCTCTTACTTTGCGGCTCGCGATCGCGATTTCCTCAGAGAGCTGCTGGAGAAGCTGCTCGTGTTGATCCAGCCTGGCATTTATTCGTTGCTCACTTTCCTCAATTGCCTGTTTGATCGTTTGTTTGAAGGAACGCTCCTGTTCATCAAAGCGTGTGTCGAAATTTTGTACCTTTAGGTCTATACTCTGGACATGTCCTACCAGTCTCTCCAGCCGCTTGTTCATTTGCTTCAATAACGTGAGAACTTCGCTTTCACATTCCATTGGCTTTCACCCCTTTCTTCAAAAGTCTAGGCTGAAGGCTAGTCCTTGTAAAGGCGAACAGGCGTCACTGGGACAAATCGTGAGCGGACAGGGCAAAACAGTTCGATAATAGGTCAAACGCGAAGGCAGAAACAGGGAAACTTGAGAAAGAACTAGCTTTGACCTATAGGCTGGGCAAAAGATAAAAAAACAACCTTTCTTATACGGAAACTAGAGTCTGGCCGAAATTCAAGGATGGCTCTGCACCGCCTAGACTCCCTTCTTGGAGAAGCTATCGAGAGGAACGAGATTCCGTTATTCTTCTATTTTAACGCTCATCTGTACAACAATAGGAACGAAATTCCGTTACTAGGCAAAAACAAGCGGTTCAACCACCTTGTAACCGACAATAGCGGAATCAGGTTCCCTATACACCAACGATAAGGGCCCTGGAAGCGACATAACGGAATGACGTTCCTTCTGCCCTTCTCAATTGTTCGGATGTTCTTTTAAAAATCCTTTCAAGCTGTCAAGCGAGATGGTTTTGGCGGCTTCGCTGTTTTCGGTTTGGATCGCGACATAAATCTCTTTTCGGTGGATGTCGACATGTCTCGGCGCCTGGATACCTAGTTTGACCTGGTCGCCATCAATCGCCAGGATTGTGATTTCGATGTCATCGCCGATTTGAATCGCTTCCTTCAGCTTGCGTGAGAGCACGAGCATTTACTTCGCCCCCTTTGCCACAGCGAAAATCGCATGCTTCGTCTGGTAGTTCGATTCGTTCATTAAAATTTGCTTGCCTTTTTGCTTGGCGGCGTTGATGACAACAGGTCCCTGAAGATTGGCGGTCGTTTCCGCGAACGGCTCGCGAATCGTCAGCATAACAAAAATCGCAACATCCTCCTGCTTCTCGATCTCGAGCTGTTCAATCGTCGAATCGGTGAGCTTCACTTCATACTGGGAAACATAGTCAAACGGATTAACGACGATAAAAGCGACACTAGCGCTTTTCGTCGACTGCAGCACATAAAACGGTGTATTTTCTTCAAAAGGGAGGAGAACAAAAGAAGTTTCCTCTTCGAAAGCGGGAAGACCTTTTTCAAATGTAATGAAGCGGTCTTCGGCGATCTCTACAATCCCTTGATATTTCGTTTCTATTTTCATTTTCATTCACCTTTACCTTATCCGCATTTTTTCTCATTGTATCATAAGGGAAGAGGTTGTTCGGCTTTTCTCCCCGCTTTTTTCTTCATAGAAAAAAGCCGTCATCACGGCTTTTTGCTCACAATCCCATATTCACCTCTGCTCCAACCGCCTGAAAGGAAATGTCGTTTTTCTGTCTTAGATAGACATCAAGCTGCCATTTCGGCATTTCGATTTGCGGCGAACGGGGGGTGACGGTAATATCGGGCTCTTTGTAAGGAGCTTTCATCGATAGCTGCCCGGGCTGATAGTCAAACGAGATGCTGAAAGCCGAACGCGGCATGGTCGTATAGACAGCCTTCTGTGGGGCCCGCTCGCCGTTTACTTTGGCGATTTGGGCAAAAGCGTCCCCGCCACGCGCGCCGTTTTCGATTTTCATCATTTGATTGCCTTGCTGGGCGGTTTTTGCAAGATACTGGTGAACGACGCTCGTCGTTTTGTCCCAGTAGTCATTGGCCATCCGCAGCGGCGTCTTCAAGTTTGCCTCGGCAAAAGCCTGTCTCTGGTCAATAAACAGCTTCGCGGCGGTTTGACTGATTTCAATCAGGCCGACATGCTGCTGACGAATTTGCAGATCGGCGGACGGCTGCGAGATGCGCGGACCTGGCCGCTGGGAGCGAATACCGATATAGGCGTCTGTTGAATGAATCTCAAGCGTAGGCAGCTGCAAGCAAGCTCCCTCCTTTGCTCAATTATCTGAGGAAATCGAGTAATGACGGCTGAATAATTCTCGCGCCGACGGCAAGAGCGGCACGATGGACCGTTTCCTGAATCGTCAGGTTGATAATCACTTGCTCAATATCGGCATCCTCATTGTTGGACATAATATTTTTCGCGCTGACCTCCTGCTCCATCAAGCGGCTTTCCATCATCTCCACTCGGTTAACCCGTGCACCGAGCTCGGCACGCTCCGCGACAAATTGGTCAATATGGCCAAAGATATTGTCGATATACCCAGTCAAATCTTTACCGGAAATGGACGGATCATTGAGGGCGTGCTCCAGTCTGATAATATCGCCGAAAAGCGCATTGTTGAAAATGTTAGCCGGATCAACATTCACCGGAATCGTCACGCCTTTCAGCAATTCGATTTCAACCGTTTGCGTGTTGATCGAAACAGCATCATTGTATGAGGCGATGACATCAGCTGGGCGCAGAGTTTCGGTTATCGTTGGTTCACTTGCAGAGCTATCCGGATTTGGTCGAGTAAACGTCACTTTATTGCCATTTTCTTCAACGATCAATTGGACATCTTCCTGGCCAACCGCCTCAAATACAATTTGTCCGCCATCACTCGAAACTTCTTTAAAAATCTTACCATCATAGCTAAGCTCAATCTTATCAAGCTCCGTGTTTGGATCAAATAACGTTTCCAGCCCGATATCGATCTTCTCCATATCAATAATCGGCGCATTCGTTGTGTCCGTCCCATTAAAAATAAAGCGGTGACTGCTTTTTGTATTGGCGAGGGACTGCAAATGCTCCCGCAGCTGCTGGATTTCCTTGGCAATGTTTGCCCGCTCCTC
This sequence comes from Halalkalibacter oceani, assembly GCF_023715705.1. GTDB lineage: Bacteria > Bacillota > Bacilli > Bacillales > Bacillaceae_D > Halalkalibacter > Halalkalibacter oceani_A. The sequence continues at coordinate 18,164 of NZ_JAMBOS010000007.1, forward strand.
CGCATTATAGGAGTCGTTCGCCCCCTGGGTCGCCAGCTCGCGAATCCGCCGCAATGTTTCCGTCGCCTGATCCAATGCAGCATCTGCCGTATCCAGCCAGTTATAGGCTTCGCTGAGGTTGCGCTTGAACTGTTCCACTTCCGTAACCTGGGTGCGGTAGCGCATTCCCTTCATCGCCACAACCGGGTCCTGCGACGGACGGGTAATCTTTTTGCCGGTGGCGAGCTGGTCCTGCAGCGAGGCAAGGCGGTTATAGCCCTGATTTATATGCCGTAATGAATTTGTTGATAGCATCATTTGTGTTACACGCATCGTTTCTCACCTATCCTTATCTTCCGACTATCCCCATATTATTAATAATACGGTCAAGCATTTCATCGACCATGGTGATGTTTCGCGCCGCCGCATTATAGGCGTGCTGAAATTGAATCATTAATGTAAATTCCTCATCCGCCGAAACATTGCTGACCGACTGGCGCCGAAATTCAACACTGTCTCGCAACGATAATGAGCTGTCCGCCATCCGCGCCGCTTCCTGGGCATTGACAGCCATGTCACCAATCACACTTTGATAATAGCTACCGATCGTGCCTGAATTGCCCGAGCTGAATTCCATAATAATATCCTTCATATTCGCTAATTCAAGCGCGTTCGTTCCACTTCCAGCATAGGCTTTTGGCAGATCGTTGAAGACATTAACTTCATTTCCAGCATCATCATAAAATGGATTTTCATCATCAGCACTCAATAAAGCATGAAGGCTTGCATAATCCTCTTCTGATTTAGGTGATTTAGCCATTAGTTTTTCGTAAGCGTCTTTTGGACTGTCATAATCAACTTCGTTTAATGTAAAAGGCACTGTATCATTCAACGCATCGACATTCACACCGGCTGCGGCGATGTTATTGCGACTTGCTTCAATATTGGCATGGATCTTAATTGCCTTCGCTGCTCCCGCCGGATCAGTAAGACCTCCCAGGTCAAAAAAGTCGCCGCCATTTGTTGCAGGTTCACTGTCTGTTCCAAGCGTAAAGCCGAGCTTATGAATATTGTTAATCTCGGTGGCAAACTTATAAGCCATTAAGTCAATCTCCGCGAGCATGTCGGGATAGGTGCCGACAATTTGAGTTTCCCCGTCGACCGTCGTCTCGTATCCGTATGCCTCAATTAAGGCTTTCATTTCCCCGCGCGGCATATCGGTATGAAGGTCATCTATTGCATAAGCTTCAATGGGTTCACCATCCTCGCCTTCTTTCATAAAGGCATAGCTGGTTACTGCCCCATTCTCAAATCCGATGCTCATTTCTAAATGACGTTCTTGACCTGTCCCATCCACAAGCTTGATCGGTTCCAAGAGCCGCTCACCATCTTCACCCGTTACTGGCAAACCCTCATCATTCAGAACCTCCTTCGTATACGCCTGTCCATTCTCATTCACCAAATAGACCGTTACCGCTCCTTCGGCGACTTCGCTCGGTTTGCCGCCGCTTTGTTCGCGCTCGACTTTGATGTTGACGATCCGTGAGAGCTGGTCAATTAGGCGATCCTGTTCGTCGTAAAGGTCGTTGGTGACGTAGCCGTGCGGTTCGACTTTGCGGATTTGTTCATTGACATTGTCCAGTTGGCGGAGAAGCGCGTTGACTTCCTTTTCCGTCACTTCAATTTCGTTTTTGTAATCATTACGGATTTCAGATAATGAATCGTGCATATAATTGAAGCTCTCGGCGATAAAGCGGCCGCGCTCACGGACGACGGAGCGGGCGCCGGAATCATCGGAGGTTCCGGCCAGGTCCTGAAAGGATCTCCAGAAAAGATCAATCTGATGGTTCAACCCGTTTTCTGAAGGCTCATTTAAAATATCCTCCATTTTCATAAGCGAGCTGTAGCGGGCATCCCAATAGCCAACCTTGTTTGATTCATTGCGGTATTGCACATCGAGAAATGCTTCGCGTACGCGCTGAATGGAGCCGGCCTTGACTCCGGTACCGAGATGACCAGGGATTCGCGGGCTGTTCATACCGCTTGCCGGGTAAGGCTCCGTTTGCGAAAAATTGACACGCTGTCTCGTGTAGCCGGGCGTGTTGGCGTTGGCGATATTATGACCGACTGTATGTAAGGCGTATTGCTGGGTCATCATCGCCCGTCTTGCTGTTTCTAAACCGTGGAACGTTGACTGCATTTAAATGATCCTCCATTCAAGTTAGGCTTTTGAGTCGAACAGGGAGTGTCCGGTGTCATAAGGCTGGTCATCGCGCTCATTCGGGCGCTTGTAGCTGATATCCTCCTGATGCGGCACCATTAAATCAAGGGAAAGATTGACAAACCGCAACGATTCCTCAATAAGCTGCTGGTTCAGCTCATTTTGACGTTTTAATGCATGAATCTCCGTGAGCAGCCGCTGCTGAAGGGCATCGAGCTGTTCACGCTCCTCCGCCGTCGCCCATTCCTTTATCTCGGCCAGCGTTGCGTTTTCTGTTATCTTTCCCTTGCTTACAAGAAATGTTCGTACGACCTTCACACGCATCGCCTCCGTCGCCTGCGCCTTACGCACCAGCTTCGCTTCCGCGCGAACAAGCTCTTCCAAGGCAGGCATATCCCCTTTTTTGATCAGCTCAACCTTTTGTCCTGCTGCTTTATTTAGCTCATGATGAATCATAGCCAATGATTCAAGCAGCTCTGTTATCGCCTTCACTGACATGCCCGTCCCTCCTTTGCCTCGTCTCTACTCATTCCAAAATTGATAAAACTTGTTCGCCACTGCCTGTGGATTTACTTTGTATTCTCCGGCCTCGATCTTCTGCTTCAGATCTTCAACCTTCGTCTGACGTTCTTTTTCAATCGCTGTCCCCTTTTGCATTTCCAGCGCTTCAAAGGAAATCTCAAGCTTATCGCTTTTCGCTTTCGTCTCGGCAGCCTTATCCTGCTTTTCCAGCTGCTTGCGGTATGGATTTTGCTGAACGGATTGATACGGATTGATTTTCATGCTCTCACCTCACTGTTTGACCCCTTGTGATACGATTGTTTTCAAAAGAAAAAATGTGCCGAAGAGCTGTCTCAAAGAGGGTTTTCCCTTTTGAAACATCCCCCTACTCATTATATCGGCACATTTCTCAAAAATGTTTATTCATTTTTATTAAATCGGCTGTTAAGAGAATGATAAGTCGTCACCCTGTTTTTCTCTTTTTCCGTTTCCTTTTTCCGCTCAACGAACTCTTTTTCTTTTTCAAGCTTTTCAAGATCGCCGGTAATCGCGTCTTTGCAGCTGCTGCAAAGGCGGCCTTCCTGAATCATTGTGCCGCATGAATCGCACGGATAACCGAGGTTGGGGAAATGAGTGGTGAGCAACCTGCCCTCGCGGACAAACATATGAATCTCTTCTAACGAGACTTCTGTCTTTTCATGAACTTCCTGAATGGAAGCCATTCTGTTTTGCTTGCGCCGCATGAACTTCGACACCTTATCATAGTTATCCTCTTGCTCTTTAAAACACTGCTGGCAAATAGGGCGTAACGCCTTAACAAAAATCCGGCCGCAACGTGGACAATTGGCTACGTTTTTCATGGATCATTCCCCTTTCCATTCCTTTCTTTTATTATACTGCCTGATGCGTATATGACAATAGTCTCTAGTCTCTTTTTACCGTGCGATTGTCAAGGAAGCGATGCGCTCTGCCCCGTGGCGCTTCAATATCCGCGCCGCCTGCCGGACCGTCGTTCCCGTCGTATAGATGTCATCAATCAAAACAAGCTTTTTTCCTTCAATCAACGGTTTCGCTAACTGTGTGAGATGAAACGGCTGCTCGTTGATCCGGGCAATTCTCTGCCTGCGGCTCCGCTTGCTCTGTTTCTCCCCGCTCGCTCTTTGCAGCAGCTTTGTTTCCTCAGCCCAGCCCTCCATCAGCAGCAGCGATTGATTGAATCCTCTCGCCTTGAGTCTCGCTTCACTGAGCGGGATCTCGACCGGCAAGTAGCCGCGGAATTCTTTTTGATAAAGCGCCTTTAGTCGTCCGGCAAAAAAGCGCGCCAGCTCAGCATCGCCGCGGAATTTGAACATCGTGATCACTTCCTTTAAAAAAGCATTGTATTGATAGAGTGACATGTTGCGTTCAAGCAGGTCGGCCGTTTCCTGCCGCTGCTGCCAGCGCAGGCAATCATGACAGATCCTTTCATCATTACGAAGAGCGCGGGAGCAGATGTGACAGCGGCGCCCTTCAAGCGTGATCAGCTGGGTCTCGCATTCCGGACAAAGCGCGCTCTCTTCCTCCAACAGCAAAAGTCCGTGCCAGCTCACCCGTTCAAAAAAAGGTTGATGGCAAAACAAACAGCGGCTCATTTCGTACTCGCCTCCTGATTCATCAGCTGGATATGGCGCTTGGCAGCGCGCATCGCCTGTGAAATGCCATAATGAAAAAAGATGACATCGCCATCCGGCTGTGCGGCTGATCTCCCGACACGTCCGGCGATTTGGACGAGCGCCGTCTCGGTAAAAATCCGATGGTCTGCTCCGAGCACCGCGACCTGAACACCGGGAAACGTGACGCCCCGTTCAAGAATCGTCGTCGTTACTAAAATCGCGGTTTTCTGCTGGCGAAAGGCTTCTATTCGTTGATGGCGCCCGGAATCATTCGCGTGCACAGAGACGGCGTCATAAGAATCGTTCTGAAGAAGACGGGTAGCTTGATGGAGAAAGGAAACGGTTGGAACGAAAAGGAGAATCGGCTTACGTTTATTGAGGTGTTCTGTCAGCCAGCGCAGCAGAACGGTAGGGAGTTTGCCCTTTTTTAAGTGTTTCTGCCAATTTCCGCACCAGCTAAAGCGCGGTTCGGGCAAAGGAAAGCCGTGAAAGCGACGGGGGATCTTGATCACTTCTAGCGGTTCGGAGCGCAGTGCTTGACTAGGAGTGGCGCTCAAGTAAATGCGTGCTGCCTGCTTTTTTTCAGCCTGGGAGATTGCGTAGGCGAGACTTTGATCGTAAGAATAAGGAAAGGCGTCGACCTCGTCAACGATGACAACGTCAAATGTGCGATAAAAGCGGAGAATCTGATGGGTCGTGGCGATGACAAGCTGGCTGTAACGGTGACGATCACGGCTTCCACCGTAGAGGGCAGAAATGGCGATGCGTGGAAAGCTGCGGCGCAGACGCGGTTCAAGCTCCTTAACGACGTCCGCTCGCGGGGTGGCGAGAAGGACTCTCTTCCCTTCTGAAAAAGCTTGCTCCAGCCCCGGGAAAAGGATCTCTGTTTTGCCCGCTCCTGTAACCGCCCAGATGAGCAGCCGTTTTTGCTGCCTAATCGCTTCTTTCACCGCAATGGCGGCCCGCTGCTGTCCTGCTGAGAGAGCGCCGCTCCAGCTTAGGCTTTGCTCAACCTCTGGCAGCTGGGGAATCAATCCCTGCCAGGAGAACAGCGGCTCACATTGGCTCACCTTGCCGAGCGTCAGGCAATGCCGGCAATAATGACAACGCTCGCCGCATTTCGCGCAAAGGTGGCTGCCGATTAAAAAAGGATCCCTGTTATTGCAGCGGCGGCACGTCAGTCTCCCCTTCTCGGTAACAAGACCCGCTTCACGTCTGATCAGCTGCTTTTGTTCAAGCTCTGCCAGGATGTGAGAGGGAAGGGGAATTTCCGAACGCAGCAATCGCTTCCCTGCAAAAATAGGGGCATATTTCAGCATAGTCCTCACCTCTTTGTTTTTTACTATTACGCCTCAGCCTGCTTGTACCAGGAGATGCCAAGGCTGCCCGGTCCGAGATGGGTGCCGATTACCGGACCAAAGACGCTGATGACGACGTCGACGACATTGTCATAGTTTTCACGAATGTCGGCAGCCAGCTGCTCGGCTGCTTCCGGACGCATCGCATGGATGACTGTCACTTCATAGCGGCCGTCGGAACGAAGATCTTGATCCAGCAGCTGGAGGATGCGGTCGATCGCCTTTTTTTCGGTTCGTACTTTTTCAAAGGGGACAATTTTTCCGTCGACGAAATGAAGGATCGGCTTGATCTTCAATAAATTACCGACGAGAAGCTGACCGCCGCTCAGCCGTCCGCCCCGATGGAGATGGCCTAAATCAGCGACCATAAAATACGCCTTCAGCGTCGCCTTTATTTCCTCAAGCCGGGTTACAATCTCGCTCACTCCGGCTCCTTTCAGGGCAAGCTGCGCTGCTTCCCTGACGAAAAAGCCGAGCGCATAGCAGGCAATCTCCGAATCAAAGCCGTGGACCTCAAGCCCGTCGACCATCTCGCCTGCGGTTAGCGCATTTTGAAAGGTGCCGCTGATTCCACTTGAAAGATGTAGCGTGACGACCTGCTGATAGCCTTGTTTCTTCAGGTCGGTAAACAGCTCAACAAACTGGCCCGTTGATGGCTGGGAAGTCGTCGGAAGCTGTTCAGCGCCTTCTAGCTTTTTATAGAACTCCTCCGTCGTCAGCTCCAGCTCTTCCTTGTACGTTTTCTCAGCAAAAATGACACTTAATGGTACCATATAAATCGAAAGACGCTCCCGCTCCTCTTTTGGCAGGTAGGCGGTACTGTCCGTTACAATCGCAACGTTTTTATTCATAGCAAAAGCCTCACTTTATCATTAATACGCATGCTCATTCATTATTTATTGTACACGCCGGGCAAACAACGATTCAATAGCAGAAAGGCAAAAGGTAGATTTTGATAGGCGCTGTCTCAAACGACGATGTGTGAAAAAGCGAAGACGATGAAGGAAAACGAGGCAAGACGGAAGATAGTCTTTTGCCGGAATTAAGAGGTCCACTCGTTCCGCTTGTCGCCGAAAGGAGCAGCAAATGAGAGAAATAGCGGACTCCTGTTCCGATGAGGGGGGATAGGCGGGCCAGCCCGCCTCGACGAAAAAGCATCTCTTCTGTCTGCTTGGACTAGAGATGCTTTTTCGTTTACAATGGCAGCCTGTCCGTCAGCGGACAATCACATAGCCTTTCTTAATCGCTTCAACAACGGCCTGTGTACGGTCATTGACATTCATTTTCTGCAGAATATTACTAACATGGTTTTTCACCGTTTTCTCACTAATATAGAGAGATTCTCCAATCGCCCGGTTGCTCTGACCATCTGTCATCAATTGAAGCACCTCGCACTCGCGACGGGTGAGAATATGTAACGGCTTGCGGTATTCCACTTCCCGGTATCCGATTGAATCCTCATGCTCCTCATCCTCCGTCGCCAGACGACGATATTCCTTGATCAGATTGTGAGTCACCTTCGGATGGATATAAGCGCCTCCAGAGGCAACCACCTTCACGGCTTCCACAAGAGCCGATGCATCCATTTCCTTCAGCAAATAGCCGGAAGCACCAGTCTTGAGAACGTGGGTTACATACGTTTCATCGTCATGTATCGACAGGACGAGCACCTTCACATTCGGGAAAGCTTTAACGAGCTCACGGGTCGCTTCGACCCCATTCATTTGCGGCATGTTAATATCCATCAGGATGACATCCGGACGGTATTCCTTGACAAGCTGGAGGGCATCGGAACCATCTTCGCCATCGGCTACTACTTCAAATTCATCCTCCATGGCCAGAATACGCTTTACGCCTTCTCTGAATAATTGGTGATCGTCGATGAGGACGATACTTATCTTCTTTTCATTTGTTTCTGTCACTGTCATCACCTCTCCGTTATATACGGGCTTTTATTTTCTTTTCATCTCATTTCTTATGTGGCAGAGCGAAAGGGCACCTCGATCACAATGACAGTACCGGCTTTCGGTTTCGACTGAATCGTGAGCTGGCCTTTGAGCATATTGACCCGCTCTTTCATCCCGATCAGTCCAAAAGAGCCTTCTTTCTCTGTTATCGCCGGATCGAAGCCTTTGCCATCATCTTTAATAATTATTATAACCTTTGTCGCTTTGATTTCAATTTTCACTTGGATTTCAGAGGCTTCACCGTGCTTATAGGCATTTTGTACTGCTTCCTGTACAAGGCGAAATAAGGCAATTTCAAATTCCTGCGGGAGCCGCTTATCCTTGCCGATCTGGCGAAACACAGTCGTGATTTGGTTATGCTCCTGAAATGTTTTCAAATATTTCGCAAGAGTCGGAACAAGGCCAAGGTCATCGAGAGCCATCGGACGTAAGTCGTAAATAATCCGTCTCACTTCGACAAGTGAGGATTTCACCATTTTTCGCAAGTCTCGAATCTCATTTAACGCCTCTTCAATTCCTTTTTCTTGATAAATTCGTTCAATTAGCTCAGATCGCAGTAAAACATTTGCCATCATTTGCGCAGGTCCGTCGTGAATTTCACGCGAAAGCTTCTTTCGTTCTTCCTCCTGGGCCTGAATAATTTTCAGACCGAAGGCTTGCTTTTGCCTTGCATCCTCAATCGCATCTCCGACCTGCTTTAAGTCTGTTGACAAAAAGTTGTAAATGACCGCCATCTGTCCCGCCAGTTCCTCGGCCCGCTCCACCGTATCATTCAGATTTACAAGCCGTCGTTCAATATGGTCTCTTCGTTCCCGCAGCTGAATTTCTTCCTGCTCCAGCACGGCTAATTGAACTTGGTAATCATTCGCCTGTTCATAGGCCGCCCGGACTTCCTCTCCGCTGAATTTGTCAAAGGCCCGGCTTACTTCCACAAGCCGATTTCGCGCAAAGCGGGCACGAAGTTGCGTTTGATCTGTTTTTTCAATAATGGCCGCTACTTTTAAACGCACTTGTTTTAGCTCTTCTGCAAGACTTACATATTCGGCCCGGGACTTTTCACCAATTTCAAAAATCTGCTCCCGGCTCTCCCCGACTGCTTCCAAGGTATTTGTAATAATCTTGTCGAGCAACGTTGTGTCAGTCAAGCGTCATCACCAGCCTCATCCTTCGTCCAGCCTGCGCATGAGATTTGCGCCCATAGGCTGTTTTCGCTATTCTTATCTTACATCATCTTCTAATGAAAGCACAAAGAATCATTGAATTATACCTATAATAGGCGACATAATTACTACGCTTTCTGACGATCCCATCGTATCAGATCAATATTACACCCCGATAACTGATATTTGTAAAACTATGAAAAAAGAAGGAGGAATTATCATGCCACTTTCCACCTATCAAACCGTGAAAGGGGAAGGATCACATGAAATTGTTATCCAGAAATCAAGATTTATCGCCCATTTTACGAGGGCGGAAACCGAGGAGGAGGCGCAGCGTTTCATCGAACGAATCAAAAAAGAGCATTGGAACGCCACGCATAATTGCTCGGCTTATTTGATTGGCGAAGCCGACCATATTCAAAAAGCCAATGATGACGGAGAGCCGAGCGGCACCGCAGGCGTTCCGATGCTTGAAGTGTTAAAAAAACGCGGCTTAAAGGACACCGCGGTCGTCGTCACCCGTTACTTTGGCGGCATTAAACTTGGCGCAGGTGGATTGATCCGGGCATATGGAAGTGCGGTCAGCGAAGGCCTTCAGGCTGTCGGTGTTGTCCAACGGACACTCGTCCACACTGTCCACACTGAAATCGACTATCACTGGCTCGGAAAAGTCGAGCATGCTTTAAGGGAATCTCCTTATAAAATGAAAGGGATTGACTACCTTGAGCAGGTCGATGTCCAGGCGTACGTCGAACCGGATCAGCTGGAATCGTTTCATGAGTGGATCACCAATTTGACGAACGGACAGGCGACTGTGAAAACCGGAGATGAGCTGTACCTTGAAAGTCCGGTATCCTGATGTACCGCGATCCGCGCCGCCTCCTTCTACCAATCTCTAAAACTGTCTTAATCTTCTTCTTTACGTTCTCTCTCTTTTTCGCTATTATGGGGGAGATTAGTATCTTTCAAGATAGAAGTGAGGTATTGCGATGACGCAATCTAGAGTAAGCAAGCGCAAGCGGAGAACGAAACGAGTCGTACGGACGTTTATATTTATTGGCCTGGCCTCCTTTCTGATCCTTGGCGGGACAATAGGGTATTTCTTTCTTAAACTGCAGGATGTATCCTCAGCGACACAGCAGGACCTTCAGCGCGGGGAGAAATCAGAAAAGCGGGAAGAGCCGGTTTCACCAAGCAAGGACAACATTTCCATTCTGTTTCTTGGTGTCGATGACCGTGACGGCGATCTCGGCGGCCGAACCGATGCGATGTTGCTTGCGACCTTTAATAAGGAGCTCGGGACGATCAAGCTGCTGAATATCCCCCGTGATTCCCTCGTCGATATACCGGGTCGCAGAAACCAGGATAAAATTAATCATGCCCATGCGTTTGGCGGAGTTGATTTAGCAGTTGAGACAGTCGAGCAGCTGTTTGACATCCCTGTCGACTACTATACGAAGTTGAATTTCATTGCCTTTGTCGAAATTGTTGACGCTCTTGGCGGAATTGACGTAGAGGTACCGTTCGCCTTTTCGGAAATGGACAGCCGTGATCAGCATGACGCGATTTCATTAGAACAAGGATTACAAACATTAAATGGGGAAGAAGCACTGGCCTTCGCGCGGATGCGTAAGCATGATCCCCGTGGCGATCTTGGACGCGGAGAGCGTCAGCAGGAGATCATCAAAGCGATCATCGCCAAAGGAGCCTCTCTCTCATCGATTAACAATTATGATGAAGTTTTACAAAGTGTCGAGACACATCTTTCAACGAATTTAACATTCGGTAACATTTTAGCGCTCCATTCCTATGCCGGCTCCTTACATTCGATTGAGTCCCTGCATTTGGCCGGACGCGATGCCAGAATTAACGGCGTTTACTACTACGAGCTTGACCCAGATTCAGTGCGCGAACTGTCTGTCACCTTCCAGGTTCATCTTGGACTGATTGAAGCCGAACAGGAAGCAGCGAGTTAAAGAGAGGCTGGGCAAAAGGTTAAAAAAACAACCTTTTGTCCCGGCCTCTCCTTTTTTACTGTTTAAAGGCCTTAGACACTCTCCCACGCAGCAGAAAAGCCAGCCAAAGGGTATTTGGCTGGCTTTGAAAAAAATATCCTTATAAAGGTCGTCTGGCGTTGGCCAGCCGTCTTAAGAAATTCATCATCGGTCGATAATCTTTACTGATCAATCCAACTCGCTCCACTAAAAACTCGATTGCAAAAAGCAGAACGAAAATGATCAGAACGGACGTCCAGAACGTCGCCATTGTCATCATCACCGCCGCGAGGCTGAAGAACGCTGTCATCGCGTAAATTGCCAGCACAGTCTGTTTGTGTGTCAATCCGAGGCGTAAAAGACAGTGATGCAAATGTGACTTATCCGGCGCCGATAACGGCTTTTTCTGTACGAGGCGGCGGATAATCGCAAACAATGTATCCGAAATCGGAATCGCTAAAATGACAATCGGCACCAGCAATGAGGAGACCGTGACATTTTTAAAGCCGAGCAAGGCGATGACCGAGATCATGAAACCGAGGAATAATGCTCCCGTGTCTCCCATGAAGATCTTCGCCGGGTTAAAGTTGTGCACAAGGAAACCGAGCGTACTCCCGAGCAGAATAACACCTAGGGCGGCAACGAACATGCTGCCATCCATAATCGCAATACCGGTAATCGTCAGCAGGACGATCGACGATACACCAGCAGCGAGCCCGTCAAGCCCGTCAATTAAATTAATCGCGTTCGTCACACCGATAATCCAGAGCAAGGTTAATGGAATGCTGAACCAGCCAAATTCCAGTTGCATCTCAAACGGCAGGTTGATAAACTCCACCTGGACACCGCCATAGACGACAACCGCCGCTGCGGCGATCTGTCCGAGCAGCTTCCATTTCGCCGACAGCTCAATCATATCATCAAGAAAACCCGTCATAATAATGATGAAGCCGCCGATTAAAATCGGGATCGTATAAGAACTTTCCGGCTGCAAAATCAAAAATCCGACTAAAAAACCAATATATATCGCTAAACCGCCAAGTCGAGCCATTACCTTCTGATGAACTTTACGGTGATTAGGCTTGTCTGTGGCGCCAATTTTAATCGCAAAACGCTTCACAACCGGAGTAATCAAAACCGTCACGATGAAGCAAATCACTAATGCTAAAACAAGCATGCTGACCCTCCTTATTTCTACCTTCTCCAAATTATCTCTTTTTATGATTTTCTTCCGTCATTCGCAATCTTTTAATCTATTACCTTTTCGGATTATAGCATAAATGCAGCAACCTAGCACAGTCCTTTCTTAACAATCCCTAACAGCTGCCACAATTTCACATAATTCGAAAACGTCCTACATCTTTTCCCTGCTTGCCTGGTGGCGAAACCTGTTTATCAAGCCCGCTATAGACATGCAGTGTTCGTTTGAATAACGTCTAGAACCGCCCTTTTTCCTGGAGAATGACCTGAGCTGTCTGCTTTGCTTTTTGCCGTGCTTCATTCGTATAAAGCTGCATATCAGCGACCGCCTGCTCTCTCTTGCTAAGCTGAACGTCAGCTTGCTCATAAAGCATATCCGCTTCCCATTTTTCATTGACATGAGCGGCGACCGGCTGGCGGCACAGCTTGGCAAAGGAATCAATCTTCGGATCATAGGACAGCGCGACAAAGGGCGCATCGCCAACCGCGGCGAAAATCAAAGCATGGAGCCTCATTCCAATCAACAGCTCGCTGCCTGCGATCCACTTTATTTTTTCCATGATGGCAGCTTCATGCGGAGCAATCGTCGCCTCGGCCGTCATCAGCTGCCGTGTCTCCTCTGATGCCTTCGCATCATGCTCGCCGTGCATCGGCACAAAAATAATCGGATACCCATCCGCGGCGAGCATGTCGAGACTGCGGGCCAGCTCCTGTTTATAATGATGCTCACTCGGCCAATCGCGTACCGAAACAGCAATGTACGGCGCCGCGACAAGTCGCTCTTCTGGACCTTCTGCATCAGCAGACAGGCCAAGCACCGGATCCGGCACCTGCTCAATCGGCTTCGTCACCCCAATGCGCTCCAGCAGCTGCTTCGATTCTTCGTCACGGACTGTCAGCAGTCTGCTGCCTGCCAACGTCCGCCTGACAATCGCCTGGTTTCGTTTGCTTTGCAATGGACCGATCCCTTGAGCATAAACATAATAAGGCTTACGTAGCCATTTGGCGATCCACATCACCGCCGAATAGTAAATGACGCTACGGTTTCCCGTCTTATCCTGGAGCAGACTGCCTCCGCCGCTGATCAGTCCGTCGGAAGAACGGATCGCCCGAATAATCTCTTTTATCTTCCAACGGTTAACGGCCTTCACCTGATACTTGGCAGCGGTCTGCTCCGGCTGATTGGACAGAACCGTAATCTCCACCGCCGGATCAGCTTCACGCAAAGCGCTGATGATCGCGTACAGGATCGCTTCGTCGCCTACATTATCAAAGCCGTAATAGCCCGATAAAACAAGCCTCATCCAAGCCACCTCTTTCTCACTTCAGGGTATACATAGCGTCTGATCAGGCGATAGACGAAAATCAGCACAAGTCCGATCAAAAAGCCAAATACAAGGCCGTAGCCTGTTCTGATTAAGGAAACAAGCAACGCGGTATGCAAGTGAGTAAACGTACCGACCATGGAAGCGAAGCCGAGCATTCCCAAGGTAATGAAGAGCGGCGCCACTTTGTCGTTTTTCATGCGCAAATACAGACCGAGCACAAACAGTGGAAATCCGACGAGAAACTCCGACGTTCGCGGACGAACATAGAGCACCGATTCGAGCCAGTATCTGAATTCAAGTTCGTACGGCAGCGTCATCGCGGCATTACCTGTGCGCCATACATAGAAGGCAAGCACACCGGCAACAAGACCCATGATCGCGACATGCCAATACCGAACCGGCTCATTCATCAGCTTCTTCAGGAAGGAAGCGAACAGAACAAAGCCGACAACAAGAACCGGCACCGCAGCAAGCACCTTCACCCCTCGGAATTCATCCACTTTCATAATAAATGTCGGCCCATAAAGCAGCGCGATCACAAGCCAGGCACCGGTTAAGGCAATGGCGGCTGACAGCGCATATTGTCCAATCAAGTGCTTCCAATTTTTAATCCGGTCAACAGCCAAGCCGGCATAGACCGCCCCACTTATTGCCGTTAATAAAGCCAGACCCTTCAGGGCGGCATCGACCTGAAGCAGAGTCAACGCACTTAAACCGAGAGCCCCGACAGCGGCGAGTACACCGAGATAGCGATGAAGCGCAAAGCCCGTTAAACTCAGAAAAGCGACCGTCCCCGCGAGGACAAGCAAAGTGATGAAAAACGGCTGGGAAAACGACTGAAACGGCTGTGCTGTCCCGGCCTGATCCTCTCCAAGCTGGTTTGTCAACAGCGCAAGCATCTCAAGCGTATACGTATATCCCGTCATTGCTTCGCCCGGATGGTGGTACGTCTCCATCCCCGATGGGAAGTTCGTCACCGGATTGACGTATAGCATGCGGATATTTCGTTCCTTATAGCCGCGCAACGCTTTCTCGACCTCTTCGGCGTAGGTAGCTTCCCTTCCTTTGCCAAGCGTCATACTAAAGAGCCGGACGACATTTTCCTCGAGGTCGCCAACGCGTAAGAAGGCGCTCATTCCGCGTTGATCGTTAAAGTCAATCGTGACAATCGCCAGACCGAGTTCTTTGGTCTTACGGGCGAATGTCCGTAATTCTTCCGGATTATCGGCGCCGACAACATCATTCCCTGTAAAGGAAAGAGCCTCCGCACCAAAGTCCTCAACGAGCATGGTAAGCATGTCGTACACATAATGATTTTCATTGTGGATATTCATAAAGTGATTCGGAAAACGCGGGATAATCCGCAAACCGGCATCGTTAATCAATTGCAGCGCCTCGCGGTCAAAGCCGACAGGCATCGCATTTAAGCTAACCTCATAAGGGAGGAACAAATAGGCGTCATCTTCATAGGCGTGAAACGAAACTTGAAGAAGGTTGGGAAGGATTCCTTCCTCCGTCATAATCGCATAATGATTGTTATATACTTCCTCAACAAGATCGATGTATTCACTGTCCTTCTCCAGCAGCTTGACGAATTGCCCGTTATTTTCAGGGAGCTCCCCGCGCGCCTCTGGATGATCATGCTCAATCTCACTCCGTTGAATTCGTTCAAACACCCCGTCTTCAACAAGATCAGAAATCGTCAACGGCTCAATGCTAATCGACGTCAAGCCATTTTCTCTTAGTTCAGCCAAAGCCTGTCCGGCATCAAGGGTTCCTTCCAGCATATCCGGCCACTGAGCAAATTGCTCATAAGGCATGACGACTTCATATGAACGGTTTTGCTGCTCGACTTGCACTCGCTCTACTAAAGAAGGAACAGAAACGAGCAGCGCCAGGATCACCACAATCCAAAGACCTTTTTTTACCAACGTAATGACATCCTTTCAGCTTTTGATTTCATTTTCAATCTATTTTTTATGTACGCTCCCTGGCGACAAATTTCGAGACTACCGGCAATGATTGCAGCAATGAACGGTCGATTCCCTTTAACGCGAGAACAAGTCCACCGTAAATCACCGCTCCCAGAACGATCGCACCTGTTAAATAAAGCGCCATGATGCCCCGTGACCATTCCTGATTAACAACGAACAAGTGCAACAGCCCAAGCACTACCGCCATGACAAAGCTTGATCCGGCAAAAACGACATGTGACCGTTTCAGCCAAGCATAGCTTATCGTCCTGTAGAGGACGAACATATTCACAATCGTAATTAAAATATAGGTGACAAGCGTTGAAACCGCCGCCCCGAGAACCCCAAATCTAGTCACCAGGAGAAGATTCAAGATCACTTTTACAATCGAAAAAACAAGAACAATGACGGCCGCGACGCGCTCTCGGTTAGCTCCCTGCAGCATTCCCGTGCTAAGTACCGTAAAAGAGGTAAACAGGGCGCTGATCGATAGGACGAAAATAACCTCACTTCCAAGCGCGTCGCCAAATAAGACAATATTCATCGGGATCGTGACAGCTGTCATCCCGGCCGCAATAGGCCATGACGTCAAATGCGTAAATGTCGTCGCCTTTGTCATCAACGCCGAAGCGTCCGCCCGCTTGTCCTCAGTCAAGGCTTTCGTGATCGCCGGTATAAGCGGGAGGATCAGAGCGCTGGCAAACACGACAGCGACCTGGACGAGCGCCTGTCCGCGCCCGTAAATGCCATATAATCTTGTAATTTCTTCACTTGTATGCCCCATCGCCCCAAGCTGGCGCGGTACGGTCAAGGAATCAACGACATTTAGCAGCGCCATCGTCAGCGCACCAAAGCAAATCGGCAAAGATACGATCAGAATCCGCTTGCTCCACCGTTTAAACTGCGCCCAACTATAGGCTGCCCTTTTTTTAGGAAGAAGCTTGCTTTTCGCAAAAATGACTTTCAAATAAATGAGGGCTAACACAACGCCAACAGCTGAGCCGATCATCACTCCGCCGGCGACGACATCAATCGAATAGGCCTGGGCGGTTAAATAGATGGCCGCGACTAGGATTAACAGCACACGGACAAGCTGCTCCAGCACCTGGGAAACGGCCGTCGGCATCATATCTTCAAACCCTTGGAAAAAGCCGCGGTACACGGCCATATACGGCGCAAAAATAAGCGCCAGTGAAACGACCATAACCGAATATGTAACGAGTGGCCCACCGAGCTGCATCGCAATCGTTTCCGCGAAGGTAAACATCAGGGCAAAGCTCACCACCCCGAAAACGAGGCCAAGAATCGTCGCCGTCCGGTAGATGAAGTAAATATCGTCCGTCCGCCCTTCTCCCCGTGCTGAGGAAATCAGCTTCGAAATCGCCAGTGGAATGCCCGCCACCGTGATAATTAAGATAGACATATACACCGGATATACCGCGGTAAAAATTCCAAGCACTTCATCGCCGGCGATGTTTTGCAAAGGAATGCGGAAGGCACTGCCGAGCACCTTGGAGAGGAAGGTGGCGATCGTTAGCCAAATCGCCCCTTTTAAAAAGGAAGAGCGACTCATGATGTCTTCTTCCGCTTTTCACGCATGATCCGCCCGACGAAAACTGGCAGCGCCAGCATCCGGCGCCAGCGGGACGGCTGCTTCAGAAGCCGATACAACCATTCAAGATGAATCTTCTGCCAAAAGACAGGGGCGCGTTTCACTTCACCGGCTAACACATCGAAGCTTCCGCCAATTCCCATAAAAATTCCTTTTTTAAACTGATCATAGCGTTCTGCTATCCACTTTTCCTGACGTGGAAAGCCCAGGGCAAGAAAAACAAGATCCGGCTTTTTCAGCCGAATTTCCTCTTCAATTTCTGTTGAATCCCAGTCAAAATAGCCGTGATGGGAACCAACCACCTCGACCTGGGGAAATTGTTTCTCGATAGCAGCAATCGTTTTCTCTAACACATCTTCTTTTGCGCCCAGTAAATATATACTGTATTTGCGCTCATTCGCCACTTGCAATAAGGCGAGGAACATATCGAAGCCGGTTACGCGCTCCGGCAACGGATCACCAAGCATTCCCGCCGCCTTGACAACGCCGATTCCATCCGCTGTAATATAGCTTGCTTTGGCAAGGTACGTTCTGTACGCTTCATCCTCCTGCGCATGGAGCACGATCTCCGGATTAGCTGTGACGACAAACGTTTTTTCCTGACGTTCCAGATGTCCCGCAAGGCGCGAAACCATCTCATCCATTGTCGTATGTAAAAAGTCAACACCAAGAACAGAAACGGTGCGGTTTGACATTGTTTTTCACCAACTCACTTCTATAATAATATCAACGTTTGTACGATTTTTTGAAAAGTTGTGGCAATGGCTTCGTTCGCTACTCGCATAGAGAGAAGAACCCCACTTCTCTCTACGCTTCTAAAGAATGTAGCGACTACGCTCATTGCTTCGGGCTTATCCCACAGGGGTCTCCCTGTGGGATAAGC
Organism: Halalkalibacter oceani; assembly: GCF_023715705.1. Classification (GTDB taxonomy): domain Bacteria; phylum Bacillota; class Bacilli; order Bacillales; family Bacillaceae_D; genus Halalkalibacter; species Halalkalibacter oceani_A. The sequence continues at coordinate 35,992 of NZ_JAMBOS010000007.1, forward strand.
CCTACCATAGCCGATCATATCAAAAATCGGGAGCTTTTGGAATTGATTTTTCGACAGCGGCTCGACAATTCCTCTTATTCCCAGTCGTTTCTTCTCTATTAATGGTTCATAAAGTCGTGTTATACTTACAAATGATGTCTAATGAAGGAGAGAAGCTAATGCTACGCTCAATAAAAAAGCTTATTGGCGATGAACAACAACGAAAAATCAAAAAGTATGAAAAGGTTGTAGCGGAAGTCAATAAACTTGAACCAGAACTGGAGAAGCTCTCCGATAAAGAGCTCCAACATAAAACCGTTTACTTTAAAGAACAATTACAAAATGGCACTGAGCTGGAATCAATAAAAGTCGAAGCTTTCGCCGTCGTCCGGGAGGCCGCCAAGCGCGTGCTCGGACTTCGCCATTACGATGTGCAATTAATCGGTGGGCTTGTATTAAATGAAGGAGATATTGCCGAAATGCCGACAGGTGAGGGAAAAACACTCGTCGCTTCCTTACCAAGTTATTTGCGCGCGCTGGAAGGCAAAGGTGTCCATGTCATTACCGTGAATGAATATTTAGCAAAACGCGACCGCGAACTGATTGGACAGGTTCATGAATTTCTTGGACTGACAGTCGGCCTGAATGTGCCAATGCTCACCCCTGACGAAAAAAAGGTAGCCTACAAGGCTGACATTACATACGGGGTCGGAAATGAGTTCGGCTTTGATTATCTTCGTGACAATATGGTGACAGATGTCAGCCAGCGGGTACAGCGGCCTTATCACTTTGCGATTATTGATGAAATTGACAGCGTCCTTGTCGATGAGGCGAAAACACCGCTCATTATTGCCTCGAAAACTCAAGTGAATCCAAATCTTTATTATATTGGCGCGAAAGTTGCCAGAAGCTTCAAAGAAAATGAAGACTACATGTACGATAGCCTGTTAAAGGCCGCAAGCTTGACCGATCAGGGTATTACAAAAATCGAACGTGCCTTTGGAATTGACAACCTCTATGACCTGGAGCATCAAACCCTTTATCATTTTATGATTCAGGCACTTCGGGCGCGCGTCATGTTCAGACGGGACGTCGAATACATCGTCAAGGATGGCGAACTTCATCTTGTCGACATGTTCACCGGACGGGTAATGGAAGGTCGGACATTCAGCGATGGTCTGCACCAGGCGCTTGAAGCAAAAGAAGGGCTGACGATTACCGAGGAAAACAAAACACGGGCTTCGATCACGGTCCAAAATTATTTCCGGATGTACCCGACGATTTCGGGAATGACGGGAACGGCGAAAACAGAAGAACGCGAATTTCAAATGCTGTACGGGATGGATGTTGTACAGGTTCCGACGAACAAACCGAGAATTCGCCGAGATCATAAGGAACTCGTCTTTGCCACCGCTGAGGATAAATATCAGGCCGTGGCAAAGGAAGTTCAGGCACGGCATGAAAAAGGCCAGCCTGTCTTGATCGGAACGACCTCCATTATTCAATCGGAGACGATGGCGACCTATCTTGATGAGATAGAGGTTCCTTACGAGCTGTTAAATGCCAAAAGTGTGGAAAAAGAAGTTCAGCTGATTTCCCTCGCCGGTCAAAAAGGGCAAGTGACAATCGCAACGAATATGGCCGGGCGCGGAACGGATATCATGCTCGGAGAAGGAGCGGCTGAGCTTGGCGGTCTATTTGTGATTGGGACGGAGCGTCACGAAAGCCGCCGGATCGACAACCAGCTGCGCGGACGTTCGGGGCGTCAGGGAGATCCGGGTGAGACGCAATTTTTCATTTCGCTTGCTGATGAAATGCTACAGCGCTTCGGACGTGAAGATATTGAGAAGTTCGACCCTCAGAATAATTGCGATGAAAACGGGCTGATTACGAATGAAGATGTTTACCCATTAGTTGACCGGCTGCAACGGATGTGTGAGGATCATAACTACGCCGCCCGTGAATACACGCTTAAGCTTGATGATATTATTAACGAGCAGCGCGGCGTCATTTATTCATTGCGTAACCGCGCGCTTGAACAGGAGGACACACCTGCTCTCATCAAGCCGATGGTCGAAGCGACGGTCGAAGATCATATTGCCAGATACTGTCCGGAAGAGCTTCTGCCGGAAGAATGGCAGCTGGATGATCTCGTGAAATACGGGCAGCAGCTTCTGCCTAATTTGGAGCCTTTTACAAAGCAGCCTGAAGATCTCGAAGAAGTAAAGGCCCATATCGCCCCGGCCTTAGCGAAAGTAACCGATGTCCTCGACGAATTCAGTCAGGATCAGGAAGGACAAATCGCGGCCAGACAAGTTATCTTGATGAATATTGATATACACTGGCAGCGCCATCTTGAAGAGATGAGCCGGCTGAAGGAAGGAATCGGCCTGCGCGGTTACAGCCAGGAGGACCCGATGCGGATTTATACGCGCGAAGGGTTTGAGCTTTTTAAGATGATGTACAGCGGACTGCAGCGTGATGTCAGCCTTCAATTCCAACGGGTGGTCAAGCGCTTCAAAGAGAGAGAAGCCGAGCCGCAAACGAAATAATCATATTCTTAGAGGAAAGAGAAAACGAGGAGGACCGAAGCATGTTACCATTCTTTAATAAAAACAAAAACGAAAAGCCTGAATTAGCTGGTCAGGAGAGCGCGATCTCATCCGAGGAGCTTCTGAACGAGACTTCTTCAAGCGAGGATGAAGAGATTCAGACAGAATTGTCGATTCACCCCGCCTGGAGTCTGGCCAAGGAAGATTTTTATGCGTTTCAATTTTTAAACTTGGAATGTGAGCCTCTGAAGCCGAACCAGCTTTCTCTTTCTGGGATCAGCTTACTGCCGGAAAACGAGCGCCTTTTCCGGGTAACAGCTTTTATCCGCAATAGTCTTGACAAGGGCATAACATTGGAGGATGTCACCCTCGTGTTACTAAATGAGGATGGGACTCTTCTCGGTAGAAAAGCCTTTAATCTAAAGGAAGTCGGTGAGATTCCGGCGAGAAGCAGCCGTCCGTGGTACTTCAAGTTCAGTGACAAGGATTTATTCACCACTGAATTGCCATCCACCGGCTGGAAGCTTGCCTTCCAACTGAAGCCGTCTTCGCGCAAGCATTCGCTTGATCTTGCCAAGTCATGGGAGTCATCGCTTGCCAAGGAAAGCAAGCAGCAGCTGGAAGAGATGGTTGAGAAGATCGAGCCGCCAAAGCCCGGAGAAGTGAATTTCATGGGACTTCAGGCGAAGAAGGACGAGAAAGGTGATCTTCACGTTACAATGCTGATCCGGAACGGTACAGAAAAGAACATCAACCTTGAACAGCTGCCACTCCATGTTGAGGATGCAAGCGGTGAAGTAGTTGCCAAAGGTGGGTTCAAGCTGGATGACTTCACCGTAAAAGCTAATACGAGCAAGCCATGGACCTTTATCTTTCCAAAAAGTATGGTGACAAAAGACGAGCTCGACCTATCCAAATGGAAGGCTTACTCACCAAACAAATAAGTCCTTTTACTGAGAGATATTAAAAAAGATGATTTCCGCGCGATGCGGAAATCATCTTTTTTTCTCTTTCAGGCGTTCTTTATTTATAGTAATCGAGCAGCCCTTCATAAATTGCCTGCGCTGAACTTTGGCGGAATGAATCCTTTTTTAGCAATTCCGCATCAGACGGGTTGGTCATAAATCCGAGCTCTAGCAAGACACTCGGCATTCTTGTTTCACGGATGACTTGGAAATTTCCTTGTTTCACGCCGCGGTCTGTCGTGCCGAGATTGGCAATTAGCCGCTTGTGAATCACATGGGCGAGCTTTTCACTGTTCGCCGCGGCATACGTCGCATGCCAATACGTTTCCGTGCCTTTTGCCGCTGCCGACCCGGCCGCATTGGCATGAATGCTAATAAACACATCAGCGTTGATATCATTAGCTACTTTTACGCGATCGGACAATGACGGATACACATCCTTATCCCGTGTCATAATGACATTAGCACCGGCTTCGCGAAGCAGCCTCTCTGTTCGCAAAGCAACGTCCAGCACAATCTCCTTCTCCTGAAGTCCATTGGCCACTGCTCCCGGATCGCTGCCGCCATGACCAGGATCGATGACAATTTTCTTACCGGACAATGGCTTTCCTGCTACTTTCGGCGTCACATTGATGATCAGCTCTCCGGTCATATGGCTGACGGCTGCCTGGTAACCGTCACTCACTGTAAAGGTGATCGTTTTGCGATTGGATTGACCAGAAATCGATAGATCGGACAAACCTTTCACCGCGCGTGGCAGCTGTTCAATTTCCGACGCATCGGTTTGTATTGTCACTTTACTTCCTGACTGACTATGCGAGCTGGCGACCGTTCCACCAATCTTCGGCCACGTCACTGTTGTTGTATTGCTTACTTCAGAAACGGCCGGACGCCCCAGCATTTTACGCTGCTCGTTATCAGCGTACAAATCAAGATAATAAGAATGAACATATGCCTCTCTGCCGTTGAAGCGGATTTTCGCCCAACGGTCGGAAAAGCCTGAAACCTCGACACGGGCTCCTCTTGAGAGCTGGCCGATCGATTCATACTGAGTTCCCGGACCAGTTCGTACTTGAAGGGAATCTGCGCGGCTCACTAAACCAGAGTAAGCCCCTTTCACATCTGTCTCAGGTGGCTGCTGAACTGGCGGAGCCCCGTTGCCACTGTTGACCCTGACTTCCTTTGTGGCCTGATTCCAGGAAACGTCCTTCCCGAATGCTTCCGCAAAGAAGCGCAATGGAATCACTGTGCTGTTTTCAATGATTTTAGGAGCGGGCTTGACTTGTAGCGTTTGCCCGTTCAGCTTTGCCTCTTCCTTATTCACCGTTAAAATTACTTCGGTACCCCCTTCACGGGCGGTGACCTGCTTTGTTTGCTGCTGCCATTTAACATCAATCCCCAATGCTTCGCCGATTACGCGAAATGGGACGAGAACATGATTATTCTCCATAGGAACCTTTGAAATCGGCAGCTCCAGTTTTTGATTATTCACATAAATGGAGATATCATTCGCGGAAGATGACGATTTAATCCGAATGTAATCCTTATGTACGTATCCTCTTCGGCCTTGCAGCTGGATTTGGTGCCAATCTCCCGTCGAGCTGATAATCGTAACCGTCGCCCCAGGCTGAAGAGAGCCAATTCGTTCGCTTGTCGTAGATGGCTCCGCACGGACATTTAAGGCGGAACCGGCTGTAACGGTTCCTTCAGAAGCCGCCCCCGCGTAGGCCGCTCCTAAAAATAGCGTACAAGCGATCATGAAAACTGTGATGAAAATCCTTTTCCCACTCATCAATACTTACTCCCCTTCCGATTAAACATGTAACGGAGTGAAAAGCCGGCGAAACCCTGCGCCATTGGAAACCTGACGCAGGGTTCCGCTAACTTACCAGTAAAGCTGACCCTGATTAACGTTTCATAATTGGAACCGGCTGAACATAATTGCCATGAACATAACCGAATTCATGGTCCTTATGGTCAGAATAGATTCTGTACCACGTACCATCAGATTGATTTGTGCTTTCAAGCAGGGCGACAAAATAGCTTGCCCCCGGATATTGATATTGGGCGGCCAATCCAGTATTCGGCTGCGGTCTGACGTTTAACGCCTCCGTTGTTCTGGCGATCGTATAATGGCCGTAATCCTTCTTGCCGAGATACGTGTCAGCGCGGTACATATGGCCCGCAATCTTCTGTCCCCAGAATGGATCTGAGGCATAATTGACATTCATTCCGTGGCTTTTATTTCCTAGAACCGCGCCGCGGTAATTTACCCCGGCAGGCGTTAAGTAGCGTTCATCCATCGCTTCAGCGACAAACATGATGGACTCTTCGAAGCTATTAAACGGCTTGGCGTTGCCGAGTGGATCACGATCATAAGCCTGATAGCCGAATAGATTTTTGCGCTGATTGGCGATTTCACTTAAGCCGTAGCTGCTCTCATGGATCGCCTTGGCGAACAAATAAAGCGCGTTGATGCCATATCTCTCCTCAGCCTGCTTGAAGACATGTCCTAAATTGCGCAGTGGACTTTCCTGAGCGACGACTTTCCCATTAATTTCCGTCGTTACCGAACGAATATAGCGGTTCAAGTCCTCGGCGGTATAATTTGTTTTTGTCCGCAATGGCAAATAATTAAAATATTGATAAGCCTCGCCTGCCTTTTGACCGGAAGCATGATAGAAATCACGACCGTTGCGGCTGTAATAACGCTCATTTTCCTGCATAAATGACGGCGCATCTCCGTAATAATACATCCCTGTCGCATTCGTCAGCGGATTATAAACATAATGCCGCAGAACACCGTTGACCGGCTGATAATATGATCGGCCTTGCATCAATCCGCTCGGGATCAGCCTTGCGTCCCTTTGGCGGACAAAGCCGGTGCTATCCGCATAGCGTACTTCAACCCACTCTTCATCAGAGCTGATATACTCCAGCTCAGCGCCTCCCATGACATAGGTGAGCTGTGTCGTCTTATTGGCAGCAAAGATTCTCGTCGTTGATTCTCCGGCTGATGGCGTGGCCGCGACCATTCCGCTTTGCATCTTTAAAATTTTCTCGCCTTTCACAATAACTTCCGCCCCGGCCTGTTCTGCATCACGATAGCTCATATACGGCTCAGGCTGAAGGCGCACTTGACCGCCTGAATCGACGGTGCCGACATGATAAAGCTCTGTGTTTCCTGTGCCGGTTTCTGCAACTTTTAGCATCCGGATCATGAATGCAGCCGCATGGGCGCGGGTCGCATCATCTTTCGGTCCAAAACGAAAACGTTGATTTCCTTGCGGCATTCCTTGAATAATCCCAAAATATGCATTATGGGCAACCGCCGTGCGGAAAGACGGATGAATCTGTTCCGTATCCGTAAATGTTAACGCAATCGGCGTACGCTGCACGCGTTTATATTCCAGAGCACGATCAATCATCACAGCCATCTGCTCACGTGAAATGTTTTCCTCAGGTCGAAAAACATTCCCCGGATAGCCCCCGACGATTCCCGCTTTTGATGCCCGGCCAATTCCTCCGGCTAACGGATGGGACGCCGGTACATCACTGAAAGACGCCTCACCGGATGGAAGCTCAAGTGCTCTCGCCAAAAACGTCGCGAATTGAGCCCGGGTAACGGCGTCATCCGGTCCATAGTGTCCATTCCCATATCCAGCCATAATTCCGCGGGTAACGGCTTCGCGCATTTCAGCCTCGAGTGAATGTCCTGTTAAATCGTCAGCCGCCACCACACTTGTACCAACCTGAAAGAAAACCGCACTTAAAATAAGTAAAATAGCAAGAAAGTGTTTCAAAGAAAAGCTCCTTTCTTAAGGGCTGCCTTGCAGCCCTCCCCCAGAATGACTTAGATGAATCTTCTCAATTTATCTGGCAAAACGCTGCCAGATAAAAATAGTCGTAGATTGGAAGCTGCTGAAAAAGTACGATTTTCACTTTTTCAGCAGCTTTTTCGTAATGAGCGTAGCCGTTGCCTGATTTTGAGACTTGCTACGAGTCGGTTTCTCGACGGAAGGCGCGCAACGCGCGGAGCCATTACTCTTCTTCGAGTTACGAAAAACAAAGTTTTTCAGTGACCTCGTAGATTGCCGTTTATTTATTGACTGACACGATCAAGGAAAACTGAGAATTCAGCTCTTGTCGTCGGCAGGGCAGGACCGAATCCGCCGCCTGGCTGCCCTTGGGCAATACCGTTCGCTTTTAAGGCATCAATCGCTCCATATGCCCAATGTGTGCTCGCCACATCAGGAAATGGCTCGGCCGATTGCCCCGTAATGCTGTACGCCCGTTGCAGGATGGTTGCCATCTCGGCTCTCGTCAACGTTGCCTTCGGGTCAAAGCTTGAAGCTGTTTTTCCGCTCATAATGCCTGCGCGGTCAACCGCGGCAATCGCTTCATAGTAAAACGATTGGGACGCGACATCATTAAAGGCCGGCCGGTGATTTCCCGCTGACAGATTAAGAGCTCTCGCAATCATAATCGCCGTCTGCTCCCGCGAGATCGCTTCACCCGGACGGAACGATCCGTCACTGTAGCCGCTGATCACATTGCGGTCATTCAGCGCCAAAATCGACTGGCGTGCCCAGAAGGTAGAGGAGACATCCTTAAACCGTTCGACCTGATAGGAAGATTGATAGATCGCTTCCAGCTGGTCAAAATAGACAGTACCGTTCCCCTGTTTCGCCGCATTTCCTTGTGCTGTATACACTTGCTCGACCTTGAACGGTTGAGGTGCATTAGTAGGCAGAGGAGCCCGCACATAACGCCATCCTGTCCAGTTAAATTGATTTTCCTCGGTAAAATTGATCGTATGTCTTTGTCCGTTGCCATCGATCACCGTTGCCCGCAGCCAGTGTTCTGCCCCATCACCTGAAGCCCACATGCCGAGCTCCAGCGGCCGTCCCTTTAACGGAATTGGCGTTCTTGCTTTCGCATAGGCCGCGGCAATTCCACTCTCGCCTTTTGAGTAATCATAGGTGAGCTTCAATGATTTCGAGCCGACCCGAACAGGATCATACTGACCGGACAATGAAATTGAGGCTTCCGCCCGCGCGCTACTCGCAACCCAGTTATTCAGATTCTCAAACGGATCAACGACAAGCATCGGTTCAGTCACCCTTTTAGGTGGTTCGCTGGAAATGACCTGCAACGTATTCGGAACCGCTCTCAAGCTCGATTCCGAAGGACGGTTGACGGTAATCGGCTGCTCATAATACGGCAGACGGGCCACCATTGTCGTCGAGCCTCCACCATCAAGATTAATCGCCTGATAAGCGCCTAATGAGCGCATATACTCAGCTAGTTCACGCAGCGTAGCCCCTTGGCTGTAGCCTGTCTGTCGTCCATCAATCGTGACGAGGAACAGCTTTGTCCCATCTCCGGAAATCCCGACAGCAGAGCGCGGATGCCGGGAAGTGGCAAATGAGCCGGACTCATTCATTGAAATCGAAACCTGGCCATTGCGCACAAGGGTTGGCCCTGTGGCCATCATAAACTCAGCATCTTTCCATGTGTCATTGATTTGCGCCTCAACAGTAATCGAATCACCAACTGCTACCCCGGCCAGCGACTCGGCCAGTGCGCCGCCATTGGCCGAGATCACAAAGCCATCTTCAGGAATCGGGGAATTCGCCCCCTCTCCCAATCTGCGAATCTCGGAAACCGTTCCTGTAATCCGGTCGCCAAAGGCAAAATTTTTGGCGCTTTTCGACGTGTTTGTCACAACGATTTCGGTCGCATATTGACTCGCACCGGTTGTCGCCGCCTGATGTCCACCTGTAAAGAGCACAGCTTGTCCGTTTTCCCGCTGCCCGTTGATAGAGGTCAGCGGAATCGTCCGTCCATTGTGCTCAAAGCTCATTCGCGGCTCATAATCAGCGATCGTTAAAGCTCCGTTACGGTTCACACCAAAAGCAAAAGGCGCATTAACCGGTCCATCCTCATTGGATAGAATCCCGTAATTAATAATTTCGTTTTGCTTTATAAGCATATTGACAGGAATACCGTTCGCTAAATTGTAAAAGGAAGCATTAACCGCACCGACGACATAATGCCCTTCATATGTATTTGCGATCGCCTGCTGAGGAGTCGTCTGTACTCTCCCTAAAGGTGAAAGCTGATAAAGCTCAAGATCGACCGCCGGATTACGGTATGCGACATCCAGTACCTGTACGGCGCGGGGTGTCCCGCCGGAAGTTAGATAATGCTCACGGATTAACGATACCCCGGTTGAAATTTCGTCCTTCGTTGAAGACTGCTTCGTGCCAAACCCACTGTATGCTTCAGCTTGAAATGGGCTGACGACCAAGGCAATCCCAACGACACAAGCCGCCAGTTTTTGATTTATTTTCTTCAAACTCTTCACTCCAAACTATAGATGACTTACACATTTGTCGAGAATCTCCAACATATATGCCTATAATTTTACAAGGTTTCCTATGTAATTAAAAGGTAGATTGCGAAACTTTGAAACTTTTTGTACGGAATTGATACTTTATGCTCACTCACATTCTTTCATTTATAGCGAGGGGTTAATGGTTGCGCGATTTTCAAAAAAAGAGGATATCTAACGGGCTTTCACCCTTGTTAGATATCCTCATGAATCCTGTCTTCAGGAACCGGGGCCGCCTCCTGCTTCCTTTTAGTCATGGATTCCCTGATAACGGTTCAGCAAATGATCAAGCTTTTGACTACAGGAAACGACTCTGGAGTCGGTCATGCCGAAGTACCTTGCCTTTATATACATTTCTCTTTTTTTTAATTTAATAGCCGATAATAAGATGGCCTTTTTACAGAACATGGTTCTCTCTCCTTCACCCGACTAAATCATCGTGCCATCAAAGGAGGTAAACTCTTAGAAGTTTTGGACACGTTCTTTATCTTAACTCAGGAACTCTATAGATTTTGTAGAATTTTGTCAGCTGATATAATGTTCATATATCTGTCATATTTCAGCCAAAAGGATACGGTTTAAAGGCTCATAAGACTTAGCTTTTATCCATCTTCTTTCCCTTTTGCACACGCACAGCCGGCGGCATGACATACTGTTGTAACCGCGCTGCAAAATCTCCTACGGCTTCCTTTGTGTTCATCGTATCCACTTCATATGCGGCTTTCGTATACACACCTTGAAGAATGTATAACAATTCCTGCTCATTCAATGGTTTTCGTTGCATTTTCATCATTCTGCTCCTCTTCTTATAAACTGGTGGCGATTCTCAGTTGGCGTACAGAGCGAATTGGCACAGTGTTTCTTATACCCTCCTGACGGTCCGCGAAACATTTTGTTTATTCCTATTTGGCTGTCATGCGCATCATCGCGCCTTTCTATTACATTTCAAGGTCATCATTGTAATCTAAAAAAATATGAATTTCTCCATGCTATAATAAAGCTGATTCTATCTATTTAGTAAAAGGAGGAATTTATTGTGAGAGGTTTACAACTTGGGCTCAGCATCGTTCTCGCAATCCTGCTGATTGCCACCCCTGCTTCAGCCGACACGCCTTTCTCGGATGTGCCAGCAAACCATTGGGGACTGGATGCGATAAATTACCTCGCCGAGCTTGAAATTATCCGCGGTTATGATGATCAAACCTTCAGGCCGGCGCAAACTGTGACGAGAGCCGATGCGGCGATTATGATCGCCAGAGCGCTTGACCTGGACATTGATGAGTCAGCTTCAGCGCCTTTCGCTGATGTCAGCCCGCAATTTTACGCCTATCACGAGATCGCAGCCGTGGCGGAAGCCGGCATTATTCAAGGCTTTAACGGAAGATTTTCGCCGCGTAACGACTTAACAAGGGGACAGATGGCAGCGATTCTGCAACGCGCCTTTGATCTGTCAGGTACGTCTGACAATCAATTTTCGGATGTAGGAGAAAATCATCTTTTCTATCCTGAGATTCAGACCCTTATCGCCAATATGATCACGAATGGTTACAGTGATAGAACATTCAGGCCGGACAACAGCATGAGAAGAGACGAGTTTGCCACTTTCGTGGCGAGAGCGTTGGATGAGAGGTTCCGCGGCATCACCTTCCCTCCGGCACCGGTTACAGAAGACGACGATGAGGATGTCCATCCATTTGAACACGAAGTACTGGAGCGAACGAATGAGGAACGGGCCAAGCATGGTCTCGCCCCGCTGGCATTTGATGAGGAAACACAAAAAGTCGCCCGTCTTAAATCCGAGGACATGCGCGACCATCGCTATTTTTCACATACGTCACCAACCTACGGCTCGCCTTTTGAAATGATGAGCCAGTTCGGAATCAATTACAGCTTTGCCGGCGAGAACATTGCCGCCGGGCAGACGACACCGAGCGAGGTCGTAGAAGCGTGGATGAACAGCGAAGGTCACCGCCAGAACATCTTAAACCCGAACTTTACCCACCTCGGCGTCGGCTACGCGGAAGGCGGCTCAATGCGCCACTACTGGACACAAATGTTTGTCGGGTACTAAAGAGGCTTGGAAAAAGGTTGTTGTATACCTTTTTCCAAGCCTCTAAACAATGAGTGGAGCCGCCACGATCTTGTAGAGTCCGTTGTGAGTGGATTTCTCACAACGGACTTGTGGCGAGTGAAGCCATTGCGCCTCCATGCACCTCCCCCACACTATTCCTCAATCCTCAATATAAAAATTCCGCTGATGAAGAGCAAAATTGAACCGGTATAGAAGATCAGATCGACGGTTAACCAGTCAATGAGAAAGCCACCGGCAATAACGGCGAAGCCTGAGAAAAGCGACACCCAGAAATGATAAGAGCCTATCTTCTCGCCGCGCCGGCCGCCGTCGGTCACATCGGCGATCATCGCCTTTTCACTCGTTTTCTGCATCGCCCCAACGATTCCGAGCAGCACTTGTAGCACATATACCTGCCAAATCGCGGTGACGACCGGAAAAAGCAGAAAAATCACCGCCGTCGTCCATGTGCTAAGTAAGAGAAACCCTTTCCTGCCCCGCTCATCAGAAGTGCTGCCGATCCAACGGTGGACAAGGGCGGAGCTTAGCGTGAACAAGCCGTACGCCAAACCGAATTCAGAAAAGCTCCCACCCGCCTCGCGCAAAAAAATCACGTAAAATGGAAAGACGAGCCCCGTCGCAAACAGCACCCAGCTTTGCGAAATGACCATCCATTTAAGATTCATCCCGGTGATACTCCTCATAAAAGTGATTCATGAACCGTTCCTCGGGATCATATTTCCGCTTTTCTGCAAAAAAAAGCATCGATTTCGGGATAAGCGGCTCTGATCTGTTCATTTGTTGGAAAGGTCTGATAGGTTAAGTAATACGTTCCCTGACAGGCAAGGACCGCTTCGACGACACGCTTCGTCGCTGCCCTCACCTGTTCAATCCCCTCATCAGACAGGGGATGATGAATCAGGAGAACGAGAGCCAATGTATCTTCATTCGAATAACGAAGAAAGCCCTCTTGGTGTTCCGGTGTATACCTGACCGTGACATTCAATGCGTTTAGCTCTTCCTCTTCAATAATTTCTTTTAATAACCCGACAAATCGTGGAAACTGGGCTGTTGGCACAAAGTATTCCTGCAAAATATCCGTATTATTGTCAGAATCGTACTCCAAAAAAGCCACCGGCGGTCGCATCGCATTGTTCCGACTGACAATTTCAACCGCATCCTCATTGGCATACAGCCTTTGCTGTAGGTCCCAGACAAGTTGTTTTCCCCAGTCAAAATTCCGCGCCAAGCCTAAGAAAAATTTGTCCCTTCGCACATGCTTTTCTTCCTCCAGCAAATAAAGCTGCTCAAGCTGCTCCGGCTCAGGGTAATGTTCGTCATCAGGTGTCAGCGTCCGGTACGTGGTGACATACATGTCTTCAAACAACGACTCAGGCGTCGCCGACAAGCGGGCAAAATGAAGCCCGACATCTTCGGCGTTTTTAATATGCTGTTCGATATAAGCGGGATATTCCTGATAGTCAAGCTTTTCAGTTGTGCCAGCATACAATTCATTGTCTGTAATTTCAAGCGTGACATCGAGAATGACGCCGAATAAGCCGAAACCGCCAATCACAAGCTCAAACAGCTCCTCATTTTCAGTGCGACTGACATGTTTGATCTCCCCGTCAGCCGTCAGGAGTCGGAACGATTCCACCGTCTCAATCAGCGGCCCATAGCGCGGATCGCGTCCATGAACATTTGAACTCAATGAACCTCCAACAGTAAAAATATTAGATGACTGCATCACTTTAACCGCCAGCCCATAGCGGTTCAAATAATTCTGCACATCCGCCCATGTCACTCCACTTTGGACCGTAATCAACTTTTGCTCAGTGTCGAGAGATAGAATATCATTGAAGTCCGTCATGTCGAGCAGGAGAGAGTCACGAAAAAAGGCATGCCCTCCTTGACTATGTCTCGCTCCGGCAATCGAAATCTTCAATTGCTTCTCCTCCGCCAGCTTAACCGCTTTGATCAACGCTTCTTCTTCTTTCCCTTTGATAATGTCTTCGACCCGCTCCGGGAATAAACGGCTTACATCGTGAATGAGCAGTTCATCCCCTGTCTGATTCCGATAAAGAGAAAGCGAAAAAGCCATTCCGTACACCATGATCGTACAACAAATCACGACAACAAAACGCCGCCGTTGCTGCTCCCTGCCCCTCATACCCTCACCTGATCTCCTTAAAGATTTGATCCCACTTTCATTTTCGTTGTTTACCGCTTTTTTCCTTCCATATATATAACGGGCAATGTAAGAAAAGAATACAAAAAGCAGGCATCCTGTCATTTCTGACAGGATGCCTGCTTTATTATAATGAACAGAAGGATGGACGTACCCACACGTCCCCTAACTCATCATTTCCGCTGCCCTTGTCAGTCTCGCGGACTGAATTAAAGGTACCACTGTTGAATTACGATCATTATGACAAGAAATGAGAGGTTTGTCAACAGTGAAATTCGTTCCTTGCCGGACCGCTCACCGCTTGCATGATCGAACAACATCGTCGGAAGAAGCCGTTAAAGACTACATTTCTTTACCTTTCCCACTTTTCCTTCTTATAAAACTTTTTTTATAAACTTTTTTACGCGGCATGAAGTAGATAATAAATATTTAAGCCGAGGTAAAGCATTTGCTTTCCTTCGGAAGTCTTCAAATTAAGGCCTGTCAGCTTTTCGATTTTCGTCAATCTATATTTCAATGTATTGACATGTACATTCATCCGTTCTGCCGTTCGTTGAAGATGCTCATTTTCTTCAAAGTAAGCTATGACTGTTTCAAAGAAATTCGTCTGGCGCTGCTGATCAAACGCCAAAATCGGTTCAATCGTTTCTTCATAGTACCCTCTCATGATTTCTTCATTCGACAAGGAATGAATCACTTTAAAAATCCCAAGCTCATCATAGAATGTCAGTTTTCGATCTTCCTTTTTTTTGTGCCGGACTTTTGGACCGAGATCACAGGCGAGCTTCGCTTCAACATAGCTATTTTGCAATTCCTTGATTCCTTTCGCGCAGCTGCCGACGCCAATATGCGAGACCATGTCCATTAACTGCGGATTCTGCTCTAAATGGTGATATAACTCGAGAATGTCAGCGCGAAGACCGGCAAAATTTGAATGCTGAACCGGCAATAGCAAAATACTTTGGCGCGACACCTCACCAACAATACAGCCAGTGTAGTATTGATGTGTCGCTGCCAGCAGCTCATCCAATTGTTGTCCGTTTTGTTCATCTGCGGCGGCAATGTAGACAACAACGTAGAGCGAATCAGCCGAGAAGGCAAATTCAGCGGCATATTTTTCCACAAACTTTTCGTTATGCCCTTCCTGGGTGAGAAGCTCCACTAAAAAATTATTTACATACTGCTTTTTCACATCATGCTTTACTTTTTGCTTTAAAAATTCAATCGATAAAAGAGTCGATGCCTTATTCATCAAAGCGAAATCAACTTTAAGATGCACTTCATTCACTCCCCAGCACGTGATAAAGCCTAGGCATTCTTTGTCGACGATAATCGGGGCGACGATGCACTCAATCTCTTCTTTGTTCATCACCCTCGTCATCCGGAGCGAGCGCTTCATAAGCGCAAGTTCATCCTTCTGCTGGGGAAGCAGTGATTCGATGTCCTTCGGGGGTGCCGGTGTCTCAATATAAGGAAGTTGACTTTCAACGGTAATCGGGTTTCTCGTCAATCCCGACAATGAATCAATAAAGTAAGAAAGCCCGTACTCTTCAATCGAGATTTCCTGCAGCAATTGCTCAGCCTGTTCATAGTCCTCCTGCAGGATAACCTTGCTTTCGAATATCTCGTTCACCGCTGGCCAAAGAATATCCAGGTAGCTGATATGCTTGGGAATTTCAATAATCGGCATACCATATTTCTCCGCCTCGACAAGAATCACTTGGATATCATCAACAAATCGGTACGGCTTAATCGCCACGGCCGCCGTACCGATTGAGGCGAGCTGCTTAATTAATTCCTTTTGCTTGTCCACGCTGTCCCTGATCGGATAAAGGCTCGTTAGTAAAAGCTCCCCGCCTTTTAACCAATTTAGAATATCAGGAACCTCCATGATCGTTACATACTTGACTTCCGTCTCAATTCCAGAGTGACCGGCAATGATTTTGCATTCTCGGAGTCCCCCGCTCTTCATTAAGTCCTTAATGGTGGTTGTCATCGTAAGTCATCCTTTTTTTCCTAGTATTTCTCTTAGTTTACTAGAGGCGAAGACTTTCGTGTTAAACATTCTTATAAAAAACATGACTTTACAAGGAGATCGTAAAACCCCTTATTGCTGCATCACTTTTAATAGACCGGCCAGTCAGGTTTTTTCGTTAACTCCCATGCGTTTCCGCGATCGAGTAAACTGCGAATGACCTCATTCCCCTTACCGATAATCTTTTCCTTATCAAGACTTGTAAATGAACGGTTCTCGTAAACGATGTTCCCGTCGATGATCACATCCGTCACGACATTTCCTTTTGCTGAGTAAACAAGATGAGAAAGCGGTGAAAAGCTTGGAATCATCTCCGGTTCAGCTAGGCTGACCATGATTAGGTCGGCTTTCTTCCCTGCTTCAAGCGATCCAATCTCCTCCTCAAGTCCAATCGCCTTCGCTGCATCGATTGTTGCCATCTCCAGCACTTTATCGGCTGTTAACGCTGTCGTGTTCAACGTATTCACTTTATGAAGCAGGGCCGCTGATTTCATCACTTCAAACATATCTAAGTTATTGTTGCTCGCCGCGCCGTCCGGCCCAATCGTCACATTAATTTGATTGTCGAGCATCGCCGGGACAGGGGCTACACCGTCAGCCAAATACTGATTGGAAACCGCATTATGAGCAACATTCGTCTTTGTTTCAGCGAGGAGGTGAATCTCCTTTTGATTAATCCAGACACAATGAGCGAGCAGCAGATGCGGTCCGAGTACACCAAGGTCATGCAAATATTCAACCGAGCGAAGCTGATAGCGGTCCTGAACACTTTTCACCCGCTGAACCGTTTCGGCCAGATGCATATTCATTCCGACTTGATAGTGACTGCTCACCTCATACATCGCTTTGATCATTTCAGGGCTTGCCACTGTTTCATTTAATGGCTCGACCCGCACCTTCAGCCTGCCCGACGGATGATCATGATAAAGCTCTATAATCCGAACGGCTTCCTTCACTGCCTCTTCAACAGTTTCGTGGAACCGCGTCGGCGCCGGCCCCTGATCGATCGCCGTCCTGCCGAGGACAGCCCGCATTCCTGCTTCAAGCGCCGCATTCGCAATCCCATCGATCGCTTTCTTATCGTGATGAATAAAGTGACTGTCAACAAACGTCGTCGTTCCTGTTTGAATCATTTCCACCGCGGAAAGCTTCATCGCCGCATAGCTTTCCTCATAACCGACATGTGCCGAGAGTGGATACACACATTCACCGAGCCACTCTGACAGCGGGCGGTCATCCCCCAGCCCGCGAAAGAGCGTTTGAAAAATATGCGTATGACCATTAATCAAACCTGGCATAATCAGTTTGCCTTTTGCATCTATGACGCGCTCGTAATCCCTTTCCTGCTCAAGCTCAGCCGTTTTACCAACCTTCACGATCCGGTCTCCTTGCAGAACAACCGCACCATCCTGAAAAATCGCCCGTTCCTTGTTCATTGTGACCACATAGCCATGCTTCACTAAAATCATAAGAGCCCTCCTTCTATTGAATTTTTACGGATAAATCAAACGCGGGAGAAACATCGAGACATCCTCGACATAGGTGATCAGCGCGAGCGCGATAAGACTGGCGGCCAAAAACGGCAACGTCGAAGGAATCATTTTTGAAAAAGGGACACCCGTTATCCCGTTGGCGACAAACAAATTCAAGCCTAGCGGAGGAGTGAACATACCAATTGCTAAGTTGGTGACAACGATTACGCCAAGATGAACCGGATCAATACCCAGCGCCAGGCCGATTGGATAGACAAGCGGAGCCAAAATCATAATCGCTCCCGAGCCGTCCATAAACATTCCGGCAACGAGAAAAACGACATTCACAAGCAAAAGAAACATCACCGGAGACGTATTCATTTCCAGCACGAGATTCGCCAGGGTCTGCGGCAGCTGCGCCGAGGACAAGATCCAGCCGAATGCCGCGGCGGCTCCGGTCAAAATCATCACTTGTGCTGTCAAAACAGCCGCTTTCACACTTGATTTATACAGCTGCTTCACATTCATTTCCTTATAAATAAACATCGAGACGAAGATCGAGTAAACGACTGAAATTCCCGCTGCCTCAGTTGGCGAGAAGATCCCCATATAAATCCCGCCCAAAATGATAAACGGAATACCGAGCGCCCAGATCGCTTTAATGGTCACACTGATAAACTGCTTCGGGTTAAAAGGAACCTGCTCGGCAACGACCTGCTTATCTTTTTTCACGCGGTACCACACATAAATGCCGAGGACGAGCGTATAGAGAATCCCGGCCCCAATGCCGGCAATAAACAGCGAGCCAATCGAAACACCGGTCGCCACCCCGTATAAAATCATCGTTACACTCGGCGGAATGATAATCGCAACCGAGCTGCTGCTGCTAATCAGCCCTACCGAAAAACCACGATCGTATTTTTCCTTTTCCAGCTCAGGGTACATAATACCGCCGATCGCTGCCACCGTCGCCGGGCTTGAGCCGGAAAGAGCGCCAAAGAAGAGTGAGGAAAAGTGCGTCGTAAAGGCCGTTCCTCCCGGCATCCAGGAAACAAGCGCCTTTGACCAGTCTAAAAGCTTTCTCGCCATACCGCCATCAAGCATAACTTGCGCGGCGAAAATAAAGAGCGGCATCGCCATTAAGCCGAACTGATCCAGTCCGCCGAATAAGCGTTGAGCGATAATCGATGGAGAATTATCGGTGAAGAACATAATTGCAATCATACTCGGAAAGGCTAAGCTGATAAAAATTGGCACACCGATAAACAAGCAGGCGAGTAATAATACAAATAATGCAAGAATCATAGAGCTTCCTCCTTACCCGGCTTATTCCCCGGCCGAAAAATATAGTAAATCTCCTGGATGTAACGGATCGTACAAAGAGAAAGGCCCAAAGGTAAAATCAAATAAGGAATATACATCGGTATTTGCAAAGCCGGAGCCTTCTGAATAAAGCGCATATTTTGCTGGATAATTTCTAACGAATACCAGGCCATGGAAGCCGTAAAAATGACACAAATCAGATAAATACATAGGGTCAGCCATTTCTTCGCCTTCCCCTTTAACAAATTAAACAGAAAATCGACGGAAATATGGGAACCTTGCCGGACACAAATGCTCGCCCCTACGAAAGTCACCAGGATCATTAGAAACCGTACCATTTCCTCCGTCCAATTAATGCCGGTACCGAACAAATAGCGCA
This sequence comes from Halalkalibacter oceani, assembly GCF_023715705.1. Taxonomy (GTDB): domain Bacteria; phylum Bacillota; class Bacilli; order Bacillales; family Bacillaceae_D; genus Halalkalibacter; species Halalkalibacter oceani_A. The sequence continues at coordinate 55,353 of NZ_JAMBOS010000007.1, forward strand.
GTACGACATTTACGAGTATCAACAGCGAAACGATCAAAATTGCGCTGCCGATCACCACTTCCTCCAGCCGGTTTAACAGCCTGTTTAACAACTGCACAGATACTCCCTCCCCCGTTCTAGGTTTCTTTTAATCCGAAAACAGCTTGGGGGCAGCGCAAAAACCGATTTCCGATCTTTGGCTCCCCCAAACCTTTCGTTCTCCTTAATTGCTCGACAAGCTCTCAATTTCACCGAGGAAGCTCTGCATAAGTTCGTCACCAATGACATCCTTAAACTCGTCGTAAACCGGCAGTGTTGCCTGGCGCAGCGCTTCGATTTCTTCATCCGTAAGGTGGACGACTTCTGTTCCCAATTCTTCAAGCTCGCTAATATATGATTCTTCCTCTGCCTGCATCAGCAACCGCTGCTCATCGTTGGCATACTCCATTGCCTCGCGCACAAGCTCCTGTAAATCCGCGGGTAATGACTCATAGAAGTCTTTATTCATAATATTGTTGTAAATCATCCACGAATGGTTCGTCATCGTCACGACATCCTGTACTTCATGCAAGTTCAACATCACAAATGATTGATTCGGATTCTCCTGTCCGTCGACGACTTCCTGCTGCAAGGAATTGTACAATTCACTAAAGGCGATCGGAACCGGGTTGGCGCCAAGGGCCTCCATTGTGGAAATGACAATCGGAGCTTCCATTGCCCGGATCGACGTACCGGCGAAATCGTCAGTCGTACGAAGTGGTTTATGAGCTGAAAACTGCTTCGGCCCGCCGCTCATATAACCAAGTCCGACAAAGCCCTGATTTTCCAAATAAGAGTCATACATCTGGCCGCCCTCACCATCCAACACTGCCCATAACACTTCTTCTGAAGGGAATAAGTATGGGAGATCATTCAATGTCATTTCCGGAACAAAATTACTAATCATGCCAATCGGCTGCTGCGCAAGCTCAATTTGTCCGGCCTGGACAGATTCAATCGTTTCGCGCAAACTGCCTAATTGATTGTTCGGATAAATTTGAACTTCAATTCTTCCTTCTGACAGTTCTTCAATCTTTTCTTTAAATAAAACGGTTCCTTCATGCTGCGGCGTCGATTCATGCTGGTTATGAGCATAGCGGATGACGATCGGCTCGTTGGATTCCGTTCCTTCTTCTGCGCCTCCCGTATTCCCTTGAGAGGTTTCGCTCCCCCCGCCTCCACAAGCAGCTACTAAAATCAATAAAATGAAAACTGAAACGAGATAACCAAATTTCTTTTGCATTACCTTTCACCAATCCTCTCTTGTTGTTATAGCTGTCATTATAAAAGCTTTTTCGACAAATTATGACTAGTTTGATAGTTTATCTAACAAAGAATTTATAGAAAAAAACCAAAAATCAGATTAATAATTGTCTATTTCTATAATGATCATAAAAATGTTGTCGTTTTTGCAATCATTCATAAGAAAGCAAAGTAGTGGAAATGATGAAGGAGGATCCATTACACTCTTAACTGGAAGCAAACAAAAAAGGAGCGATCATGATGGAAAATAAAACGAGGAGAAAAGCCGACCTTCTTCAAGCCTTTCAGGAACGGCACGCAACGAAGGAATTCGATCCGACTAAAAAGATAGAGGAGGACGATTTTCAGTTTATATTGGAGGCGGCCCGACTATCACCAAGCTCAGTTGGCTATGAGCCCTGGAAATTTGTCGTCGTTCAGAACGATACCTTGCGCAATAAGTTGAAGGAGGTCTCATGGGGTGCTCAGGGGCAGCTGCCGACCGCGAGCCATTTTGTCCTTATTCTTGCCAGAACTGCGAAGGATACAAAGTATGATTCAGACTATGTGAAGAACCAGATGCTCCATGTGAAAAAGCTGCCTCCGGAAATGTTTGAAAAGGCGAAGATCCGCTATCAAGCATTCCAGGAGCATGACCTTAAGCTGCTCGAAAACGAGCGGACGATGCTCGACTGGGCCGGTAAGCAAACCTATATTGCCCTTGCCAATATGATGACAGCGGCCGCCTTTATCGGCATTGACTCCTGTCCGATTGAAGGATTTGATTTTGACCAAGTCCAAGCTTTACTTGAAGAAGAACATTTGCTTGAGGACGGACACCTGGCAATTTCCGCGATGGTCGCCTTTGGCTACCGCGCCAGAGAGCCACGTCCGAAAACCCGCAAGCCGCTGGACGAAATCGTCACATGGATTGAATGATTTACCTTTGGATGTTGGAATACGTTATACACTAAAAACGAGCTTGAGACAAAACTAGCATTGGACCTACTGGCAATGGCTTCACACGCCACAAGCCCGTTATGAGAAACCCACTCACAACGGGCTTTAAAAGATCGTGGCGGTTCCGCTCATTGCTTAAAGGCTGTGACAAAAGTTGCTCATCTAAGAGCGACTGGCTCAAGTAGAATCATGAAATAGACTTCCCTAACAAGTTGTGACGCTCAAGGGAGGTCTATTTCTTTTTGTCTGTCGAGTGTGTGGCCATCAACATAATTCAGAATTTGACCGAGATCCTTACTCGTGTAAAGGAGCCCTTCTTCCCCGATGACAAGCAGAAGCGGTAACGACGCTGTCATGTCAAAAGCAGAAACAAAGTCTGCCGCCGGGACATCATCCTGCTGCCGCAAGCTGCCAAAGCCGGTGATTGCCGGATGATCCAGCAGCCCCGAAAGCTCTTCCCAGCTCGGGTCAATTACTCCTCCGCCTTCCCGGTGCAGCGTCGCAATATAATACTGTTGCGCCTCTATGTGTCTGTAGCCTCGCAGCCTTCACGCATACGAAAAAAACTTGTCCGGAAAAAGGCAGCTTTCCCCTTTCCTGGACAAGTTCGGTACTGTTTTATGGATTCGTTGACCATAATCCGGCCGATTTTATGAAAACGCGCGGGTGCAGCTTGAGCTGAGCGACAATGAATTCAGCCAAGTCTTCAGGCTGCATCACCTTTTCCGGATTGCCGTCGGTTAAGTTTTCCTTATAGGCGAGCTCAGTCGCCACCGTGCTCGGTGTAAGGGCAGTAACACGGATATTATGCTTGCGCACCTCCAGCGCGAGTGACTCGGTTAAGCCGAGCAAGCCGAATTTTGAAGCGCTGTAAGCACTTGTGACAGGTGCTCCTTTTTGACCAGCAGTCGAGGAAACATTAATAATATCGCCGCCGTTTTTCTCGATCAGCTGCGGCAGGACGGTACGGGTCACATAGTAAACACCGAGCAGATTGACATCAATCATCTGCTTCCATTCCTCCGGTGAAAGATCGAGAAAGCCGCCGAACTTCCCGGTACCGGCATTATTTATCAAAATATCAAAGGAGCCAAGCTCCCCTTGGACACGCTGCACGGCCGCTTCCACCTCTTCAAGCGAGGAAACATCCGCCGTAGCATAGGCTGCTTTTACCCCCAGCTGCTCAATTTCGGCAGCCACCTCTTTTAAATCCGCCTCTGTACGGGCAAGCATTCCGACATGAACGCCTTCTTTAGCAAGGGCAAGCGCCGTCGCCCGTCCGATTCCTTTTCCTGCTCCAGTTACAAATGCTGTTTTTCCAGCTATGTTTTGTCCCATGTGATAGCCTCCTTGATTTCCTTTTTCCGAGCCTCTATCATACAAAAATCCCTCTTTCAAAGTCAAAACAACTGCTCACCTACAATTCCTCCAAAAATACCGATAAAAACGATTCACCGTTGCGATAAAAGCGCGGATCAAACACGCCAAGCCGGCCGTCTTCATTGACGACGACAACAAACGGACTCCATTTCGTCAGCGTTCTCGCCTCAGGTTTTTCAGCAAACAGTGGCTCCAGATCGACGCTTTCATCCGACTGAAGCGTCCTATGGACATCGAACCCGCGCCATAATGAAACGAGCGCTAAATCGACCTCCTCTCCGTTTTTGCCGATCACCGTATATTGCCACGGAACAAAATCCGCTGATAATGCCGCGTGCTCATATTCTTTTTTCGCCTCATGCAGAAAAGTCAGGCCGAGTGCACTTTGAATGACGATATGCAAGGCAATCATCACCCAGGCCCAGCGAAATATTCCCGACGCGGACTGTGACGAAAAACGCTTCAGCAAAAAGGCTGATAAAAAGATCGTCCAAATGACAACATCGATAATCGGGATTGTTCCTAACGTCAGCCTGACATCGGAAACCGGCTCAAAATAGCCTGTCCCCCAGGCGTTTAACACATCGGATGTATTATGAATCACGACGGCAAGAAGGCCGATATAAAAGATCCTTCACTGCTTCACCCGGAAAAATGCAATCGCCAGCAAGGACAAAAGCAACGCCCATACCGGCGCCAATAGCAACGAATGGGTAATGCCCCGATGCCACATTTGGTACATTCCTTCCTGGTCCCAGAGCTGCGAGATCACATCGATATCCGGGATTTGACTGCCGACGATCGCTGTAAACAACAGCGCCTGCTTTTCCTTTTTCGTCTCCTCGCTCTTCTTGACAGCATGGTACAAGCCAACGCCAAACAGCGTATGAGTGATCGTATCCACAGGTTCTCCTCCACTCGATCTATTTATGTTTAGAATACCGGAACAGCGCCGAAAGAAACAGCAAAAGACCTTTTCGTTTCATTGTTCTGCAAAAAAGGAAAGGATAAGACAAACATGCGACGAACATATTCTTGAAGCTGAATGAGTAAGATACGATGGAAAAGACATTCGAGAGGGGAATACAAATGAAAAACGCAGGAATCGCCGCCGTCCTTTCTTTCTTTATTACCGGACTGGGGCAAATTTACAACGGGCAAATTTTTAAAGGACTTTTCTTTATTGTTATTTACGCTGTTTCATGGCTGTTGATGTACGTGCTGATCGGCTTTATCACGACACCGATTATCTGGATTTGGGGAATGATCGATGCCTACCGCTCCGCAAACAGAATCAATCGTTACAGAGGGAATGACAACAATTATGTATGAAGCAAGAGTCCTCCATCCATCCTAAAGTAGAACCAATAGAACTCGAAAAGGGATGAATGTATGGATACTAATTTGGCCTACTTACGCGAATCATTATCGAATCACCTTGAAAATCACCCGCTTTGCCAGCATATGTACGATAAGCTGGAGCAGTCTGCTTACAAAGACGAGGAGCAATTCGTCCGCAGCCTGAATGAACAGGAAACAGAAATTCTCAATCTGATCCTCCGCGCCGAGATCAACTATGCCCGACAGGAGGAGGATCAGGTCAGGGAAGAGCAATTGATTGGCGTTTATGAATTATTAATTTAGAGAAAGGGTGTGTCCGAAAGGTGAATCCCCTTTTGATACACCCTGCCTTCCTTATGACAATGCTTCAAATTCAAGCGGCATATCGCTATAATAAATCTTCCATATGCCGTCTGTTTTCTTCAGATAATAAACCGGATGATAGTCAATCGTCGTTTCGAAATTCGTCGTCCGGTCTTGATAGCGAACATTCAACTCGCCCTGCAACGAAACTTGCGCAAAGCGGTTGCTGCTCTGCTTCATTTCAAGTTTCGGCTCTGCTGCAAATGCCATCGTTTCTGTCGTCTCATCGTCAAAATACCACATCGCCAAATCATCGGCCAATGCTTTTTGGTAACCAGTCAAATACTTCTTATTATGGCTCAGCAAGCCCGAAGCATCCTTTTGTTCAAAAAGCGGAAAGCTTTCCACCTCACTGTCCTTGACAATCTGTATCAGCTCGTTCGCATTTGGCAGGTTACTCGTTTCCTTTTGGAGAGCCCGGTGCAGCATGACTCCAGCCTCGCCTCTTGTTGCCTTTTTATTGAAGCCGAATTGCGTGCTAGTGATGCCTCTGACGATTTCAGCGCCAGCCGCTTTCGCAATGGATGGAGCAGCCCAATGATCTGACGCGACATCATGGAAGGACTGACTCCCCTCTGCCGGAAATGAAACCGTATCTGAAAAGGCGCGGACGATCATCGCCGCAATTTGCTCACGAAGCACCGGCTCATTCGGGGCGAAACGGCCCGCGCCGACACCTTCAATAATTCCATGATCGCTTGCTATCGCGATTTCAGCCTGAAGGCTATGCGTCACCGGGATATCGTCGAAGCGTTCTCCCTCTCCCGTCGCCTGCAGGTCAAGCGCCCTTACGATGATCGCAGCGAACTCCGCTCTCGTGATAAGATGATCAGGCTTAAACGAATACTCATGATCTCCCGTTGGAAATCCTTTAAATATATCGGCATTGACGAGGTCATCAAGCTCTTCAAAGCCCCAATGCTCCCAAATATCTTCAAGAATGTAGCTTTCCACCGTTCTCACTTCTTCTTTTGCTAAAGCCGGCGTACCTCCTGAAAATCCGCCGATAACAAGGATACTCGCCAACACCCATGCTCCAATTTTTTTCAATTTATTTCCCTTCTCCCTCAGTGGACTTACGACAATGACAAGCAATGTCATACATCGTCATAATATTGCACGGGAAATAAATTCACACGGGAAATTAGTCGGATTTTCGCCAGGGAATTACAGGAAACTGCTGTTTTCCCGCTAAAACAGCATCTCCTTTACTTTCGCCAAAACGTTTCACAGTCAGCCTTGTCCATTATATTGAATTCGATTATTCTCTCAAGCAAGGAATAATCAACCGGGCGGTCCCAAGGCATACGGATTAACTCTTTCGTATGGTCATAGCCTGCCTGGATAATGTCATTGGCAAAATGAATCATCGCCGCCCGCTCAGGCGCAACTGCCAAATGATGCTTAGCGACGCTAAACCCGATAATATACGTCCCGTGGTCGGTAAACATCGGCTGCTTCCATTTGATTTCCTGCATTAAGGATGGAAATTTTTTCGCCACCCAAGCCAAAACCTCTTCCGTTCGTTGCTGATGCTGCGGGTTCTTGATCCCCGCTAAAAATTCTGCAAATGCGTCCATTTTCTTTCCTCCTACCCATCTAGTCTGGAGAACAACTTTTCATACAATTCGAGGCATTGATATGCTTCTCCTGTTCCCCGCTTCTATTTTCACCTTTTTTCTACTAGTCATTGCCTTAAGCTTGTCTCAAAGGAAAAAAATCGACCTTTCGGAACGATGCCGATTTGGTCGATCTTATCTAAATGAGTCATTGCTCTGTTAAGATGAGAGGGCCATTCTTCGTGATCGCGATTGTATGCTCATATTGGGCGGAACGTTTGCCATCAACAGTTTTTGCCGTCCAGCCGTTCCCTTCCATCCTGCTTTGCCATGCCCCTTCATTAATCATCGGCTCAATCGTAATGACCATTCCTTCCTTAAGACGCAGCCCTTTTCCCGCTTGCCCGTAATGAAGAATTTGCGGGGCTTCATGCAGTCCTGGTCCGATCCCATGTCCCGTAAAATCACGTACGACCGAAAAGCCTTCCGCCTCGACATACGACTGAATCGCATGCCCAATATCCCCCGTTCTTTTGCCAACAAGCGCTTGTTCGATCCCTTTATCCAATGCCGTTCTAGTAACGGCAAGCAAGCGCTCCGACTCTTCTGAAATCGGACCAACCGCGTAGCTCCACGCCGAATCAGCGAGGCCGCCATTCAAATTCACGACCATGTCAATCGTGACAATGTCGCCTTTTTTCAATGGCGCCTTACGTGGGAAGCCATGGCAGATCTCGTCATTAATGGAGGCGCAAGTGGCGTATTTATAGCCTTTATAGCCTTTCTGCTCCGGTGTTGCGCCATTCTCCTTTAAAAAACGTTCGACAAATTGATCGACTTCCATTGTCGAAATACCCGGTTCAATCAATTTGGCAATTTCTTTATGGCAAGCCGCCAGCAGCTTGCCGGCCTCATGCATCAACTTAATTTCCCGCTCTGATTTTAACGTAATCATCTTCATCACACCTTACTCTCTAATTCATTCACTAAGAAAAACTCTTATTTCAAAAAAATGCTTCAGTACAGCTTTCGAGATAGTCAGCATCCGCAAGCGGCTGTCTCACCATTCTCTCCCAGCTGCCATCCTCTATTAGGGATGGCAACGGCTGCTCATACCATTCCTCTACCGCCTCGCGCTCGACACCAAAAGAGCGGTCATTAAAGTGAAAATCAATTTCCTGCAAGTTTCCAATCAAGGCAAAGGCTGCTGTCGCATTATAGATAAACGCCTGTTCCCGCTTCCGTCGATCCAGCTCATCAACATTACCTTCAAAATTCACTTGAACGCGATAACGCTCCGAATCGAGTTCAAAGCTCATCGGCACTTCACGTAATGGCAAAGAGCGAAACAGTTGCGTCAAATTCCCCGCATCTCCCATATAGTTATGCTGATAGCGCCTACTTTGTTCAATGTCATGGCTCATCGCTTCATTCTGCGCTGCCTGATATGCTTCTTCTTTTTCAGCGATGGAAGGAAGGACCATTGTCTGTACGATGAAAAAGCCGATCACCCCAATGACACTTATCATCATAATCAATCGATGCCTAACGTTCAACTTCATCACCTACTTTATACTTGTCAACGAGCCGAAGTGCGGCTGAGACGACGAGTGGAAGAATAAGGCTGACAAACGGCAAGCCATAGCTGACAGCCAGTGTTGCGAATTGGTAAGGCCCTGAAATCAAAACAGGCCGCTGAAACCAAATATTGCTGCCGAACTGTAAAAGCGTCAGCCCGATGAGCAGAGCAAGGATCAAAGCACTCCAGCCAATCCAGACAAGCTTCCGCAGACGGAGCAGCGCTTTTCTACTGAATGACACAATTCTCTCATCCAGACGGCCGCCTCTTCTGAGATATAACGAAAAATAAATGAGGCCAATTACAACCGAAGCAAGCAATAGCACGAAATGAAGGCGCATCGCCAGGCCGAGAACGGTCAACGGAATCGTGATAACCCAGGCAATCAGCGTGTACAGGAGCAGGATTTGGATGACCTCCAATCTCCAGCGGTTGAGATAGACCGTGACAGTGTCGCTAAAGAAAAAGTCCACTCTTTCCAATGTACTGACCGCCTTTTGATCAGCTTCCGCCGCTTCAAGACCCTCGGTCTGAAAGTCCGCTGACTTTGCTTCCAGGTTACTAAGAATTTCCTCTTTTAATTCCTTCACTTCTGCTGTCTCCTGATAACTAGCAAACAGTTTTTCAACGTGTCGCTCTAAGCGGTTCACTCCGTTTCCTCCTTCATCTCAATTAATTGATCGATCAGCCGGCGTGCTGTTTTCCAGGCGCTGACATTGTCACGGTATGCTTTTATCCCGCTCTTAGTAATCTGATAATACTTCCGCCGTCCTCCCTGGCTTTCGTTCCCCCAGTAGGATTCGATCAGCCCGTTCGCTTCCAGTCTCTTTAAGCTTGTGTATAACGAAGGCTCTTTCAGCTCATAGTGTCCGCCGCTATTTTTGAAAATGGCTTTCATAATTTCATAACCGTAATTATCGCCTTCCATTAGCACCCGCAAAATCATTGTATCGATGTTACCTCGAATCAGCTCACGACTAATCCTTTCTGCCATCCCCTTCACCTCACTATTGCAATGTAACTCATATTACTTTGTATGTAAATGTAATATGTAACAAATAACATCCAAAAAAAGTTTGACATCTTGACTGCAACAACTTATTCTTTAATTGATAATGATAATCAAGATCAAATTATTAGGAAAGGTGAGAACAATGCAGCAAAAACTGAAGCTCTCTTTATCCATTTTTCTTATTAGCAGCTTTCTTATCAGCTTAGGAGCATGCGGAAGTGAAGATACTTCGTCACTAAATGAAGACGGAGAAGCTCCTCCTGCGGCTGCAGAAGACGTCCGTGAAATTACCCATCCACTCGGGACAACAGTAATTGAAGGAACGCCCGAACGGATTGTGACCCTCTATCAAGGAGCAACTGATGCGGCGAATGCGCTCGGGATTGTCCCTGTCGGCGCTGTTGAATCATGGGAAGAAGCTCCTGTGTACGAATATTTAAGACCGGAGTTAGAAAATATGGCCATCGTCGGGGTCGAAACGCAGCCAAATGTCGAGGAAATCGCCAAGCTGGAGCCTGATTTAATCGTTGCCTCCCACATCCGTCATGAGGAAATTTACGAACAATTATCGCAAATCGCGCCGACTGTCGTGAATGAAACGATCTATGATTTCAAAGAATCGCTTCAGCTGCTTGCAGATGCAACGAACAACGAGGAAAAGGCCGAGGAGATTTTAAGTGCATGGGATGAGCGTGTCGCCGATTTCCAGACGAAGATCAAAGAGAAGCTCGGAGATGAATGGCCGATCAACGCTGCTGTACTAAACTTCCGCGCCGACCATGCCCGGATTTATGTAACCGGTTTTGCCGGCTCCATTCTTCAGGAACTCGGTTTTACAAGTTCGGAACAGCAGCTTGCTTTAAATGAAGACATTATTATGCTCAATGATAAAGAGAGCATTCCTGATATGAATGCCGATGTCTTTTATGTTTTCTACTATGATAGCGATCCCGCCGTCCAACAGGCATTTGAAGAATGGACAAGCCACCCGCTATGGGACAACTTAGACGCGGTGAAAAAAGATCAGGTTTATATCGTTGATGAAGTGATCTGGAACTTGGCTGGCGGCGTCCAGGCAGCTAACTTAATGCTTGATGACATTTATGACCGGTTTGACTTAGAAAAATAGAGCTGTCTTTAGCAACCTTACAGGAGAGAGAAAATGCTATGAAGCCTTTATTTAGGAAAATCCCGCATCCGCTTGGACTGTTGCTCGCTTTTTTCGTCTTTATCCTTTCCTGCAGTTTAAGTCTGCTGGTCGGAAAAACAGCAATTCCTCCTGAGATGGTACTCGATGCTTTGATTAATTATGATGCGACAGTCACTGAGCATGTCATCGTCGCCTCCTCACGCCTGTCGCGCACAGTTATAGCCGCCGTGGTCGGGGCCAGTCTCGCTATCTCCGGGGCATTGATGCAAGCTCTTACGAAAAATCCTTTAGCTGCTCCTGACATTTTCGGCATTAATGCGGGAGCGCTCTTTTTTATCGTAAGTGCGGCCACTATCTTTTCCGTGCAATCGTTACTCCATTATATGTGGGTCGGTTTCCTCGGCGCGGCATTAGCGGCAGCCTTCGTCTACACCCTTGGCTCTTTTGGACGAGACAGGTTATCACCTGTCAAGCTGATCCTTGCCGGTGCGGCGATAACCGCCTTATTCGTCTCCTTTACGCAAGGGTTGCTCGTCATGAATGAGCAAGGGCTGCAAAGTGTCTTATTCTGGCTTGCCGGCTCCGTCGCCGGCCGCTCGATCGATATGCTTCTGCCGATTCTGCCATTTATGCTTGGGGCGAGCCTCATCGCCTTATATTTAGGGCGGGCGATCAACATCCTGCTGATTGGAGAGGATGTCGCGACAGGTCTCGGACAAAGAACGGTGCTCACCAAGCTTGTTATCGGCTGCATCGTCGTTTTTCTAGCAGGCGGTTCAGTCGCGGTCGCCGGCTCGATCGGCTTTATCGGTCTCATCATCCCCCATATTGTCCGCGGCCTGTTCGGAACTGATTACCGGCTCGTGATCCCTTACAGCGCTTTTTTAGGTGGGAGCCTGCTATTGATCGCCGATATCGTCGCCCGTACAATCATCATGCCGCGTGAAATGCCGATTGGCGTCATGACGGCGCTTGTCGGTGCACCTTTTTTCATTTATATCGCACGCAAGGGGTTGGCACGAAAATGAATACCATCACACAAAAAATCGCTCAACATAAATGGCTGACCGTCCTTACGTTTATGTTGCTCAGCCTGCTGCTGCTTGTTTTTGCGCTTTCAGTCGGAAGTGAGTGGTTGTCTCCTATGACCGTCATCCTGCATCTGCTCGGAAAAGGAACGGGAGAATATGATTTCGTCTTGCAAACGCTAAGGCTCCCCCGCGTCCTGCTCGCTTTTCTCGTCGGAGCAGCCTTGGCGGTCTCCGGCTTAATTTTGCAGTCGATTATCCGCAACCCGCTCGGCTCACCGGATATTATCGGCATCACCGGTGGCGCCTCAGTCGGCGCCCTCTTATTCCTGACCTTTTTCGGTGGTACGGTCAGCATCAGTTTCCTGCCGATCGCCGCCTTGATCGGGGCGGCGGCTGTTTCCGTGCTGGTCTACCTTCTATCGTGGAAAAATGGTGTCGCGCCAATCACGCTCATTTTAATCGGCATCGGCGTTTCAGCAGCAATGAAAGCCGTCACGACGATGGTCATCGTCTTCAGTGACACGGTTACGACTTCGAAAGCCTATCTTTGGATGACAGGCAGCGTGTATGGGGCCAATTGGACTCAAGTGTACGGCATGCTGCCGTGGGTTGCCATCTTCATTCCGCTGACTCTGTTGTTTGCCAAAACCGTTCAGGTGAAATTGCTTGGCGATGATATCGCGACAGGACTCGGTGTCCGAGTCCAGCTTCAGCGTTTCCTGCTTCTTTTCATCAGTGTCGCCCTCGCAGGTTCCGCCGTTGCGTTTGCAGGAGGAATCAGCTTCGTTGGCTTAATCGCCCCGCATATCGCCAGAAAACTGGTCGGCCCCTCCTTTGCAGCCCTCGTCCCATTATCAGCCATCGTCGGCGGCTTTATCGTCGTCATCGCCGACGTCGTCGCCAGGACAGCCTTCCTGCCGCTTGATCTTCCGGCGGGAGTGTTTACAGCGGGTATCGGCGCTCCTTTTTTCATTTATTTATTGTTGAGAAAATCGCGCAGCGGCTTTTCTTAAAAGCGGCGCGCGAAGCCGCCCCTTTCCGAGCGATTGTTTCTCCTTCAGTCCCCTTCACACACGAAAGGTTGTCATAATTCCCACGTCTTGACAGCTAAAATCGAAGGAGGTATAATAGATATTGTAAGCGCTTTCATAAAGGAGTGAATGATTTTGCTAAAAGAAAAGAAGTTGAATAAAGACCAGCTGATCGATGCTCTTTTATCCTATCATCATTACAAAATGCCAGACGGCCGGCAATTTTATGAAGCGACCGAATCGGAACTTCTCCAGCTAATCTGTAAAGAAACAGACAATCAGTTCACCTCTTGTCATATATAACGAAAGAGTGTGCCTTAAGGGTCGGACTTTCCTTGTGGCACACTTTTTTTATGAGGCCTCTGTATAACCGGCTTTTTTCTTCGTCCCACCGAAAGGATTGGGAACCGTTTTCATCACATCCATCATTCTCCCCATCATTACTGCCGCGATAAACGTATAGAAAGCCGTCATCACATCGAGCAGGAAAGCACCCAGAAACAAGACACAAAAGTCAAACGCAATATGAATCGGTCCCATTTTCCAATGCGGATAACGAAGCTGGATTAAACGCGCCAGCAATCCGACTCCCCCGCTCGTCAGCCCCTGTCGAAAGACAAGCCCCGTCCCTACTCCCATCAGCAATCCGCCTAACGGAATACCGAGCCAAAGCGGCGGGTGCACCCATTGACTGAGCGGATAAAGGAGGTCAAGGAAAATCGACAGCACGACCGTCACGACGATGTTTTTAAAGACGAAAACACGCCCAATATAACGCCACGCCAGCAAAAACAAAGGAATATTCATGATAAAGACAACAAGCCCGACTGAAAGGCCGAGCGTGTAATGCGCTAGGACCCCCATTCCCGGAAAACCGATGCTAAACAGCTGCAACGGAATAAAACCGAGATTGACACCCAGAGCGATTAATAAACAGCCAATGAACGAAATAAAAATAACAACCACTCCTACGTCATACCCTTGACGTTCTACTTTAAAACCATTATATGCTGCTTCATATAGGCCCAATTTTGCGGAAAAGGCAGTCTTACTTCCCAAAATGTAACGCCGAGAAGCCCGTAGAGATCCACTAACTGATATTTACTAACATAACTTCTAATATCCTCAAACCAAACAAGATGACGCCCTTCTTCCTGCCAGTATGCAAAATGCGGGGAGAGCGCGGTCATATCGAACTCAATCACGGCCCCTCTGTCGAGAGCAAGATTTTGCGCCCCGAGAGCGGACAAACCGCTTGATTCATTTGTCTGATCGAGCCAGTCATAACCATAGAGAGGAAAAGAAATTTGTAATTTCCCAGCCGGAATCTCCGTCAGGGCGTAGCGAATGACTTCATCAACCCACCAAATCGGTGCCACCGGATTGGGAGGCCCTCCCGGATAACCGTAATCCATCGTCATTACGGCGACTATATCAGCCTCCTGACTGATTTCCCGGTAATCGTACGCCCCGATAATCGGATTATCAGGAATATCGGCCGTTTTCGCGTGGACACTAACATGTAAGGGAAGCGCTCCCAAAGCTTGTTTCAACTCCCGAAGAAAGAGGACAAAATCACTCCGCCGCGCCGGAGGAATAAATTCAAAATCAATACTGACACCGCCATAGTTTTTTTCATTTATGAAAGCCAAAAGCGAGTCAATCAAGCGTCGGCGCGCGTCGGTGCTTTCAAGAACAGCTCCAACCAGTTCCGGACTGAATGTCCCATCAGGCAAAATATTGCGTATCATCAACAATGGCGTTACTTGCAACTGGCGGCTGCGCTCTGGAATATCGCCATCATCCAACACGACATAAGCCTCGCCTTCTTCCGTGACCGAATACGAGGCAACCGCTACATACGTCAGCTGCTCTGCAAACCCTTCCAAAGAAGCGAGAAACTGCTCAATCGAATAGGGCACGATAAAGCCGACCGTTACCATCTCCGGCAAAAGGGGAGAGGGAATGATCATCGTCTCCCCCACCGGTAAGCGGTAAGGGTCTAACGCCGGATTGGCCGCGCGGATGGCCGTCACCGTCGTACGAAATTGCCTTGCCAGCAACCAAAACTGGTCCCCTTCCTGAATCCGGTAAAGACGATTTGTCAAAACACGGTCCGGCACATAAAGAGCCAGACCTGGCATAAGCAGGGAGGAAGTCAGTCCATTCGCCGCGCTGATTTCGTCAATCGTCACTTCGTACTGTCGTGAAAGCTTCCACAATGAGTCCCCTTCTTGCACGATATGGATCGTCACAGATTTCACCCTTTTTGATACATCTTATGAATCGAAAGGGGGCAGTTATTACAATCGCTCTAATCCAACGACAAATAGCTTACAGCATGATGAAGATTATTCATGATCGTAATCCCATCCAGCGTAATATTGCTCTGTACGAAAGATTTGCTCAGCTGCGGTCTGATCCCGGTCAAAATCGGGGTGATGCCAAGTAATGTCAAGCTGCCAATTAATTTATGGAACATATCAATGACAATCGGCGTCGCTGTTTGCACCCCTGAGACATCAATAATTAAACTGTCGTACCCTTGTTCCGAACTTGCCTTCAAAGCTTGCTGGATCAAAATCTCGGCACGCTTTTGATGGATTTCGCCAATCAATGGCAGAATTGCTACCTTTTTTGACAGCGGGACAATCGGAACAGAAATTTTGAGATATTCATTTTGCGACTCTTCTAATAGCCGATTGGAGTGGGAAATAAACGCTTGGGCAAACCCGGCGACTGTCGTGGTGACGATGCTGTCAGCCTTACTAATAATCTCAATTAAGATCTTGTTGTTCCACTTCGCCTGTTCTCCCGCTTCCAAAATATACGACAACAAAACCTTTTTATAATGCGAACTCATTTTCAGCGTCGGGATCAGTTCTCCTCCCTTGTCAATCGTCATGAAGCCGACTCTTTCACCCCAGACGGCCGACTCCTGTTCTACGCATTCATCAAATAGGCCTTCGCCGATAATTTTCACCAGACGGCCTAAGATCTCTATTAACTCTTTGTCCGCCGCTCTTTCTCCTGAATCGGTGTTCTCGTAAAACGCTTCAACCATTTGCCGTGCTAATTGCTCTGAACTTTCGATCATTTTTTTCCCTAATGCTTCTTTTGCTTCTTTTATCTGTTTCAACTCAAGATCCATGGCCTTTTTCACTCCATTATCGTTTCCCTGAATTTATATAAGTACTTGCTGTAATGTCTAGTATTCTCATTATATCATTGTTTGATCAACTAAAGTAATAGAGGAAAGGGAATAGAACAAGAAGAGAGGCTGTTCCTCAGGCCCATCATTAACCTTTCAGAACAACCTCGAAGCAATCTGCATGAGCTTTTTTCACCTACTCATCTCATGATTGGCCTCTTTTTCGGTTTGAAACTTCGCCTGCTAAGGCATAAAGTGAAATCATTGAAGCAAAATGAGACGATACATCGGTCAGGTCCTGTTGAGGATACACTTCCACAAAGTCCATTCCGGCGATCCCGCGCTTCGTAAATTCATAAATAAGAGTTAACAGTTCATAAGAGCTGAGACCGTTGCCATCAACAGGACCACCCGGATTAAAGGCAAAGTCCAGCACATCACTGCACACACTGAGATAGACGACCTCCGTTCCTTCGCTGGCCTGTTCATACATCTTTTCTGCCAGGCTGCGCAGATCCCCGTGCTGCCGAATATCATTAATCGTCCACGTCTTTGCGCCTGCTTCTCTGGCAAACCGTCCGCTTTCAGGCTTGTTGCGCGGGCCGTGAATACCGGCATGTATCAGGCTTTCATTTCGCACTCCTTCTAATTCATACATGCGCGCGAATGGGGTAGAACGGGCATACTTATCTCCCTCATGATGAGGCATATTATCATAATGGGCATCAAGGTGAATGATCCCGACCTTACCCTTTACTTTTTCTGTCAAGGCTTTCACAATCGGATATGTAATACCATGATCGCCGCCTAAAGCGAGTGGAAATTTCCCGGTCTCCCAGATCTCGCCGGCAAACTCTTCAATCCGTTTCATCGTTTCCTCCACGTCTGCCGGAACGACATCCACATCACCCATATCAGCGAGCGTCAGATGCTCAAAGACATCTATATGATCAAGCTCCGGCAAATAGCCGCTGTAACGTGCTGAGCATAGCCGCATCACTTTCGGCCCGAGCTCACATCCTGTATAATCTCCCCACGTCACGGCTCCTTCCCACGGCACGCCATAGATGAGAACATCCGCCCCCTCTATTTGAGTCTGTTGTTCCATTGATCGCACCGAGGAAAGGCGGCGTATTTCCATACATCACTTCACTCATAACTGACACCTCCTTTTTAAAAAAATGACAGACTCTTATTCCTATACCCAATTACACCTTTTTTAATCGTTATTACTCAGCGTCTGATAATCAAATAAATAATAAAGCCGAGAACCGGAAAAAAGAGGGTCGCCACAAGGATCAGCAGGCTGTATTCCTTGCTGTTCCCCTGGTTTAACGAATCACGGTAACACCAAATACTAGTGAAAAGATTAAGTAAAAAGCCCCCTAAAACAAACAGCAAAACAATAGGAAAGAATAACAATTCCATGGAGAACACTCCTTTCTCTTTCCTATATCTACGGTGGAACTGTCCTCCCGGTTCCCGTTTTGCTTTTTTGTTTAAAGAGGAAAAGCCTGCCGAATGAAGCTGCTGCCAGGCTTTCCCTCTCAACTTCGACTTCTGTCCCCGCCCCGCTTACGATCTGACTCCGGGCGTTTCCATCCGATCCTCGTCAGCCGACGCCGCATCCGGCTGCGGATGGGCGATCTCTTCTCCGGCTTCTTTTACCTTCTCTCCAATTTCTTTTAACTCTGCCGACGCTTCCTTAACTGAAGAAAGCAGCTCTGTACTTTCTTCGCCAATATGGTTTGCCGGCTTAATGACCGTATCATTGACCTTATCATAAAGCGCTTGTGCATCCTTCATGATCTCGCTGATTGCTTCCGATGTTGTCCGTACTCTTTCCTGCAGCTCCTGCTTGATCTCAGCAGGATTTTCCTTCACCTTTTTCATCGCTTCAACGGTCGTTTCTTTCATTTCTTTTGTCGTGGAGGTCACCTTCCTCCTCGTGTTCGTGTCGACAAGAATCGCCAAAGCTCCCCCTACCAATGCGCCGATCATCATCGCCTTCATCAATTTACTGCTCTGTTCGGTCCTGTCCATTTCCGGATACGTCAGATCCTCTTTCATGATTTTCTGCCTCCTTTTGTTAGGTAATGTCTACGAGATCTTTTTCCATTATTCCCTGATTCCCCGGCATGAAACGTCAGCGGCGGGGCAAAAAGCCGTTTTTCGTTTTTTCACAGTTGCCAGACATTCCTTCATTATGTTCGTGAGCCTCTCTATTCGTTTTGTTAGACAAGCAGCAGCTTTCCCATACTTTTCTTGTTTCAACAGCGAAATCGCTGGTTATATAAGCAGTAGAGAAGCCTGGTCTTTGAATGAAGAAAGGAGATGAGTTTGATGACTGCTTCAGCTTATCCAAAACCGATAATCGGGATCTCAAGCTCGGTAATTGACCATAATGCGATTCCGAGTGTTCACGTCCATCAAAAGTATATAGAGGCTGTATCAGAAGCCGGTGGCATCCCATTGGTCATTCCACTCGGCTCGAAGGAAAAAATTGAAGCCTGGGTATCCATCTGCGATGGCCTTATTTTAAACGGCGGAGAGGATGTTGATCCACGTTCATATGGCGCCCAGCCCGATCCAGCGCTCCGAAAAACGAAAGCAGCCCGCGACGAGACGGAGATTCAGCTGGTCAAGGAGGCGGTTAAAAAGAAAAAGCCCGTCTTTGGCATTTGTCGCGGAATTGCGATGATGAACGCAGCTTTAGGCGGGACGGTCCTTCAGGATATTGAAACCTTGCATGATCAGCCGATTAATCATTATCAAAAAGCAGCGCGCCCGGAGGCCACTCATGATGTGCTCATTGAGCGGAACAGCCGTCTTTATGAGTACCTCAAAAAAGAGCAAGTCCGCGTCAACAGCATGCATCATCAGGCGATTGGCAAACTGGCTCCGACTTTAAAGAAAGTCGGTCAGGCAAAGGATGGGATTATCGAAGCGGTTCAGGAAACCGAAGAGGCCCCTTCTTATTTGTTAGGTGTGCAATGGCATCCTGAGGAAATGGCGAAGGACGACCGGCTCATGAAAAGTCTGTTTGAGCATTTTATCGAAGCATGCCATCAGCCGGATCGCGCTGCGGTGTCGCAGTAAGCTCCAGCTGACAGAGAAAGAGGATGTGATAAAACCAGCTTTGACCTATTGGCAATGGCTTCACTCGCCACATGTCCCGGTCTGAGAAACCCATCAGGGCTTGGAAAAAGGTAAAAACAATCCTTTATCCCAGCCCTGTGGTCAAACATTTACTGTCTCACTGTAATATGAAGAGTGCTTCCATCCCAGCGGATACTGCCGGAAAATGTTTCGGTGACGACGCGGGCCGGGACGTATAATCTGCCGGCTTCAATAAGCGGTGACTGGGGCAGCGTCGTTTTCGCCCCGTTAATGACTGCCGCGGAATTACCAGCCGACACCGTCAGGCTCTTTCCTTGGTGAGACGCGCGGACAGTGGCCGAAGCGGCGTCATAAGAAAACGGGACGCCAAGCCATTCGAAAATTTGGCGCATCGGCACCATTGAGACACCGTCCAAAATAAAGGCATCTCCTTCCACCTGGTGACCATTAACCGTAACCTTGATCGGTGTCTTGGCCGGCGTGGCCGGATCCGGCTGAGGGGCTGGCTTTGCCGGTGACAGAAGCGAGACGATCCGCTTCTTCCCGTCCCATTTCACCGAGGCTCCTAATGCTTCACTGACAAAGCGTGTCGGGACAAATGTCTGTTGGCCAGAGATCGTCGGGGCGACATCAAGCATATATGTCTTGCCATCAATTTTGGCGCGCTTAGAATCAATTGTCAGCTCAATTTTTCGGCCATCTTTTGTCGCCGCCACTGTCTTCGTTTTTGCGTTCCATGCGACTGTCGCTCCAAGAGCATTGAAAATTGAGCGCATTGGGACGAGAACCCGATTGTCTTTCATGAACGGCTCCTGATTGACTGACAGCTTTTTCCCGTCGACATAGACGCTGATCGGAGGCAGCAGTTGATAGCCATTCGCCTTCGCCAGCTCTTCAAAGGAGCGGGATGAACGGACAATGATGACATCGGTGTTCAGCTTCACTTGCTCAAATAACCAATGAATATCTCTATTATGCATTCGTACACAACCGGCGCTGACATACTTGCCGACCGACTGTTCATTATTGTTTCCATGAATCGCGTAAGTCGTGCCGTATGTTCCACGTGCGTCAAGACCAAGCCAACGGTCGCCGAGCGGATTTCGCGGATCTCCTCCCGGTATTCCATCTGTGTAGTAAGGCCTGTTTTTAATTTTGTTGACGATTGGAAACCGTCCTTCGGGCGTCAGCTCAGACGTTCTTCCTGTAGCAACCGGAAAGGTCCTCACCAGTTCCCCTTTTTCAAAGAATGCTAGTTCGTTTGTCGATTTATTAATAATAATCAATTGTCCCGAAGACGCGGCTTCAGCTGTCTGAGGCAGCATCCATGCAAGTGCAAACAATAGCACCCATAACCATTTTTTCACATTGACCCCTTCTTTCTTCTCTCTATTTTTCTCTTTTTCTATAAGGTGTATAAAAATTAATAGTATAATATGGCTTTTCTCCCAAAAAGGCAACTCCGGTGCCAAGTCTTTCGAAGCCCGGTGCCAGCATATTGCGGCGATGCCCGGCAGAATTCATCAGCGCCTCATGGGCAAAGATCGGGTGGAACTGACCGACTGCCAAATTTTCACCTGCTTGATAAAAGGCAATTCCTTCACGATCAAAACGGTCAAAAGGAGAAAGACCTTCAAGATTCGTATGACTGAAAAACTGATTCTCCTGCATATCCTCACTATGCTTGCGCGCCAACCGCGCGACCTCATCATCCCACACTAAGGCCGGTACACCCTCCCTTTGGCGGACACCCTGAAGCAGATAAAACAGATGCTCCTCATAATCTTCTCTTCTCTCTTCCGTTGGCTCGCCGAAATAGCTGTCATGAGCAAGCTCGACATCTTCAGCGATTATTTGAATCGCGGTGACTCTACCTTCTTTAAGCTGATCATAGAAAAGCGTGTAATAAGCGTCGTCAGCCTGAAAGAGATCCCATTCTTTTTTCCCTTCGTAGCGGAAGACACGCTCTTCCTTTTCAAGCTCCCAGATTCGTTCCTCACCGAAGTCCCTCAGCATCTGATCTCGTGTCATGTCGTTGTTAAAAGGCAGACCTGTTACATGCCGGCTTGTATTCGTATAGAAGGCAACGACAGTTCCCTCTTCTAGCCCGATATGAACATAAGAGGAATCAGTCAGCTGATAAATATTCCAGTCGAAAGAGTAAGCGCTGGCTACTGTGGTCAGAGGCTTTCCAAGCCGCTCCCGGACCTCCTCAATCGAATCCCCGAGCCATAAGGACGCAACCCGCGGCCCGGTTTCAACCGTCTGCTCCGCCACAAAAGTTTGCGCTCCTGCCGTTGAGATAATGACGGCCTTCTTTTCCTTTTCCCATTTCACTTCCGCTCCGATGTCTGAAGCGAAGCGGACTGGGACATAGGCCGTCTGATCAGCAAGAAAACTCGGGGCAGCGAGCACTCGTTTTTTTCCATTCACTATCGCATAGCTTTTGCCGACAGGCAGTTCGATCGACAGGCCATTCTTCTTAATATAAACGGTCGCGCTCGCGGAATCCCAATTAAATTGAGCATCAAGTTCCTCAAGAAGCGCTCTCAGCGGAACAAACGCAGTCCCGTCTTTCATCACGGCCTCATGCGCCAGTTCAAGGGGATGCTCATTTATGTAAACACTAATATGCTGCTTCGCTGTCACTGCTGACCCGGTTGCCAGCAGGCCGAGCCAGATGATCAGCGCGCCGGCTCCGACCTTCCACCATTTCATCCCATCCCCTCCTTGTATTCTTGACGATTCATTCGCCGTCAAAGTTTCACTTTCCTACTTACTGTTTCCATTCCCTCATAATTCGTAAAAGAAACAAAAATTTCGGCATTTTATGTGGTTTCCTCATGTTTTTGTCAAAATGAACATTGACTTCTGCCAATGATTGCTATTAATCTACAAATAGTTTTTAACTATGACAGATTGAGATAAGGACGTGACATAACTTGACAGCTTACAGGCATCTCTTCTCACTGATCGTTACGAGTATCTTCGTTTTTCTTCTGTGTATTCCTCAGTTTTCAGCCGAAGCTTCCATCGTCAACCCTAAGCAAGTCTATTCATATGCTCAAATGGAGCGCGATATGAAAAAACTTGCTGAAACGTATCCTGATTTCATTGAGTACCATGTGATCGGCACAAGTGAATTCGGTCGGCCGATCTATGCCATAACGCTTGGAAATGGCATGTCCGCGTCTTACATAAACGGCTCCAATCATGCCCGGGAATGGATCACCACGAATTTAACCATGTATATGATTGATCAATACGCCCAGGCTTATCATCAGCGCCGCTCTATCGGCGGCTACGATGTTAAAACCTTGCTTGATAAACACCGAATATGGTTTGTCCCGATGCTCAATCCCGATGGCGTGATGATTCAGCAGCAGGGGCTGACAAGCGTCCCTCAAGGTGAAGCCGCTTCAGTGATGGTCATGAATCAAAACAGCTCGAACTTTAAACGCTGGAAGGCAAACGGCAAAGGAGTCGATTTAAACCGGCAGTTCGACGCGAACTGGAATCATCTCGCGAACAGCCCGGGAGGCCCGAGCTTCGCCAACTATAAAGGAAGAACCCCTCACAGCGCCTCTGAGGTGAAAGCTGTTTTGCAGCTGACGGAAGAGATTCGTCCGGAAATGGCCGTCTCCTATCACAGCAGCGGTCAAATTCTCTTCTGGAATTTTCATCAGCAGGGCGCGCAGCTGATCCGTGACCGCGCACATGCCCGGGCATTGTCGCAAATGACCGGCTACCGGCTGATGGGAGCCCCTGGAGCCACAGGCGGAGGGGGCTACACAGACTGGTTTATTCAAGAATACAAAAAGCCGGCTTTCACACCGGAAGTGTCTCCGTATGTTGGCGCGACAAACGTCCCGCTGGCTAATTTTGATCGTATCTGGCAGGAAAACCGTCTTGTCGGTCTCTATGTTGCCCGTGAAAGTCAGAAAATGTTCGAAACAAGACTGCGCAACACTTTTTCTCCCGTCTCGATTGAAGTGGATGGCGAGCGCATCCCTCTTGCTGAAGGCGCGTTCACCGTTCAAAACCGTACCGTCGTGCCGCTGCGCAGCATCTTCGAACGGCTTGGTGCTTCAGTAAAGTGGAACAGTGCCAGTCGCGAAGTGCTGATTGAATCAGACGAAAAGAACATCCGTCTGCCTGTACACCGTCCATACGCTTATCTTGACGGGGAAAGGGTTGAACTGGATGTTCCGGCATTACTGGTTGATAACCGCACCTATGTCCCGGTTCGCTTTATCGCCGAAGCTCTTGGCGCCAAAGTCGAGTGGCAGTCAAGGGAACAGACGGTCCGGATCACTACCTCTTCGCCTGACTAGACAGAAATGAAGAATAATTGATTCATAGAAAACGAGAAAAACAACTTTGTTCTAAGCGGGAGGAGTCCATTATGGTTCAAAAATTCATGCTGATATTGATGATTCTGTTTCTGATACAGCTGCCCGGCTTTGCAGCGGTCACGGTAGCTGCCTTTCAGGAACCAAAGCAAATTCAGGTTTATGGGGAATCCTACTACTACCATTTCCAGAGCGTTGATTCAAAAGGGAATGGTCCGCTTCTTACCTACAAGCAGCAGGCCTTTTTACCGGTTGAAGACGTCGCCTCGATACTCGGACTGTCGCTCAGTCAGGAAGGAACCGACCTTCACCTTGATGGTGCGCCGACTGTCATCAGCAGTGCCACTTTAGACGTCGCCCTGCCGAAAGACGCCACGATCGCCACCGAACAGCTGCGCATTAATCCGGGAATCGGCGCCCAGGCAGGTGTTATGCTCGAAGATGAAGCGGAGCAGCCTGTCTTCTCCAAAAATGCTAACCAGCGCCTTTATCCTTCAAGCACGCTAAAAATCATGACGGCATTGCTCGCGATTGAACGTGGTCAGCTGAACGACCTTGTCACCGTCGGCCCGCGCGCAGCTGCCGTTCCCCGCGACAGCTCTAAAGCAGGGCTTGTGCCGGGGGATCGGCTTACGCTTGAGCAGCTGTTATATGCGCTGATGCTTCCATCCGGTAATGACGCCGCTGTTGCGATCGCCGAACATATCGCCGGATCTGAGCAGCAATTCGTTCAGCTAATGAACGCCCGGGCGAGGGAGCTTGGATTGACTGGAACGAATTTTGTGAACTCGCACGGCTATCACCATCCGAACCAGTATACAACAGCGTCTGATCTCGCTTTGCTCGCCAAAGAAGCAGCCTCTCATCCCGTTTTCATGAAAATTGTCGGGGCCCCCAGTTACTATGCTTCCTATCGCGGACCAAACGGAGCGGCAAAAGCAAAGACGTGGCGAAATACCAATTCCTTGATCCGCAGCGATTCACCTTACTTCACCGCGACTGTCACCGGAGGCAAAACAGGCTATACGAGTGTTTCACGCTACAATCTCGTCAGCTTTGCCAGCTCAAATGATCATGATTACGTCACAGTCCTCTTAAGAGGGGAACGAAACCAGCGTTTTGTTGACACACGAAATCTTTTACAGTCCGCTTATACAAAGCGTGCTCAGCTGAATGGCGCAAAGAAGCGGATTCACATTACTCCATTCACTGGACGACTGTTCTTTAATGGCAGCGATCTGACCAATCAGGTTACGCTCTTTACTCAAAACGGGCAAGCCTATGTTTCAACCGAGGCGTTGGCGTTGATTTCCACTCAAATCTCACGGGTGAAACGGAGCGACAATCAGCAAATGAAAGCATCGCTCGATCAGCAGCTGTTGACATTCGACGACGTTGGTCCAGTTACTCGCAACGGAAGAATGCTTGTGCCCGTCCGCTCATTTTTTGAAGAGGCCGGTCTTCAGCTGAAATGGGACGCCGCGACGAAAAGAATCGAGGGAAGGGCTCCGGGTACCGAAATTATCATGACGCTGAACTCGAAGCAGGCCTACATCAACGGCCAGCTCGTCAGCCTTGATGTTCCGGCGACGATTGAAAATGGACGAACCCTCGTCCCACTTCGCTTTATTTCAGAAGCATTAGGAGCAAAAGTTGATTGGGGACGCGGACGTGTTTTATATTTTTACTAATGATGAAACCTTTTCCTGTTAATGGACGTTAAAAAAGAGGAAATCCGACTTTTTCTGCGTGACACGATTAGGAAATATGAGACAGCTTTTTACTTTTTTACACAATTCGTGACAATTGTCTCAATCTGTAGAAATCCTGAAAAGACACATTTTTTTCTATATATCTCCTAATTTTTATGTGTTATTATGGGATTGTTCGGAAAATGTTTTTTAATATAAGGAGATCACACATGCTCAAACGATTATTTGCTGTTTTAATGGTTTTGACTCTGATTACAACGGGCTTGTCGCTTAATGGAGGACAAGCACTTGCTGCCACTCATGTCCAGGGAGATTTATATACGAAAAACAATATGACGATTATGCTGAATGGTTCAAGGTTGCAGCTTTCGGATCCAATTCTTAATAAAAATGGTCATACGCTGCTGCCAATGAGAGCGCTCTATGAAGCTGTCGGCGCGCAGATCGAATGGAACAAAGCTTCACAAACAGCCAAAGCGATCAAAAACGGAACAACGATTGAGCTGACGATCAACTCAAGTTCCGCCCGGGTAAATAATCAACGTGTGGCCTTAACCGCCCCTTCGATTATGTATAAGAACCGTACATATGTCCCGTTGCGTTTTGTCATTGAGAACTTTGACGGCACGGTCCACTACAACCATCAGGCTCAGCTGATTACGCTTGCAACAACAGGTACTTCCCAGCCACCGGCTGGTAGCGAGCCTTATACGTTGCATTTAAACAACCAGCGTATTCAGATGGAAGAAGCGGCTATTATCCGGAATGGACGGAATTATATTCCAGCGAAATATTTCTATAATTACTTGGAAAACTCATCCGTTAACTGGCTTGACTCACAAACACTCGAGCTTCAGATTGAAGGACTTGTTTTTACATTCCGCAATAACCAAAGCAATATTCTGGTCAACCAAGAGCCGACCGCTTCTAATGAAACCCCATTCCTTGTCGGCAATGAAATGTATGTGCCAGTTCACTTCATCGTCAATGCCTTAGGGGGAAATCTGCGTTTCCGCAGTGATACGAAAGAAATTTATATTTATTTGAATCAATTTATGTTTAGCAGTGAGTTCCTTCCAAAGCAGGAAGGCAGCCTGCGCGTTCCCGATTTAGTACCGGGAGCTGAGCTCGTTGGCGATCGCATGCTGCTAATCAGCGATAATCCGGAAACATTAACACCATCCTTAATTCCGCCGGCTCCGCGCCTGACACTGTCAGAGCATCGTGTAACGCCGGACAAAGAGCAAAATGATCATCGTGTGTTCGGCTGGCATTTAAACCAGTTAGGAACTAAGGTGAATATTGGGATCACAATTGAAAATACGTCTGAAACCGAGTCTCTGACGATTCCGGCTTCAAGCGGGATTGTCAAGAAAAGCAACAACAGCTGGATCAATTATGACATTGGCCTGCCGATTGCGGATGGCGTGTTAAACAACCGTCAGCAAACGAAGAGCAGCCAAGGCTTGACCATTGCACCGGGCGAAATCGCGCTCATTGACGAATTTGAGCTTTATCCGCGTTATATAGTCGGATTCCTTAATGACTTCACCGTGCAAACGTCAAGTAATGACGAGTACATTATTCGTACAGTGTTAAGTGAATTTGAGGATTTAACCTCCATTCGCACTGAACCGATCAATATTAACCCATATGCGGCCCATCCGCGGGGAGCATGGCCGGCGTCCGATCTTGCCACGACTTTGCCGGAATATACAGTCGGTTCTGTTGAACAAGGCTATAATCTTTCGAACGGCCGCAGCGACCACTTGTTAACAGCGGAAAACTCCCTGTCAACAACAAATGGCGCAATCGGCAACCCTGGTCATTTCGGGATGACCTATCACGTGACGATTCCACTCGTCAATCAGACATCACGCCCGGCGACGGTTCGGTTAAAAGCTACTGGTCGTGGAGGTCTCTACAGTGGAGCAATTAAAGTAAATGGCGACAGTCATTTAATTCCTACCTTAAAGCCAAATCAGGACTATGTGGAATTAATCGATTATCGCGTCGAACCGGGAACAGATGAAATAACAGTTGAGATTATGCATGCCGGCGGAGCCGCTCTCCCAGTCGCATTATATATCGAAACAATCCGTTAAAAAAAAGCCGCACAGCGGCTTTTTTTTATAACGTCGTGCGGAGCCGTTACTGTCTTTTGAGCAAGTCTGAAAGTGGTCTTCTTTCAGACTTGCGTGTAACGCGCGCAGCCGACGCCCCTTCACTGATTCAACTTAACAAGAAAAAGCTGTGCCATCGGTTAGTGAGAAACCGGCACAGCTTTTTTACTTTGTAAAACTACATCACTTCCTCGTAGCCCATTTCAATTTGCTCCAAATATTCTTCAAACGTAATTGCTGAATCAATAACTTCCTGTGGAATATGGATGTCACTTATGCTGTTGAAGCCCGAATAAGTGGTATGAGCTTTCTGGCTGATCGCCATCTCCTCTCCTTCCACCGCGATCGTCAAATCAGACTTCATTTGTTCCGATAACGGGTAGAGCGTTTCCTTATCGAGTGTCGTGATGATGGACATTTCATTAATATGAATGTCCAGGTTAAGATCTTCAAGCAACTCTTCATCCAAACCAAGCTCCGACATGTTCAAAATAAGCTCAAGCAGCTCCTGGAAGCCTTCTCCCGAGACGTTGAAACGCATCTCGTACGTATCTTCCTGCTCATATACTTTTAAGTCCTCGATATATGTCTCCATTAGCTCAAACTGGGCGACCGGGTCGAGCTGAGTCTGAGAAAGGCCGATTAGGCTTTCGTACATCTCATCGTCATATTTGATCCATTGATCAAACATCGAATCATAGGAATAGAATCCATCCGCCGTAAAATAGGCCTCAGAGCGAACTTCTTCCCCTAATTGCTCCATTTCCATCGTCATATGCTGATAAAAGCTGAGCGGATCGGCAATCATATCCATTTGCATTCTCATATCCATCTCAATCTGTTCACCGGCCATGCTCATTGCCTGCTCGATATCCACTTCCGCTGAATAACTCGTTAATTGCTGGCCAGCAGCAATCAGTTCTTCCAAAAAAGCCGCAGTATCGGTCACTTCCTCACCAGAAGCCGGTGTTTCTAAATAAACAGTCCGCTCACCCTGGTTCCACTTCACCTCAAAGCCGGCCTGCTCAACCACAAAGCGCAACGGGATAAACAAGCGGCTCTCCTTCATCATGACTGGGCTGTCAATCGCCGCCGCCTGTCCGTTTACCGTTACTTGGTTTTCTCCAAGCTTCATCTTGATCGATAGATCTTCTCCACTTATGGTTGCGGTTTGTGAGCCCTGATCCCATTCAACCTCAAGACCAAGATGGGCAAACACACCACGAACAGGGACAAACGTCCGGTTGTTTTCCAAAAAGGCTGAAGCGGAATCAGAGAGAGTCACCTCTTCCCCGTCAATGACGATATCCACCGCTGTCTGCGCTGCTGCCTGAACCGGAACTGTCACCATAAACAAACACACTGCCAACATCGTCCACATCGCTATACGCTTCAAGTGATCACTCCTACTTATTATTTGTCCCTTCACACATTCTAGCTTTATTCTCCTCTCCCCTTTCTCTCCGCAAATAAAACACAGTATCACAAATTATTAGAGATTTTCTGTTTGTTTACAATTTTTCTACTATGGCGGTTGAATGGCAGCAGCGCCTACCTGCTTTATCTTCATTTGTGTCAGGCTGATGACTGGAGCGCCTTCAGAATCCATGTTTGGCAGTGGAAAAAACATATTGTTTCCTGTTTTGGCGCACGCTAAATAGCAAATGACGTAGAGAGTGGGGAATAAAAGTGAAATCATTAACGCTCACATTTAAAGTTTCAATTCTGCTGGCTGTCGGTTTTGTGCTGATTGGCGCTTTGTTTCCTCGTCCGCTTGAAGCAGCCATGCTTCAGGCACAAGCTTTTTTCCTCAATGTCTTTGGCTGGTTTTATAGCCTGTCGGCGACGTTCTTTTTGTTACTTGCCCTGTTTCTGATCGTTAGCAGATACGGAAAAATCAGACTCGGAAAGGATACGGATCGGCCTGAATTCAGCAGGCCGACCTGGTTCGCGATGCTTTTTAGCGCAGGGATGGGGATCGGACTTTTGTTTTATGGGGTATCGGAGCCGGTTTCACACTACGCGACCCCTCCCTATGGCGCAGGAGGGACGCGGGACGCAGCTTTACTCGGTCTGCGCTATACTTACTTGCACTGGGGATTTCACGCCTGGGCTATTTACGCAATTGTCGCCCTCGCACTGGCGTATTTTAAATTCCGCAAGGACGCACCTGGACTGATGAGTGCCACTCTTCAGCCTATTTTAGGCGACAGAGTAAAGGGAGGAATCGGTAATCGCTGTCTTTGCAACGCTCTTTGGTGTCTGTGCCTCGTTAGGGCTCGGCTCCCAGCAGATTAACGCGGGATTGAACTATTTACTTGGTGTTCCAGTTCAATTCAACGTTCAATTATTGATCATCGGCATTATTACGGTGCTGTTTATTATTTCGGCCAGTACAGGAATAAAGAAAGGGATTAAGTATTTAAGCAATACGAATATGATATTAGCCGTTACCCTGCTCATTACGATGGTCATTCTTGGTCCAACCTTATTTTTGTTGAATTTATTCACTCATACACTAGGCACCTATATCCAAAACCTGCCGCAAATGGGATTGCGTCTGGCTCCCTTTGATCGTGAACAGGCCGAATGGACCCAGAACTGGACGATCTTTTACTGGGCGTGGTGGATCTCATGGTCACCATTTGTCGGCATGTTTATTGCCCGTGTTTCCAAAGGAAGGACGATCCGGGAATTCGTGATCGCCGTTCTTCTACTTCCGACAATTGTCTGCTCGTTTTGGTTTTCAACCTTCGGCGGGACGGGCATTTATCTTGATCTCATCAACGGACTTGATGTGGCCGGGCAAAGCCTGGAAACGGGGCTGTTTTACGTTTACGATCATCTCCCTTTTGGCGGGATACTTTCGGTTATTACACTGCTGTTAATCAGTACATTTTTTATTACATCAGCCGACTCAGCGACTTTCGTTCTCGGGATGCAGACAACAAACGGAGAGCTGAACCCTTCCAATTTCATTAAAATTTCGTGGGGACTAGTGTTAGCCGCCTCAGCCATTGTTCTCATGGCGTCAGGCGGGCTGCAAGCAATGCAAACCGCGATCATTGTCAGTGCATTTCCGCTCACTTTAATCCTGCTCGTCATGAGCTTCGGATTGGTGAAAGCATTTAAAATTGAAGTAAGGCCGTTTGCCAAAAGGAGAAAGATTCCTAAGCCTCAGTTGGAGTAAGAAGAAACAGCAAAACAGTACACTCCTTTGTGATAGCTGAGAGCTTAAGTATTTCAGTCTGTATCGCGTTAAGAAATGCGAGTGAATTCTGCACCACTAAAAAAAGAAGAGTCTTGCTACTCCATTATTCGTAGCAAAGCTTTCATTACGAAAAAGCTGCTGAAAAAGTGAAAATCATACTTTTTCAGCAGCTTTGGATAATCCTTTACCTCTTAGTATTCTACTTCCATTAGTTCATCAAGCGTGATGATACTGTCGGCATCCGGAATACCAATTGAGAAGTTTGGCTCTTCGTTAATACGTGATTTCGATTGACCACCGTTGATTACAAAGCCTACTGTTTCACCCTCGAGTGCAAATTCAAGATCAAGGTTGAACTGGTTGTAAGCAAGATAGTGGTTACGATCAATCACGACATACTCTTCAAATTTGTTAATGTTCAGCACATTTTCAATTTCTGTCAGAACCGTTTGAAGTTCAAGCTGCAGTGCTTCAAGCTCTTCCTTCACCAATTCCGCATCTTCAACAGTAATTCCGAACAGTTCAGCAAATTCTGGATCAGCCATTAAGTCAACCATATCCGGCATAAAGCCGCCGATGAAAACAGTTAAAAATTCTTCAAGCTTCTCGTTCGTAAGCTCAAATTTCACCACATGCTTTGCATCGATTGAGTTTGGATAGTCAATCGCGTTCAATGCAACTTGCTCATAAAAACCATCTGTAAAGTGATCGAAGAATAGATCATAGATCGCTGCCGCAAGCTCTGTTTGCAGATCAAGGTTCATCATGAACGGATCTTGACCTGAAAGCTCAGCAAGCTCTTCTAAATCATATTCAATGAATTTCCCATTCAGCTCCTCTGGTAATGGGAACAATGGTGAATTCGGCATTTTCAGCCACATTTTTGTTTCAGTCATCACAATCGGCATTTCCAATGTTACATTCATGTCACCGCCAAGTGTGACTGCCAGTACCATTTCAAGCTGCATCGGATCAAGCTGGTATGTGCCGTTCTTGATTTCAACCGAAATGTCTTCAAGCACACCGGCAATCATTGCGAATTCTGGATCAATATCCGTGAAAGAAGCAGGAAGGCTGATGCCCATTTCAAGATCTCCTGCGAAATCGTAAGACTCAATCTCAAGCTCGTTCGCATACACTTCTTTTAACAATGACGCTAAGTCTTCAGTATCTCCGCTTTGCAACGTTTTTACCAACAGCACGGCAAACTCGGCACGAGTCGTAGCTTTGCTTGGTGCATATGTACCATCCTGGTAGCCTTCTGTAATGCCGTTTGAGTAAATCGCATCAATCGCTTCCTTTGCCCAATGACTGTCCGCCACATCTGTAAAAGAAGCTTCACCAGTCGCTTCCAAAGAGAAGGCATCCGTCAACACAGCAGCCATTTCAGCACGGGTTAACGATTGATTAGGGTTGAATTGATTATAGCTTCCTGACATAATTCCGGCAGCTGTCACCGCCGCAATCGCCTCATAAGCATAGTGACTTGCTTCGACATCCTGATAGCTCGGCTCTGCAACCGCCGTATCTAAATTAAGAGCATTCGTCAGCATGATTGCTGCCTGCGCCCGAGTAACCGCCTGACTTGGACGGAATGTCCCATCATCAAATCCGTTAAGCACTTCCTGCTCAACCAATGTGTAGATTTCTTTTTCTGCCCAGTGCCCCTCTGCTACATCGCGAAATGTGGTTTCAGCACTTGCCTGAAAAGCTGGCAAAATACTAAAGAGAAGCAAGGTTACGAGTGTTGCTACAATACCTGATTTACGCATAAATATCCTCCTTGATTTGTGATCCATCCTACTTATTCTAGCTCGAGTTGATATAATCCTGCATTTATTTTATATTTTTTTTATTTTTTCACCAAAAAAATAAAAGAATACCATAAATGGTCGTCTTACCCTTCATGGTATTCTTCATATTTTTCTCTTTATCTTTTATCGAGTCCGTGGAAGAGTACTTTCAGATAATCCTCGATAACCGCTTCATACGTCTCTCCCTTTTCAAGCTGGTACGTATAAATCACCTTCAACCCATTTAAGACGGCCGCCGCCGCAATACGCGGCGGGACGTCACTCACCTCATCAGCCTGAATCGCTTCTGCAAAAATTTGCTCCATCGTACCGAGCAGCTCCCGCTGTTTTTCCATTAAACGGCGATGAAGATCGGCCGGTATTTTCCCTAAATTGTTGAGCATGATCGCCTGCAAATCCGATTTCGTCCGAAAGATCTCGAGGTTTTTCTGAAACAGTCTTTCCACTTTTTGATGCACGCCTCCAGGCTGCTGCAATACCGCTGTCAGCTCGTCAACCATATTCGAAATCCCTTTTAGAAGAACTTCGCAAAATAGGGCTTCCTTGCTTGGAAAGTATTCATACGTCGTTCCTTTCCCGACACCAGCGCTTTTGGCGATATTCTGCATCGTCGCCCTGTCAAAACCCTCTTCTGCAAAATTGCGCAGGGCCGATTGCAGGATCAGTTCTCTCTTCTCTTCTTTATTCTTCAACTTCCACCGCCCCTGTCTGAATGTTCTTCTTTCTTGTAAAGAGACGCTTCACTCGATTTGCAAAGTCATCCAAGAAGGTATACATTACCGGGACTAAAACAAGTGTAAAGATTGTGGAGAAGCTCAAGCCGAATATAATGACGACTCCCATCGGCGCCTGTGACTCAGCTCCCTCGCCAATTCCCATCGCGATCGGGACCATCGCCAACGCCGTCGTCAACGTCGTCATCAGGATCGGACGAAGACGGCTTCGTCCAGCCTCGACAATCGCTTCAAAGCGATCAATGCCCTGTGCCCGCAAAATGTTAATATAGCTGACGAGAATAATCGCATTGTTGACGACAATCCCCGCTAGCATAATCAGCCCGATAAAGGCAGGTATACTCAAAGGATGACCAGTGACAAACAATCCTACCAACACCCCTACGACTGTTGTCGGCAAGGCGAACATAATCGTAAATGGATGGACAAAGGATTCAAACTGGATCGCCATCACTAAATAGACAAGGAAAATCGACAGGAGTAAAGCCAATGTCAGTTGTTCAAACGATTCGGCCATATCCTCGACCTGACCGCCGATCGAAACGGAATAACCGTCCGGTAGATTCATATTATCAAGCCGCTGTTGGATCTGCGTCGTCACCGTCCCGAGATCCACGCCGTCCACATCGCTCGTCACCCGGACTTGTCGCTGCTGGTTACTGCGGTTAATTTCAGACGGACCTTGAACCTGCTTCAGCTCGGCAACCGCCTGAACAGGGACATCGACGCCGGCATTCGAACGAACGACCATCGTCTCCAAATCACGAATCGTCTTTCTGTTTTCTTCCGGTAAAATAACTCTTACATCGTACTCATTGCCATCCGTCCGGTACTGGGTGGCCAGCTGTCCGTTAAAGCCGAGGACAACCTCATTCATGACCTGCTGGTAGGACAATCCATACTGGCTGGCAAGGTCACGGTCAACAATCACCTGGAGTTCCGGACGACCTTCGGCGACGCTGCTTTCCACATTCGTCGTGCCATTCACTTCTTCCAGCATCCAGACAACCTGCTGGGAAAGGTCCTCGAGTACTTCAAGTTCAGCCCCGCTGATATTCACCTGAATCGGTGAACCTGCACTCATTCCGCCTTCTACCCCCTGAACCGTAATCTCAGCTCCAGGAATATCACCGATGGCGGATGTTAAGGCGTTTCTTAATTCATCTGTCGTCATCTCGCGCTCGGAAGGCGGTACCATCTGAATCGTGTATACCGCTTCATTTGAGGCAGTACCACCAAATCCGCCACTTCCGCCGCCAATGGAAACATAGCTCGTCTCAATCACATCGGCATACGAATCCAAATGGCTGTTGATCTGCCCGACAATTTGCTCAGTTTCTTCAATCGTTGAACCACTTTGCCCAACAACACTGATGCTGAGCTGTCCCTGGTCGGCACCCGGCATGAAATCAGCACCGATAAACGGGATTAATGAGAGGCTGGCAATGATGACAGCTCCGGTGAGCAGCAGCGTCGTTTTTCGAAAACGGAGAGCCCGTTGAAGCAGGTTACCGTAACGATCACGTACTTTATTAAGCAGTTTATTAAATCCTTTATTATCCTCACCGTCAAAAGAGACCTTTACATTGCCGAGCATCTTCGATGACAGCATCGGAATCAAGGTCAGCGACGCAATCAGCGACGCAAACAGTGAGAAAGCAACAGTTAGAGCCAATGGACGGAATACTTCAGCAGCCAGCCCTTCTACAAAGACAATCGGTACGAAAACGACAATTGTCGTCAAAGTAGATGCCACAACGGCTGGAGCCAGTTCCGCTCCCCCTTCGATTGCCGCTTTCTTGATCGGATACCCTTTTTGCAACTTACTAAATGTATTCTCCAATATAACGATCGCACTATCGACCATCATCCCGACACCGAGTGCAAGTCCCCCCATTGAAAGGATGTTTAGCGTTTCTCCGGTAAAATACATTAAGGTGAATGTCGAAATAATCGCAATCGGGATCGTTAACCCGATAACAAGCGTTGTCCGGAAACTGCGTAAAAAGAGTAGCAGAATCAAGACAGAGAGCACAGCCCCCATCAACATATTATTGACTACACTGTTAATCGACTGTTTGATAAATTGTGACGTATCCATGACGACAGATAAGGACAGCCCTTCTCGTTCAAGGTCCGGCTGAAGCTCGTCAACGGCCGCCAAAAGACTGTTGGCAACATCGACCGTATTTCCGTCTGATTGCTTCATCACCGATAGAACAAGCGCTTCCTCGCCATTCACCTGCGATTTCAATGCCACTTCTTTAAACGTATCATGAATATTGGCCACATCCGACACTTTAATACTGCCGCCTGTTTGCAGGGCAATTGGTGTTTTCGCAATATCGTCAACCGAAGTGAACTCACCATTGACACGAAGTTGAAGATCCTGCGTTCCCCGTGTCAAGTTCCCGGCCGAAGCATTGTTATTTTCTCCATTGATTGCCTGCACAACCTCCATCCCGGTCACTCCGTAATGGAGCAGCTGAGCCCGGTTCAATTCAACGAGTATTTCGCGTTCTTTCCCGCCTTCAATCCCGATGGAAGCCACGCCGCTCAGTCTTTCCAAATAAGGTTCAATATCATCTTCAGCTACTTCCTGAAGACGATCCGCCTCCGCTCCGCCTAAGCCGAGCCACATAACCGGCGTTTGCTGTGGATCAATCCGTAAAATCGACGGCCTGTTCGCCCCATCTGGCAACATCCCGGCGACCTGATCAATCCGTTCTCGAATATCGTTCATCACATCATCGATATCGCGCCCATAGTCAAATTGCATAATGACAAGAGAAGCCCCCGGAGAGGAAACGGATTCAACCGTCGTTACCCCTTCAATCGTACTAAGCGAGGACTCCACCGGCCTGCTGACTAATTCTTCAACCTCCTGCGGCGCCGCGCCGTCATAAGTCGTCGTCACGACCGCCACAGGAATATCCATTTCCGGAAACAAATCAATCGCCAGGTTCTTTAAAGAGATCCCGCCAAGAACAAGAGCAGCGATAACCAGCATGATGACCCCAACGGGGCGTTTGACTGAAAGTTCTACAAGCTTCACGTTAGTTATCCTCCTCTATGATTCTGACCAGGTCTCCATCACTCAAAAGGTTTTGGCCTTTTACGACGACCTCTGCTCCTTCCATGATGTCCCCTGTAATCGCCGTAAACTCAGTATCATAGCGGACCACTTCAACATCCTTCCGGACAGCAGCGCCATCTTCCACAACAAAGACATATGTCTCTTCCTGGCGCTCGACCACCGCCGCAGTCGGTATAATCATACTGTTTTCCACAAGCACTTCTTCAATATTTAACGTCGCTACCATACCAGGGCGAATGTCCCGGGCTTCGTTGTTGACTTCAACCTCGACCGTGATCAAGCCGGAATCATTGTTCGTTGGTGAAATATAGGCAACCTGTCCTTGCTTCGGCTCTTCCAGACCGGCAAATTCCACCTCGATCTGATCACCGATATCAAATAACATCAGCTGCTCGGCTGTTACTTGCACCGTTGCATTGATAACATCGACTGTGATTAAACGGGCAAATGGTGCCTGGCTGGAAACAAGCTCACCAGAGCGGGACTCCACCGAAACAATTTCTCCATTTGCCGGAGCGGTAATCACATAATTATCAAGCTGCTCCTGAGCGCTCTCCACGCCGAGCTGAGCCTGCTCGACAGCGAGTTGTGCCTCCTGTACGGCGATTTCCGCGTCACGCTTTGACGAAAGAGCCGACGATACGCCGATCTCCGCCTGTTCAACGGATGCCTCTACAGAAGCCAGTCCGACTTCGCTTTCAGCCTGGTTCTTATTCAATCGCACCTGCTCATAGGCCGAAGCGGCCCGAGTTTCGGCATTTACCGCCTCTTCATATTCAACCTGTGAAATGAGCCCATCCTGATAAAGAGCGGTCATCCGCTCGAGGTTTTTCTTCGCTTCATCCCATTGCGTCTGAGCGTTCTTCAATTCAAGCTGCAAACTATCAATATTGTTTTGACGGTTTTGCTTCGCCTCAGTCAAGCTGGCTTCCGCCTGCCGCTTACTGGAGAGCGCCTGCTGATAATTCGCCTCAGCCTGATTCAAGCCATTGCGTGCTCGCTCCAGCGCGCTTTGGGCTTGCCTTACAGAGCCCTGCTCTCTTTCTAATGCCCGCTGCTGCTCGCCGCCGTCAATACGTGCAAGAATTTGGCCGCGTTCGACCTGATCTCCCTTTTCTACCAATACTTCAATCAGCTCTCCCGATGCTTTCGGTATAATATCAAGATCCGTTCCAGGAGTTGCTTCCCCTACTAAGCGGTTACTACCACTTAAAGAGCCTGTTACAGCTTCGGCCACCGCTACCGGGGTCTCCGGGGGTGGTTCGTCACTTACCTCCTCAACATTATTACAACCTGCTACAAATAAACCGAATGCCATCAATAAAAGTGGTAATGTTTTTTGCTTACGCACCTGTCCCATTCGTTCTTAATCCCCTTTTCCATCCTAATTATAAAATCATCAGCTCACTGACTGACCAGTCAGTTCTGGATTTCAATAGTTTCATTGTAGGGCTCTGGAAGCACTACGTCAATTCATATCAAAAAAGTTTACAAAGTCTACACAGTTTTAATGGTACTAAGTGGAAAACTCTTCTCTCTTCTGATCATGATCAAAAACGGCCTACGCCTCCTATCCTGGGTATTTTGCAACATGCCATCTCTCTACATACGCAGTTGCCATAAAATAGTTTCATTAATTTAAACAAAAAAAGAAATGCCCTAACCAGGCGCTCCTTTCCGCCTTAATTAAGACATTTCCTTCCTTATTATTCAGTAGAATGTATTATTGATAGTCTCCTGTAATAAACAGCTTTTCCGAGGAACCAGGCGCAGCAACAGCCTCAACTTTAAGCTCTTGAATACCACCAATTTCCAAGTTCACTTCCTGTAATGGCTGACCCGCTGTCAACGTAACATCCTTTAAGACCGTTTCACCGGCAATGACTTGAACGCGAATATCTTTATCCGCATCGATCGCCGCCAGAGTCAGATTTACTGTCTGGTATTTATTCGCTGGAAGTAGGCTTATATTTTTAGCAGCCGAGTTAATGCTTTCCAACACGATTCCGGATTGATAGTCTTTGCCTTGCTGTACGGTATATCGCTTATCCACAGTTGTAAAGGCGGAATAGCCGACCTTTACCTCCTCAGACGTCACGGGCACCGACTCCGTCCCTTCTCCTAGAGAAATCGTCTGTGTTTGCTGATCCCAGTCGACTGCGACTCCCAACGCCTCTGACACTGCCCTGATTGGCAGATAGGTTGTGTTTTGATATGTAATTGGAGCTAATTTCTCATTATTTTGATCTGTCGGCACCCAATTACTCCCATCAATAACAAAAGAAATAGACCAGTTTAAGTGAGCCGAGATCCGCTCCAAAATCGGCGACGCGCTCGCCCCTAAAGCAAAGCCAACCACCAGTACACTTGCCATCATAAAAACCATCAGTTTTTTCTTCATAAAAAAATCCCCTTCCCTTTTCCTAGTTATATGTACACCCACACCGCAGTTCAGGGAACATTTTAAACATTCTAAATTCAATCGGCAAGTTTACTTCGTACTGCATATTTTTTCCTTCATTCTTAAAAAGTGTTGAAAATTTCTGTTGATAACAGCCCCACCTGAACCTTTGACGTATGCCTAAAGGTCTGGACGCTTTAGAATAAATGATGCCGACTGCCTGTCTGCCGGAAGAACGCACTCCCAGCAGACTTCATAAACCATTGTTCAGCTAATCCTACTCCGCCTTCTTACGCAGCATAATAAACACATTCGTAATGAACTTTGAAAAGAGAAGCACGACGATATACAAGAAGAACATGTAGAATAACGTTCCCTCATATAGGCGCAGCAGGCCGATGGCAATAAAGATCGGCTTGCAAATAAAAGAGAACACCGCGGCTAATAGGATGGCGTACAAATAGTAATTTTTGTTGTGCTTTAATGTCCATTGATACATCAGCATGAAAGATACTGGAACAAGTGAGGCATCCAGGCCAAGATTGCTTGATACTTCGACCAGAATCTGATGGGGATAGCCCCAGAAGCCGTGCCTTATCCCGATCGAATCAATATAGGTGATCCAGACATGAATGTTAAAACCATAAAACCCGAGCAAAAAAGCACGCTTTTTATCAATCTTAAAATAGAGGACGATTAACGGAATAATGAGGAGTGCGAGATTAAACCAGAATTGCCACGCATCAAAGCCGGAATGCAGCTTCCAGTATTCCTTATAGGCTTTCGTTAACTCGATTTGCATGGAACGAACCTATTCAAACATTTCAATTTGATCACTATTCATCAGACTGACTCCTTCATCTATTTTCCTATAGAATTCCCATTTTTTTCTTACTGCTATACCCTTTATGTACAAAAAAGCTGAATTTCCTATTAATCAGCCTTTTCTCTTGCCTCCTGTTTACGTTGAACAGCTTGCTATAACAGCTGGATTTCAGAAAACGACAGAATTTCCCTTCTCTCTCCAGGTAGTGACACGTATCATTCAACGCTTTATAATAGCAGTAAGGTTGTACAGAATTTTCATACTTTTTCCATGCAAATAGATAGGAGTTGAAGGTCATGAGTGAAAAAGGAAGCTTTGGTCAATTTGGCGGCAGCTACGTCCCTGAAGATTTAGGGAAGGTGCTTGGACTGTTAGATGAGCAATTTGAACGGTATAAAGAGGATCCCGAGTTTATCGAGGAATTCAAGTATTACTTAAAGGAGTTCGTCGGCCGCGAAAATCCGCTGACGTTTGCCAAGCATTTAACAGAGAAAAACGGCGGGGCCAAAATTTATTTAAAGCGCGAGGACTTAAATCATACAGGCGCGCACAAAATCAACAATGCGATCGGGCAAATTCTGCTGGCGAAACGAATGGGTGCCACGCGCATTATCGCCGAAACCGGCGCTGGGCAGCATGGCGTGGCAACGGCTACAGCCTGCGCGATTTTCGGGATGGACTGCACAATTTATATGGGAAAACTCGACACGGAGAGACAAGCATTAAATGTATTTAGAATGGAGCTGCTCGGGGCCAAGGTCGTCGCCGTCGATGCCGGGCAAGGACGGTTGAAGGATGCCGTTGACGCCGCCTTAAATGACCTCGTTGAAAACTATCAGAACACGTTCTATTTATTAGGATCTGCTGTTGGGCCCCATCCGTTTCCAACGATGGTGAAATTCTTTCAGTCGGTGATAAGCGAAGAGTCGAAGAAGCAAATTCTTGAAAAGGAAGGTCGCCTTCCGACCGCGGTTGTTGCTTGTGCCGGCGGCGGCAGTAACGCAATCGGGGCCTTCGCGCACTATCTCGATGAGCCGGAGGTCCGCTTGATCGGGGTAGAGCCGGCGGAAGCGCCCTCTCTTACAGAAGGAGTTCCCGCGGTCATCCACGGGTTTAAATGCTTAACCTTGCTTGACGAAGAAGGAAATCCGAAGCCGACCTACTCGGTTGCCGCCGGGCTTGACTATCCGGGCATCGGACCGGAGCACAGTTATTTAAAGGAAACGGGACGGGCGGAATATGTTACCGTCACCGGTGCCGAAGCGCTCGAAGCATTCCGGCAACTTTCAAAAATTGAAGGAATCATACCGGCTTTAGAAAGCGCCCATGCTGTCGCCTATGCCGGCAAGCTCGCCCAGTCGCTCAACAAGGACGATATTATTATCGTCAACCTTTCCGGACGTGGAGACAAGGACGTCCAGCAAGTATACGAAATGATAAAGGAGCAGTAAAAATAAAGAATTGGTTCCATGAGGCAGGGCCCGTCCAAAGAGCGGAACCACCACGATTGTTTAAAAGCCCGTTATGAGAAACCCGCTCATAACGGGCTTGTGACGTATGAAGCCATTGAAACGAGTCTTGCACTGTTCTTTCCGGCAGGCTTAAAAATGGTTCCCGACTTCCCCTTCCCACGGATCGCCTGACGTCCAGCCGATTGTCGTGCTTTTTTGCGTGCTCACTTTGCGTATGAGATCATCACGTTTTAGCAACGAAGGAGAAAGCTCCGTTCCAAGTCCGGGGCTTTCCAGTGGATACAAATGCCCCTCTTTAATAACCGGCTGCTCAGTGACTAGAGCCTCATAATAACTTCGATAGAAAGCGCGTACCGTTTCGACGATCATGACATTTTCCGTGCTCGTACAAACGTGAGAGTAGGCAATTGTTTGTACAGGTCCGCCGCAGTTGTGAGGGGCAAGCGGCAGCTGGTACGCCGAAGCAAGCGTCGCTATTTTCTTTATTTCAGAAATTCCGCCGACCCAGCAAATATCAGGCATGATAATCGTTGCCGCCCGCTGCTCAAGCACCGGCATAAATTGAAAGCGTGAGAACAGGCGCTCACTGACACAAAGCGGGGTTGATGTCGCTTCTTTTAATTCCTTCAGCGAGCTAATCGAGTCGACAGCAATTAAGTCCTCAAGCCACATCGGCCGGTACGGCTCCACCGCTTGGGCAATTCGAATCGCGCTCGGCACATTCCAGCAAGCATGTCCTTCCAAAGCGATCTCGATTTCATCTCCAACCGCCTCTCGTATTTGTTTAAAGACGCTTACCCCTTTTTGCAGATCGGCGTTGGAAATCGAATGTCCTCTCGTTTTTTCGCTAAACTGGTCATAGGGCCAAATTTTCATCGCGATAATGCCGTCTTTCAGCAGCGATTCCGCCAGCTCACCCGGTTTTTCGCGCGAGAGCTCCCAATCATTGTAGGCTCCATGACTCACACATGTATTGTACACCCGAATGGACTCCCGACATTTTCCACCAAGCAACCGGTAAAGCGGCTGATTCGTATATTTGCCTAAAATGTCCCACAGCGCCAGATCAATCGCGCTGATCGCCCGCATTTCAGAGCCGGCATAACCGTGATAGTGGGCGCTTTGGTACATATCATGCCAGAGCTTCTCAATATGTAAAGGGTCCTGACCAAGTAAAATATCCGCCAAAATATCATGGATAATCGTTTCAGCCCCCATGACACGCGGCGTCGTTTCTCCAAGCCCGATGATCCCTTCATCTGTATGAAGCTGTACCCATAATAAATTGGGGTGTTCCGGTGTTCGAATCGTTTCAACCTTTGTAATTTTCACTTTCCATCCTCCTTATTGAGCCGCTCTTACAGCCCAAGCTTCGTTAGCATATCGTTAACTTCCATATGGCTTGTAAATGTCTCTACTGCCTGTTGGACATCCCTGTTCTTCAACGCCTCGAATAACGCAACATGAGTTTCCGCAATATCCTCAAGCTTATGAAAATAGCGGGGGTGCGTATGGGCAATAAAACGGCGCACATGCATATCAATCCGGCTCCAAATTTTCAGGCTGATTGTTTTTCCGGTTTTTTCGACGAGATAACGGTGAAAAAACATATCATAGGAAATCAGCTTCCCCAAATCCTTTTCCGTCGCGGCCCCTCTCATTAACTGGATCGTATCAGCCAGTACCTCAA
This sequence comes from Halalkalibacter oceani, assembly GCF_023715705.1. GTDB lineage: Bacteria > Bacillota > Bacilli > Bacillales > Bacillaceae_D > Halalkalibacter > Halalkalibacter oceani_A. The sequence continues at coordinate 97,722 of NZ_JAMBOS010000007.1, forward strand.
GGTCTTTATTTGTTAAAAAGTCGATCACCTTTTTAACGGCATTGAGCTCGATCATCTTCCTGTATTCAAACAACTCTTTCATTTCTTCGACTGACAGCGCTGTCACAAATGACCCGGTAAATGGAATCAGCTCAACGAATCCATCTTCCTCTAGCTTTTGCAGTGCTTCTCTTACCGGAGCCTGACTGCATGAAAACCAGCCTGCGATTTCAAGTTCCACTAAACGCTCCCTCGGCTGAAGCTCTCCGGTGAGGATCCTCTGCTGTAATTCCGAGTAGATTTTTTGTTTAAGCAATTTTTTCTCAGCTTGAGCCATGCGATTACTCCTATCTCATACAACTAAGATTATCAATAGATTATCGATAATCTATTTTTACAGTACATAACCTTTCCCTGTTTGTCTATGATCAATTTCAAAAAAATCGAAAAACTGAGCTTTTTAGACTGGTAGCTGCACACCAACGACTTGTTCCATTGGCACAGAGCTCCGCCTTTCCTCCCCATACTCTTTACCCCTTTTCTTAAAAATAGAGAATTTTCCGATCATTTATCTATACTTTTTCCTATGTCATCTCGGTAAAATCAATTTTATAATAAAAAAAGAGTAAATCTTTCCAGTGAGAGAGGAGGGTAGCCGATGAAAACATTGGTCGTCAGCTCGCTGCATCATGATCTCCAATCCCTGCAGACCAAGCTACACGAACAAGCCGGACAAATGGCCAGGCTTGAGGCAGAACTTTCAGCTTTTATTAGCATCGATTCTTTTGAAGGCGAAGGTGGAGGAGCAATCCGCAACTTCTTTCAGGAATGCCACCTGCCGTTTTTACGTTTTTTTCAGCATTTCCTCTTAGACTACCAGCGGACGATCCAACAGATGATAAACTCCCTTGAGGCTTTGGAGCCCGCGCAAGAAGGGGTTATTCAGCAAAGCTACCTTGACCACAATATTCAAACCGGAATTGAACAGGCGAAAACAGTGATCACTCAATTAACGGATTCGGCCAATCAGGCTATTCAGCAAGTGGGCGACATCCTCTTCCTGCCACGGATTCAGGACGAAGAGGCGTTGCACCATCTCGAACGGGCACGACAGGAAGCGGATGAAACGGTCGAGAAGCTGCTGACATTCGACCATCGGCAAACATCGGCCCTGACGAATGTGGCGGCTGATCTCCAACTGATGAAGCAGTATGTGACTGATGTGGAAAGAATGTTTCAATTTGGCAGGCTGACGGTCAATACGTTCCATCCGGGCCAATTGACGTTTCAGGCCTCTCACATTAATCTTAGAACCGAACTGTTTCAGAAACAGTCTTCCTTTCTGGCTTTGGCTGGTCATGATCCTTTCCGGTATCCGCCAATCGGCTTTCCCAACTGGTTCAATCCAACATTGCAGCCTTATGGCAGCCTGACCTTTGGCACGGTGCCTCTCGCTCATTCCGCGCACAACGTGCAGCAAGTATCGAACACCGACGATGCGCAGTATGAAATCGATACTCCTTCCGGCTGGGCGGAAGCGGGGTCGTTCGTCCTCGACTTCATCCCGATTGTCGGCAATATTAAGGCCGGTGTGGAGGCGGGAAGCGGCAGTGATCCAATTACAGGGCGTGAGCTGGAAGGCTGGGAACAGGGCTTGGCCGGTGCCTCCATTCTGTTAGGCGGCTTCGGAAAACTTTTCTCGCGTGGTACGAGAGCGGTGACGAAGCTTGGATCGAATGTGCCAATCCGCTATGATGACCGCGTAATCAGAAGAATGAGAGAGGATGGCGGCACGCATCATAACTTCCCTACTTCTTTTGATCAGACGATTCTTTCAAAGAAACCGGCCGTAAAACGGGCGGACGGACGCGAGGAATTTTTAAATACGGGCTCAATTAACGGACAGCCGGGCGTCTACCATATTACAATAAAAGATGATGTCATTACGCACCGTTCCTTCATTCCGGAAAGTGACTGGCAGCGTTACTCCAACCGCTGGGGCTTACCGTCGATAAATGACATTAATTAGCACTTATTGAAGGAGGAGAAGCACTTGAAGCAACTGCACTATCAAACAGAGGGCGAGCTGACAGACGAACGTCTCAGACTTACTTACGGCTCCCAACTGATATTTGACGGATACACCGATGATTTGGTCACCTCCGCCTCAGGCGATCTGCAGTTGAAACTGAACTTTGGCACGAAGGAGACTACCAGAGTCAGCGCGCGAAAGCTCGGTGAACAGATTATCTGGATTCCAGAATTGCCTCTGTCTGCCAAAGATTCGTATACGACACTCCTGTTTAGCGAGCAGCAGTTCACTGAGCTGTGGACGGCTTTGCGCTATGATCCGGCAGCGGATCTCACCCTGATCCCTGCGATCAGCCCGGATGAACTAAAGCGGACCTGGCTGATTGCAGCCATAGCGGAGCCGCAGCTTTCCGACCTCGCCGCTCTTGCCCGCTCTGCAAAAGAACAGATTATCGCCTGCTCAGACGAGCTGGAAGAGCAGCAGCCATATTTTACGCAATTAATTGAAGAGGACTGGTCGAAGATGGATACGGGACGTCTCCAGGCAGTCGAAAGCGATTCGGACTGGAAAGATGGAACAGCTTACCTGAACGACGGGGGCGAATGGGTGCCGCTGAAAATCGACCTTGCTGGCAAGCGCTATCTTCATGTAGGGAATGGAATTTGTGTACGTACATAAATACAGGTTCCCCATGGAACGCTGAAAGGTCAAAAGGGACCGGGCAAAAGGTAGAAAAAATACCTTTTGCCCGGTCCCTAAGCAATTCGCGGCAGCGCCACGGATTTGTGGCGTGCGGAGACAGTGTTAATAGGTCAAAAAGAGGACTATCCCGACCATGATGATCGGCGAAAATCCTCTTTTCTTCATCCCCCGGCAGACAGCTTTACTCTTCAGCAGACAGCGCCACCGTCTCTTGCATTAGCTTCCCTCTGACGGCAATTCGCTCCCGGCCGTCTCTTGTACAGGTGATCAGCGTGATTTCCTTGCGGAATGGATGGTCCTCTAAAACGTCCACATACGTTGGTTCGATTACTTCTGTGGAAAATACCTGATACTTATACGTTCTCTCATTTGCATGCAATAAAATGGTATCCCCTTTATCTACTTCCGGCAAGCGGCTAAAATGACGTTCAGCCCGATAGCCTCGATGCCCGGCGATCGTAAAATTCCCTTCACCGGGCACCTGCTCTTTTTTTATTTGCGTGAGGGCCATCCTGAGGTTTTGCTCTGTTGTCTCAGGCAAAACAAGCTGTTCCAAGCCAATTACCGGGATTTCGAGTTTCATCACTTGTTCAAGCTCACTCTCGTTCATATTCTTACCCATTACATTCACTTCGACATGATCCTGACCCGGATCAGCAACGAGGGAGAGGGCTTCCTCCAAAGCCCTCACGTCCCGGCTGCTTTGCCATTCAAATGCAAAGGGAATCAGAGTCAGAATCGACCCAACCAGCAGCAACCAGACCCCAATGATCAACTTGAAATGTCCTCTACTCATCCAGCTCACTTAATCCTTTACTCAACTGACTTGAATCGGCGATGAAGCAGAATTCCGCCACCAAGCGTCAGGCAGATCAAGCCAAGAATCAGCATATAAAGGAATCTCTCTTCTCCTGTTTGTGGAAGCAACTGACCAGAATTCGGTCCTTTTTCAATAGATGGTCCCCGATCATTTGGCGTGTTCCCTTGCCCACCGCCGTTCGGCTGCTCTTTATCTTCTTTATCGCCACCACCCGGATTATCTCCGGTTCCAGGACCAGGTTCCGGTTGATCTTCATCACCATTATCGCCTGGATCATCACTATGGTCAGGATCATCACCGTTACCATTATCCGGATCACCAGGATTATCACCATCACCGCCACCTGGTTCTTCCCCATCGTTATCACCTGGCTCTTCTCCATCGTTATCGCCAGGCTCTTCCGGATCTTCTTCTTCATTCTCGTCCGGATCCTCAGGCGGTCTTGGTCCTCCACCGCCGCCTCCACCAGAGCTGCGACGCTGATTTTCAACGAGAAGTTTAACGCTCTCCTGCTGATTTAATTCAATGGTGAATAAATGCGGCGTCTGATCAAGACGGTAGCCCGCTGGTGCCTTTGTTTCGACAAATTGATACGCACCAGGCCTCAGTTCATCGACAACGAGCTTTCCATCTTCATCTGTCGTTAACCCCGTTTTCAATGCTACACCGTTTCGGTCCTGCAGCTCAAATTCCGCGCCGGCAAGCACGTTTCCATGATTTCTGCGATCAACCTTGATCAGTACAACCGCACCCGGAATCAATTGATTTTCGGCTCTAACAATCAGCCGCTCTTCTTGCCCTTTCACAATCGTAAATTCAAACGGCTTATCAGGCAGTAGATAATGTTCGGCTGCTTTCGTTTCCACAAATTGATACGTTCCCGGCCGTAAGTCGTCAACCACCAGCCTGCCGTCCTGATCCGTCGTTAAGCCGGTCTGTAACGTCGTGCCCTGACTATCCTGAAGCTCAAACTCAACCTCCTCCAGAACCAGTGCCGGTTCGTCCTTGTCGACCTTTACAAGCTCAACCGCTCCCAGTATGATCGTATTTTCCATTTGCAGTTTGAGCAGTTCAATCTGATTTTGCGTAATAGTAAACGAAATTGGAGTTGTGTCAATCTCATACCCAAATGGAGGAGTCACTTCAACGAATTGATACTCTCCCGGTTCCAAATTGTGGCGCAAAATAACACCCTCTTCATTCGTCTCTATTTCCTCAAGAGTAACAAAATCATTTCCCTGCTTTTTCTTCAGCTCAAAAATAGCCCCTGACAGTCGCTCCTGTGTATCTTTATCTAGCTTTTCAAGCTGAACCGCACGCTTCAGTTTCTGATTTTCAACTTTGACCGAATTGTTCCCATCAATCTTCACTGGCAGCGTATCCGCGATACCGACAACATATCCTTCCGGAGCTCTCGTCTCCTTCAGCAAGTAGTCGTCAAACAACAGGTTCTCAAATGTAACCTTCCCGTCAGCTCCGGTTTCCAACGTTCTGATAGCAATGGTTCCCGAACTGTCATAGAGCGTAAAACGAGCGCCCGCTAACGGTTCATCTGTTCCGGCAGCGACCTTCGTCACTTCAAGGCTTCCTGTTTCACCGCTCCCCGTTCCGGATCCATCCGTGAATCTGACAATAATCGTTTCATTCGATTCTGTTTCTTCTATTGTAATATGCTCACCGGATAGAGTAGCTGTGTTCTTAACCTCTTTCCCGTCAGTGGCGCTAATAAAGGACTGATACTCCAAAATATAGGCGCGGTCAACATCCTGACTGAAGCGAAGCTCAAAGTACTCCACGCTCTCATCCTCTAAAAATTCAAGCGTATAATCCTCGCCAAAATCTAACTCACCTGCTTTTGTGATATTTCCTCCTTCATCAACATTCGTTGCGTACAGCTTAAAGGAATCACGCATTAATATTTGATTTGCGCTAGGCCGATCGATTAATTTGGCATTGGAAATATGAGACTGGCTGTAATTGATTTTCACTTGCCAATTAATGACCTTGCCATTTTGCGTTCCTGTTTTTCCGGTAAATTCGCCGCCATGCTTAATGGAGAGCGAAGCATCAAGCTGTAAAGGATGATCGTTAGCACTTTGAACGAGCGCTCTATTATGATAACGATCCTTAATAAGCTGATCTGCTAAACTTGTTTTGTACGTGATCCAATATGGTGTTGTCAGCGTGTTGTTAAATGAGATTTCAAAGCCCGGTTCCCCGTTGGAATTTTCTACCTTTTTAATTGTATAATCAGTCCCCAGATGTAACGATTCTCCGAGTCTCACCCCATCAGCGCCACCTGTCAACTCCATATGATAAACCTCAATCGAATCTTCAAGAAGTTGCTGATTGTCGAGGATGTAGTCTGTCACAACGACATTCTCTAACTCATTCAAGTTATAGTTCAAACCGACATTCCATGTAATTTCCTTTGTAACGGCATTATAGGAGCCATTCTTAAAGCCATTGTTTTGTGTATACCGGTCCGGATTGAAGACAGCAGTCGCCTTTTGCGTTTTATCCACACCGGCAGTATCCTTCCAATTCAATGTGGCTTCATTGATGAAATTCTTGCTCCTGTCCTCTCTCCGATCATAATCAAAGCCGGTTGTATATGTTATCGTACGAGGTGTGCTGATCGTTCCTTGAAATTCAATCCTGAAGCCATCTTCAAACGAATGAAGTGTGTACTCACTTTCATCTAGTTCACGGTTGCCCTCTTTAATAACAAGTGTGTCTTCCATAAAAGGTAACCCTTTATTCGTAAATTCATCCGTCAGGACAACGTTTGTCATTTCATGAGAGTCTTTATTAAAGACGATCGTCCAATTCGTTGTCTTGTCTTTATAATTAGCTGACCCGTTGCTCTTTTCGAGTATCTGCTGCCTGATTGGCTGTGAACCGGAAGATTCATGCTCACCGAATTCTATTTTATTTACGATTGTGCCATCATGATATACACGGTCTTTAGCTTTCGTTTGATAAATGATTTTATAGGCATGAGAAATATCCTGGTTAAATTGCAGGTCAAATCCATTCCCCGCCGGAATAACGGAATAGTTGGTAAACTCCGTCTGCGCGGCTTCACCGCCATCTTCATTAATCTCTACTTGATACACTTCAAAGGAGTCCCCCACCAGCAGATGACTATCTGAAAACAGATCGGTCAGCTTTGCCTCAGCCTGTGGGATCGACTTCTCGTTATAGTTAAATTTGATTTCCCACGTAATCAGCTGATTAGGACCATCATAACGGACGGCCCGCTTTTCAAGTGGCTTGCCCCGCCGGGTTTCCACTTTCGCCGAAGCTTCCTGATCAGTAATATTGTCACCCTTTAAAAACGCTTTATTTTCATACGAGGTGGCATCTTCAATAATGACGTCCGTCTTAAAGATAACCCGGTAAGCTGTGGAAATATCGCCAAAGTTGAGCGGAAATGTTCCATCTCCCATTGCTACCTGATTGCCTTGGACAGCGCTGCCATCAAGCTGCATATTCAGCTCATACACTTCGATTGACCCTGGCTGAAATGCCTGGCCTTCTTCAATCGGATCTTCCAGAACCGCCCCTTCAATGGCCTGCAGCGACTTATTCAAATCAATCGTCCAGGTGATTTCCTTCGCATTGTAGCCTTTATCCGGTGTGCCACGCTTTTCCAGCGTACTGCCCGGCTTCGGCTTAAAATGAACAGGAATAGTTGCGATCACTTCATCTCTAATTTCAAAAACAATTTCCTGGATAATATCTCCTACAAGATCTTCACGAAACGCTGTCCGGAAATTTAGCGTCCCCATAATATTGGAAAGCTGCTCGATCGTTTCATTGAAGGTCATTGTTACCTTTCGATCCATACCCAGCTCAAACGTACCCATGTTGGTCGATCCAAAGGTCAGCTCGCCATTTACCGGATTGTAGACTTCAAAAGCGTCCGGCAAATAAAAAGTAAAGGTCGAACCGGCTTTATAGCCATGACCGTTCTCCAGTTTCCAGTTGAGATGAATGTCAACGATCTCCCCGAGGGAAGGTTGGTTGTCAGGACCGAATTCGTTGCCATCCTCATCCTTTAATAGAATGCTCGTAATGATATTTTCTTTAATGACAGAGGGATCATTCTCCTCAAGAAATTCGTCTAGCAGACTTTCTTCTTCCTCAATGACGTCAGCCGCGTCTTCTTCCATTTGCTCCTGATCTGTTTCCTCCTCCAGACCTTCTTCTGTTCCCGCTTCTGAGTCATCCCCTGATTCTGTTTCCTGACCGGAATCATTTGGACTGTCTGCGTCCGGTTCAGCCGGATCCGTTCCCTCTTCATCATTGCCGTCCTCCGCGGCAGGATTTTCTTCCTTGGCTCCGTCGTCAGAATCAGTTCCTTCTTCTGCTCCGTCCTCAGAATGAGCATCCTGATCGGTTCCTTCTTCCGCTCCGCCCTCTGAATGAGAGCCTTCTTGTGCACCTTCCTCGGTTTCTGTTTCAGAGGCAGGCGTCTCTTGCTCATCCTGTTCGGCAGGCCCTTCGGCCTCTGCGGCTTTTAGACTGTTGGCAAAAGCGACCGTACTCGAAAAAGTCTTTCCACCGGCGGAAATGCTCAGTTGCATGTGATCGCGATCCCGGATCATCCCCTGATTGAATCCAGCCTTGATCGTAAATTCGCCTTTCCCCTCCACCGCACTGCCGTTGTCAGAAATAGAGGCTGTAATCACTCCATTGGCGGCGCGATACGTCCCGGCATTTGTGCCGCCTGCTCCGGTTAATATACCTTGTTGTTCTTGTGAAATCGTTAATTCCTTAGGCAATGTAATCGAATATGTTTCGCCCGTGACGTGCTGACTACGTTCCCAGCCAATATGTACATTGACCAAAGAGTCCTTCTCCACTGCCGTACTCGCATCCAATCGTTTGCCGTTTCCATCAGTCAGCACAACATTTGTGAAAAGCGATTGTGGTGAAGCCTTCGCACTAGGTAATATTCCCATATTTATCGTCAGTGTCTGAATGACAAACAACAACACAAAAGCGGCTAACCCAATTTTTCTACCCAACTGCAGCTTCCTCCTTGCCTTCTATTTATTAAGCCTGATCCGGCCTTTACTGTGTCATGATAAGCAAACACTCTTATGCATCTCTTTACCTTTTCTTATAAAACACTTATACAATTCAACTTACGATGGAAATGTTATTAATATTCGGACCTTTAGTACCGTGTCCATATGACTATTTACTTGTTATAGTGATATAATCGCTTTCAATCGACAAACATTGAATGGAGGTTATAGTAAATTACTTGTAATATAGAGATTAAAATTATCCAGGAAGAAGGAGGGAATGTTATGATTCGAGCAATAATTGTTGAGGATGAAGAACTATCTCGCCAAAGATTGGTTCGGAATTTAGAAGAGTTAGAGGTTAATGTAGTAGCTTCATTTTCAAGTGGTCAGACGATGATCAAGGAATTGGCCATGCTTGATTTCGATGTCGCCTTTTTAGATATTGAAATGCCAATGATAAGCGGATTAGAATTATCTTCCCACATACAGAAATGGAAGCCCGCCGTTCAAATCGTGTTTGTTACCGGCTACACAGATTATGCTGTAGCCGCTTTTGAACAAGAAACGGTTGACTACATACTAAAACCAATCCTGCGAACCCGACTGGAGAAAACGCTAAAAAGAGTGGAAAAAAAGCTGCAACATACGAAGGGCGCCTCCCTCCCTACCAAGGTAGAGAAAAACGCGCCCTTACAAATCACATGCTTTAATCATTTTTCAGTAAAAATTTACAATACACCGGTCAAATGGAAAACCTTGAAGGTCAAGGAGCTGTTCGCCTATTTGTTTATGCATCACAATACGCCGGTACACCGGGATACAATTATTGACCAGCTATGGAGCGACCATGATTACCGCAAGGCGAAAATCCAGCTTCATACCTCTCTGACCTATTTAAGAAAATTACTGGCGACGATTGGAGAAGAAGAAAGTATCACGTTTTCAAGTCAGTACTATCAGCTATCGCTTCATGATTATCACTGCGATGTCGATACTTTTGAACACTTACTCGAAGCCTATCACACAGTCAATACAGAGACGATTCATGCGATACAGGAGACGCTTGAGCTATACACCGGGGGCTATCTTGAACAAGATGGATATGAATGGGCACATGCAAAAGCAAGTTATTTACATGAGCTGATGATCATTCAGCTTGAGAGGCTGGCTAAGTATTACGAGGATGCTGGATTACCCTCCTCTCAGCTCAAGTATCTGCATTGGCTGCAAAGACTGAATCCATACGCAGAACACGTCGTGCAAAAGTTAATGCTTGCTTATACGAAGGCCGGCTCTCGGGCGAAGGCGCTCCAGGTGTATGATCACTTTAAAACCACGATGCTTAACGACATTGGTCTGGAGCCGGAGGAAAAAACGAGAAAGCTGTATGAGCTTATTCATCATGATCTATAGACCTGTTCATTTTTTTAAAGAGGGCGTGTTATAAGGGCATCGTTTATCTACATAAGGGCTCCTGTTGAAATAACATATCAAGCGTAATCCTTATTTCTCCTGTTTGTCGAAGCGACTCTCAGCTCCCATTTCATCAAAAAAAGCATCCCGTAAGACGCTTCGGTCCTGGGATGCTGTTCAACTTTGTTATTGTAAGATTTCAGGCGCTTTCCGATGCTGTGTTCCTTGCTCGTATGAGTAACCGAGTTTTATTAATAGCGGTTCTTCAAAACGTCCGGCAAGCAATTCAACGCCAACCGGGGTTCCGGCAGACGTATAGCCGGCCGGAAGCGAGATTGCCGGGAAACCGCTGAAAGCAGACAGACGGTTGTTCGTGCCGGAAGTCTGATTCTGACCAACCAGGGCCGCCGGGTGAGTCGTTGTCGGGTACACGATCGCATCCAAATCATGATCAGCCATTGCTTTCATGATCGATTCCTGCGTAATTCTTGTACGGAAGAGAACAATATCCTTATATTCCTCTTCATCCAACGATTCGCGCTCATTTCTCGCAATCAGGGAATCTCTCATTGACTGTTCAATTTCACCCGATTCGATAATATCCGTTAACGATTGATGCTTGGCGGCCGGACCCAATTCAGCCAGATAATCATTTAATTGGAATTTGAACTCCCAGCTGCTCAAGCTTGGATACTGACTGATTTCCTCGAGATTCGGCAGCGTAATGTCGATCATTTCCGCGCCGAGCCGCTCCATATCGCGGACCGCTTGCTCGACAAGGCGATTAACTTCCTGACTTTCAGCAGCGTCACTGAACAGCTCGCGGGCAACGCCAATTCGCGCTCCTTGCAGACCATCAACGTCGAGATAATCAGTATAACTAGCCGGGATTTGTCCTTTGCTCCATGCGGTCACCACATCTTTCTCATCATAGCCCGCCGTCGCATCAAGCATATGCGCCGCATCCGCCACCGTCCGCGCGAGAGGCCCGCCGACATCCTGTGTCAGGGCCAGCGGAATAATGCCGTCACGGCTCGTTAAGCCGATGGTAGGGCGAATGCCGACCAGGCTGTTAAAGGCGGCCGGAATCCGGATTGACCCGCCGGTGTCCGTCCCAAGTCCGGCGACGGCAAAGTTCGCCGCCAGCGCCGCCCCTGTTCCGCCACTTGATCCGCCCGGCAAATACTCGAGATTATACGGGTTCAGCGTCTGTCCACCAAGTGAACTGACCGTGGTAATGCCGAATGCAAATTCATGCAGGTTCGCCTTCGCGATGATGATCGCTCCTGCCTCTTTAAGCAGCCTAATTTGCTCAGCATCATCAAGCGGGAACGAATCCTTTAAACATAAGCAGCCAGCTGTTGTCGCCATATCGACCGTATCAAAATTATCCTTCACGACAACCGGAATCCCGTGCAGCGGGCTGCGCGGCCCGCTTGCAGCGCGTTCCTGATCCAGCTCCCGCGCAATCGCTTCGGCCTCCGGGTTAATCGCAATAATTGAGTTAATCGCCGGCCCCTGCTGATCATATAAGTCAATCCGCTCAAGATACATCCCGACAAGCTCTTCAGCTGTCAGCAGCCCACGATCCATCGCCGCCTGAATAGCGGCAATCGTCGTTTCTTCAAGTTCAAACGGATCGAGATAATGATAGAGACGAAGCGCAAATACAGCTGCCTGCGCACGCGTTAATGTATCCCCATAACCAAAACGGCTTTCGCTATAGCCGTTAATGATGCCCGTCTGCTGAACCGCGCCGATATCTCCGGCATACGGACTGGAATCAGGCACGTCACTGAAGTGTTCAGCCTGCTTATCCAGACGAAGTCCCAGATTCATATAATATGCAGCCTCTTCCCTAGTGAGCGGAGTCGCATCCCCACTGTCAAGCGACACATCCACTTCATGCTCTGCAAACACGCGTGATAATATCGTTGAAAACTGGGCAGTTGTCACTTCCTCATTTGGCCGGTAAGTCCCATCAGGATACCCGTTAACCAATTGAAGTTGATAGGCCTCCATAATGTCCTGCCCCATTTGCCCCTGCACATCGGAAAAGACATCCGTGTCCGCAAGTGTCAGCAGCGGACCTGCGAACAGCACCGATAAGAACACGACGCTCATAAACAGTTGTTTCAGCTGATTTCGCATAGTTCCCTCCTCATGTAAGTAGCGTGAAAAAGAAAGGCAGTGCTCCGTTCCGCAAAAGGGCGTGCAGAAAGGAATCACTGCAAGGGGCTGAGAAAAAGGTTGTTTTCCCTTTTGCCGAGCCCCTTCCTGCAAAGGTCTGTTACGTTAGTCGACCTGGAACATTAAGCTTAATATTCGTTAAAGAATCTCTGAATCTCAGCCGGGTCATCAGTTTCTGTCAGAGCGAGCATTAAAAGAATACGGGCTTTTTGCGGGTTAAGAGAATCCGCCGTTAAGCTGTTTCTTTCCGAGACCGTGCCATTGCCTACACGCGTTGAACGAACGACATGAACGCCCTTTTCCGTTGCCGCCTGAGCGCCCTCTACGCTGATGCTTGACATCGACCCATTGCCTGAGCCAGCGACCACAATTCCTCTTGCCCCATTTTCAACGGCCGCATCATACATATAGCGATTATCATTCTGGTAGCCGTAAATAATATCAACCTGCGGCAATGCTGATAGATTGGAAATATCAAAGGCTGTTTCCGTCGTATGCTTGCGTGTTGTTTCGTTGTAGAAATACGGCTTGCCACCAACTATTCTTCCTAAGTAGCCTTGCTCGGTTGATCTGAACGTATCAGGCGCCGTCGTATTTGTTTTCGTAATCTCTCTTGCCGCGCCGATCCGATCATTAAAGGCAACAAGCACGCCCCGTCCTTTTGCTTCTTCGTGTCCCGCAACGAGTACAGCATTGTATAAATTCATCGGGCCATCGGCACTAATCGCCGTCGCCGGTCTCATCGCCCCTACGACGACGACCGGTTTCTCACTTTTCACAACAAGATTGAGGAAATAGGCTGTTTCTTCAAGCGTATCTGTTCCGTGCGTGACGACAATTCCGTCAACCTCATCCGTCGCGAGCAGCTCATTGATCCGTTTTCCTAACGTCAGCAGCGTATCATTTGTAATGTTCGGGCTGCCGACACTGACAATTTGCTCGCCGCTGATGTTGGCGATTTCCTCCATCTCGGGTACCGCTTCGATCAACGTTTCAATCGCAATTGAGCCGGCCTGATAGCCGGTCGTTGCTGTGTTGGAAGGCGCGGAGCCGGCAATCGTGCCTCCTGTCGCCAAAATCGCAACATTCGGCAATTCGTTGTCCGCAGTGAAATCCAGCTCTTCAGCCGGCATTACATATTCATACAGACGAACCGCCAAAGCCGCCGCCTGGGCGCGGGTCAGCGTATCACCATAACCGAAGCGATCCGCCGTATAGCCGGTGATCAGTCCTGTAGCGGCAATCGCACCGATATCTCCGGCAAATTCACTTTCAGCCGGCACATCACGGAAACTCTCTACTACCGGCTCAAGCTGTAAACCAAGATTCATATAATGAGCAGCCAGCTCTCTTGTAATCGGAGTTGCGTCTCCTGCTTCAAGCTCGACGTTCATCCCATTCTCCTGAAATACCCGTGAAAGAATGATAGAGAATTGCCCCGTCGTCACCTCATCCTGAGGTCGATATGTACCATCCGGAAAACCATTTACTAAATTTAGTTCGTGCGCTGCGATGATTTCAGCCTTCATCGCTCCTTCCACATCGGAAAAGACCTCGCTATCGGCCAATGTGGCAAGTGGACTTACCGCCAGAAAAAAGAGCAATGAGATTACCATCAACATATGTTTGCCTTTATCCTGCATTTTTTTCCTCCTTTTTGAAATAATCACCACCCATTTTAAAATATTTCGTTAAGCTACATACAGATTTTTGACAGGTTTTCTGACACATCTTTTCCCACAGATCAAAAAAACCGCGCACTAAGTCATCAATGAAAAACGGTGGGAAGCCGCTTCCTCCAACCTGCAAGTAATTTTTTTTAAAAGGGGGCTTTTGCTCAATTGCGAAAACGGTCCCTGTTGAATTTTTTAAAACGGCATAACAAAAAAGCCGAAACGCTCTTTCGCACAAGAGTGCTCTCTCCGTTTCAGCAAGATGACCATTTTTCTCCTCTTTTGTACGCTAAAACTACCGCGGAATCTTGCAGAAGCGCTTCTGAAAAAGGAAAGAGCGATGCACCATCAACCATTTGAACAAGTATTGACAGATTACGAGCCGCTGATTAAAAGCCTTATCCAAAAGCTCAATCTTTACCGGGATTACGAGGATTATTACCAAGTCGGAATGATCGCCCTCTGGACGGCGTATTGTCACTTCGATCCTGAAAAGGGAGCGTTCCCCGGCTACGCGCAAAAGGTTGTGCGCGGTCATCTGCTGATGTTCATGCAGAAGGAACAGCAATTTAGCGAGCGCCATCAACTGCACGATGACCACAGCGACTATCGACTCATCGACCAGGGTAGCCAACAGGCATTCGAAGCAGTCAGTCCGCCTCTTGAGGACTATCTTCCTCTGCTTTCAGAACGTGAACGCCTGTGGGTCGTCGAAACATTCCTCCAGCAAAAAAAGCTCGGTCAAATTGCGACCGAGCAAGGAGTATCACCCAATACCGTGGCGTCCTGGCGTAAGCAAGCACTTAAAAAATTACGTCACAGGTTCAAGCATCTCCGCTCGTAAAAGAGGGGGCTTGAACCGGAAACTGGATAAGAAAGCTTTATCGCGGACGCGCGCGTTAGCAGTTTTTCGGCTTATGCCGCATGGATCTTGCCTGAAAATATCCGAGACACGCGCGGCTGATCAGAAGCTGTGAGCGGAAGGAGGCATAGGAAACTGGTAAGGTCAGCTTTAATCCAGTACGAAATAGAATCGTTGTTTTTTCATCAGGGCCGCTCCGATCCGGGTAAAGGTCCGTGACATGAGCCGCCAAAATCCAGACGCAGTCAAGATGCTCCGGTGAATGAGTCGGGCTGGCAATAATGCTGCCCTGCTCCTGAATGAGGATCGGGAGTTTGTATGTATGCTTCGTAACATAGGCCGCCCACTCCCTTCTACCGGCATAAGAGGCGCCGTTCAGCTTGCAGGATTGCTCAATGATCCGCAAAGGCGGCTCCTTCACATAATAAACGGCTTCCATTTCAATGACTTTCGTCTGATATTCCACATCGCGGTGTGGATAGAGTGCAAGTGTCTCTTCATGAATTTCGTAAGTACTCACATAGTTAGATTTCATTTTACATTCCCCCATTTTAGTTTTTGTTTCTTGTCAGACCCTGTCGATGACAACGCAAAAACAAAGCAACAATGTGGAATCAAATAAACATCCCCGTGAGAACAGTGCCTGTTACACACCATTAACAGACCGCAACGCTACATGATAGATTTGCATTCTTATCAGCATGCCAGCTTTACAAATTTCCTGCTGCCTCCACTTCTCCCCCTTCCTGACCAGGTTTATCCTCTTCCAACAATAAACCTAAAGATTCATGAAAATAATACTATTTTCCCCTAGATTATACATCTATCCTTTCGCGAATCGCAAGTAATTTTTTTACTTTTTAGAAAATTCTATACTTATTACGAATTTATCTGCACTATTTATTGAATAAATCCTTCCTATCCTTTTACAAATAACGGTAATTACTATTCCGTCAAGGGGGATTCCAACTTCATTTACTATCCTTCTCCAAATCGGTTTGTCGGCAATCGTCTTTCTTTTTTCTCTATTGGCGGCGTGGTATGAAGGGAGTGAACTGTTAATCAACCCGAGGGAATGGGGGTATACGGCGATTTTCACCCAGCTTTTGACCGGCGGCCAAATAGAGGAGGCGAGTGAGATTTTGGTGATTGATCATTTTGTCTATGCGCTGAAATTCAGACCGCTGTTTCCCATCCTCCTCTATTTAAGCGGACTCTATTTGGTCAGTTTGCTTGTCTATTTGTTAAGCAAACGCACAAAGGCTTTTTGCTATTATTTATTTGGAGCGGCAGCAATAAACCTGGCGTTATCCTTGCTATTCATCGGCTCTTCGACAGATGGGGTCCGGATCTTTCTCAATGTGATGTGGCTGGTCACGCTTGCTGGTTTCCTCCTCGCTGCTTATTTGCTCCGCAAAACAGGGGTTATCGTAAAAGGCTGATGCTTAGCCTTTCGCGATAACCCCTAAAGCCTTGCCGCTTACGTTTCACTAATCGCCGCAAGACGGGCGAGCCGTCTCTTATAGACAACCTTCGAGATCGAAATGCTCATTTCATAGAGCAGCGCGAGAGGCGCGAGGACGATCAAGGCAGAAATCAAGTCAGGCGGCGTGACGAGTGTCGCTAGTAATGTCAGCACAAAGTAGGCGATCTTGCGTGTCTTCGCCAGCTTGGCCGGGTTCAGCAGCCCGAGGCGTGTCAATAAAATAATCAGAATCGGAATTTCAAACAGAAGCCCAATCGGTATTGTTAAATTGAACAAAAAGCCGAAGTATCTTTCGGCGGTGTACATCATGACGAGGTGATCCTCCGCCAGCGTTTGCAAAAATGCTAACACACTTGGAAACAAAATGAAGTAGCCAAATAAAATACCGATGATAAAAAAGAGAAACACTGCCGGAATGTAGACGCCAACGATTCCCTTTTCTTCTGTCGTGATCGCCGGCTCCACAAACCTCCAAAGCTGATAGAGAATCAGCGGCGTCGTGATAATCAGCGCGCAGGAGCCGGCAAGCGTGAAGTAAATCCACAGAATGTCACTCGGTCCCAGAATCGCCAGCTGCTGGCCTGCCGTTTCGACAATCCAATCATACACGTTAGGAACGAAAGCGAAGGCACCAGCAAAAGAGAGAACAAAAAAAACGAGGATAATGATTAGACGCTTCCTCAGCTCTCCCAAATGCTCTTCCAGCTTAAGCTCTTCCATACATACACTTCCTTTCCCCCATTTGCGTATAAGTCATGTTTATCTTTTGCCCAGCCCCTAAGTAATGAGCGGAACCGCCACGATCTGTTAAAGCCCGTTGCGAGTAGGTTCCTCACAACGGGCCGGTGCGTGTGAGCTCAGGACAAAGATCGTTTCGTCTCTCATCGTCACAGCCTCTTCTGAAACTGTTACTGCTTTTTCTCAGCGCTTTGCAGTTCCTTTTGCTCCTTTTCCGGTTCGCCGGATACGAGCTCTCTTGTCGCACTCTTAAACTCTGTCAACGTACGTCCAAATGCCCGGCCGATTTCCGGCAGCTTTGACGGACCAAAAATCACAAGAGCAATAATTAGAAGCAGGATCAAGCCGGGAATTCCAATGTTTTGCAGGAACATAGCCTTTCACTCCTCTCTTTTCACCGTGCCTTATTTAAACGCTACATCCGCTTCTATTTCAATCAGCCAGTCGGAATTCACCAAGCTGCTCACCCCAACTGTCGACCGGGCAACCTTTGGTGTATCCTCCGTATCAAAATACTCGGCATAGGCATCAAACCAGCCTTGATAGTCAAACTCGTTTCCTTTCATCGGGTCCGGCGTAATATAGACTCGTAAATAGGTGACATCAGCCAGCGAGAGCCCTTTTCCCTCCAAATCGACTTTGAACTTTTCCAAAATCGACATGGCCTGAGTTTTCGTATCGCCGTACCGTTCATAGAGGGTTGCCCCTTCACTGTTGATCACACTTGGTACGGTCCCACTGAAGTTAAGGATATGATAATCACTCGGGATCGCGACAGAGCTTGAAATCGAAGAGGAAGGGTTTCCAAAAAAGGTCACCTCGGAAAGCTCTTCAATGGCTTGTTGATCACTATTCGCCCCGACAAAGGAACCAATTAGAAAGCTTGTCCCGATCAAACAGGAGGCAAGGGTCATTTTCAGCTTTTTTTTCATTGTATAAGATCATCCTCCAATCATAGGTAGTTGCTTTTAAGCAGTTACTGGCTCTTTCATCACGCTTTCGTGAATTTCACTCACGGCTTTCCGCGCCGACTCGAACGCTCCCGCCATCCAGCCGGTATAATAGCTGAGATGCTCTCCGGCAAAATAAACACGCCCTTGAGGCCGGTTCAAAATTGGATAGTAATTTCGTAAATCGGACTCGGAGTATGACGCCCAGCCACCTTCACTGTAACGGATCTTATGCCATGCGAGGGAGAAGCCCGTCTCAAACTCTGTCGAATATTGAGGATGAATCTTCGCTCCCTGAGCCAGAGCATGAGCCTGACGCTCGGCTAACGACATATTGCCCATTGTCACTGCATTATTACCGAAGTTATAATAACCGACCAGGATGCCTTTCTGTGCCAGGAAATCAGAGGATGGATACCAGATTTGGTTGATGTCCATGTTCGTTGTCGTCACACCGCCGTACACACGGTCCTCTGTTTCCCAGAAACGGCTTTTGAATTGCAAGCCGATTTTCCCAGTCGTCGCATAGCTGATCTGGTTCATCGCATTTTTCACTTCCGCGCTGAAATCGGCTGGAATTTTCTTCAGAACCGGAAGAGGGATCGTACAAATACAGTACTCTCCTTCAATCGCCTGCGTTCCACCGCCGCTTGCCGAATAAATAATTCGCACCCCGTTGCCTGTCTGACGGATTTCCCGGACGATCGCGCCAAAGGTAATTTTTCCGGCGAGCTTCCGTTCAAACGCTTTCGGGATTTGATCCATTCCGCCAATAGGCTGGAACATCATCATTTGCTGGTTGAAGCTGTATTCTGAACTGAAATGATTCATCATCCCTGATTGAAGCAAATCAGTAAATGAGTGCAATTGCCCTAATGTACCAGGTTGATCACCGGCTCCCGGAAGCTCGCTGTATCCCCGGGCGCTTGACCCCTGATATGTAAAATCGGAGGCGAGACCTCCCTCTCTTCTTAAGTATTCCAGCAGCCTGTCGGCATCGTCGCTTGAAAGTGGCTGATCAAGCGCCGATTGATTGACCGCTTTGGCGAGCAGCTCCGCCACATAACCGCGGGCGTCTGCCTTAATTTCATACTTTCGGTACTTCTGATTTGCAAGTGCGCCGACATTTTCCTGATAATAAAATGCATGTTCATTTCCGTTTGAAAACACCTCTAACGGCACACCCAGCTCTTTACAGTAATCCATCGTCACATGATGCTGCGGAATACGCGCCGGTCCCGCGTTAAAGTAGTGCCCCGGATCGTAAGTCGCTGTTTGCATCACCCCGTTGATTTCCTGCTCTTGGGTGCCCCGGCGCACTGTCCAATTTCGTCCACCGGTACGCTGACGGGCTTCAAGGATATGGCAGTCATAGCCGGCTTTCCCAAGCTCATAGGCTGCCGTCATTCCAGCAATCCCCGCTCCTAAGATGAGAATCCTCTTCCCATTTCTACCAGTAAGGGCTAAATCTCCTTGAGTGGGAGGCTGAAAGGAACTGGCTGAAGCTGATGTTGATAAAAGCCCAAGTGACTCCATCGCCCCAAATACTGCTACTGCTCCTCCAACCTTTCCAACCCGGTTTAGAAAGTCTCTTCGTGTCATGCCGCGTTTCTGTTCCAAATTAACCCTCCTCTTGTTAGTAGATTCATCATCAGTATAATTTGATCTTTTCTGAATATTTTTTATTTTGTGATATAATTTTACAGACTTTTTTGAAAATTGGTTCCGCTATTCTAACCTGACGATGATGAAAACCCGCGCCATGACAATAAGAAAGCCGACTAACGGCTTTTCTGAAAACCTCGGCCAGATGCGCCCCTGCCCCTGTACCACTATGTAACATTTTTCCCAAAAAAAGATGGTCAAGGTCCAATTGGACCTTGACCATCTTTCTATTTATTTACAGTACTATTCAACATCAACATTAACGACAGTCGTAATTAACGCATTGTTCGCACCACTGCGGTTAAGACGAAGAACGATGGAACCTTCCGTCCCAGCAGCAAAGCCGCTGACAGAATCTGTATTTCCTAGGAAGTTATTGCTGCCATCTTGATAGAATCCGGCATCGCTCACGTTCACAGAGAACGCGCTGATGGTCGCGACACTTACTGTCTCATTATCATCACTCAAGCTGATAACCAGGTCATCGCCATCGACTGAGTAAGCAACCGCGGCATCTCCTCTTTCACCAGAGAAAGTAAGAGAATCAATGATGTCATCAACCGCTAACGCTTCTGTTGAAGTGATCTCAAGACCATCCACGAACGACGCTCCAGCAAGAGTAGGAGTCGTATCTACTACTGTTACCTCTGTTTCATAACGAACGATTGATCCTTCTTTCACTTGGACCGTCGCTGTACCTTCAGCGACAGCTTCAACTGTGAAGCGGCCATCTGTCGAATCTGTAGCAGGTGTATTCTCAACTGAGAGGATATCGGAATTTGAAGATTCAATCGTATAGCGACCTTCTCCACTGAAGTCATGACCACCGATCTTCAAGCCTGATTCGTTGTACTCGTTAAGAACAAGTTCAAGTGTATTGTTATCGGCATTGAACGGATTCACATCGACTTCTGCATCTCTTGATGGATTGACAAGCTCAAGTGAGCGGCTGGCAACCTCAAGGTCCGCATCAACGGTGACATCAAGAGAAGCGAGGACATCGCCTGCCTCATTGACGATTTCCAATGTGCCGCTTCCTTCGTTGGCGCTATCCGCACTTACTTCCACGACAACGTTTCCTTCACTGTTTGTCCCGTCGGCAGGATCGTACGCAGCTGTCAGAATTGTATCCCCGTCGCTGTTTTCGACGGCTTCAATCGTTTCAGCAAATCCTTTCACCGCATCACCAAACTGGTCTCTTACCGTTAAAGCGAAGTTATCCGTCCCGTCGATGACAAGACCGATTTCTTCTTTGGAAACTTCCGCTTCTGTCGCTTCTCTTTCCTCAGAAGTCACAGTCGCTTCAACTTCATACTCAACGTCGCCAGCTGTAATCGTGAATGTCACGTCTCCATCGGAAATTGGTGTAATGACGCCATCCTCATCAATTAAAGCTACTGTCTGATCGGAAGAAGAGAATTCAAATACCTCGCGATCGGCAGATAAAGATGCTGTTCTTCCATCACGATATTCAACAGCAATATTAGCAAGGCTGATGTTATCATCAGACGTACTAATCACGCCACTTTCGCTGTGGACATCTTCATTGAAACGAATGTCGGCACCGTCAATCGAAACAATCGATGTCTGAAAGCTTTCAACAGTTACAGTTGTCACGTCAGACGTTAGCTCGAAATCGTTCTCGCCTGTTACTCTTACTTGATAGTCGAACGAATCGCCTGCTTCGAGGTTCGCTGCATTAAGCTCTCCCGTACGGGCATCAGCAAGCACATTATTGTCTGAAACAAGGAATTCAAACTCATAGCCCATGTCTTCGAGATAAGCCATTGGCAGTGCTTCGCCGTTCACTGAGAATGTTAGGAACTGCCCGTCCGCTCCAGCATCAACAGTCGTTGTGGTACCGGCAATTTCTTCAATTTCAAGCGTTTCAACGGTAAATTCCGCTTCAGCTGTCAGCGCTTCTTCGTCTTCGCCGACGGTGACACGAGCGACATAATCGCCTAGTGGAAGCTGGCTGAAATCAACAGCAGCGACGCCTGCTTCAACAGGAACAGATTCAGAATAAGCCGCTTCCTGATCTGTTTCTCCATTGGCGAAAAGCTCAATTGTAGCGCCAAGTCCGGCAGTGGCACCAGCAACATCAACGCTGACGTTTGTCACGCCTGTGTTGTTTGTTGTCACTTGCACGTCGCCAAGGCTTAGCTCTTCATCTTCCTCTTCGTAGCCAATGCGCTCGCTCGGTACTTCTGTACGATGTAAGAACGCCGCTGATTCAGCACGAAGCACAGTTGCGCCCGGATCAAAAGTTCCGTTTGTGCGACCGCCCACAATTCCAAGATCAACAAGCGTCTCAACTGCCCCTTCATACCAGGAACCAGCTACTACATCCGGGAATGTCGTGTTATTTCCTGCTCCCTCTTCCGCTTCAAGCATGTACGCAGCCTTTACCATTACCGCAAATTCGGCACGTGTTACAGTTGCATTCGGTCGGAAAGACCCATCTGGGAAGCCGTTCAGAATGCCGCGTTCTACTAACGCTGCGATTGGAGCTGTATACCATACACCATTCTTTGTATCTGTGAAATCAAGTGTCGCGTTTGGATTGGTACCGATCTCAAGTGAGTCGGCAATCATTTTTGCAGCCTCCGCCCGGGTTAATGTTCCCATTGGCCGAAGTGTACCGTCTGTGTAGCCACCAAGGACTCCTTTGTCAACCAAATAATTTACATTATCATAATACCAGGCATTTTCATCAACATCAGAGAACTGACTGGCGTCTGCGCTTACAGTCAATGGAGAGACAACCGGCGCAGCAATCGTGGCCACCATAGCCGTCGCGATTCCTGTCGCCATATACTTACGGTACGCTTTAGAGTGCTTGTTCATCGAAAATAATTCCTCCTTATTAGTAAGAAAATAATCAAAGTGACAGTGACTCCGTTCCGATCCAGCATCCAATCCTGATCAGCATTCCCAATAGAATTCACTGACCCCCTTCATTCATCTACCATAAATTCTCGTCTCGTAAACTACTTTTGTTCACTTTTTGAGAATTTCAGATTATTTTATGTATTTTGTCTCTACTTTCCCAAAAATAATTGGCGATGAAATGAATGTAAAAGACAAGCTCAGTTCGAAGTACATGTTCATCTTAGATTTATTAAACCTTTTATTCAATCGTGCATTGATGGAAGACTCACTAAAGGTTAGCGAGATTGAGAGATTTATCCTTAATCTGGTCAATAATACTAATCACCCTTCCTGCAAAACAAAAAGAGCAGAATCGAAAGGCTTATGCCTTTTCACCTGCTCTTTTCTCTATCCAGTTATCTTCCATTACCTCTTTACAAACACAACATCATCGTCCTTATTTAAGAAGACGGTGACCCGGCGTCCTTCAAGCTCTTCCGCTATTTTTAAGTCAAAATCATAGAGACGTTCATCCCGTTGAGCCCAGTAATAACCGTCATATTCATAGAAGTCATCGTCAATGTCGACACCGTCTGCAAAGACAGCGTCAATTCTGCCTGTAAGGAGGTTTGTACACACTTCCACCACCTTGTCGCTGCTGTTGAATAGGAGGAGGTCACCTTGCTTCACCTCTTCCGCGCTAATTGTTTTATGACCTTTAACAATGACATCATAATCGGCTAAATCGATTTCATCATGCAAGCCGCGGACCGTCGTGCCTTCAAGCCCTTCGATATAGATAAACTCATCCAGCTTAAATTGGTTGATAAATTTGCTGTTCTTTTTAACATCCTTGGCCTCATTCGTCAATTTGTAAAGAGTCAGTTCCCCTAAGCTGTTGTGCCAAATATCGGCTTCCCGATTAAAGGCATCCACAAAATCGATTTCTATCTCCGCAGGCACCTCTAGTGTGATTTTTTGCCCATTTCCATAGGAAATGCTGATCTCTCTGTCCGTCACATCGACTTCCGTTATTTTAGCTTTAGGAATCCGAAGATACTCGTTGCGATAATAATGATACGTGCTCGTTTCTCCTGCCACGGTATATTGAATTGTGTAATCTGCCACAGCGAGCAGTCCCGCCCCGTGATACATTGTGACGAGCGCTTTTCGGCCGTCTTCCATTAGCTCGATGCTCTCGACGCCATGCTTTTGCTGCGAGGCTGCATGGTAAATTGAAAATTGCGACTCATCAATCGTGTGAACTGGCTCGCTAAAGGTAATTTCAAGAAAGCGTCCATCCGAGCTTAATGCTTCGACTTCAACAATTTCGGTCGCTGTCTCATTTGGAACTGGAACGGTCTCCCTTGTCGCTTCATTTGCCCGATGAATGAGCACGGCCGCCTGGGCCCATGTTAGCGTCTCATCCGGCTTGTAAAGATCGGGTGTTACCCCTGTTACCATTCCTTCTGACACCAGCCCTGCTATGTAATTTGCCGCCCAATGGGAACCAGACAGATCAGAAAAAGGCAGCTCCTTCCCGCTTGGCTCAATTTGATAGGCCAGTGAAAGAACCTTGGCTATTTCAGCCCGCGTCAGGCTGTTTTCGGGGCGAAAGCTTCCATCCGGATACCCGTTCATCATTTGGGCAGCAGTGACAGCCTGGACGGCTGCCACATCATGTTTTTCCTCTTCAACATCAGGAAAGGAATAAGCAGACACCTCCTCCTCAAGTGGTAAGGCACGCATGATGATCGATGCAAATTCAGCACGCGTAATCTCTGCATCGGCGATAAACTGCCCCGGTTTAAGAATACCTCGTTCCGTTAACTCCTCCACCTCAGTCGAATACCAGCTTTCCCCCGAGACAGGAGCAACGGTTGTGACAATAAAAGCGATTACGAAAAAGAATACAATAAGACCAGACCTTTTAGCTTTATCGTGTTTCACAGCTCTCCATTTCCTCCTTTTTATTGATATAGATAATCATTATCACTAAAAAACAAACAAAAAAAGAAACTCCTTTGAGTTTAATCATCCTTTCTCCCTATAAATAACTGATAACGATTATCATTACTAATTATGATAAACTGTGTATTCCATTTGTCAAAGGATAATTGATAATCATTTTCAATAAATAGCCTGCTGTTTTTCGTATAATCGTCTTATCTTTGGTCATTACTAATAACACAACTTGAAAAAGGAGCCACCTTTTATGTCGAATTACCATAAAAAGCTTTTAGTTCTTATTTGGATGGGGGTTGGCAGTACATTACTCACCTGCCTATTCAGTACCATTTTGATTCTTTCATCCCGCCGCATACTTTCTAAATTAAATCAGCTTGCAACGATTCCATTACAGGGGAGATGATTCCATGCCGATTCATGCAGTCGAAGCCTTAACAAAAGTTCTACATAGCTTACACGACGATGAAAGCAAACCACCTCTACATGTCGGCGAAGTGATGACATTATGGACGTATTTAGCTTTGTTGGAGGAAGCAATCGTGCTTGAGCAGATTTACTTAAATACGACAGAAGATACGGAGTTGGAAGAGCTTCTAAAAAAGATTCAAAACAAATGTAATGATCAAGTAACAAAGCTGAAAGAATTCCTACAGCAAGAGGGTGTTCCTTTTCCGCCAGCTGCTGAACAAAAGCCGTATTCCGAGGCGCGTGCTATCCCTGTCGGCGCTAAAATGTCGGACTCCGAAATAGCCAGTGCGATCAGCGCTAAAATGGCGGCCTTGATCACGCTATGTGCCACCGGGATTTCGCAAGCGATCCGAAACGATGTCAGCATGATGCTGCTTAAATTCCAAATAGAAGCAGTGAATATATCGGCGATTTTAAAATCGTCGATGAAAAAACGCGGCTGGCTCAAGGTTCCACCGGCTTACTCTCCACCGGGCTCACCAGTGGAATAGCTTACTCATCGGTAAAAAGCTCAGCCAGCATTTTTTCCCGGTGCTGAAGAAAATACTTCGTTAATTGATAGTGTTCTGTTTGTTCATAGCTCGTTAAAGTAATGCTACCATCATCAAAACTGAAAATATCCGCCTCCGGATACCCCAATAAAATCGGCGAATGAGTAGCAATAATAAATTGAGCCTGCTTATTCGCCGTTACATCACGCATAATCCTGAGAAATGTCAGCTGCCTGGCTGGTGATAAGGCTGCTTCCGGCTCATCGAGCAAGTAAATCGCCTTGCTGCCCTTAAAACGATGCAAAAACAGTGACAGAAAGGACTCCCCGTGTGACTGCTGATGAAGAGAGCGACCTCCATAGTCTTTAAAGCCGTTCTGATCAACCGTCTCAATATGAGTCGCAAACTGATAGAACGATTCCGCCCGTAAAAAAAACCCGTTTGTCAGCTTCGGCATCCATGACAGACGAATATGTTCACTTAAAGAGGCTTCCGCCGCATGTACCTCATAAAAATTGTTGCGTCCCCCTCCTGCTGTATGGAAATCACATTTATCAGCTACCGCCTCAAGCAGCGTTGATTTGCCTGAGCCGTTTTCCCCGACGAAAAACGTGACGCTCTTCGTCAGTCTAAGCTCCGTCAAACTGCTAATCGCCGGAATCGAATAGGGATAACGGTCAAATGAGGAAATGTCGTCCCGCAATAAAGTTATTCTCTTTAAATACATAATCGGCTCCTTCCTGTTAATTTGGCACCTATATTGTAGCATGGCTATCTGACATATAAAAAAGTGATTTAAATTTAAAAGCCGACATTTGTACCAAAAAAGATATGAGCCTTCCTACATATTCGTAGCAAGGCTCATTTCAATTGTTTCAAATGGCATACAGATAGAAATAATGATTTACACAAAGCGTAAAGAAACGATTGAACGTGTCTTTACAGATTTGAAACAAAAGCATGGGTTGCGTTGGACAAACCTGAAAAGGGTGAAATTCAAAACAGGAGATGCTTTTACTGCCATGAACCTAAAAAAAGTAGCCAACTGGCACTGGAGAAACACACATCCTCCAGGGTCACCAACCCAAAAGAGACAAAATAACGTAAAAGTGCCTTTGAGAATCATCTCTCAAAGGCATTTTGTCTACGGTCTGAAGGAGCCAATATTACTGGCTCTTGTTAGCTTCCTTATCTCTTTTCACTCTTTCAAAAAATGCATTCCATCCATATACCACCGGTCATTGGCAGCTCGTTTTTTCTTGTTCTAATCCATTAATCCGATACTTCCATGGACGCTTGGATTTCCGGACTAATTTCCGTGTGAGGATAGTTAATTCGTTCTTCAAATTCTACCCAGTCGAGGTTTGCCATCATCAGCAAGTAGCGTTTACCGCTAGCAGGGTCGCTGATGATGATGTGGTCACGGCCAGCTGTTTCAACACGCCCACGGTAAACCATTGCATTCCATTCGCTGTTCCCTTGGTACGTAAAATAGAACGTACCAACCTTACCTTTGTTGAAGCGCAGGATATTTTCAATAAACGATTCTTCAACCCTGCCGGTCAGCAGCTGCTGCCCCGTTCCCATCGGAACAACTGGCACAGAATACGCAGGTCCAGAAGGCATCCCGGCCTGGAGACCGTTAAAGTTTTGCGGGGTATCGCTCCCCATCATAGGAGCTGGTTGAAAACCGGTCTGATTGCTCATTGGATAAAAACTAGAATTTCCGTTATTCACGAGAAAGTCATCTCCTTTTTTCATTTATCTATAAAACTCTGGGCAGTAGCCCGGTACACCGACATAGAAGCAATGATTCTTGTGTGCAAAATCGAACTGTGTCATAGGGGATCTTGGCATCGTTTCCGTGCAAGGCTCACGGTATGTTTGCCCCGGACTCGGATTAAAGAACCACAAATTCATTCGGGACCGTGGGTTCCTATGACCTTGCAACAAATTTCTAGCTCTCTGGAGATCTTCTTCAGTAGGACGCTGTGTATACAAGGCTCCATTTAAAACAGGCTCGAAGTGAGGAATTCCCGTTCCCGGTATCGTTTGATAAATAGCATGTCGGATATTACGTAAATTGGCGAAGTCCGGCTCACAGTCTGCCTCAACCCGATTGGCCACAACCGTTCCAACCATTTCCATGCCCTCGGCGCCTTCACCAATGGCCTCCGCCAGCATGAGCCTCGCTAAAGCATCCACGTCATTTTCAGTATGTTTGATTCGCCTACCCATTTTCTCACCCCTTTTGCTTATACAGTAACTTACTGCCCGGAGCCCGTTTTCGTAGCTTGCCTATCCGCCCAAATCCTGAAAACTGCAAATAAAGTGAAACTTCCTCCGCTGGGGCTTTTCTACATCCCTCTTACTAGTAGTGAACCTAGAAGAGCGTGCCAGCGCACTGAATGGAGTAAGTCAGATGATATAGCTCTCGACTTTTGTAAAAGGCATCTGAACGTTTCCTCCTGCCCTGCAGTTAATGAAGCCTTTCGTAATCTATGTACGTTTGCCTATACTTGAAACGGCAAATGCCTATATAAAGTTTATCCATATGAGCAAATAACCCAGCTGGTTGGGTAAGTGACCTTTCACCAAAATAGTTGTTATATACTTTATGGTTGAGTGCTTCAGCACATTTCTAACCGTTGCCCTTTCATGGCTTAAGCATTTTTAATCAGCTTTCTTATTAGGACACAATAGAAAAAGACGGCGGTTTCGTGCTGCGCAAAGTGAATACCTGCGCAGACGTTACCCGCCGCCTCAAGGGACGTGTTAAAAGGGTAAACTCAGCCTTTGGGCTCAAGCTCTCTTCCATTTATTACTTATCACGTAAAATGACTGTTTTTAACGGAGCGTGCCATTGGACATCAAGCGCGAACTCCTCAGAGAAGAAGCGTAATGGCACCATAAAACGGTCCCCTTCAATATACGGAGCGGCATCAAGCTCTTTCGTATAGGTCTTATCCTCCCTCTCCACCTTCATCGTCCGGCTGCCTACTTCCATTTCAATGGCAGTGTTTCCTTTGCGCAGTGTTACGGTTTGCGACTGATAGGAGCTCGTATAGCCAAAAGCTTCGACCACAGCGCGAACAGGAACCATCGTCCGGCCATTTTTCAGCTCAGGCTGCGTATCAAATACAATTCGCTCCTGCCCGTAAACAACCTTGATCACTTCATTTTGTGGAAGCTCCGGCAGCTGATACAGCGACCATCTTTTAATCAAGTTGTTTCCGGAATCAGCAATATACATATCACCGTTCTCATTTACCGCGACATTGGTCGGTTCCCTAAGCAAATTATGGCCATTAATGCCATCCCGGTCCCCGGCCAGACCTTCTCCGCTGCCGGCAAGTGTGCTCACCGTACCGTTGTGCAAATAACGGACCGCATGATTGAGACTGTCGGCAATCACAACGCCGCCATCAGCTGTTAGCGCTAGCCCTCGTGGTGCATGGAAACGGGCTGCATCCGCTGCACCGTCAGCAAAGCCTCCCCTCACAAAAAGCTCCTGACCCCGCTGAAGCTGCTGTGCCGCCGCGACATCTCCAGCCACGGTCGTCACTTCGCCAGCAGCCAAATCAATGTAGCGAATCAGTTGATTGCCCGTATCACTCACATAGAGATTGCCAGCGTCGTCCAGCGCCAGGCCGGAGGGTTCATTAAATTTCGCTTCCGAAAGCGTCCCATCTGCATAATCACCGGCCAACAAAGGCACGCCCTCTACCACTTCGACATAACGCTCTGAAGCCGCAGTCAACGTCTCGACTTCTCCGTCGACGATCCGCCTAATGAGATGGTTGCCACGATCAGCGACATAAATCGTTCCATCGTCGGCAACAGCGACAGCCGATGGATGATCAAAGCGGGCCTCCTCGCCGGCTCCGTCACTGCTGCCGGCAACGCCATCACCAGCCACGGTCGTCACTTCCCCATCCGGAGATATACGTCGAATCGCATGGTTATTTGTATCGGCGACGTATACCGTCCCATCACCAGCGACAGCCAATCCGTGCGGGCGCTGGAACGTCGCTTCCAGCGCTGTCCCATCAAGCAAAGACCCGATAGGCAGGCCATAGCCGTCAACCGGCAGCTCCTCAATTCCGGCATAGGTCGTCACCTGATCACCTTTTGCGAGCTTGATCAGCTGATTTCGAGTATCAGCGACAAGCAGCGATCCATCGGGAAGGAGGGCTATTCCTTGAGGCATTCTTACTCCGGCCTCAAGCAACGACCCATTTTCATGCGTGTACTGTCCGCTGCCCACATAAGTGGACACCTCTGACAAAAGCTCTCCGTCCTCGCCATAAAGCGCCTCAGCGGCAGCGATGCTTGCGCCGCCTGCGAGCCATGCTAGAGACAGAAGCAAAAGGATTGTTATTCGCTTTCTCATGTTCTCCCTACTTTCTAACCGTTTTAGCCATTCCTACAACTTCCACAGGAAACGGCGTCTCCGGATCATCCTCTGGAGTGAAGTTGACTGTCAGATGACTCTCTGATAGCAACTCGTTGAACTCAATCGTCAGCTCAAGCCGTTCCTCATCAAGACGGCGAGTATAGTCAGAAAATCCCGGTACGTCTATTTGATAAAGCCGACCATTTACAACTAATTGATTATTCTCATTGAGCATGACAGGGTGCGTGAAAGAGATACGGGCAACCGAGTGACTGTCGCTACCCTCAAGCACAGCTTCCGAATAATCAGTATAATAGAACAACCTTGGCTCACTGAACAGGTGGTTCGGATAAATGGCCTTCAGATTTCCGTTCCAGTCAGACTCATACGCTGTAAAATTATAAAGGACTATCTCCCATTCCCCATCTGTCTTTTGATAGTAGATCTGTCTATATTCGTCAGCCCATGGATGATCATCATAAGAAAACGCTAATAGCTCACCTTCGCGGGCGAGTCCCTGTTTCGGTGAAACTTCAGGAAACTCTGCCTTCTCAGCATAGAAGACACCATAGGTACCATAAAATCCTTCTATAACCGCAGTCGCTCGCCCATTCTCTATCGTCGTTGGGATGTAGTCCCAAAGACCATCATCATCTTGATGAAAAATACCGATGTCATCTTCCTCGACTCCGGCCTCTACATCGAAATGCAGCTTCACGGTGGCACTGCCGATTTCAAACTGTCTGAATTCCAGAATGGCCCCTGCAGGCGCAAGACCGGTCAATTCTCCTTCTTCTTCGGTAAAGGGAAACCGGGAAATACTTGCAATACTCTCGTCCGGCACATAGTCGACATTGTGTAATTCAAGCATGCCATCACGAAACGGGATCATTTTCTGTGTCAGGTCAATCCCTTCTTGATCATACGGAGCATATACGCGAACTTCCAGCGCTACTTCTCCTCCGTAGCCGGCAATGGTTCCGTGGATTGTGTAGATTCCGTATCGCGACGTTTCAGGAATTTCTCCCCATTGCACCGGTACCGCACGAGTCGTTCCATTACTCATTCCCACCACGACCTGCGCAGGCGGAGTAAAGGTTCCCCCCGCTTCAACCTTAACCGGCTCCGGCTGAATGACCTCTACTATTGTTGGCGAAGGGCTGCTTCCGCCTCCACCTCCTCCGCCTGAAGATCCTCCACTTGGCGGATTTGGTGGCGACGGTGGTTGTGGTTGCCGTTGCTCCCGCTCCTGCTGCGCTCGCTCCCGTTCCTCCGCGCGCTTCCGCTCTGCCTCTTCAAACCGCACTCGTTCTGCTTCTGACAACTGCTCGAGGTAACGATTGATTGCGTTATTTTGCGCTTCCTCTTTCGCCCGTTGGTTTGCCTCCTGTTGTTGACGAGCCTTCTCCTGCATTCTTTCTAACAGCTCTTTGTTCCGCTCCTCATACTCTTCCTTTTGTTGCTCGCGTCGTTCCTGCTGTTCCCTTTTTTGCTGGTCCAGGCGCTCCCGTTCTTCCTGCGCCTGCTTTAGCCCTTCACCACTAGGGTCCTCCCATGGCTTGACATCATCAAGATCAATCCGGGAAGAAGATCCTTGATTATTTATTTCCTCAATCAGCTGCTCGATACGTTCTTTATCTACCGTTCCCCTTTCCAATGCTCGTTTTATAATATTCCCGACAAGGTTCTCTAGATTTTGTGAGATTCTGTTAATATCCCCGGGATCCAGTCCGTTTTCATTCATCCCAATCCATTGCTGAGCAGCATACCCATTTAATATTTCTTGCCCAAACTGCTCGTTCTCCTGCTCAATTTTGTCCTTATTCTCTAACAGCTTGCGGAGAATTTCATCATTCATATCACCGGTAAGCTCGTCGAAGTCCAGTGGGGTGACCACTCCCGATGCTCCCTGTGAAGCGCCCGGGTACATGGTAATTTGCTGGCCAGGCAAGATGACGATTGGCGATGCGGCTGGTTGACGCGACTCCGTATTAACCACCCCTGAATAAACATAAGCAGATGGAAGCCCCGTCACCGGATCAATAGAAATTGAAAAATGCGTTCCCCGTGCCGCAATAGCGGCTGCCGGGTTGACAATTTCAAATGAATCGGCCGATTCATAAAGCGGTTCCACCTCTGCATAAACCGAGCCTGCCAGCACACGTAGTCTCGTTTGCTTTACACCGCTTCTTTCAGAAAGGGTTTCGGCAAACAGCTCAGTATTTTCAGTCAGGACAAGCGAATCATCACGATCCTTGCTGCTAATTGTTACAGAGGATCCCTCTTCCGTACGAAGCATATCCCCTTCCTGAAAAGCCGTTCCCGGATATACGAGAACTTCCTTAGCACCTCCCGCTTTTTGAATGAAGACATCACCAACAACGCTATCGACGATAAAGGAGCGCTCACCTTTCCCATCCGCCAAAGCCGGCGGCATCACACTAAAAAAAATAAGAAAAAAGACGAAAGACTGAATTAAGCAACGGAAACCTTGTTTTCCGGCTTTCCTTTTCATACTTTTTACTCCTCTCAGTATTTTCAAAATCTTCTTATATTATAAATCGATTTTCTCGTATTTCCTACTCTATTTATTCAGATTCACCCTAAAAAAGATAAAAAAGGATCATTCTTTGAGACTTTCGGGTTAATGCGATCAGGCCATACTACTGTCCATTTTATTCCTATCTTTAGACAAGAGGTAAGTAGACAGTTTTAGGTGTACCTCCTCTGCCATCCGGGATAAAATTAGCATAGGGCATCAACATCATTTGTAAGATTGTCGACAGCACTACAAAAAAGCTGATTCCTGCGTTCTAAATACTGAGCCGCTTCTCTCCATCCGACAAATTCGGGCAATAATTAACGGAGCTTGCTTATTATGAACTGATATACTTTCATTTGAAAAGGAGGTCATACAGATGAATATACTTGAGGGAATGAACAATGCGATGCAATACATTGAGGATCATCTGACAGAAGAAATTGATCTGGAGCGTGCCGCTAGTCTTGCTTACTGCTCCGCGTATCATTTTACGAGAATGTTCTCATCGCTTGCCGGGGTACCAATATCAGAATACATCCGCCGGCGCCGGCTGACTCTCGCCGCCTTCGAACTGCAGCAGCATCAGTTCCGGGTGATTGATGTCGCGCTTAAATACCGCTACAGCTCTCCCGATGCGTTCACCCGGGCTTTTCAGACCGTTCACGGAGTCACACCATCCGAGGCGAGGAAGCTGAGCCAGCCGCTCAAGTCTTTCCCGAGAATGACCTTCCAGCTTACAATTGAAGGAGGAGAAGCAATGAATTACCGCATTGAAGAAAAAGACGCTTTCCGGATCGTCGGTCTTAAGAAGCGCGTGCCGATTGTGTTTCACGGGGTGAACCCTGAGATCGCCGCCATGTGGGCTTCGCTTGATGAACAGACAATTACTACGTTAAAGGGGCTTTCAAATCTTACTCCAGCAGGCATGATAAGCGCCTCCACTAACTTCTCAGAGGGCCGAATGCGTGAAGAGGGGGAGCTCGATCATTATATCGGCGTCGCGACAACAGCGGCTTGTCCGGATGGACTTTCGGCACTTGAGGTTTCCGCCTCGACATGGGCGGTATTTGAAGCAGTCGGCCCGTTTCCGGAAACATTGCAAAACATTTGGGGTCGCATCTATTCGGAGTGGTTTCCGACCTCCGGCTACGAGCAGACGAAAGGACCTGAAATTCTTTGGAATGAAGAGAAGGACACGACCTCGCCGGCATTTAAAAGTGAAATCTGGATTCCCGTGAGGAAGATCAGGCAAAACAGCTAATCTACTAAAAAATAGGCGGCGGTTTAGTCCAAATGCGCGGACTGTGCCGCCGCCTTACTAGTAAAGTCATTATTCCCGTTCACAATGCGCAGAGACGACCTGAAGAAGCTTCGCCTTCTGTAAATAAGGCTTAGGTGCGAGGAAGGTAATCGTCACGACACCAGGGTGGCGGCCTATTTCAATCGAGCCGGTGATCGTCGCCCGGTTCATGATTTCCGGAACGGTTACTCCGAACAGATCAGCTGCACGCTTTAGCCCATTGTCGGTTGCTTCATTCAACGTCGGACCGGTGCCAAGAACAGAGAGCGGCAGCGACTCTTCAAGCTCCTTCATCCCCCACTGCGCAGCGACGGCACGCGCCGATTTCAGCTCGGCTTCCGTAAACGGTTTAGCCGTATAAGGCAGGTCCTCTTCATTCGGCAAAAGAAGCGGCCCTTCAAGATTTACACCCTTCAGAACGTGCACCTGCAAATGGACAATGCCGGAGACATCGGCCGTATGACCGGCAATTTCACCGTCCCCCTGCATCGCGTGCATATCGCCGAGATAAACGCCTCCACCCGCGACCTTCACAGGACAGATCAATGTCGCGCCAGCCCGCACCCGGCTAATATCCATATGTCCGTCCGTGCGGTGTTCGTCCAGCTCCTCCTGCGTCACTGCATACTCATGCGGCGCCCCGACGAGAAACGAGCCGAAGTCACCGGCGTTATGGGAATCAGGCAGCGGCTTCGACGGTGTGGTGCCGAGCTGACCTAAAAACGGCCTCATCCGGGCGACCGTGCCGACCAAATCATGCGGCGCAAAGGTGACGATCGGGTTCTGGACAGAGGCATCAGGCGTCTTCATATAGGACCGCCCGTCACGCCCGATTGTTTCCGCCGCCTCCTTCGCCAGCGTCACGCCGACATCGCCATTTTCACTGAATCCAATTGTATAACCATTTGTAAAAATGAACGGCGTCACATCCGCATGACAGGCAGCACAGCGGATTGCTTCCTGTCCAATTCCTTCAATCACCGTCTCAGGATAAAGCGTGCCGCACTCCGGACACTGCACAGCGACGAAAGGATCGCCGAGAAAGCGGCCATCGACCGGTTGATCATTGCCCGAAGCTGTCGCCAGCGATGTTACATGAATCGACTGTATCTTGATGACAATCGCATCCCCCGGCTCCGCTCCTTCGACATAGACCGGCTTCGTCACCTCATGCCCGCCGCGGATGCACGGGGTAATCATCGGTCCCCAGCAGCCGGGCGCCGTGTTGGCGATAATATGTCCTCCGTCTTTAACCGGTCCGAGCATCTCTTTTTCAGGGTCCAGCACTCCATCGATAAATGAATTGACCAACAACGTCTCTGTCGCTTTCTTCATCAGCTTCAGCCCCTTTTTCGAAGATTCAGTTCAATGATAGCTTCGCCTCCAATCTGCTTCTTTCCTCCTGTTGAGCCAATAAAAAAAAAGGGAACGAGGTCTCTCTGTCCTCATTACCCTTGTATGAAACATCCTTAGTACATCTCAAGAAATTTTTCTTACTCCTTGTTCGTCATAATACGTTTGACCTCAGCCCATGATTCGGCTTTGAACACATCCTTTTGCCGTTGATCGAGCTCTTCAATGTCCGTCAGCGCATGTAGCTGCTCAAGTATGGTCCCTTTATCCTCTTCAGGAAACCTCACTTCTAAAAAATTAACAGTCGAACGAATGAGCCGCTCCCGTTCCCCTTCTCTTTTGCCCTGTTCTAACCCTTTTTGTAACCCTTTTTGCAAACCCTTTTGTAAAGCCTCCTGCTCTCTTAGTTCGGCTTCACGCTTAGCCGCTTCTTCATCCAGCACTTGCTTCAAGCGAGCCTCATAGGCAAGTACTTCTTCCTCCGTTGCACTGAGTTGATCCCAGCCTTGAAAAGCAGTCTTAAGTACGTCATCTTTCATGGCGATCTCCTCCAGCTCTTGATAGATATCTTCATATACATGACCTTGACGATGGTCAACAATGCCTAACAGCAACATCCATCTAGCGAGCACATCATTCCACGGATCCAGTTTATTCGCTTTCCATTTGCCCATGAGCTTCGGCATCTCTAGAAAATGAAATTCCATCATGTCGGTCAGCTTGAACTGCTCAGTATCCTCATACAAATGATAAGATGTATGGAAACGATCCGTTTGATCAAATAATGAAAAATTCATAATAGTAATGGCAATAGCAGGGGTTAGTCATTGGATAACGGTAAATTCCAGCCCAATAGTAAAGAGAACGCTTAATCATGTCATATTGGTTTGTAAATTGAATTTCAATATTAACCCATTCCTGATTGTTCGTGAGAGCCAAAATATCAAGTCGCGATTGTTTATCTCCATCATATTCTCCACTGTTCTCATTATTTTTAAACGACACGTCCTGAATGCTATCCCGGCCACTTCGTTTCAGAATAGCATTCAAAAACACAACAGTAATCTCTTTGTTCTTTTCAGTGCCAAACAATTGCTTAAAGGCGTAGTCGACTTTCAGGTCCATCAGCCGATGTAATGGAACACGTCTCAAAAGCTTCGTTTCCAAATCCCCCAACCCCCTTTTTCCTATTATAGCATCTAAATTAAATCGAATAGAAGGGCTCCAGCTCCCGTTTCTTCTACATCATCTGCCTTATCACAAGCCAAAAAGACACCTCCGCAGATGAATGACCACCTGCGGAGGTGTCTCGATGAGAACCCCTGTATCACCTATATCCCACTCTATGAAACATACTTCGTCGAACCTGCTTCCGGCAATTCACCAGCCACACCCTTCTCCCTCCAGAAAAACGCCGTGCCTGAAACGAGAATCGCGAGAAAGTATGTGACGAGCCCCATTAGGAGCAGCGCGATCGCAGCGGGCAGCACCATTGCAAGACCATTCCCCTTTAAAAAGATTTCGCGCACGCCATCGAGGAAATGGGTCAGCGGCAGCAGCTTGCTGACAAACGCTAACGGCGCCGGCATCGCTTCAGTCGGCCATGTATAGCCGGAGAGCAGAAAGGACGGTACAGCAATCAGCATCGTCACCTGCGTCGCGCCAACCTGGTTACCGGAGAACAGACTGGCCGCATAGCCGATTCCCAGCAGTGCGAAGATGAAGGAAGCGGCCAGCAGCAGCAACGGAAGAACCGTGCCCCTAAACGGCAGCTCAAACAGAAGAACGCCGATTCCTAATGTAAAAAACGTATTGACGAGACCGATCAGAAAATAAGGCGCCGACTTGGCGTACGCCGTTTTCCAGGGGGAGGCTTTCCATGCAGCAAAACGCTGCCATGTGCCCTGCTCCTTCTCACGGGTGACGGTCAGTGAGATGCCTAAGAACAATACTTGCTGGATAACGGTGCCGATTAAACCGTAAATCAGAAAGACACCGTAATTAAATGTCGGGTTATACAGAACCCGGTAGCTGTACGGAATTGGCTGGAAGGCGGACTGAATCTCCTCCGCGCGCAGGCCCTCCTGCTGCATCCGTTCAACCGTCGCTCCGAGTCCGAACGTACTGACGACTTCATTCGCCCCTCTTGTGGCGACATTCGAGACGACCATATTGCTGCCGTCGATCAAGGTCAGCACAGAAGGCCGTTCGCCACGCATTAAGCCGACCTCAAAATCAGCGGGAATGATAATACCGACCTTGGCCTGTCCGCTGGCGAGCATTTGCTCGACCTCCGTTTCCCGGTACACCTGACTCGTGATCGCGAACGATTCTGTCTGCTGAAAGGCTTGGACCATTTGCCGGCTGAGGCTGCTGTTGTCCTGATCCAAAATGACGGTCGGCAGCTGATCGACGCGGTCATTGGAGTATAAATAGCCGAACATCAGCGTGTATAGAAGTGGCGTCAGAAACAGAATCGCGATCAGCCGCTTATCTCTCGCAATGCTGCGCCACTCCTCCATAATGACCGCGCCTATGCTCAATCCTTCCTCTCTCATTGGTCTTCTCCCGTCCCGTGCCAGATGACCGTCATCCCTGTCGCCACCTCAGGGGGAAGCTGATCAAGCATCACCTTGACACCAAAGGTGCGTATATCGGTTTCGCCGATGCTTTGTGACGCCTTTTGCGTCGCGTAGCTCGCCGTAGGGCTAAGCTGCACGACTTCTCCCGTAATCACCGTGTCGAGCGAGACAAGCTCGACATCGACCGTATCGCCGACCGCAACGCCGGCTAAGTCTGTTTCCGGAAAATAAAACGTCGCCCAGCGATTCTCATAGGATTCAATCGTATAAACAGGATAGCCGGCACTGACGAGTTCACCGACCTCTGCCTGCTGACTGACGACGACACCGGCAGTCGGCGCGACAAGCTCGGTATAGCTAAGGTACGTCTCCACCTCCGCCAAATTGGCCTGCGCCTGCTCAAGCGCGGCCTCCGCTGATAACACAGTCGCTTCCGCTTGGGAAACACCGGACTTCGCCGTTTGTTCCGTCGCCTGCGCCTGGGCTACACCCGCTGAAGCAGCCTCAACATCTCCCTGCTTAATAGTGACCTGCGCCCTGTTCGCCTTTGCCAGGTTCACGGCCGCTTTCGCCTGCTCAACCTGGGCCTCGGCGGCGGCGATTTCCTCCTGTCGAGAGCCGTTCTGGCTCATTTCCACCTGCTTTTGCGCGACGTCATAATCGGACTTTGCTTTTTCATACTTAAGCTGCTGCTCCTCGACTTCAACCTCCGAAGACAATCCCTCGGCAAACAGCGCCTTTGCCCGCTCGACATTTTTGCTTGCAGCATCAAGCGCTTCCTTCGCGACATCACGACGGCTTTCGGCTTGCGCCTGTTCCTCGGGACGAGGACCGCTTTTCACCGCCGCCAGCTGCGCTTCAGCCGCCTTCAGCGCAGCCTCGGCCTCCTTGACTTGCTGCTCGACGCTTTCAGCGGTTAACGTTACAGCAGAAGAGGCCTGAGATTGCTTCGCCTTCGCCGCGTTGATAGCTTCGGACGACTCATTAATTCTCCCCTCAGCCAACCCAACGGCGGCGCGCGCTTCAGCGAGCTTTCCTTCCTGGACTTTGACGGCTGCTCTCGCCTGCTCGACCTGGCTTTCCAGCTCAGAGCTTTCCAGTCTGGCAATGACCTGACCTTGTTCAACTGCTTCCCCTTCTTCCACGAGCAGTTCAACGACACGCCCCGCCATTTTAAAGCCAGCATTCGCCTGCTTCGCCTCAACATAGGCCGTTTGCATCGACTCCGCCCCGCTGACAAACTGGCTGCCCGCCTTCGTCGCCGAAAGAGCGAAGACACCCCCGGAAATCAACAGGACAAATACCGCAATCATAATGATTCTTCCTTTGTTCATCGTTTGTCCCCCGCCTGCCTCTCTGTAAGTAATCCGTTCATAATACTGTTCTCAAGAATAGCGGCTAACCGCTCCGCCGATAAGCTCTGCTGCGGCGCCCATTCCGTCACGACAGCGATATAAAGCTTGTATATTAGAAATGCCGTCAGCTCCGGCTCGCAAGGCTCGATTTTGTTCGCTTCGATCGCTTTTTGCAATAAGTCGGCCAAATAGTGAATTGCTTCCGTTTCGATTTTTTTCAGCGCATTGGCAACGAGCGGCGAGCCGGTCCAGTCAATTTCCTTCGCCAATGTCCGCAGCAATTCGTGAACATCGCGATAATTGAGAATTTCCGAAATCGCGTTATTAAAATTAATAAACACCGGGACCTCCGGCCGTATGACCTCGTCCGCCTTCTCCTTCACTTCCCGGATAATAACATGAATAATTTCAAGCAGAATATCCTCTTTCGTCTCAAAATAGTTATAAATCGTTCCCTTTCCGACCTTGGCAAACTTCGCGATTTTATCAACCGAGGTTCCCTTATAGCCAAAGCTGGAAAACGTTTCTTCCGCGGCCTTCAAAATCGCCTCCCGTTTCGCATCCATGCTCGCAGCTCTCCCTTCAAAAATGACCAAAATCCCCAAACAGTTCTGTAGTCATTTATACTGTAGCAGTCTTCGGCTCGTTTGACAAGCTCCCGCCTTCAAGAGACAACGAAAAAAGCGCAACAAAAGGTGGATCCTCCACCCTTTGCCGCGCTTAAAGCAGGGCTAACCAGTAGCTATTTCTTCGAGATTTTTCAAAACATCTCCAGCAGGTTTATGCTCTCCTTTTTCTTCTTTCAACCAGCAATAAGACCGATAGCACGACAATACTCAAAATGACGATAAAGAGAAAGGATAAGTAAAGAGTCAAGAAGCCTGTAAATGTTTCATCAAATTCCAACAAAGTGAGACCCTGGTCATACAGCCCCCCGCTGGAAATATACCTTGCCACTTCAAGATACACAACGTGGAAAGAAATACTCGTCCACAATGTCCCGGTATACTTTCGATACAGCTGTAGCGCAATACCAAAAGTAAATAATAAAATAACATAATCGATCGTCAAGACGAATGGTTCCTGAAAAAATAGTGACTCCATCCCTATCACGAAAATTGGAATACAAATAAAGATCAATGGTTGCAAAAGCAGCGAGATGATAAAACGAAATTTCTTATTCAGTTCTTCAAAAATCAGCCCACGGATAAAGACCTCTTCTGGAAATGCCTCGTACAAAAAGGCTGTCAACGTATTGATGAGAATCGCAATGATAACACTTGTGGTTAGGTTCAAGCTAATATTCTCAATTCCACCAACTAAATAAGCAGTTGCAATGCCTGAAAGTAGCAGAAGAAAAGGCAGGACAAGCCCGACGATTCGTTTGAATGGTGAATGTCCCCCTCTCAAGCCAATATCCTGAAGCAGGGCTGGATTTTTCCGCTTAAGTCGATAAAGAACAACAAGCGTTAACCCGGTAAAAATCACTCCCTGCAAAAGCATCCCTGCTCTTCGATTCCACCCATGATGTTCAATCAAGTACTGTCCAAGATTACCTGATAGAAAAAGGAATATTGAGACGAGACTAAAATACAACAGCAGCCTAGCAAAACTGAATTTTGACGAATCCAATAGTATCTTCCTTTCACCCACCTTGTCATTTACAAGTGTGTTCTTTGTTTATATTGTATATATATTATATATACAATATATATAGCTGTTTGTCAAAGGATCGCGCAAAAAATTCCAGCTTTTCTATCTGCCATCGCTGAAGAGCGGCAAACATGGATGTCACTTCCGTTCACTAAAAAAAGAGGCAGGGCAAAAGGTTGTTGTTTTAACCTTTTGCCCTGCCTCAAGGACATGAGCGCAACCGCCACGATTGTTTTGTTTAAAG
This sequence comes from Halalkalibacter oceani, assembly GCF_023715705.1. Lineage (GTDB taxonomy): Bacteria > Bacillota > Bacilli > Bacillales > Bacillaceae_D > Halalkalibacter > Halalkalibacter oceani_A. The sequence continues at coordinate 138,497 of NZ_JAMBOS010000007.1, forward strand.
CTATGACCAACATGATTTTAAATGAATGGCTAACGTTTACTCGGCCGACTGAGACCATCTCTCCTGCTTTTCTAATGCCTCTTGAATAAGGGTAGTCATTTCCTTGCGAGTCTCTGCCCGGTAAAGACGTTGGAGCAAATGATGTAACAACTCTAAATCCATAAGTTGTTCAACCTCTTTTTTCATACTTTTTGCTTCTAGACCAAAGCGTGAATCCAAATAATACTTTATTGCATTTTGGCTCTCTGAGATACGGCCACGTTCCTCCGCCATGCGCAACACCCTTGCCATACTCGCCACCTCCATTCGTTTTTCAACGTATTCCTCGTCAATGAACTTGTCGCTAATCGCAATAATCGTTGACATGAGCTTTACTTGCTGATTTTGATTCTTTATTCTCTTAGCTAATTCCACGGTTTCAATCGCCCGTTCCAAGCGGTCTACAATGCTTTTCATCAATGGGAGAAAAATAAGGTTCAGCTCATCGACATATCATTATTTCACCAAAAGGTAAGCTAAGTAACGGTGCAAAATTGGTCTGATCCATTGTTAACAGAAACCTCGGTCGCTTTACAAATTAACCAAGGTTACATATAATACAAGTAAGGTGAATAGTATTCACAAACTTGTTTCATACTTTAACAAGAAAAGCCGAGTGTTGGTCGCACCCGACTTTTCTGTTTAGCAAATTGCAGGCCGTCTAAGCGGTCGGCAGTTGTTTTGAGTAAAGTAACTCCACATCGCCGGTCAAGCAGAGTGTGGGGTTACTTTTTTATTTGTATGATCATGATTACTACTATGATCAGTGTTAGCAGCAGTAGTCCGAAAGAAATTGTCATCATTGCTGCATCAAATGTAACCATGTCTGTCTCACCTCCTCCCATAACGGAGGCTCGACCGCCCACACTTCTACTATGCAATTTACTATCTCTATTATATCATTCCTTTCACTGTTATTTACCTATTTTCCTTATAAGTAAACAGAAAACCAGTTATGACTTGGCGAGATTAGCACAAGCCCCTCCTCTATCATAGCAAATCGTATGAAACAAAACAGGAGGTTCCTCTCCCCACCAACCCCTGTCCAACGAACACCTATTCAAACCCTGTTGCCTCTTCACCACGCACCGGTTCGACTCCGTCCTCAAACGTAATCCGGATAGAGGCCGCCTCTTCCCACTCGGCACTGTCGGCGACGTGGAAGTGAATATGAGGCTCACTTGAGTTGCCGGAATTGCCGCATAATCCGAGCAGCTGACCAGCCTCGACCTGATCGCCCTCGCTCACCTGAAGACTTCCCTGCTGAAAATGGGCAAGAACACTGTACTCACCATTGTGATGGTCTATGATCACATGATTGCCGAGCGGCTCCTGCTCGTTTGTCTCGATGCCCGGCGTGTTGTCGGCAATGCCATCTTCAACAGAGACGACCGTCCCCGCAGCCGGGGCGACGACTTCCTTGCCGAAGGCGTGATAGCTTTCATTATTTGTTGCTTCGCCTTCGAAAGTCGAGCCATTTTCAACGACAACAAGATCGTAGGCATAGCGCTGGCTTTCCACCGGGTAATGGTAGTTCACCAGTTGATTCGTTCCACCCCAAAACGTCAGCCAGCTGCCGGTAATCGGCATCCGGTATGTGCCTTCCGTATACTGTTCATCCGTCTCCGGGTGCGAGCTGAGCGGCATTACCTGAAGACCTTCAATCGTCCAATCTTCAGCGAAATAAGCGCGGATTCCTTTATCGCCATTATCACTGATCCATTGGTACTCCTCATATCCCATCACAGGAATTTCCGATACGAGCTGAAATTCCTCGACTCCTTCAATAAATGTCTCGCCTAACTGAACAAACTCCTGCAACGGCACCTGCGCCTGAAATTCAGCGCTCGTCTGACTGTGCAGCCGCTCAAACTCCCCAGCCAAATAGCGCTCCGCGAATTGCTCCGGCGCGACCGCCTCCGCCTGATCTTCGACTGGTTCCTCTTCTATAGGTTGTGGGCTGCCCTCTTCCTCACCGCCGCATGCCACGAGAAGCCCCGCCAGCATGAGCGAAGTCGTCACTGTCAAATACCGATTCATTGTAAGCACTCCTTTCGAATATCCTCTATACGAACTCTACGATCACAAACGCCATTACGTTTCATCTTAGTTATTGTTGCCGGAGAAGGGTGTTTTTTAACATAAAAAACACCTAAAGAGTGGCCTCTCCACTCATTAGGTGCACGTTTCGGTTATGACTCTTGATGCTGACAGACATTCCGGCCAATGAATTACGTTAGTTTGTTTTTCAATGCTTCCACTTCTTCAAACGGAAGTTCCGTCATTTCTGCAATCAACTCAAGCGCCATCCCTTTATTAATCATCTTTTTCGCAATCTCAAGTTTGCCTTCACGTTTGCCGTCTCCGCGAATGGAAGCAATATCTTTTAAGGCTTTTTCCCTCGCTTCGTACTGCATTCTTGTTTCTGGATCTAGGCTTGCCTGCTTCAATATATCTACTGCCATTTCAAGCATCGGGTCTTGTTTTGCCATTTCTGCCCACCTCATATCATCTTCATTTGTTAAAAAGTGTAACCACTTTGCCATTCGATCATTCTTTGGGATCAATCGTTCTTGCTGCTGTCGAACAAATTTAGGCATTTCGATCAAAAGAATCAGCTAGATTTTCAACAGACTTTTGCAAAGCAATACTGTCTACCTCTTTTAAGAAAGTATACTGTTTCTTTAATTCTTTAACGGCTTTAACAGTTTTGTATTTGTTTAAGCACTCACCTTTCCATTTATTTACTTGAAGCTGACCGTTTTGAACCATTTCTTCAACGATGTGCCAGTAAGTGTCTTTGTTTTTCTGTTTGCCTAAAAAGAAGTTAAAGACGAACCTTGCAGAGCCGATAGTCTTATTGATTAATTCAATTTGTTTCTTATTAGGATAGATACGGAATTTGTACGATTTATAAGACGTGGGCGTAAAACCCCTATGCCTTTAGGCTAGGGGATGTAAGCCCTAACTACCTTGTGATTTTCAGAAATGTACTCCATTACTTATCCAAACCTTTACGGATAAGTTCGTAAACCGCACCTGCAAAACTTGAAATGTAATTTTCTTTTTGATACTTTTCTATTTCTGCTACTAAATCAGCAGGAAACTTAATTAATTTTGAAATGCGTTCCATTTTTCACTACCCCCAGTATACACTTGATATATACCATACACTCGGTATATATAAGTGTATACTTAAAAGGAGGTGAAATCAATTTTGGTCAATAAAGCATACAAATTTCGCATCTATCCAAACAAAGAGCAAGAAGTATTGATCGCTAAAACAATCGGTTGTTCACGTTTTGTGTTCAATCATTTTTTAGCAAAGTGGGATGATGCATACAAAGAAACAGGCAAAGGTTTGACTTACAATTTGTGTTCTTCTCAATTAACACAACTAAAAAAGGAATTAGTGTGGTTAAAAGAAGTCGACAGCATTGCGATTCAATCTTCACTCAAAAACCTTGCTGATGCTTATTCTCGCTTCTTTAAGAAGCAAAATGACAAACCACGCTTCAAGTCCAAAAAGAATCCTGTGCAATCTTATAAAACCAAGTATACAAACGGAAATATCGCCGTACTGGATAAACACATCAAGTTACCTAAACTTGGTCTTGTTCGTTTTGCAAAAAGTCGTGAAGTAGAAGGTCGTATTCTATCTGCTACTATTAGACGAAATCCAATCGGCAAATACTTTGTGTCCATTTTGGTTGAAACAGAAGTACAAGAGTTGCCGAAAACAGGTTCAGCCGTCGGCATAGATGTTGGCTTAAAGGACTTTGCTATTCTTTCAGACGGAACAACATATACCAATCCCAAATGGTTTCGTAAATTAGAAGATAAGCTAGCGAAAGCACAACGTATTCTTTCAAGACGTAAGAAAGGTGGTTCAAATTGGAATAAGCAGCGTATTAAAGTGGCTCGTATTCATGAACGCATTGTAAATGCCCGAACAGACTACTTGCAAAAGATTTCAACGAATATTGTCAAAAACCACGACATCATTGCGATTGAAGATTTGCAAGTAATCAATATGCTAAAGAATCATAAATTAGCCAAAGCGATTAGTGAAGTGTCATGGTCACAATTTAGAACAATGCTTGAATACAAAGCAAAATGGTACGGTAAGCAAGTTGTAACTGTGGCGAAAAACTTTCCATCCAGTCAGCTTTGTTCGTGCTGTGGTTATCAAAACAAAGACGTTAAAAATCTCGGATTGCGTGAATGGGAATGTCCTTCTTGTCATACTCATCATGACCGAGATATTAACGCAAGCTTAAATCTTAAAAATGAAGCATTAAGACTTCTAACCGTTGGAGCAACGGGGCTAGCCTAATCAATTAGAGTTCGATAGAACTCTGTACTTAGGAATCCACTACGGCTTTAGCCTAGTGGTAGTTCAAGATCATGAGGGTTTTCAGGGTCTAAAGAAAATTCTACCCTATCATCGATTTGAAGCTGGTCAATCACCTGATCTCCCTGATAATAACGCCAACCTGCAACAAAGAAGTCTAAAACAAAGTTGTTATGTTCCACAATAATCGGCGAAACAAATTCATAGGAATCTGTCGCTAAAATGCCGCCTGTCGCCCGCAACACATCCATCTCAGTACACTCCATTTAAAGACCTAAATCCTGGAGTACTGATAGGTAGTCAGGTCTTCGACGATCTGGTAACCGTCGCGCAAACGGTCCAAAAAGTGTGTTGGAAGTATACGTCTTATTCGTATCCGGGAATGCTAAGTGAGGTCGATACCCATTGTCCATCGCTTCTTTCAGCTTTCTTCTATATCCTTCCTTCTCGTAGGAAAATGTATAGACGCCATCTTCATGAAGCAACCTTCCTACATGATAACGCTGGCGTGTCTCAACATTTTGCCAAATCAGCCAAAGCTCAAACGGTCTCTTTCTCATGCTTTCCCCCTCCCTTTAAACCAATTTAAGATCCATTCCTTTCGGTAAAGCAAAAGGCGGATCACCCATTCCTTGGTCACCGCTCCTTCAACTAAAATCGTTATCTATAAGTATATAGTTTAAGTTACTAATTGTCACTTGGAATCATACAAATCAACGCGACCAGCATTTAAAATTGAAGAAGCACCAACAGGGCCATCCCCGCTGGTGCGTCTTTCGCTTATGCTACTTATGATTGTCCTTGCTGCGGCAGAACGCCGGCTTCAAGGGCTTTAAGTTGTTGGGTGACAAGGAAGTAGGAGTACTTCGCCATTTCGTGAGCAAGCTCGGCTTGATCAATTTGAATGGCCGCCTGTTCAAACTTCGCCTTTGACATCAGCCCGAGCTGATAGCGGCGCTCTAACATATTGTAGTCATAGCGGGCATAGTCCAGATCTCGCTGCGCGTCCTGAATCGCCTGATAGCTGTCCTCGATATCGAAGTAGAGCTGACGGATGGCCGCTTCGGCATTCAGCTTCAATTGCGCCAAATTCTCCTCTTCGACCTTCACATTCAAGTCGGCTTCGTTTTTCTGATAAGAGGATGAGTCCTCATCGTCATATACGCGCTCACGCTCATATTTTGCCATTTCAATCGCCTCAAGCTGGGCTTTATACTGGAATGAATTTTCGATCAACTCATTCGTATCGGTATCCTGCTCTGGTAAGGCAGAGCTGGAAAGCTCAATCGGCTCAAGCGAGAAGTCAGGATGATAGACAAGGCCTAAGTCGAGCGCAAACTCAGCCAGATCATGATGATATTTCTTTTCTTCCTGCTCAAGATCAGACTTCTGGATTCTCAGCTCACGCGCTTCTGTATTAAACTCGTTGAACGAAATCAATCCAAGCTCACGCTGCCGATCAAGATTGGCGATCTCTGTCTCCAATACGTCAATTGACTTTCGTTGCAGCTCAAGCTGCTCTTCAGTCATTAACAGCTGGGTAAACGTCATCGCCGTTGCCATTTTAATGCTTTCTCTTGCTTCATCCTGGTTGTAAACAAGCGTCACTTGACCGGAACGAAGCTGTTCAAGCGCATCCTCCAGCTGCTCAATTGTATCCTCAATCATCTTACGCTGATCGTTTATCGCATTCCACTCTTGACCAAGACCAAGTCGCTCCCCTATGTATGTTGGGTCTCTTGGATCAAGGTTACGGCGTTGATCCCTTATACGATCTAACGCTCTTTCCAAATCTCTAATATCCCTTTCCAAATCACGATAATCAAGGTTCGTGTTGCCTTCCTGGTTTTCGAGAATTTCAAGCTGATAGTTTAAGAGCATTAAAGAAGAATTGTCCTCAAGCGCCCGTTCAAGAGCCTGCTCAAGCGAAAGGCTGTCAATTAGCTCGATTTCCTCTTCCTCACTGCCTTCCTCTGCTTCTTCCCCTTCTTGTACATCTTCACTTCCTTCTTCTTCCAGGACTTCATCAGAAGCCTCATCCGCGAAAGCCACTGGTGCTATACTTGATGTGGCCAACAAAAACGCTAATCCGACTGTCGCACTTTTCTTCAACAAAACCTTCCCCTTCCCTTACGTTCGTTTCATCGCCATGTCTGTGCTTTCAGGTTCTATTTCAATCAACGGTAAAATTTAACGCTACTGATATTATTTTATCATACTTTCCAGGCAGATAAGTGACAAATTGTTGACGTGGAAAAAATGCCGCCATCGGTTTGCTTTCTGATCGATGACGGCATTCTAAGAATATGATGGTGGCTTCGCTCATTGCTCGTAGATTTAAGAAGTTCACTTAAACCTAGTTTAAAACAGGCAATGGCTCCACTCAACTCCTTCTGAGTTATTTGGCATGGACTCCACTCGCTGCCCGTCAATTAGAAGAAACCCACTTCTAGTTTACTTCAAAACCTTGCAGCGGCTTCGCACGAGATAAGTGCTATGGTGGCTTCGCTCATTGCTCGTAGGTTTAAGAAATTCACTTAAACCTACTTTAAAACAGGCAATGGCTCCACTCACCATTTCAAGTAATCGATCATCCAAATGCAGGATGATCGATTACTCAAACTGTTCTTGGGTTAGCATTTGGCCGTCTTGAATGACAATGATGTCGACGGCGTAATCTGGATATTTTTCTTTGATCATTTCTGCGTATGTTGCCGCAACTTCTTCAGCCGAAAGCTCTTGTTCGTCGTTGATTTCAATATCAGCATTTACTCGGTTTGTTGTCCCTTCTTCTACTTGCACCATCACATCAGCAATGCCTGGCTGAGAGGCAATTTCCTCTTGAAGCTCTTCTTCCGCTCCAACACTTATAGAAGGCTCTTCTTCTGAAGTGGCAGCGTCTTCAGGCTGCCCTTCTTCTTGCGGCTGATCCTGAACTTCTTCTTGTGGCTCGTCCTGCGGTTCTTCAACGTCACCGTTATTTGAGCATGCGCTTAAACCAAGGCTGATCGCCAATGCTGCGATTACATATCTCTTTTTCATGTTTGTTGTACCCCCATTTATGATATAGCATTTGCCCCTTTAGCTTACATTTATTTCAATGACAAGTAAAGTTGTTGCGAGATTGTTACATAATTGTAGAGAAGTATGCGGAAACAGCGTCTTAACTTTGCCACAGCGCTTTTATAGTCAACAAATTTTGGGAGGCGGAGCTCACTTGTCTCTACATAACGTTGTAATTTACATTGATAGCACCTCTTATACTTTTCAAATGATTCCGTCGTCATCATCTTCAGCATTTAACACAATTATGTTACTTTAACAATGGATGCTTGTTCGTCGTTTTCTATGTTTAAGACTAATGCTGCTTTCCCATCATCAGTAACAATTGTATTTTCTTCTTCCTCTTTTTCCTTCTGTTCTTTTGTGAGTAGTCGATCTAAATGCTTAATCATCCGTTCTAATGTGGCCAATCCGTTCCATAGCTTGCTCTCTAACAGTCGCTCTGCAATCGCTTTTTGTCTGTCAGCCTCAAACTTAGGGAAAAGAGGTAATGGAAGTTGCATAAGTTGTGAGATCATCTCGGATAGATCATCTACTTCTTTTAACGTTTCAACTTGCTTCTCTACTTGAACCGTGACTTGTTTGATTTGTTCTATCTCGATTTTTTCTCCTTCATTTGCTAGTACTTGTTGAATGACGTACTCGCGACCTGCTCTTCCTAGATTAATAAAGTCTTTACCAGCATGTTGAATGGCTCTTTCCATTGTTTTTTCTTCCATGCTTGGCTCACTTTTCTTCTCAGACGGAAGTGAAGCTTCAATCGTTTTAATTTCATTCATGAGCTGCTTTTTTAATGGACACGTTTGAACACCAGAAATTGATCTTCGAAGCTGTTTCGCCTTCTCTTTCGTGTCAACCTTTTCTAGCTGCTCTTTAGCCTCGTACAAACGATGTAACCAATCAATCCTTAACAAAATTTCTTCTTTTTCCTCTACAGCAATTTGAAATTCTTCAGCTTTTGACTGGATCATTTCAAGTTTTGATTGAAGGATATCAACAGACCTTTCTAATTCTAGCAATCTTTTATTTAACTCATCATACAGTAACTTTTCATTTCTATTTTCAGTAAAGCTTAACACACAATCATCTATCACTATTTCTATTTCGTCCACAGATTCAGCGACCGTTGAAGGCAATGTAGTCCACTTCATCATTTCATCATCCTCTCCTCCCTCTATTATAAAGCATCGACCACCCTCTCGAAAGGTAAAAGAGAAATGTGATCCAGTGAATTATTCCTTCAAACTCACAAATCACTTGTTCAAGTTCACCTTGTCAAGCAAACACCATTCATCCAGTAACCGGTTTATAATTTAATTACAATAAATTAGAAACATATCCAACAGTTTCATAATGAAAGACCAACCCGAATAAGATAAACTAAGTAAAGAAATAAGAGTGTGCGTTTATTAGAAATAGGGAGTTACCTCCATACTTTGCGATAACCCCCTTTCCTTTAGAACAGTAATGCCATGCAGTAAGACTTCTTATTCACAAAGAAAAACCCCACAAGTGTTAAACACCTCTGAGGTCATTGGATTCTTTCGACTTCTACAAACCTATCTTATAAATCAGTAAGTTCTTTTAAAAAAGCATTGCGATTAAAAAAGAAAAGGAAATCGAGAGGCAGAAGCAAGGTTCCTATACCAATTCAAAAGGCCGTACCGTCGTTTGGAAATGTTGCTTTGGTGAAAGAAAAACAAAGTAAAAATAAAAGAAAAAACACGGGGTCATTTTGGTGTCCTATTCCCTTTTTTCTTCGATAACAAACAATCAAATGTAATATTTTTGAATATATTCAATTAATAAACTACCATGCAAGGCTAGTGGGTCTGACCCCAATTCCTCCTCTTCACCTGTTCATGTCTAAAAAGTTTCAACGTTTCTTAAAATCATCGAGCATTCAATCCAAAAGAACTGCATATAAATCACCTTGGCAGAATGCTTATGCTGAAAGAGTAATAGGTACGATAAAGCGTGAATGTACGGATCATCTAATTCCGATTAATAGGAAGCACATTCACAATCATTTATCCGATTATATTCATAACTATTACAATACGCATCGACCACATCAAGGACTTGATGGACAAACGCCAATTCCTACTCCAACACATTTACCAGTGAAAGTGGAAGAGGTAAAACTGAAACCTACTCCTGTAATGAATGGAATCTATCATACATACGAACGGGTTGCTTAACCTTTTGCAAATGAATAGATTTTGAGTAAGCCCTTTTAAAAAAATTACTTGAAAAGGCTTTTTTGTCATGCCTATTTTTAGATCCGCATCAATGACCTCAACCCTCCATGATTTCTTTCCAACCATTTACCTAACATTTCAATGCAAAAAAGTAGCCCATCCAAGGGATTTCTTTGAAAAATCTCCTCGGATAGACTTTTTGAAGTGGACAAGGAACAAATCTTGCAGCCTTGGGAAGTAGTTCATAAAAATGCAATGGACTTTCAGCAAGACAATCAACAAAATGTTGTACCAATTGATTCTGCGAATAGTAACGAAACATTTGAAGATCCATTTGCAGAACAGACTCAAGCAACTCCGCCTGAGATAGACGATCTTCCATTCTAACACACAATTATAAAAACACAAAAAGGACTCAGCCACAAAGCTCAGTCCTTTTCTATTTGTCTAGCAAACTACAAAAAGAAGAACCAACCATTTGGCTAGTTCTTCTAGTATTGTTGCTTAACACTTTAGTAGTGTTGAGCGAGTAATTATTCTTATTGAATTGCCGCGATTGCTGCATCAATGATGTCGTTAGCGGCTTTTAACGTTTTAACTTCGTCATCACCAGAGAAGTCAAGTGGGGTTGCTACTCCTGCAACATCTTTCGTTAACCCATTAATATGATCCGCTACTGCAAGCTTCTGTGCAGTTGACAATGCTACATATGGAGCATATCCGTATGTGTCTAAATGCGCCTTAGTAGCATTTGTAGTAGGATTAGCATTTAAATCACCAATTGCATTGAATTCTCCAACTTTAGTTCCGTGATTAGCAATTTCATCTTTCAAAGCACCATCGCCATATGTTGCTGCAGATGTTTTAAGAATAGCATCTAAATCAGCATATCCACCACCTGGTCTATTTTCAATTACTAATTCAGCAACTTCTAGGCGTGCTTGTGATGAAAGGTTGTAAAAGTCTGTAACAACAGCTGTTACACCTGCTTCTGCGTGGTTCTCATTCGCTTCAGCAATATCAAATAATGCTGATCTTACTTGAACAGCAGTAGAAGCTGTATCGTTAATTGTATCTAATGCTACACTTAAAGAAGCCGTATTGTTCACCGTACTAATTGATCCTTGAACATCAGCTACGCTATTTCCAGTTCCAATTACATCAGCATCTAGTTCTCTTGCATAATCAACTAGACGAGAATCGTCTATAGTAGACATTAGGAATTTATCTGCAGCAGCAGTTTTATGGCTTGTGTAATTTGCAAGTTTTTGTAGTTCAGCTTTAAGTGCCGCTCTGTTTGTTGCATTGTCTGTACCTGCAAGAGTTGTAGCTGCTGCTCCTATCTTAACTACTGCATCTTCAACTGCATCACCATCAGCTTGAACAACAATATCATTTTTAATATCATCAGTTCCACCTTGGATGTCTGCAACTAATGTAGCCTTTGTTACGGTGTCTAATGCGCCTTTGTAGAAAGCTTTTAAGTTAGTGTTTAATTCACTAGTCTTCAATGTTGCATCTGGTGTTATGTTTGCATATGCTACCAAAGCATTGTAAACTGAGTTTTCAGTTGTAGCTTCAGCCACTCGGAATGCCGCTTCTTTAATTTTCGAAGCTTCGATTGCATCAGCCTTTGCTGTTGCTGGTGCTACATCATCTTCTATCCATTTCTGGATTAGTGATGTTACTTCTGCTTGCTTAGCTGAAGTATCAGCTACAGTATCCAACCCTGTTACTGGATCAAATATAGCATCATTATTAACTGTATCAATAGCTGCTTGAATTCTAGCTACATCTGTACCGTTTGTTTCCCCAAAATAGTTAGCAGAATCTAAATTTAACATTGGAATATCTGCTACTGTGTCCACGTCTACATCCTGTGCCGCATATTGAGCAATCCAATCTTTATTTACTCTATCAAAGTTAGCTTCAAGAGCAGCTAATAATTGAATTTGATTTGTCGCATCAGCCACAGCTTTAACAACTGCTGCTTCTGCTGCATCATCTGCATTATCTTTGTTTACTTGATCAATAATTTCTTGAACATCAACTGCCCATTCAGGAGTTGTTGTCGCAGTATCAATGGCAGTAGCATACTGACCAATAAAATCTGCGTTTAAGTTCTGGATTCCAGCTTCTGTTAAAAGATTATATAATTGCACTTGGTTAACAGGAGCCGCAGAAGCTGCTACAATATCAGCTACTAATTCTAATTCATCAAAGCTGTATTCTACACCGTTTACAGTCCATACACCAGTACGATCATCGTTTGTAACTGCTTTAACAAAATCAAATTGTGCATTTGTTGCACCTTTTGCTAAGTTTTGAGCAACTACTTCTACTACATTCCCCTTGCTATCTTTTACTTCAACCGTTGCATCCTCAACAGCTTCAGTCAAAGCTTCAAAAGTGATTTCAACATGAGTCGTAGTAATCGCACCTAATCACCTAAAGATTGACAGTGAGCAAAACCGCTTAACCGCACGGTGTCAAAGGTTGTGGCGCTTCTTAATCACACATTGAGAATCCTAATGATAGCATAAACACCATTGTGCATACTGTTAGCTATTACATACTTGTTATACATATAGATTAGCATTATGTTTCTACTAAAATAAGAGTTTTATGTAGCTATTATTCTAGATTATCTATGTCGATTCCAAGGAGATTCAACTTTATAGCAGCTATTTCTTCCTTCTTTTCCGTCGATATTTCTCCAACCTTTTCGTACATGTCTTTTTTTAGCATCGGCTGGGATAGGTGTATTTGAGCCATGCATTCTTCTTTTACATTATCTCGTTCTTTTTCTCCCTCATTTGGATGTAGAAGAACATCAAACTTTTGAAGGAACCTCGTTGTAGTTGTTAGCGGAGCCACCTCAATAATCAGTGATTCCTCATCATTATTCTCTAAACAGTTTTGAACAACTACTACTGTTCTAGATGGATATAATTTTCTTTTCCCATCTATTCTGTCAGTTGGAAGTAATGTAATCAATTCATCTCGTAGCTTCCATATATCCCCAAAAGAAAACTCCCGAGAATCCTTTAAATCATCCCGGGCGTTATAAGTTCTGACCATATTCTGACCTCTTCGTCGCTTCTATAGTATCGTTATAGGAACTTAATATAAACGCTTCATATTCTTTATAATTATCTTCATTTACTTGGAACACTTCTTTTTCTTTCAGCTTCTTTTGGGCGGCTTTTAACCTGGCAGATGAAAAGTTAAACACATTGTTTTTCACTTTTTTCATCCCCTTTTCTAAAGCTTTCGCTCCATAATATTCTCTCATTAAGGAATCGGTTATAGGTCTATCGGAATTTTCATTTGCTGCAAGTCCCTCACGGGTTTTTTGCCAAGGATACTCAGCGTGGTTTATTTCCTCTAATTCGTCAGCACTAAACATAGAATATGCTTCAAGTACCTGGTGTATTCTTGCCACTTTTTCATCGGAGTACTTTCTAAGAAATTCTGTTTTTGTCTCCAAATTCTCAGCAGGATCCCTCCAGATATTAGTATACCCAAATTTCGCATATTTAAAATAGAGGTTCTTCAATACCGCTCCGTGAACCCATGCCTCAAATTCATGGTCAATTAGTCTTTCATTATCTAAAGCCAGCGACCAAGCCTGGCAGTAATACATGAGTTTCTGTAATTTTTTATTGGTTATATTGGTTCCGTTTAAATTACAATATGCAATTATATAGTTTGATAGATCTCCGTATTGGATAAAGCCCAATATTAGCACCCCCAGTTAACGACCCGAACAGATTCTTGTATTATACTAAGTATAACAGAAAAAGCGACCCCTTTACAGAGCCGCCCATATTATTTTATTAACTGTATTGTTTCCTTCTTAGCAGCGCCTTGGCCTCGTGCACAAATCCATGTTCCTGCAATTACTCAATAAGGGCTTTTTCAAATTCTTCGTGAGAATCAATCCCTAACAAGTTATGCTTTAAAAGGTAATCGTCATTGTCTTTTTCGTTATACTTTCCCATGTCCTAGAATGTCCTTTATTAGTGTAGGGGTAATGGAAACCTTTTCATTCGCAAGATCAAGTACTTTTTTCTGCATATCGGGAGAAAGACTCAGATTTTCTAAGTGAAGGTTTTGCAGGACCCTTTTGAATTCCTTTGAATCCAGTTTCAATTCCTTCATACAAACAACCCCTTTCTTTATATATCTTACATTCCCTTTTAGATTAGGAAGACTTTTAATCGATCAATTCACTGAAGCATTTTCTGTCTAATGCTTTCAACCTCTTCTTTTGTCAGTCCAGTGATTTCAATAATATCTTCTGTAGAAAGCCCTTTAATTATTGATTTCTTGGCTGCTCTTTCCATGCTTTCCCTAGCCCCTTCTTCCCTAAAGCTTTCTGCCAAAGTCATGGCAATTTCGCTCCCTTCCGGATAAGTCGTTTCAATTTCATGAATAATGTTATCAATGTCTTTTTTCGTTAAGTTCTTACCTGCACTGAAAATGTACCTCATCAGCGTTTCGAGGTATTCCAATCCAGTCCGCTTATCTTCCAGTTCGTTTAGATAGCTTACCGCCCGATAGATAGACGCCTGTAATCCCTCACCATCTTTTGTGAAGATGTCCCGGAATATCGTGAGTAAGATTCTAAGCTGCGCCTGACCTTTTATCTCTTCATCTGTAAATCTTGTGAGGTCGTAAATCAAATATTCAAAGTTCGGAATGTATTTTTGAATGTCCTCCGGGAGTTCGTTATACCCCTCGATCATATCTCCGAGTTGGGTTTTCACATTCCAGTTGGTTTTTCCGTGATAAATGACTAGCGGAACGATCACCGGCAACTCATTCGCATCTTCTTTTTTTATTTTGGTTTCCCAAATCCGAGTCATGTATTTCAGGAGTTGGAAGGCTGTTTCTTTACTCGTGTAGCTTTTGTGCTCAAAAAGAAAGTAGATGAAACCCTCTTTCTTGTTGATGTTCACTTTAAAAAACAAGTCAGAAAAACTTTCCTGCAATTCTTCGTCAATAAAGCTATCTTTTTGTGGTTCCAATGTGTTCACGTCGATGACCTGCATTATATTTTGGGGCAGATAATGATTCAGGAAGTCCTTGGCGACCCCCACATTCCCTAACGTCTCTTTAAAAAATTTATCGTGCGGATTCTGTATTTTCAATTCACTATCACCGCCTTGGATCATCCATTCATTTTCTTTCATTATACAATTCAAACACAAGAATTTCCACTGGATAAAAGGTATAACTGGGCAGAAACAGCCTTCGATTGAAAAGGCAGCTCTGTCAGTTTATTCACTTCCTAAGCAGTACCTCCACCTCCTGCTTGAACCCGTACTTCTGTAAATACTCGATAAGAGCCGCTTCCACTATTTCCCGCTGGGTGATGTTCTTCTCTTGGCTGAATTCCCCAGTAAGCTTGGCAATCAGGTCGCTCATGTAGATGGCTTTGGTGCGAACCATCCCGGGAACCGCATATCTTGGAAGTTTGCCGTCTTCTCGAACTCCGGTAAGTAGTGTATAAACTTCGTCACGTTTCTCGTAAAGGAACCGGATGAAGGGGATGTACTCTTCAATCCCCTCGGCGGTTTCCCCATTCTGTTTAGTCTTGCCAGATTCCGCTTTTATCTCCTCCGTAGGCAATTCCTTCTTCACTTGTTCAATATAGCCAACGCTTGGCACATAGTTGTTTTTGTGAACGCTCCACTCGAATCCTTTCGATTTCATGTAGTCAGCCATTTCCTTGTGTGTTTCAAAACCAGCGTTTTGGGCGATGGTTCGTGGGTCGGCATCTTCCTCTCCAAAGGCGGCCATGATCGTTTCCGCTCGCTTGGGTGCGTAGGTAACGGACACACTTCGTTTGGGTGGTTTGTCAACAAGCTTCGCCGGGATGTATTGTTGCTGCTTTGGGTCAAAGTGAAAGTTCCGCCGCCGCATAAAAATCTCAAGCGATTTATAGTTTTTATAACCCATTTCACGAGCTACTTCATGCCGATCTTTAAATTTCAACAAGTCGATGATTTTATGCACTTTGGCATTGTATTTTGGTTCTTTGCTTTCCATGGTATCAGTTTCCTTTTATCATAGTAAGTTCACAGCTTCTGCAAGCTTGTCCTTGTCCTGATGTAGGTAGCGTGAGGTGACGGTCAGGTTCGCATGTCCGAGCAATTTTTGAATGCTGACAAGTGATGCGCCTTTCTCCAATAGGTTTGTTCCAAAGGAATGGCGCAGGACATGGGCGGTGATATGCTTGTCCCAGCCAAGTTCCTCGACCGCTTCTTTCAGCAGTCGGTTGACGTAGTTGCCGGAAATGGTACCGGATTTTGGAATGGCGAAGAAGAAGTCGGTTTCAATGTCATCATGTTCTCGGATGTTTTCAATGTAGTTGGTTAAGATGACATGTAGTGTCCGGCTAATCGGGACATCGCGGTCTTTTTTGCCTTTCCCCTCAATAATGTGAAGCACGCTGTTTTCGAGATCGACGTCTTGGAGTTTAAGATTCTTCATTTCTGTAATTCGTCCGCCGGTGTAAAACATGGTCTGAATGACGGTTCGGATGACGGGCTGCGGAATCTTGGTGATGAGCGTCTGCAATTCTTCCTCTGTAATGAAATCGCGTTCTTTCTGGACCACTTTGACGGGCTCCAACAATACTGCATGATTCTTTTCGCAGAGTTCCCTCTTGCAACAATAATTGTAAAAGCTTCGCAAGACGTACACGACCCGGTTTCTTGTAGCTGTAGAAACCCCTCGATTTTTCAGGCTCAACATATATTCCTCAAGGTCTGAGAGTTCAACATCCTCGAGATACACTGGTCCATTGTGTTTAGTTGTAAGAAAGTGGTTGAAATAGCTGAGCTCCGCTTTATACCCCTTTACGGTCTCTCTCGACCGGTCGATGACGACTAGGTTGTGAATAAACTGTGTTATTGCTTGGTTTACCAGCATGTTTAACTCCCCCTTATGTTTTGGTGTCTGTATGTTAAAATTCATTTGCTGTGTTATCAAGTCATTTCTCACTAATAATTAGAGATAAAGAACAGTTGTGTCTGTAAGAGAAAAATAGAACCAAAAAAAGAAGCCTTGAACGTTAAAAGGTTCAAAGCCCGCAAGTTTTGTTTCTTACAAACATATCTATTCCCTTATCATTCATAAGTGTTTCAGATATTTAGGGATGTTACACCTAACAATTATGGATGACTAACTATAATAACGGCATCAAACCCCGCCTTTTTTAACCGTACAACTTGCCGCTCGGCATTCGATTTGTCTGCAAAAGACCCAGCCATCACACGGTAACGGGCACTGGTTGATGAAGAAGCTGGTTTTGCAGGATCAGCAGGTTTTGATGCCGCTGCTTTATACGATACACCTACCTGCGCCAAGATGGCTCTTGCAATCCCGGTGATTACTTGTTGCTTCTTCGCATCCAGTAGCCTGTTATCTGATATGTTGTCAATAAAGCCAATTTCCATCAATACGGCTGGTGCTTTTGTTTCTCGTAACACATGGAAATTAGCAGCTTTAACACCCCGGTTGGTGAATCCCACCTTCACTAGCTCAGTCTGTATTTTTGCCGCCATGCTTTTCGACTTGGTTCCAGTGTTTACATAGGTATATGTTTCTACTCCCTGTGCCTTTTCCGGTTGATAGGCATTGCGGTGAAAGGAGATAAAGTAATCATACTTCTTGCGGTTTTCAAAATTGCTTCGTTCTCGCAAACTCACTGTTTTATCCGTTGTCCGCGTTTCATCCACTGTGATGCCATGTCGACGAATCTCCGCAGCCACTGCTTTCCCAATCGAAAGCACATCGTCCGCTTCTTTTCTTCCTTTATAGACGGCTCCCGGATCCGTTCCACCGTGACCATAATCCAAACAAAGTCTTGTCATTTTTTGTCCTCCTTCGCATGCATTTCTTGAAACAGCAATTTCAGTTTCTCCGGAACCGGCAAACCGACCTTGGATGCATTCTCAATGATGCTTAATGCTTCATTAGAAAGATAGAAAAAGATGACCGCGGTTCGAACGGCACTTCCTTTTTCCAAAATGTATAAATCAACAATGTGTCCAATTCCAACAAAGGCAAAGATCAACACCTTCTTGAAAATCCCTTTAAAGCCAACACGACTGGATAGCTTTTTATCAAGCACTGCCACCATAAGTCCAGTCATATAATCAATGGCGACAAAAACAATGAGCGCATAAATGAGCCCATCAAAGCCACCCAAAAACCAACCGATATACCCTCCAATAGCCGTAAAGATAAGTTGCAAAATGTGCAAGGTGTCCTTCATTAAATTTCTTCCCCTTCTTTCCTCCATAAAAAATAGACATCGTGGGGATGCCCTTTTATCGTCTACTCTCAAGCGTCATGCCTTGAAAGGTAGATTTCAGTTTTTGTGTGAATGTCGGGAGGCTGTTGCCAAACGTGACAGTCAGTTTAAATCCACTCGCTTCATAGATTTCGGTCACTTCTGTTATCCGGGTATCCATCGTGATGTTCCAGTCCTTGTTTTGCACGGTCACGAGATCTCCCACATCCCAATCTTTCTCATAGGCAAATGCCCCGTGCGGGAAAACTTCCGATTGCAAGGAGAAAATGCGCTGGTGTTCAATCAGTTTGTTTTTCCCCCGTTTTACTAGGTCAGCTTGGTTTTCAACATCCCTTGCATCCACAAAAATGACATGCCGTTCAAGACCCGTGCCATCTCCAGTAAAAACAATGTCGCGATTCACGCCTTCTCCCTGTCCGGCCACCACGGCGTAGTTGCTGTAACCGATACAACTATCGATGAATTGCTGGGACATCACATTCTCAAACTCGGGCGAAAAGATGACAGGAGCGTTTTCTTGTTGACTCGCTGAAAAGTTTCTTCCTTTATATATGTCAAAAATCCATGCCTTTGAATCGAGGTCTAAGTAGATATGCCATCCCAAGTTTTCCAGTCTACTTATCTGTTCCAGTTCTTCCGCTAGATTTTTATATCTACTTTGCCATTTAATAGATTCCCCTCGATTTTGGTTTGCAGCAACAACTAGATTGGGGAATGCCATCTCTTCTATATCCAAGCAATTTCGCTGTACATAATTTTTCATAACTGTTTCAGCATCAGCATCTTGAATGTCGTGGGCTTGTCCTTCAGGTGGAATGGTAATTCTCTGCTTTGTTATGGCACCGAGCGTTTCACCTTTAATCGTTACGATTTCCTCTCCCTGTTCATTCGTTTTGATTTCCTTGTAACGAATGATCCCTGTCTTGAAGGAGCTCTCCCCCAGCATGATAATCTGATTGATGTTCAATGTGTCGGCATGTTGCACTTTCCGGTTAGTGACTAACTGAAATTCACCCGGTGCATAGTAGCTACGGGAAAAAGAAAAGGAAAGATAATTGTCGATCTCTCCTTCAAGATCAAGCGTCGGTGTTAATATCCTAACCGGCTTCACGGTTATCCGCTTCTATTTCTTCTGCCAAATATTCAGCGACAGGGATTTGATACGTTTCAGGCAAACGATGGATGGTTCGTCGTTCGGTTTTGATTAAAAAGGCATACACCGGAATCATATAATGGAACATCATGGGTCACCGCCTCCCAGTTGATTTTTTAACAACTGCACTTCTTCAAACAAATTGGCAATCGCTTCAAAGAGGATCACTTTGTCAGGGTCGGGGGACTCGGAAAAGGTTGGAACGTCTTCCACGACAACGATATCTTCCCCCACTTTTTCTAAATGGAACGGTTGTTTATCCACCCATAAAGCCTCGTAATCCTCCGGTACCCCACCGAAGTTCGGAATGACATTGAGCCGAATCTCGTCTTCTACACTCACACCCGTTGGACAAGAACCAACGATTTCTAAATCCGCTTTCCGATAAATCCGAATCACAGCGACACCTCCCACATTCCGGTAAAGTTCACACTTGTCGTTGACGTATTGTTATTTCGATAAACGAGGACGATCTCTTTGTGTTGATGAATGTAGACCGCTTCTAAGAACACATTCGTTTCTTCGATAAACCATAACCGCATTGGAAAACCGCCGTAATTGCGGTAATTTCCTGATGTTAAGTAACTCGATACAATCTGTGCCGCCCCTTTTACCGAGTTAAAATAGACTTGGCAAAAGTTCGAATCGCCTGTTCCTTTCATGAAAAGACTGCCTCGTCTTGCTGGGATTTGTAGCGGAATCCGTTTAATATAAGTGCTTCTCGCTGGAATGGAGACGGATTCGTTATAGTGCCCCGTTGTCACAGGATGAAGGGGAGCCCGCCCTTTCCACGTCACATCCATTGTTTGTAGTTGGGGTGACGGCAGGGATCGCTCTTCCTTCGTTAGCGTCCATTTCAAAATGATGTCTTTTTCGTTAATGGTTTCTAACCGTTCCTCGTTTGCCAATCCGCTTTGCAGGAGATGATCCCCTGACAACCCCTCCACCTGAATATACGCTTTCCGGTTGGAGGAAGGGTTAAATGCAGAGCCTGTAAAAAGATTGGGATGCTCTTCATCAATTACACATCCCAAATAGTTTGGATAAGTCGTATTACCGTCTGTTTGAATGACGATATAGTAGTCAGCTCCCTCCACTAAAAGATGGGCTAACGGTTCGAACTCAAACGAGACGAGATTTGTTTCCACTTGTGGAATGTCACTCGTACCGATTTGGCGAACGGGTGACATACTATCTGTCAAAGCCGCCGCTATTCTTTGGTTAGGTTTTCCGTCTTTTGAGTCATACAGTTCAATGACGGTACTGTATGACGTGGATCGTTTCGCAAGCACCAAACTTCCTTTGATACGATTGTTAAGTGGTTGAAATCCCAATTGAAAATGAACGGCTGCGGGTGATGTATCTGCCACATTCTGTTTTATCGTGGGCACATCCAGCACCGAAGCATCTAACGGAATCGGTTCATTCTTCAAGACATCACAGGTGATGGCTGTCCCTGCTGGTGTCTCTCCTTCCCACGTCAACACACCCCAACGTTCAAACTCTGGAAAGGTTAATGTTTTATAGACACGCCCTTCTGTGTTTTCATAATCAGCTTGAATGCGGAAGGCTAAACTTTGCTCCGGCCAGTCAAGCGTATGTGCCCACTGATTCGTCGATTCGATAAAATGCGTCGTCGCTGAAAAAGTCGGCGGGTGATTGTGATTGATGCGAAATCTTAAATCATCATCTGTAGGGACACTGCATCGGATTCGAATATCAATCGTGTGACCAGGTGTCACGGGTGTGTTTAAGGCAAATGTTTTATACCCTACGGAATCTCCAAAAACGGTCTTCGTAAAACTTCTGGATACCAGTTCCTCATCCAATGTCACGTCAAATACAGAAATGTAAATGTAAGGGTTAGAAGAATAAGCAAATTTGACGACGGACAAATACAATTCAATGGCGTGAATATACGTCAGGTCTTGAGTCAAGGCGGGCAAAAGCCGCTGCCCAATCTGGTATCCGGTTCCCGAAATTTTGACGGTTGAGCCGGTATAGTTATCAAAAATAATATTTTTTGAACCGGAAAGCGTGATCTCTCCTGCTGCGTAACTGCAGTTATCTGTCAACACGTCCTCGAATCCAAACGTCTGTTGATAGGTTCCGGCATAATCGAGCACATCGTTTTCAAAGTCTTCTTTCGTCTGAAACGTCGCATTTTGAATACCATCAAACCACTGTTGCCATTCGCCTTCGAACGCTTCGATTAAATGGGATGCATCGATGTGAATCAGCGAGTTCACTAAACCACACACATCCGTATCAAACCGCTCATCGTGGATGGCTGACTCATCAAGATAGCTTTTCCCCTTTTCCACGACAATGTGGGCAAGGGACAGTTCGAATACGTTGCCGTCTCTCGTCAGCTCCGGGGCTTCAGGCGTTTCACTCGGCTCACCTGTCAAAACAAAAGCTTTCACATATCGGTTCTCCAGTCGTTTGTCTAAGCGAATAATCACCCGATCAATCCGATCCTTTTCCGCATCAGCTGCAGCAACTGGTAGGACGAGCGGTTCCGTATCCACTTTATACAAATACCCTTCCAGCCAAGCATAGCCAGGATGGATCATAATCGTCATATCCATACCTGAACTTGTTACTTGCAAATTTCCTCCGCCATTAAAAATACCGCTGGATACGAGTTGCCGGAAATACTCAGCGAACTCATCAGCGGTATACGTTCGTTCATCTTCACCATCGATGGAATCGAAAAAGCGATATTGTTCTGCCAACATAACCTCCCCTTCCTATAAACCTACATAGCGATTTTTCCATGTGACAGTCACTTTGGTGTTGATGCTGTCATTGTTGCTCGTATAGCTTAATATGTTGCTGCCCGGTTCCAATTGCCAGAAGGTACTTGACAAGTCAATGTAGTGAAAAGCATTGGCGCCATTGATTTTGACATACTTTTCACCGAAGGCTGTTGAAATATTGAGCACATCAACAATCCCTATTGACCGATTAACCTTTATTACTCTCCCTGTTGTTTCATTTGTAACTGTTGGGTTAATCGCTGGTCCTTTAAATTCAATTTGAACGGGAGTGGCAACATCCCCTTTGTTGAACGCCTTTCTTTTGAAACCCCGATTAGAGAATGAAGTCGGTAGTTTTAATCCAAATTGAAAGCCCCCCATGAGATACGACATTTCACTACTTTCCACATACGGATCCTGCCAGAATGGTTGGTGACAAAGAAGGTTCAGCAGAAATTTTTGATAATACAATCCTTTGCTGCCTTGTCCAGTTGGGAAGATGGGTGTAGATTCTGCGATTCCCTGTATCTCCATCATCGACTCACCACGATAATAGGTCATGGTTACTTCTCCCAACTTTGGATTCAACACCTCTTGCATACGTCGTCGTGCTGCATAAACTTCAACAGGATTATTTTTTGTGACAATCATCCCTTCCATCGTGATGCTTCTATTTTCCAATGTGTTGTCGATATAAGTAGAGCCATCTTGCTTTGGTGCTTTTTGGCTTTCAATCGTAACTGGGACTTCCGCAGCACCGTCCAGCATTTCTAAAAAGTAGGGTGCCTGGTTTCCTAAAATAATCGATTCCCCGTTTTTAT
The DNA here is from genome assembly GCF_023715705.1 of Halalkalibacter oceani. Classification (GTDB taxonomy): domain Bacteria; phylum Bacillota; class Bacilli; order Bacillales; family Bacillaceae_D; genus Halalkalibacter; species Halalkalibacter oceani_A. The sequence continues at coordinate 161,219 of NZ_JAMBOS010000007.1, forward strand.
TCGTAATCATGATTTTTTCCACCAGCATCCACCTACCATTCCAAAGCGAGCTGTCTGGAAGCATTTTTAATTTGTTTCGCTGTTTCAGCAGGGGAAAGAGGGGAAGGACTATTGATGGTAATATGCTGCGTGACTCCTTTTCCGTGCCCCATGATCTGTTTTGTTTCAAAATCGTTATAAATGCGAGATCCTCTCGGCAGTGCCACGAGTTCTGGACCGAGTTCACCTACCATTGTAAGACCCCCTTGGAAAAAGCTCGTACCACTAAAATTTGCCGCAGGTTTATCAGAAGAAAAGACGCTCTTTACTTTTTCCACAATACTGAATACTTTTTCTTTCACACTCATCGCATTCCATTCTTGGATTTTTTCAAGCCCCTCTGAAATTTTCCCCTTTACTGAGTCAATGCTATCCTGCACAGAAGTCTTAACGGATTCCCACTTTTCCTTCGCAGAGGTTTTCACTTCTTCCCATTTCGCAATGATGTCTTCTTTCATTTCCTTAGCTTTTTTGGCGACATCGTCCTTCATCACTTGCCATTTGGATTTGATTTCCCCCGTTTCCCAGTCGACCTGATTCACATGTTCGTTTGCTTGGTTTTTCGCTTCACTGACCACATTTTGATGCATCTGTTCTGCTTTCGAGATGGCTTCATCCCGTTGGCGAGTAGCTTCTTGAATGAGCCTATCCGCTTGTTCTTTGGAGATGGTGCCGGCTTCATCCCGTTGACGGATAATTTCTTTGACGACTTCATTGTACTGATCCTCAGCTGCTTGAATCGCTCCGTCTTTCTGCTTCAGACTGTTTTGCACGACCTCTACCGCCTGTCTTGCCGTCAGTTCCCCGGCTTGGGCTTTCATCCGTTCCATGATGGCTTTCGCTTCTACCTCATTTTCAGAGAGCACTTGAATACCGGTATTCACCATCTCTTGTTGGATCGCATTAATTTCTTGTTGTTCCGCTTTTGTTAAAGCCCTTTTTTCATTCGATGCAGTATTAAGAATCTCTTTAATCCGTGCCTCTCCATCAGCGACTTCCTGTTTTTTATTTTCATAGCCTTTTTGCATATTCGCTAGAATCTCTTCCTGTTCTGCTTTAGAAAGGGAGGTACTGTTATCGACAAACCCTTGAATTTTGGCAAGAGCTTCTTCGTGGTGCTCACCCAATCCAACTTGAATCTGTTCTGCCATTTGTGAAAAATTACCGGTGATGGTCTCGGTCATTTCTTTGGTAACTTCTTGACCACTCCAAGCGAGTTGATTTAAGGCCAAGGTAGCTTCATCATTCAATTCCATAAACCCGCCAACAGCTTTTTTGGTTGCATCTGATACCTCATCACCAAACAATTCAACCGCCGGAATGCTTTCTTTGCTTAAATGTTTATATAAAGCAACACCTGCGACAGTTACCGCAGCAATCCCCAACACCCATGGGTTGAGAAGCAAGGCTCCCGCTTTCGCCGCCATTCCTGCAGCACCAAATCCTGATGCCACACCACCGGTTGCTGTTGCAGCCGTAGCTGCACTAAGGGAAAATTTGCTGAACAAGCTAACAATGGAACCAAGCCCACCAACGAGCTTTCCACCAATAAGTAAAAGGGGACCAATCGCTGCAGCAAGGGCTGCAACTTTGACAATCGTTTCTTGGGTTTTAGGACTGAGATTCGAAAACCACTCAACGGCTTGTTGTAGCTTTTCAACTAACTTTTGCAGATGGGGAACAAGAATCTCAAAGATCTGAATCCCTACACCTTCCAAGGCAGACTTTAACTTTGTCATTTCGCCTTGAAGATTATCCTGCATCGTATCTGCCATATCTTTTGCCACACCGTTGTATTCCCTTGTTGCATCAGTCAGCTTTTCATAGTCTTCCTCACTTGCATTAATGATGGAAAGCATTCCGGCCATGGCTTCTTTTCCAAAAATGGTGGCAGCATATTGCGCTTTTTGTTCCTCAGAAAGACCAGAGAATTTTGTTCTTAATTCATCCATCACATCTTTAAATGGAAGCATCTCGCTATTTGCATCGGTAATAGAAATACCTAAAGCACCCATGGCTTTTCCCATTTTTTCTGTCGGATTTGCTAAGTTGGCTATCGCTGTTTTCAACGATGTCCCGGCTTGCGAACCCTTGATTCCGGCATTTGCCATTAAGCCTAAAGCAAGAGCGGCATCTTCTGCAGAATATCCCAAGGAACCAAAAAGGGGAGCCACATATTTAAACGACTCCCCAAGCATAGCTACATTCGTATTACTGTTAGACGCAGCACTGGCAAGTAAATCTGCAAACTCCCCAGCTTGTTTAGCCTCCATTCCAAAGGCGGTGAGGGCATCGGTAACAATATCGGAAACCAAACCTAAGTCTTCGCCACTAGCAGCTGCAAGCATCATAACTCCGTCCAACCCATCAAGCATCTGGTTTGTGTCCCAACCGGCCATCGCCATGTACTTTAATCCTTCACTTGCTTGTGCGGCTGAGAACTTGGTGGTTGCGCCCATTTCTTTTGCCTTTTCTTCTAATTGGCGCAAGTCATCACCAGCCGCTCCGCTAATCGCTTGCACTTCACTCATGCCTGCTTCAAAATCAGAACCGACTTTTACAGCGGCAGCTCCCAAACCAACAAGAGGTAAGGTGATTTTCTTCGTGAGATCTTTCCCGACATTTTCCATCTTCTTACCAATTTCTTGCATGGATTGCCCAATTGGTTCTAGAGTTTTTCCAAGTTTGTACCAACTGGAAGCTTGCATCGCAATTTCTTGGTTGACGTTTTTTAAGTCCTGTTCCATCTGGGCTAATTGCGTTTTGGCACGATTTAATTTGATTTCGAGTTCTTGTGTAGCTTTCGCATGCTTGCCTTTTGTTTCCACTGACTTCTGATGGGCGGCTTCTAGGGCTGTGACTTTTTGACGCTGAAGTTCGGTTTGCTTGGTTAAGCTACCCGATTTTAGTTTTAAACCCTCTAGCTCTTTCCCGTGTTTTCCGAGTTCGGTACTTGCAAGTCGAAATTCCGATTGCACCTTTTTCATCTCACGATTTAAGATGCTGACGCCATTTTGAAAACCAGTGGAGTCCAATCCCACAACAACATTTAATTGCCCGATTTCTTTTGCCATTTGCCTCACCACCTTTTGGGCATAAAAAATACACCTTAGCCGAAGGTGTTATAAAATGTGATCGATATACACTTTTTTAGAACTGTGTTTCTTATGAAGCAATTTTAAGTAATACATGATGTCCATGGAGTCAATATCATTTAACGTCCAACCTTGATCAAGAAGGGCGACATAAAGGCTGTCTATAAAATCCTGGGGATCCATGGCATTCCCCTCTACTCGTTTTTTCCTTCACCAGCCGTTGACTCTGCCATTTGTCCCACCACTTCATTGATGCATGACGTGATTGTCGGGATTAATGATTTCGAAGATAATCCATCGTAAAGTTCATCACGAGTAAACTGATTGGAAAATAACTCAACAATGTAATCCACTAATTGATCCAGTTCTTCTGGCGAGATACTTTCAAAGTTTACTTTTTTAGAAACTTCAATCGTTCGCCTGACCATGCGAGCACTAATAAAGCCGGCCGTATATGTTTTATTCTTTTTATCAATCTTCAGTGCAATCTCCATTATTACATTCCCACCTCTGCCGTATCTCCAGGAACTTTGTCAAACCATGTTTCCGCTCCTAGAAAATCTTCACTGTCCTCATCTGCTGTGCGTTTCCATTCCCCGTCATGGATGCGAGCCATAAAGGTAAACGTCACTTTAGGTGTTTTTGGTTCTACGTTGTCCTTTTTGGTGGAATAGTCTTCTGCCATCGGTTGAGCAACTCCTTTTAAGAGCCACACATACCGATACTTCCCGTTCGACTTTAGGCTCTTAAAGCCTAATGCCACATGGGGTGGAATGTCTGTCTTGTTTTCCACTAGCACCCCTTCTTCGATTTTGTTTCCTAGTATTTTCGCCCGCACAGGAAGAGGCAAATCCGCCGTTTCCACTTCCACATCGATTTTCCCTAATGCGGAAATAGACTCCCAAAGTTGATCATCGGCATACACTTCCTGCGTATTGACCGTCGGGTTGATGGTGGCATTAATGGCTCCAATCATTTCACGGGTGGCTTCATAGGTGAGCGTTTCTTTTGAATCCTCTGTAAGAATCGCAAAATGTAAATCATTTAATCCGACTTGTGCCATTTACAGCACCTCCTTATTGAATTGAAAGCGCATCGCTTTATGATAAACACCGACATCTGTTTCATAGAAATCATAATAGCTTCTCTTGGTAAATCCGGCGGCGAGCATTTTTTGATGTACAGTACTGGCCAAATCGGTATAATCGTCCTTCGACCAGATATCGACTTGTACATAATAGCCCGTTATTTTTTCTTTATCGTCGGCATGTTGTTCTCCCTTTTCCAAATACGTAAAAAAGGTGATATAGGGAAAGGTCTGTCCACGATAGTGTTGAAAGGAAACGGGTACACCCACATCTTGTAGGGCTGTGAAAATTATTTTATTGATATTCATAGTCCCAGTCCCTGTTTCAGCTGCTTTTTGATCTCAGCCATGGCCTGACTTTTAGAAGTTTCATAGCCCCTAGCCATGAAAGGATTGGCTTTCATTTTGACGGTGCCAAATTCCACAAACTTCCCGTACCAGCCGTCTTTATCTGGACCAATTTCAACACGTTTCTGGTCACCGGTTGTTTTCACTCTTGATACGGTTATGCTTTTTTTTAATGTTCCACTTCTGATGGGTGCTTCACTCTCAATTGCACTTTTAATGACATCACCTGCTTCACGTAAAGCTTTATTTTCAATCCTTGCCCCACGTCTACCCAATTGTTCTACTTCTGTGAGCAAGCTTTCAATCCCCTCAACTTTAAGTTCAGCCACTTTCCCTCACCTCCACCGCTTTCATTTCCATGTACCGTTTTTCGTATTTGATATGATCAACGGCAGTGATGTCGTAGGCTTTTCCTTGAAATAGTATCCGCATGGATGAGTCAACGCCTTCAAGATGGCGAATCATAAATTTCACCGTATTTTCTGCTTGAACAGCAGCTGCAGCGAAATATTCTCTCCCATGAAGATTACTAACCGCCGCCCAAACGGTTTGAACATCAACCCATTCCTTCATTTCAAACCCGTTTTCATTGATGGTCGTGGTGAGTTTTTGAACGGTCACTCGATGTCTTAAATCCCCCGGATTCATTCCACCACCTCCGGGTAACAATAGGTAAGCTGGGCTAACATGCTGTCAATGACCGGTCTCATTTCTTCTCCAACCCGCCCGACTGTTAATTCCCGGTTTTCATACCAGTCGGTGACTAAGGTCAAACAAAATAGCCGGGCGAGGTCATTCGTGCTGTCAAAAGTTTGACCGGTGGCATTTTTCAAATATATCTCAGCGGCATTGATGAGCGATTCGATTAAAGCATCTTCTTCAGCATAATCCACCCGCAGGTATTTTTTTGTTTCTTCCAATGTAATCATCAAATCGATTCACCCCTTAAAAGGGAAAGAAGCGGGAATGGCCGCCCCTTATGTTCCAGTTGAAATGGTGATTTGCCCAAATACGGCGGCTTCACTGTCCCACTTCACACAGTCATCGCGGGTGATGGTTCTTAGTTCGGTCGTATCCCGCCTCCAAGCATCACCGCCAATATTCGTAGATGCCAGTTCGTACATTCCCCGGTTAAACAACACCATCAGTTCTTTAAAATTCCCTACGATAAACGGTGCTTTCACTGTGGTGGATCCGGTGGAAGGTAAGGTTCTGTTGGCGACCACCACAATGGGACGACCTTGAAACAGATTCTTACCCGGTTGGGTGATGTCGTCTTGCAGAAGTGGCCTGTTGTTGCCGTCTTCTTGCTCGTCCAACCACTGGAAGCCGTCTTGGTTAGTAATAATGGTGCTGGATAAGCTAATGGCTGGATCTAAATCCACATTAAGCACTTTCTTCATGGCCTTCATATCTGCTAGGCTCTTTTTACTTAGCGTATTTAAGATTGCAATAATCAGACTGTTCTTTGTGACCACATGCTTTTTGGCAATCCAGTTAGATACATAGCTTAAAATATTCTGATCTGTGTCCTTTAAAAGCTCGTTCGTTAATGGCAAAAAGCCAGCTCGTTTAATGAGCTGATACGTCACCGGAGTAAACTTCGGGTTGTCCATTTCCCCAATTTCCCCATACTCATCTACTACCGCAAAGGGCACCATGTCTTCATCTTTCTCCAGGACTCGGGAGCCAGATAACGTGTTGACCGTTTCCATCCGGATGTGTTGGGATAAATCGTTCATACTCCTCATGATGTCATGGATTCTCGTTTGAATATCTTCGGGAACGATAATGCCCATATCGCCATCGGCATCGGTACTTACGCCACCCTCATGCATCGCAGCCCGGTACTCACTAACGATGCTGTGCTCATCGGCAGAAATTCGCTGACGGCGGAGACCCTTTAAAAATACCCGCTTATATTCTGCTTCCAGTTCGGTATCCGTAAGGTTGTGAGTTCGATCTATAGGGGTGGCATTATCAAGGTCATGTTCTTCTAATGCCCCCAATTCCTGCTCTATGGCCACTGCCTTTTGTAATTCCCGTACGTCTTCCATGGCTTTTTCCGCATCAAGCACGTTGTTTTCTCCCAGTAAACTGCGGACTTTTGTTTTCTCCGTTTCCAATGCCTGTAGTAGTTCACGTAATTTTTTACTCAAAGTAAATCGCCTTCCTTTCAAAATAGAAAAGGAGCCTTTACAGCTCCAATTCAATCGCTATTTTTTCTTTCAGCAGTTGGTGTTCTTTGTCATTAGGTTTTGACTTCGTTAGAAACTCTTTTGGAGTGTTTTTGTATCTGGTCAACAAGGTTTTATCCATACTAGCTGCCAGTTGTTTTTCCTCTTCCACCACATCGCAAAACCCATATTCTTTGCACTCGTCTGCCGTTAGCCACGTCTCCTCATTCATCAGTTCAACAATTTCATCCTTTATTAAAGCAGAGCGTCTTTCATAAGCGGCAATTAAACTTTCCCCGATTTTATCTAAATCATCAGCCAGTTTTCTAAACTCCGCCGCATTGCCAATGCCAAAAGTCCAAGGATGATGGATCATCATCATGGCATTTTTGGGCATAAAAATCGTATCGCCTGCCATAGCTATGACACTTGCGATACTTGCTGCTAGACCGTCGATATATACATTTTTATGGGCTGGATGTCGCTTTAACATGGAATGAATCGCTTGACCTGCGAACACATCTCCGCCTGGGGAATTGATGTAAATGTTTAATGTATCCATATCCCCTAACCCATCCAAGTCAGCTTTAAATGTTTTGGGAGTGACTTCATCTCCCCACCACGTTTCATTGGCGATGTCCCCGTAAAGGGTTAATTCTCCGGTCTTTTCATCTAAATTTTTAAAGCTCCAAAACTTCTTCACTTTCTTTGGCATGTTCATCACCACCCTTCCGATATTGTTCACCCGCCATTTCTATGGGCATCATATTGCCGTTGATTAACAGCCGGTCACCACCATCTTTTGCCTCCATTTCTTCTAACGCTCTCACTTCATTCGCTGTCATAAAACCGGACTGGATGGCGATGCGATAGCCTTCGTATCTTGTTTTCGGGTCGGCTCGTAAAATGGCATTGACGTTGAATTTAATATAGTAACCTGCGTCTAGCTCTTTTTGAGTGAACAGTTTATAGGTCAGTTCCTGTTCGTAGCCGGTGAGAATATCCATTAAGGTGTCGACATAAAATTCCCGCTGTTGGTGTTCCACGTTGGTGTGGGTCGCTCGGTCTAAATCATTCAGCTGGTGATTTTTGACACCAAAAGCAGCGGCAATTTGTTTAACGGTTAGTTGGGTGTTCTCTAAAAACTGGGCATCAGCCATGGTTAAGCTCAAAGGTTGGAATTGATAACCCAAAGGGAGTAATGATACCCGGTTTGCATTTTTCAGGCCACTGGCCATTTGTTCAAATCGTTCTCTAAATACCCGTTGCGCTTCCGGGTTTAAATCTCCGACATAGTGGATGATGCCTTTCGTTTGCAGCCCCGTTTTAAAGCTATTATTCAAATACCGACTGGCGGCTCCGGCGTTTTCGATGGTGTTTCTAAGTTGGGTTAAGGGAGTCATGCCCACAATGCCATCACTGCTTAAACCTTTAAAATGCAACATTTCGTCCGAGTCAATGCGGTATTCTGTGCCTTTATCGTCGGTGTAGACGTACCACAGTTTCCCTTTACCGGGAAGCAGCCCAACATCATCCATATATATTTGCACCTTTGTACTGTCCAAGGGGTAAATCCCTGTGACTTTGCCTGCATTTCTACCTTTGGTTTCAAATTCCAGCCAAGCATATGCATTTCCAAAAAGATGACGCTCGACTTCCAATGCTTTAAAAAAGTCTCTCGCATTCATCCAAGGATTTGGCCTCATCTTTAAGAGCGGGGTGAGGTAATGGTCTACGGTACCGTTATGTAAATAGACCTTCACCGGCAACTTCCCCACGCTATCTGCTAAAATGCGGATACAGGCAAAAACGGTCGCTTCTTTCAGGGCATTTTTCCCCCGGTAGTTCATTTCATCTGTTTCAATTCCTAGTATTTCTAGAAGCCTTCGGTCGTTTATTTCTAGCGAATCCGGCACCACTTTTGCTTTTGGACTAAAGAATTCCTTTACTTTACTAAGCACTCCCTCACCCCCCCTTATCGCCACAGTTTGTCCAGTGTATCCCCGGAGGAAAACTCGTTTAAATCAAAGTGGTTTTCGTTTCGAATGGCGCGATCTAACGCCATAATCATCGCCACTGCACCATCAATCTTTTCCGTAGACTTTTCTTTATCCGGTTTGATATTTCCCGCCGGATCCGTTCTTACGTGAATGTTATCCATCATCCAGCTGAGTGCCGGGTTTCCCCCATGGGCGATTCTTTTTTCTAGTGTAAGTTTCATCAGTTCTTTCGTAGGTGGTGACATATCTTTATACCCTTGTCCGAAGGGAACGACCGTAAAGCCAGCCCCCTCCAGGTTTTGTACCATTTGAACGGCACCCCAACGGTCAAAAGCGATTTCTTTAATGTTGTAATCCTGCCACAGTTCTTCGATAAACTTTTCAATGAATCCGTAGTGAATGACATTTCCTTCGGTGGTATTGAGAACCCCTTGTTTTTCCCAAAGATCATAAGGAACATGGTCTCGCCTTACCCTTAGCTCCATGTTCTCTTCCGGGATCCAAAAGTAAGGAAGAATAGAGTACTTATCATCTTCTGGTATGGGTGGGAAGACTAAAACAAATGCGGTGATGTCAACCGAGCTGGAAAGGTCTAAGCCGCCGTAACATAAGCGGCCTTTTAGTTTTTCAGGATCAACAGGTAAAGCGCATTTTTCCCATTGGTGCATTGGCATCCATCGGACGGATTGTTTCACCCATTGGTTCAATCGTAACTGCCGGAATAAGTTCTCCTCCGCTGGGTTCTCCTTTGCACTAATAAAAGCGGCTCTTACTTTTTCGATATCAATCGTATGATCTAGCGAAGGGTTCGCCTTATACCAGTTCTTTTCATCTGTCCAATCGTCATCATGTTCAATTCCATAAATAACCGGATAAAAGGTAGGGTCATGTTTCTTTCCTCTTAAGATATCCTCTGCTTTTTGATGAACCTCATAACAAATCGAATGCCGGTCATTCCCAGCGGTTGTAATCAAAAAGAAAAGTGGTTGCTTTCTCGCATCACCACTTCCCTTTGTCATCACATCATACAATTGTCGATTTGGCTGAGCATGGAGTTCGTCAAAAATCACACCATGAACATTCAGACCGTGTTTTGTAAAAGCTTCTGCAGATAACACTTGATAAAAACTTCCCGTTGGCAAATAGACAAGTCGTTTTTGCGAAAGCACTGGTTTCATTCTTTTCTTTAATGCCGGACTTTGATCGACCATATCTACCGCTACATCAAATACGATGGATGCTTGTTGGCGATCTGCCGCACACCCGTACACTTCGGCACCCCATTCTCCGTCTCCACAAGTCAAGTAAAGAGCAATAGCCGCAGCCATTTCAGATTTCCCGTTCTTCTTTGGAACTTCTACATAAGCGGTATTATACTGACGGTAACCGTCATCTTTTACAGTGCCAAAAATATCTCGGACAATTTTATCCTGCCAAGGGAGAAGGTCAAAAGGAACGCCATGCCATACCCCTTTTGTATGCTTGAGATGATTGATGAAAGTGACTGCCCGTTCTGCTTTCTGTATATCAAACATCTCATTTCACCCTCAGCAATTCTTCCATCGGATCATTGGATTCCGTTTGTACGGTATCGACTTGAATGCGTGTCCTTGCGGCAGGGGTTAATCCAAATTCGGAACAGAAGTCTTTCATAATTTTCAGATACGTCTGGGCAATCGACACTTGTGGCACTTGTTGGATATAACCCGATGGTGTTTTAAAGATTGTGCCATGTTTGGTTAAAAACTCCTCTGCTTCTTTCCATCTTGCATAAGCCTGACAATAAGCGGCAAAGGCAGAGGCATCCACTTGTGTTAAGACACCGATGGCTTCTAACGTTTTCACCATTCGCTTCCATTCTTTTTTTGCTTCCGGTTCAAGCCATGACGGACAGCGGGGAGCTTTCTTTTCTGGCTTTGGTTCATTTTCATTTAATGGGCGTTTGCCCGGATTGCCTTCTAATACTTTTAATGCGGTTGGTTTTGGCTTTCTTCCTCGTGTCGCCATGCTTTTCACCTCCTGTTTTTTCTCAAAAGAAAAAGGCCTGAGTGGCCATTATGTTTATCGTGATTTAAACCGGTGTCGGGGAGTCTTTCCACACTTCCATTTTGAATGTCCCTTCATCCAGCATCCAGCATACTTGCCCATCATCCAGTTTCAAGATAAGAATGCCCGGGAGCGCATAAATCTGTTTTTCATCATATCCAGACTGAAGCAGTTCTTCTTTCTGTTGCATCAAAAGCCGCATAGCGCGAATCGGGTCAACTCCGCCTTGTAAAAGTTGGGTATGGCATCGTTCCATAATCATCACCTCACGATAGATTTCGCCGCTGTTTTGGCGTAGTCTATCTATCACTCTACCGGCACCTTATAGCAAGCATTTAAGCGGTTATTACCAACTCTTTATAAGGGATTTTCTCCCCGCTTCTATGTAAGTAAATTTCATCTTCACCCGCAGATTCCACAAATCTTTTCACGATCACATCACAGTATTTTTCATCCAATTCAATCGCAAAACAGATTCGACCCGTTTGTTCACTTGCGATTAAAGTGGATCCGCTTCCCGCAAAAGGATCAAGGACAATACAGTTGGTCATACTGCTGTTTTGAATCGGGTAAGCCACGAGAGGCACCGGCTTCATAGTTGGATGAAGTTCCGATTTCGTTGGTCTATCGAAATTCCAGATGGTCGTTTGTTTTCGGTCGGCATACCAGCGATGTTTTCCGGTCGGCTTCCAGCCATATAGGATGGGTTCATGTTGCCACTGGTAATCACTTCGTCCAAGAACTAAGGATTGTTTTGCCCAAATACAAACATTGGAAAGATGAAACCCCGTATCTTTAAAAGCCTTTCTAAAACTTAATCCTTCCGTATCGGCATGGAAGATATAAGCACCTGCACCGTCATCAAGGGCTGTATAAATATTTTTAAAGGCCGCCAGTAAGAAATCGTAAAAGTTTTGATCTTCCATGTTGTCATTTTTGATGACACGTTCATTATCACTTCCAGCCGTGTAATTTACATTGTACGGCGGATCGGTCACACAGAGATTGGCTTTCTTGCCGTTCATTAACTTATCGAAATCTTCTCGCATGGTTGCATCTCCACAAAGTAGTTTGTGTTTTCCAAGCAACCAAATGTCTCCCGACTTTGATATGGGATCCTCGATTTCCCCAAGTACGGCATCTGGGTCAAAATCATCATCCTGTACACCTTTGTCATGTACTTTGGAAAATAGATCTTCGATTTCAGCCGCACCAAAACCTGTGAGCGAAACATCAAACATGGCTTCATCTAGTTCACTAATCAAATCAGCTAATTTCGGTAAATCCCAATCTCCGCTGATTTTATTGAGAGCCACATTTAATGCTTTTTCTTCTTTTTCGTCCATATCAACCACAACACAATCGACTTCAACAACACCTTGATCAACTAAAATTTTAAATCGTTGGTGCCCGCCAATGATATGACCAGTTCGTTCATTCCAAATAACTGGTTCAACATAGCCAAAGGTTTCGATAGAACGCTTCAGTTTTTCATATTCCGCGTCTCCCGGCTTAAGGTCTTTTCGTGGGTTGTACTTAGCTGGATTTAGTTTTTCCACTGCAACTTTTTGTATATCCAATTGACATCACCTCTTTTCCTGAATTGCGATTTCTTTGTTTCTTTGTTATAATCATTTCAAAGAAAGTGGTTTCTTTTGAGCATTACTTGCGTATACTAATAGGGAGGTGGCCATTGTGTCCACAATTTCATTGGAGCGTGATCAGATGGAACGTAAAATCATCAGTGTTTCACAAAAGCGACAAATCACACTACCTCTACCTTTTTACAAACATCTTGATTTAGGGAGTGAGGTAGAATGCTCGTTGGAAGACGGCGCTATTGTCATTCGTCCTTTGCAAAATAACAATATGGAGTTCTCTGTTGAAATCTTAAAAGACTTGGTTTCACAAGGACTATCCGGCCAAGAGCTGGTTAAACAATTCGAAAAAGAAAGCAAAGGAATTAGGAAAGCTGTCACAACGCTAATCGAAGAAGCAGATGCCATTGCCTCTGGAGAAAAATCCTCCGCTTCTTTTGACGACATCTTTCCAAATGAGTAAGACAAATGTATGAAATTCGATTTACAGCTGCAGCCAAGCGCTATCTAAAAAAACTCAAAGAGAAACCACTGAAAGATGCGTTTAAGGACTCACTAACTGCACTACGTGAAAATCCTTACCTCGGCAGTCCTAAGCAAGGTGATTTAGCAGGCGTTTACGGTTACGATTTAAAATATAAAGGTAACGCCTATGAAATTGCTTATACCATTTATGAAACAGACGGCAAACTGATCGTTGTCGTACTGGCTGGCACACGCGAGAATTTTTATGATGAGCTGAAACGTTATCTAAAGTAGCTTATGATAGCTACTTTTTTGTTGGTATTAATCAGACTTTTCAAGGTATACAGACCGATACCCCCACCCCTGAATTATGCGACTTTTTGCGTGAAGGGGGGCGGCGGTCTAGGGCTGGCAAAGGTTTAAAGATTTCTACCCGCCCTAGGGGGATAATAGCCGTACTCCTGATATTGGTCTTCCGTTCTGGTCTTTCGGTCATGACACTTTTTGCAGAGTGCTTGCCAATTTCCTACATCCCAAAAGGGCTGTTGGTCTCCTCGGTGGGGGATGATGTGATCCACAACCTTGGCTGGAGTAACCCTACCTGATTTAATACAACGGACACAGAGTGGGTTGACTTTTAAGTATTGCTTCCGAGCCTTCTGCCATTTGTAACCGTAGCCTCGGCTGGTAGCACTACCTCGCTCGTGCTTCTTTTGGTGAGTGAGGCAGTACCTTTTGTCTGTTAGCTCTGGACAACCGGGTTGGCGGCACGGCTTCTTTGGTTTTGTTGGCATTGTCTATCACCTTTTTATTTTTATCTTTGACGCAACTAGGGAACAGGCAATACACCTTTTTAGGTGTCAGCCTAGTTCCCCAGACGCAACGTTTGCATTTCATTTTTGTTCAGCTCCTGTTTTTGGGCATAGAAAAAGCCCAGGAGGGTTTAATCCTCAAGGGCTTATGTCATCAAGAATGCTGCGTTTCCCGGAAGTCGGAGCGATCTATCCCTAGGCATATTCAGACAGCATCTGGTGCTCTTGATTTTTCTATACCTTTACAGTTTATATCATAAACCACTAGGATACTGACATTCAATGACATTCACTGACAATTTCTAATCAGTTCAATTTCTTTTAATGTTTTGCCGTGGAGCCTAAACGCCGTTCTTACTTCAAAACTTAATTCCCGAGCCACCTCTTCCCATGTCTTGCCGTTGATATACCGCATCTCCAGCAGCAGCTGACAGGTGGGGTCATCCACTTGGCTGATGGTTTCCATGATTTCAGCTTTTAAATCTACCAACCTGTCAATGTCCTCGTTGATTTCTTTTTCCAAATCCACAATCTTTGCGATGGTGTTTTCCATATGGCTTTTTGTGATATTACCCCCGGAGACCTTTTCTTCTGTCAGGTTGGCATTGACTTTCATAGCCAGTGTCCTCAGTGTTTCTAATTGTTCCATCTTGCTGTTGATTCTTTGATCAAGCCACAGGGCTTGAGATAAATATTCTTTGGCGTTCATGTTACTCCACCTCCAATTGACCACCGTAGTAGGTTTTAATAATGTCATCCCTTTGATCTGCATCAAGAGTGTAAATCCGCGCCAGTGCCTTTTTTTGATCCAATCGATATTGAACTTTGCTTTTATAGAAACTGCAGCCTTCACACTGTTTTACTTTCAAGGCTGTGCAGCTGTTTCGTTTGTATGCAAAACAATCCTCCATCATCAGCCCACCTCCCGGTCTATGTTTTTTATCCTGGCCTTCACCGCTGCAATCAGGGCGGTTTGGGTTTGATCTTTTCTTTTAAGTGAACGCATCACATCTTCATCAATGGTACCTTTGGTAATGATATGATGAATAACAACGGTATTCTTTTGCCCCTGCCGCCACAGCCGGGCATTGGTTTGCTGGTAAAGTTCTAAACTCCAAGTAAGACCGAACCAGACAAGGGTTGAACCCCCGGACTGTAAGTTCAAACCATGTCCTGCTGATGCAGGATGAATGACCGCAACTGGAATTTCGCCATTATTCCATCTCTTGATAGAACTGGTGCTATCCAGTTTCTCCGCTGGAAAACGGTTTAAGATCCTCTCTAGGTCATGCTTAAACCAATACGCCACCAGTACCGGTTTGCCATTGGCGGCTTCAATTAAATCCTCCAAGACGTCAAGCTTTTTATCATGGATCTTTACTACTGCACCGCCATCATCATAAACTGCACCATTTGCCATTTGTAAAAGCTTATTTGATAAAGCTGCTGCATTGGTTGCTGTGATTTCTTCATCTTTCACTCTAGCGATTAAATCCTTTTTCATAGTCTCTATTATTTTCATTTCCTTTTCTGAAAGCTTAACTTCCACTTCATTTATGACAAGATCTGGTAGTTTAAGATATTCAGAACTCTTCATGCTGATGGTGATATCTGAAATGTTTTTATAAATGGCTTCTTCTGCTCCGGGTTTTGGCTTATAGGAAAATATGATCTGCTGGTTTCGTTTGTCCGGCAGGAAATATTCCTCTCTGTATCTACCGATAAATCTTCCCAGCCTTTGACCTAAATCAAGGAGCCTGAACTCAGCCCATAAATCCATAAGACCGTTACTTGCCGGGGTGCCGGTTAGCCCAACGATCCTATTAACCTTGGGTCTTACTTTCATCAGGCTTTTAAACCGTTTAGCCCGGTGGGACTTAAATGAAGATAATTCATCAATGACCACCATATCAAAATCAAAGGGGATACCGCTTTTAGAAATAAGCCATTCTACATTTTCTCTGTTGATGATATAAACTTGGGCTTTATTCATTAAAGCTACTTTCCTTTGGGTTTCCGTCCCCACAGCCACTGCATATTTAAGTCCTTTAAGGTGATCCCATTTTTCTATTTCAGCCGGCCAAGTATCTCTGGCAACTCTTAAGGGAGCTATGACTAGAACCTTACGGACTAAAAAGCTGTCCAGTGTTAAGTCAAAGATGGCAGTTAGTGCAATCAGCGTTTTACCCAAACCGCAATCTAAAAATAATGCTGCTATCGGGTGGTTTAGTAGGTAGTCCACTGAGTATTTTTGGTATTCATGAAAATCACATATCACTGCCATCACCTCCTATTAAGGCCTTCATTATCTTTTCAATCTCTTCTATCTCATCGAGGCAAAACACCAAAAACCCTAGTTTTTCTAACTGTCTTTTTCGCTTTTCCTGCAAAGGTCTTAATCTCTTGCCCGGTGCTTTAACTTCCACAAAGGCAATCTTTCCTTTTGGCAATAACACCAAACGATCAGGCATTCCATCAAAGTTGGGACAGGTAAGTTTTGGTGCAATTCCTCCAATTTCTTTGACTGCCTGCACTAGTTTTTTTTCTAGATATTTTTCAAGCATCTCCTACCTCCTTAGCGTCAGCGATAACTAGGTGTGCAGGTCGTGCAAGTCATCTATATAACTTTATATACAGTCTATTTTTTTAAGCCTTAAGAAAGGTTTATATATAGACCTTCACGACCTGCACACTTAAGGCAATAAAGCTATTCAAGAAATTCTGACTTAAGCCTTAAACCCTTGATAATTACACCTTTGCGAGTTTTTTGTCTTGTAAACTCTGCCAATTCCAGTGCCGTGTAGAAATCTGCTGTGCTTCTCGTGTATTCACCGGTTCTAATGCAAAAGGCACGATATTCTTCATATACTTCACCGGATTTTGCAGTAAATTCTTCCCCAAGCTCGCAGCACTCATTAAGGAAATGAGCCAACCAATCATTATTTTCTTTATAGGCAGCTATGGCATCTTTGACTTTTTGTGGGGGGTCTATCTGGTACTCATCCTCTATTACTCTTTTCGCACCCTCGATTATCCAGGCGAGGATAGCACCTCCCGCCTTCTCAAAAAGATAGTCCCCATAATTTTTAATATCCTGTTTGCCTTCAATCTTTGCTGCAAAGGGAATAACAATGAGCCTTCTCCAGGTGCCCTTATCAATGGCACCCACCTTAGGCAGATGATTGGTGTATAAAACCAAGGTATGGCTTGGAATATAGCTAAAGGGATCTTTATATTTTTTCTCTGCATATATTTCATCAGTGGAGCAAAGCTGTTTAATATTGGAGGTATTAAGCCGCATGCCTTCTTCCATTTCTGCAGCAATAAGCAGCCTTTTACCCTTTGCTTCAGCCAGCTCTGGTTTAACATTCCTCCTGCAGCCCACTGTCAGCATATCCGCCGAGATATTACCGCTATAGGTACCAAGAACTCTTGAGATCGCGTTCCAAAAAGTCGATTTACCATTACGACCTTCTCCATAGGCAATGATTAAAGCTTCCACATAAACCTTGCCAATGGCTGCAAGTCCCACTATTTTTTGCACATAATCAATTAAATCTTTATCTTTTAAGAAGAAAGTATCTAGCGCATCCCCCCACTTATCCAAACCCCCATCACTGGGTTCTACGGCAGTTTCTTTAGTAATGAAGTGACTAGAATCATGCTCCACTTTAGTGCCCAGCCTTAAATCATAAGTAGCTTTTGGTGTGTTTAATAGAAATTCATCCGTATCAAGATCAGTTTGTTTTATCTCAAGCATTGGCTGGGCTTCTCTTAAGGATGATGCTATATACTTTGAGTCCCTGCGTTTAATGGCATAATTCCTATAGGTATTGGCAGCTTCAAACATATTAAAGGCGAGGGATTGCTGTTTATTAAAAGCACTTGCTGCTTTCTTTGCTCCCATTGTTGCCAAAAGCTCAGTTGCACCGTTTTTTACCATCTCCGCCATGGCTTTTTTCATTTCAGCTTCTGCTTCTTCCAGTTGTCTGGTGGTAAGCTCCTGGGCTATTGCTTGAGCCTTTGGTTTTGACTCTTCCCAAAAGCTGCCATTATAGACGATGAAATCTGTAGCAGGGGAGTACCTGAGTTTCTTTTCATACTCCCTTGCTAAAACAACTGCCTGCCCAACATCGGAAAAATCAGCAGGCTTTAATGGGCTATTAGAGTTGTAGACCTCTGGTGGGATATACCCGGTTTGTTTAGCTACCTTTTTTCCAAAGCTTACCGCACTGTTCCAGATAAGTTTTAACTCACTTTCGTCGAGTGGTGGACTACATTTTTCTGCTTGTTTTAGAAACTGGGAGTAAGCTTCTGCGGTATTGCCAAATCGCTTTATAATTCTTCCGGCATAGTGGGACATGGTACTGTTTCGTTTTCCTTCCGGTATTTCTTCTAAAGCTTTATCCCAGTCAGCGAATCTTGTATCTTCTAAAAGCTCTTTAATACTCACGCTGCCTTCAAAAAACTCCACTTCTTCATTGTCTGTACCGAAAATAAACCTGGCGCTATCGAGGGCATTTGTATCAAAGAAGGGAAAGTTTGATGCAATCTCCTGTTTTAGCTTTGTATATTCATCCCGGCTAGAAGTTTCAGGAATCATAAAATATACATGAAACCTGGGTCTTGGTGATTTACTCCCCTTTTGCTTCATATGGTTTCTGCTATAAGATATGGCGTATGCAACCCTTGGAAAAGCCATAGCAACATCTAGGGAACTCACCCAATCCCCCGGATCATCTGAATGGTCATTATCACAATCAAGGACGATATTATCCGCTTTTATAAAATTGGCATTGCTTCTGTAGTTGTCTTTATACTTTGCACTTACATGGTCAAATTTGATTGCTTCTATAAATGAGCTTTTATCTTTAATGACTGCCTTCTTAGGATAAAGGCAGTTTGAGAGATTCCCTTTATAGTCAGCTGTATACAGGGTAAATTTCATCATTAGTCTCTCACCTCCGTTCAATCAGTGGCAAAATGTCATGATCCTTCAGAAGCTCATAAATAAACAAACGCCCTTTCTGAGTCCAGTAGGTATGAACCTTTGAATGCATCGTTCCATCGTTTCCGAGATAGCTATGTGTCTTGGTTACGGTGTAACCATGCCGGGCATATTTCTGATACAGGAGCCAGATTTTTCCCTGGCGGAACTGAACGCCGATACCATGAAGATATTTATTAAGCCAGCGACCGGACTTCCCATAATCCTTAGCAATTGTTGTGATAGCCACCGCATCCTTGCAATTAAGCACCACATCGTAATAACTGGCTTTTGGTTTCATCTCGGCAATCTGTTGTTCCTGAATACTGATGGCGGCCGCTAGCTTCGCATTTTTTTCACGTTCGGCTTTAAGCCCCTGTAATGCCTTAATCCATAGATCGGGATTAGTAAGCAATTCGTCTGCGGCATATAACCCATGCTTTCGAATAGAAGGAAGAACCTCGTGGGTTACCCAACGCTTGAACTTCTTCAGTTTTCGTTCTCTCTCTGAAATATACTGATCACTCATGCCTCTTGCTTTTGATGGCTGCATGGCAAATAATAATGAATAAAGCCCCGGTTCATTGACGGTGGCTACTCGTTGCACTCCACCAGGGGTAGTCATTTGCGTATACCCCTTTTCATCATCATCGAGGGATTGCATGGCACGATTTCGATTGGTTTCCCCAAAAACATCACAGACATCTTTTGCAACCCACCAAATTTCACCGTCTTTTTGAACGGTACGTACTTCCTTGTCTTCATAGTTGAAAATAGTCAATTCGTTCATCTTAAACCTCCAGCATACAGTTGTAGAGCAATAAAACTTGCCCTCACCTATAAGCGAAGAAAAAGAGGGTTTCGAACCCCCTCATGTTAATCTTTTTTATAAAATTCACTTTCAAAGCCATCGGCACGAAGTACAAGGTCTTCTGCCCAAGACGGTGACTGGCTCATAAGAGCACAGATTTCTTCTACTTTTGTTTCAAATGGTGCTTCTACAACCACTTCATCGTGGACATGCATAACAATTTTATGACCTGCTTTATCTATAATTCTCATGGCAAAGCAAAGGAGATCCCTTGATATGGCCTGGACTATGTTTTCCACAATTTTAGGACCATAACTTTCAATGCGCTCCCATTTTTTTGTAGCCCCAATCCCTTCATACGTTAGTCCTTCTTTACCGAATTTGTTTAACAGAATTTTTGGTTTTACATAAGCCAATTTTCTCTCTGATGGTAAGCTTATAAAAAGCATACCGCTTTGGTATTCAAAAGTAATACCATGAGTCTTTGCCCTGCTTCTTTCTTTAATAGCTTTAATCGCAGCATGATCTACAGCCCACCATAGCTTTACTATATTGGGGTTTGCTTCTCGCCAAGTGTAAACCAAGGGCTTTAATTCATCTTCGGTAAGCCCCATATCCAAAGCTCCCATCGCTGTTAAAGCTCCGACAGAGCCGCCGTAGCCAAGAGCCAGTTCTGCAATTTTTCCTTTCTGCCGAAGAGGACTTCCTTTAGTTATTTTTTCTATAGGTACATTAAACATCTGAGAGGCTGATGCTTCATAGATTTTCCCATGAGTAGCAAAGACTTCATTTCTCCAAACCTCCCCAGCAAGCCAAGCAATGACTCTGGCTTCAATGGCACTAAAGTCTGCAATGATAAACTTATGGTCTTTACTTGGTATAAAGGCAGTTCTGATTAACTGGGATAACACTCCCGGCACAGAGCTATATAAAAGTTCTAATGTATCAAACTGACCGGCTCTTACTAAACTCCTTGCTTCCTTTAAATCCGGCAGGTGATTTTGCGGCAGGTTCTGCACCTGAATAAGCCTGCCTGCAAAGCGACCTGTTCTGTTAGCCCCGTAAAACTGAATCAAACCTCTGGCTCTTTTATCTTTACCTACGGCATTTTCCATAGCGGTGTATTTCTTTACGCTGGACTTAGCTAATAGTTGACGCAACTTTAGTATTTTACTTAAATTATCCGGGGCATCTTCTAATAATGCCTTTACTGATGCCTTATTTAGGCTTTCTGTTTCAATTCCATTCTCTAAAAGCCAGCCTTTCATCTGGGCTACTGAATTAGGATTTTCTAAGCCGGTCAGCTCTTTTAGCCTAGTGATGGTTTCTTCCCTTACTTTTGCATCACAATAAATAGCTTGGTGCATTAGCTCTAAATCAAGCTCAATACCCCGGTCGTTTATCCTTTGGTCTAAGATAAAGTTCTCCCATTCAGCTTCCGGCAGGGGAAATTTCTTCAACTTTTCCTGTATGGCGATTTCTACTTCAACGTCCCGAAGGTTATATGCTTTAAAACTTTCCCACTTATACGGATCATGCTCCGGCAGGTTTCTGGTCCTTCCCCCATTTGCTTTGGTGGGTTTACAGGGAACAGAAAAATACCTGATAAGATCTTTACCTTCAGCTAGCTTTTTCTTATCAGCACCTGTTACTATTGCTGCGCCTTCTAAAGACAGGGGAAGTCCAAGATAAGCCGACCAGACCATAGTACAGCGCCAGGACTCCGGTTTTAAATAGACGCCAAGGTATCTGGATAGGCAAATCCGTTCAAATTGAGCATTAAAAGCCCATTTAATTATTTTAGAATCAATTAAAGCATTTATAATTTCTTCCGGCAGCTTTTCACCATTAGCCAAATCAACAACTTGAACCTCGCCACCATCAACTGAGTAGGCAAAGAGGAGTATTTCAAAATCTGCCGCTTCTACATAACGGTAAACACCGGATTTAGCAAGGTTTTCACTACTAAAGGTTTCTATATCAATTTCTAATGTTACCATTAAATTCTCCTCTCCTTATATAGAGATGGGGTAGCGAAGCAAAACCCCGCCACCCGGAAGTCTACTTATTCTAGGAAAGAAAATCTTCATCCACATCAGTGGCAAAATCATCTGCTGCACTACTCTTACCACCTAAAGGATCGCCGTCCTTAATTTTTTGGATATTTCCCAGTCCAACGGCCACACCTTTATTACCGTTTGTATTAAACGCATAAAAATTAACGCTGACCCTGGCATACACACCTGAATAAACCTCTGAGCGATCCAATATCGGATTGATATCCTTATCTACTATTTGAGGAGCAGTTATGCTATTAGCGTTGATAAAATAACTGTTTGCATAAGCTTCGTCATTTTCTCTGTCCACATCCCCATCCCTAAGAGGAAGCTTTAATGCGGCTTTGTTTGGGATTTTACCCCCATACCTACCTTTGCCTTCTTCTATGGCTGCATTGATTGCTTCATTGACAGCATTTAGAGTTTTCATATCGCTTTTAGGGATAATGATGCTAACACTATACTTTTCAGCTCCACCATTGATGGATTTTGGCTCCCACACATTTGCATAAGATAGTCTGACAATTCCGGTGATGACTTTTGTAGGGTTCGTTCTTTTTGCTGTGTTTGACATCGTATTAAACCTCCATAAAATCATTTTTTGCTGATGATGTATTTATTTCTGGACGCTTGTCAGAAATAGGTACTAGCGTCGGTTTGCCCGGTGGTTTCATAACTAGCCCACCGAGTATTTCATTAAACTTGGACTTTCCCATCAATTTTTCCATTTTAGTTAAGGTGATGAGGCTTTGCTTGTATATGTCGCGGTAACCTGCTTTCTCTGCCGCTTCTGCGACTGCATCTTCATTTGTGTATTTGCGGTTGGACCTGCCTTCAACTACTTTAAAGCCCGGCCACCGTTTTCCGTGATTAACCGCCGCATCGGTTGCATAGGCCATAATTTCATTTGCCCAGCTGGTCAAATCGCCGATAGAAGAAAGAATCTCTGCGATTTCCTCATCGGATAGTAGTGGCGGCAAAGCAAACTCAAACGAAGCTAGTTTCATTTTTGCTTCCGCTCTTGCCCGGCATTTTACTGCTGCCCGGCAAAATTGGCACCATTCTCCGGGATGATAGTTTCCATCGCCTACGAAGGCAAGCTCCGCCTTAGGTTTCAAGATCTCATCAGCCCACTGATACAGACTTTCCTTTGATACAGCCCATGTACTGATATTTTCACGTCGTGGTTGATAAATGGTCATTGAAACCGTATCGATGTCATAGATGCCATCAAATAGCTCTAGTGCACCAAGGGCATAAAGCTTCATTTGGGGATTGTCCTCTGAGCTGACTAAGACACCCTGACCATACTTAAAATCTATAATGTGTAGAGCCCCGTCAGCAATGATTACACAGTCCCCGGTTCCAAAGCCATCAGGCACATACTTTGAAAAATTCAATCGCTGTTCAATTAAGACAAGGGGGTCATTACAAGACTGTTTTGCCTGTTCGACGATTTCGAGTACAAACTCCACGTATCCGTCAGTGTAGGTATCCATCTCATCAGAGTCATAAGGAGAAACCGGTTTTTTTGAATGCATCTTCAACGCTTTGCGAAGTTTGTGTTCACTTAATGCATGGGCAGCCGTTCCTTCGACTGCGGCTGCACCGCTATTATCATCAAATTCCAGTTCCAATCTCGCCGACGGTGTACAATTCATCCAGCGATGGGCTCCAGATGCAGAGAGAATCGCATGGCCCAGGCCAGCCTCTCTTGTGCCTTTGGCACAATTCACCTTCTGTTTTCTCATTTCAATTCCTCCGCATCCGCAAGAAGCGCGGCATACTTGCTAGGATCAATTTCACTGAGCTTCGATGCACCGTACTTTTGCAGTAAGGCTCGAACTTCAGCTGTAAATCCATCATGGCTCTTTTCCGCAAGTACAGCCCTTACCTCTTCCAAGCTGATTTGCTTTTCTGCTTTTACAGACTGTTGCTTTTTTGAACTTTCTTTCTCATTACTTTCCAATAACCCAGCAATGGCTTGTACACTTTCCGAAAGATTGTTCAAATCTGTCACTACATTCAAAAGAAGTTTAACCCGACTCAAAGTTCCCCACCTCTTTTCTGAATTTCTTTAATTTCCACTGTTTCAACTGAGTCCCCCGGTGTAATGACAAGTAGATTCACTTCTTTTCCAAGTAGCCAATCAAGCATTCTACTTCGCATTGTTTTTCGCTTGCCTTGAACCACCTGTCCTTTTTCACCATTTGACTTTGTCACATTGATGGTGACTTTATGATTTAGACTCATTCAAAACACCCCTTTCCGAGGGTTCATGTTTTGCCCCTCACCTATATGCGAAAAATATCCGCAGTTCGAACCCCTCTTTTAAAAATGGGATAGTTAAAAAATTTCTCGTTAAGAGAGTAACCTCCGTAATTTTTTGTATATTTTATTTAAGCGGTTTCGTATAGCAGCTTCCGTAACTCCTTCTTCCGCGGCAATATCCGTGTTCGTTCGATTCTCTTCCCATACTTGCTTTAATAAATCCCTTTGTTGGGGAAGTAGCTGTGATTTTGCTTTCGTTAACTTACTGATCATCGCCTGTTTTTCTTGCGCATTTTCAGCCGCTATTATCTGATTGAGTGGGTTGGCATCGTGATCCGCTAATCGTTTGTTATAGTCACTTGCCCCGGTGCTATCTCCGTCTGTAAAATCTTCCAGGTGTCCGTCCAATTTATAAATATTTCGATTCCAAGCTTTTACTTCTTCATCATTCAATGAATGATTTAACTGAATGTCGATTTCTGTCACACCGCATTTCCCGGGGGTGATGGTTGTCCTGTCCCCGTTTGCGAAATAATAGATGTACTCCGTTCTCTTTTTCAGGCTTGTCCTATATTTCTTTTTCAAGATGATGCCCCTTTCCCGAGTGAGAAAAGGGCATGACAATCAGCCGAAAAACTCACCGTTTTTTTAAAAACGAGAGCCGTTTGGCTGTACTAGTTGATCAGGCTATTTCCGCCGTTAAGACAAGCTTAAGGGGTGAAAAGGGTGCTATGTCGGACACCTTGTGCCCGCATAATTGGACTGTAAAAAGGGGTCTTTTTGCGTGGAAATGTAAATAAAGCATAAAAAAAAGAGCCATACACTAGCCCTTTATTGGGGTTCATGTATGGCTCTTATGGATTTAGACATAAAGAAACCGGACATCCCGTGTCCGCTTTTTTAAAATATTATAATGGCTCAGCACCGATTTCTTGCAAGAAGTCCCTAATTTCATCCATTGTATCAGCATATTTATATTTAAGTACAAAATTGTAAAAGATGTGACTTTCATTCGTGTAATTGAGCGAGTATGGGGATTTTTCAATAATGTGATAACTTATTTCCGGTGGAAGGTGCAGGCCAAGGCAAATCAAAATCAACGAATTGAGTGATCCTTGTTTTTCTCCATTCACAATGCGCCGGATCGTACGCTCATTCATGAGTGTCCTTTCCGCTAATTCTTCATAGGTCACACCCTTCCACTCTCTTACCATTTTAAGACAGGCAGTATAGCCGTTTGGTAGTTCATTATAGATGCGGGCGTTTTCCGCTAATTCTTCTGCTAGTAATTGCTTCTTCTTTTCCGGCGTTGCATATTGGTAACCTTTCCCGTACACCGTGTCAAATCTAATGGTGGAAGTTTCATCCCTGTTTAAGAAACATTCTGTATGGTATCTTGTTTCGATACCTGTTCTAACAGAGAGGTCAAATACGAGACAACATTCTTCCATATGAGTACGAGCATAATCTGTCAATGCGGTATGCCCGAATATATCCCGTGTTATATATTTGGGATGATTTAAAACGAAATGGGCGTCTACATATTGATAACTACCATCATTTGTAAGGGAGATGAATGCCGGATTTGTTGCGGCCTGAATAGCTGCATCTTGCGCACTAATCGAAAAGGTTTGATTCTTTTCCAATGCACCTTTTTTAAATCTATGTGGCTTCACATAGCGCCCGTCTATGTAGGTGAATGTACCGATGGCTTCTTCATACCCCGCATCAATCATACGGATTTTAGCAGCTAATCGGGAAACGCCGAAAAATTGGGATAATGCATCAATAACCGGTTCCATGACATCAATCATTTCATCGGTATCCATCTCACGGCGGTATTGCTTGATGAATTCGAAGGCTTTGGTTTTGAACATGGCTAATGGCATTTGGATTCTTGGGGTGAGGGAATTGGCCTGCCATTCCATCCAGCCGGTGGCGTCCCTTTCATCGTCCTTTATGCCGCCTGTTGTTTTACAGCTAATTTTGGTGGCGCTTTCGTTATACAGGCGCTCAAGTTCAAAGGCTTTCCTGTGCTTGTCCCAGTGCACGCATTCATGGACAATGGTGTTATTGACCATACCTAAATTGCGCAGAAAGTAGCCTTCGGGATCGACGATGATGGTTCGCGCCTTGATGAGTGTCTTTACCCATTCTTCTTTATTGGAATCATAGAATTCTGCCTCTGAGTCATGGAAGTAGATTTGACCGAAGATGGAATAGTCTTTCGTTATATTCTTTAGTTCCACCTTAAGCCCCATATCCTCGGCTAATTTCTTCGGGTCGATCGCCATGGGGGTTTTTAAGGCTTCTGGATAATACTTGCGCAAAAAGTCATTGGCAATCGCATCCAAGTTCTCGCTTCGTATATAGGGGACAAGAGCATCGGACAGGGGATTATCTATTTTGTCTTTTTGGTTGTATACGCTTACAAAAGTAATTTTAAAATCATCAAGATTATGAGCCAAATCACCGGTGCATGAAAGAGAAAACCATTGGAAACATTGGTTGAATTCATCATAGTGATAGTCACCTTCGCTAACTTCAATTTCACCCTCCACAACGACATCAAAGCCGATTTTCATTCCCGGGAGGTCATTAATTGATACAAATTTTATTTCCATATCCGCGAGAGAAACTTCGCCCACTCTGTGCACATTACGAAGCCTTAGATCAAGATTATCGATATTATCTTCAACAAAATCTTCTGTGGCCAAATAAAGCTCGTTATAAAACCTGCTTTTGACATATTCTTTAAAAGACCGATTACCAGCCATGAGACAACCTCCCCCGCTGATGAAACTATCATTCTATAGGAAAATTATAGCATATTTTGTCGTAGATTTGCTTTTTGCACGGTGGAGGTGTGCTTTTGTATGTAGAACAAAAAAGAGGAACAATCACAATTGATCCTTCTTTGGCGGGCACTGCCGGGTAACCCTCGGCGGGATGCTCTTAAGTATTATTTTCCCTTATCAAAAATGTTCCCTGAGCGGGACAAGGAAGCGCACGTTCCCTGTGTAGTTGTATTATATATCTTTCCATCGCAATTCATCAAATTATATATAGTGGTAAAAAAGTGGTTATAATGTTTAATGGTTGAACATACTATGTAACACGGCTGTATAGGTTCGAACTGTACAGCCAAGATCACAGTGGTTGTTGGGGGTTAGGACTCCAACAGCCTTCATCTTTGGACTTTATCCAAATCTTCTTTCTGGAATACAAAATGATCATCACAAATTCCTTTCAAATAGCCACCTTTTTGTTTATCAACTAATCCCAATATGACGTTTTTCCCGTAATTTCTCACAACATTTATAGCGGGTTCATAATCGGTATCGGCACTCAGGAGGACGGCTTCATCATAAGCATTTTGAAAAGCCAATGAAACCAAATCGACAGCTATGTTTACATCTGTTCCCTTTTCAGAAAATATATCATGGCCATTTTCATTTTTCCCCATATACATAAGAAAACCGACCTTTGCGATACATTTTGATATATTTTTATTCAAATAATCTGCAAACCTATCTGTCGCTTGTGCTTTATCTTTGTCCTTTGAACTTTTAGCAGTGTAATAATATAATCTTTGAAGAGAACCTCCCAACTTTTCTTGCGCTATGTATTCACCTAATTTTCTGTAATCAAGCCTCGTCTGGGAACCATATAGGTTATTAACGGCAGCCTCAAAGTTGTTCCCATCAATAAACACCATCACTCTTTTCATGTTATCCCCCTGAACAGTTTAAAGGCGTTAGCCTCGAATGCTAACGCCTTTTTCGCTCTTTTTTTTACTTAGACGGAATAAACAACACCAATCGCAAAAGTGCGTTATAATAGACGTATAAACTATATTGGTTGGTGTTTATTTATGCGTACAAAGAATAGATTAATGTTAATGACGTTCTACAATGTCTGGATCTTGACGGCGCTAATTGTCCTAAAACTGACGGATTCACTGTCCAAAATGAAGAGGAAGCAATCCTTTGCTCCCCCTTCATTTTACAAATCTACTTGATACGTTTCATTTTTCTTAAGATAAAATTTTACTTCATTTCGGCCAGTCACGATATACCAGTCTCTGCCAAGTTCCAAGCGGCAGGGAAGAGTCCGACCATATCCTAGATGAAGATCAAACCATTCACCGTATCGCATCTTATAACCTAAATTCTCACCCCACAACACAACCCAAC
>NZ_JAMBOS010000080.1 GCF_023715705.1 Halalkalibacter oceani
GGCCGCCGCAGTCACCTCTGAAGGCGGCTCGTCGGCGGTTGCAGTGAACGACACCTTTACCCAATTGCCTGAGTCTTCTCTGCATGGGCAGCATCTCCGTCGACATCGTCCGCATTTTGGAGCTTGCTAGGGTAACTCCCTTTGTAGCCAAGTTTTCGGGAAATTTCTTCTCCCGCATGTTTGACCAAATCGCACAGGCCAGACTCAAGGGGGCGCAGACGGTATGTAGGACCTGTGACACTCACGCCGGCGAGCATGTGACCCGCCTGATTCCAGATTGGAGCCGATATTCCGCTCATGCCTTCGAACATGCTCTCGTGCGAAATTGAGACACCAGCGTCCCGAATCCGGCTCAGTTCATCCATCAGCTCAGGAACGGTTGAAATGGTCTGTGGCGTAAAGACCTCGAGTGGTTTTCGCTGCAGATACCTTTCTGTCCACTGCGCTGGCTGGTAAGCCAACAGAAGCTTGCCGATAGAACTGGAATGCAG
>NZ_JAMBOS010000081.1 GCF_023715705.1 Halalkalibacter oceani
ATGTCTTTTTCCTTTCCTCAGAATTAAAAATGTCGAAATGTTTCGAATTATATACGGACATTATAATCGACTAATTCTGGACAGGCAATACCGTCAACTTTCGGTAATTTAAGGGTGTCAAAAACAACTTGCACGCTTAGAAAAAGATGTTCCAGAAGAAGCAAAAAAATTTAGCGCAAGCCTCTATCAGATACTACCAAGAATAAAATTAACTGATTTACTCATGGATGTGGCTCATATAACAGGATTTCATGAGCAATTCACTCATGCTTCCAATAATCGAAAACCAGATAAGGAAGAAACAATCATTATCATGGCTGCCCTTTTAGGAATGGGTATGAATATTGGCTTGAGCAAGATGGCCGAGGCCACACCCGGACTTACATATAAGCAACTAGCCAATGTATCTCAATGGCGTATGTATGAAGATGCAATGAATAAAGCCCAAGCCATATTAGTAAATTTCCATCATAAATTACAGTTG
>NZ_JAMBOS010000082.1 GCF_023715705.1 Halalkalibacter oceani
GATAACCACCGTACCGGCCCATGCAAAGCCGAGAATAAAGGGTTGAACAATCCACAGACATGCCACAATCATGATGGCTAAAAACAGCACCGAAAGCAGAATTTGTGCGACATCCCTGGGCTGACGAACATTTACCATAACTACTTTTCACCTTTTTTGTGCGTCAAATCGTCGACGCGACGTGAACACGCGAAACTCACCTGCATAATGATGAGCAATTTCAGCGGTTTTTAACAGGCCGATTCTGCCCTTAATTCTGATGGGCGTGTTAGAAAAAAATGTGGTACAACAACTCAGGCAACACGCAAACGATTTACTCGTCGTATTTCAAGTTGCATGTGCTGCGGCTACGTTCGTTCACCCCAGTCACTTACTATTGTAAGCTCCTGGAGTTCACTCGCTTGCCGCCTTCCTGCAACACGAAATCCATAGCGTAAACAAACATCACCTTTCAGTGCGCTATTGCAGCAGCCTGAAAGAATAG
>NZ_JAMBOS010000083.1 GCF_023715705.1 Halalkalibacter oceani
GTCACGATCTCGTCGAGTAATAATTGGCCCAGGAGTTCCTTGCGCTCAAGTGGTAAGCGCTTTTCCCCATCCTGCCAGAAAAGGTGTAGTGCGTTGCTGTCGCTGTTAAAGCCCTGATTAGGCTGGGAAACATCGTTGGCGCAAATCAGGTCGAGGTTCTTGCGGGCACGTTTTTGCCGCGCATATTCTTCCACATTATTCGTTTCGGCGGCAAACCCAACGACGTAGGGGCGATGTGATTTTAGCGCCGCGACCCCGGCCACGATATCCGGGTTTTTAACCATTTTTATTGTTAATTCATCACCTTGTTTTTTTATTTTATCTTCGGCGATGACGGCGGCGCGGTAATCCGCTACTGCGGCGCAGCCAATAAAAATGTGCTGCTGCTGGGCGCCAGCCTGGACGGCCGCTTCCATCTCCAGCGCGGTAGTGACATCAATGCGCTGCACAAACGGCGGGGTCGGTAGCGATACCGGCC
>NZ_JAMBOS010000084.1 GCF_023715705.1 Halalkalibacter oceani
GCCTAAGCCGGCTGCAAAGAGGAATACGAGACGTGGAGCGCTGGCCATTCGCGACTTTCAGCGAGCGGTGCGCCGGCTCGAGAGGTCCTACCGGCACGGTGGCGAGGTCTGTCGGTCTAAGGTCTAGGCCGCAAGCTTTTCCACGCCCCGCATGAGAGACTCGCGCGATGCCAGCCTCTCGAGCTACGACCGCGCGCCCGCCGACATCCGGCCGGTGACGATCGACCCCGGCTTCGTCGAAAGCGCCGCTGGCTCGGCGCTGATCTCGATCGGCCGCACGCGGGTTATCTGCACCGCCTCGGTCCAGGAGCAGGTGCCGCGCTGGATGACGGGCAAGGGCAAAGGCTGGGTCACCGCCGAGTACGCGATGCTGCCGGCCTCGACCGGCGACCGCAAGCAGCGCGACATCTCGAAGGGAAAACAGGACGGGCGCGGGGTCGAGATCCAGCGCCTGATCGGCCGCTCGCTGCGCG
>NZ_JAMBOS010000085.1 GCF_023715705.1 Halalkalibacter oceani
CTCTTTGCCAAAAACGATCTTTATCAAAAGGTCGTTTTTTAGACAATGTCTCCATTGCCTTTGAATTCTTGACGTTCGTTCGATCTCATCTTGTTATGTGAACAAGACTCCGATGAACTTACTTGTTATCATGATCTAGTTTTCAAAGAACCCATTGACGGCAGATAATCGGTGCAGCTCTTCGTCAGCTTCATGGATCTCGGTCATGTCACGTAGACAACTACGCTCCATTCCTTCGACCATTCGCTTCCTCGATCTGCTTGATTCTCTTTGTCAAAGTATGATAGAGAGTATTGAATCCTCTCAAAACTGAACAAAAGAACCGAAGCGTTCCTTACACAGCTAGTGTGTAAGTTCGATTAGAGTATAAACTCCATAGAAAGGAGGTGATCCAGCCGCACCTTCCGATACGGCTACCTTGTTACGACTTCACCCCAATCATCTGTCCCACCTTAGGCGGCTGGCTCCAAAA
>NZ_JAMBOS010000086.1 GCF_023715705.1 Halalkalibacter oceani
GCGTGTTGAAGCTTCGGCTTCATCCATCAGATTGACGGTGCCTTCTTCCAAGACGCCAGCACGTACACGGCCCAGAATATAATCCGCGCTGACGCGATCCAGCGCGACATTGTCTATCCCGGCTTTAGTCAGAAGTTGGCCGAGGAGCAGGCCGGCCGGGCCCGATCCGATGATTGCCACCTGAGTGCGCATAAGTTCCTCCCAATGCAATTCCGTCTTTATTCTTGAAGGAACGTTCCTGCTGGCAATGGATAATCTCGACTATTTATTGTACAAATCGAACATGATTGGAGGGTAAGTGTCGGATAATTTTGTTCCAACATACGAGCTTTATGGAGAAGAACGCGAGCAGAAGCCGGATTTTTGGCTACACTGCGAGACGCTTTTCTCGCGATCAAGTTTGCATAATTTCGAAATTTCGTTGCATCGTCACGAGAGCTTCTTTCAGCTTTTATATAT
>NZ_JAMBOS010000087.1 GCF_023715705.1 Halalkalibacter oceani
GTATTCGGCGCAGCGCTTCTTCGATGCCGCGCACTCGCTCGGCCTGCATCCGTACCGGCTGCCGTCGGCGAACACGTCGGGCCCGTACACGAACCCGTACGGCGTGCAGATGGGCCCGTGCAACTTCTGCGGCTACTGCAGCGGCTACGCGTGCTACATGTATTCGAAGGCGTCGCCGAACCTGAACATCCTGCCGGCGCTGAAGCAGGCGCCGAACTTCGAGCTGCGCTCGAAGTGCCACGTGCTGCGCGTCGACCTCGACGACACGAAGAAGCGCGCGACCGGCGTCACCTACGTCGATCCGGCCGGGCGTGAAGTGCACCAGCCGGCCGATCTCGTGATCGTGGCCGCGTTCCAGTATCACAACGTGCACCTGCTGCTGCTGTCGGGCATCGGCAAGCCGTACGACCCGATCTCGGGCGACGGCGTGGTCGGCCGCAATTTCGCGTACCAGAACC
>NZ_JAMBOS010000088.1 GCF_023715705.1 Halalkalibacter oceani
TCCGTATCTGTGTCACGGCGTTTTCCATGATCTGCTCCTGCTTTCTAAAATAGAAATACAAAGAGATAAAGATCAAAGCTCCCATGCAAATTGCAGACACCAATACATACAGTGCTGCAAACTTCCATTGCAGACCGCAGCAACGGAGAATGACGAGAAACCAACGACAATCAACAGGATACAGATGAAAAGCTGTTTGATTTTTCGGTTTGCCAGTATTCGCATAGCACACCTCATTCCGTCTTATTCCATTTGTAACCAAAACGCCGAACAGTGACGATCTTCTGTGGATTGCCGGGATCATCCTCAATTTTTATGCGTAATCTTCGGATATATACCGTCAGGGTGCTGTTGTCAATATAGTCTTCCTCACAATCCCAAAGCCTGCTCAAAATTTGCTCCGATGACAGGACAATGTTTGGGTTCTCCATAAACAGACACAGCAATTTATAT
>NZ_JAMBOS010000089.1 GCF_023715705.1 Halalkalibacter oceani
TCTATGAAAAAGCGCTCCCCGCCGGGGAGTGCTGGCTGGAGCGGCTAAAGCTTGCAAAAGCGCTGGGCTTTGATTTCGTTGAGATGTCTCTCGATGAAACGGACGCCCGCCTTGCGCGGCTGGACTGGAGCCCGGAGCAGCGTCTGGCGCTGGTCAAGGCGGTGGCTGAAACCGGCGTCCGGGTGCCGTCGATGTGCCTTAGCGCCCATCGCCGTTTTCCGCTGGGTAGTGAAGACGACGCGGTGCGGCATCAGGGGCTGGAGATCATGCGTAAAGCCATCCGCCTGGCGCAGGATGTGGGGATTCGGGTGATCCAGCTGGCAGGCTACGACGTCTATTACAGCAGGCGAACGATGAGACGCGCCGCCGCTTTCGCGACGGCCTGAAACAGAGCGTCGAGATGGCCAGCCGAGCCCAGGTAACCCTGGCGATGGAGATCATGGAC
>NZ_JAMBOS010000008.1 GCF_023715705.1 Halalkalibacter oceani
TTAGAGATGATGAGGTTGATAGGTCTGGTGTGGAAGCGTGGCGACACGTGGAGCTGACAGATACTAATCGGTCGAGGACTTATCCAAGCAATTCTTGATACTTGTACAATCATGATCTAGTTTTGAAGGAATCAAGCCCATGTCCCCTGTCTTTTTGGGACGTGGGCTAGATTGATCAAAGAGAGCCTTACGAGGTAATCTGTCGATCAAATGTCCGGTGGCGATAGCGAAGAGGTCACACCCGTTCCCATGCCGAACACGGTCGTTAAGCTCTTCAGCGCCGATGGTAGTTGGAGGCTTCCTCCTGCAAGAGTAGGACGTTGCCGGGCGATAAAGTACAATCCAAACGGATTGTACTTTTTTTATTGCACAAAAGATAACGCACAAGGCCTGAAGAGCACTCGTTCGGAAGAACGAGCAGCTTCTATGAAAAAGCCGATGGAGCTTCATGAGTAAGCAGCGAAGCAAAACAGCATGTCCCCCTGTGAGACGAGCCGTTTGTCTTCGTAGGACTTCATGAAAAGGGGGCAGGGAAAGCGACATGAATATCATCCCCGTAGAAGACAAATGGAGAGCCAGGACGTTGCCGGGCGATAAAGTACAATCCAAGCGGATTGTGCTTTTTTTATTGCACAAAGGATAACGCACAAGGCCTGAAGAGCACTCGTTCGGAAGAACGAGCCGCTTCTATGAAAAAGCCGATGGAGCTTCATAAGTAAGCAGCGAAGCAAAACAGCATGTCCCCCTGTGAGACGAGCCGTTTGTCTTCGTAGGACTTCATGAAAAGAGGCCAGAGAAAGCGACATGAATATCATCCCCGTAGAAGACAAATGGAGAGCCAGGACGTTGCCGGGCGATAAAGTACAATCCAAGCGGATTGTGCTTTTTTTATTGCACAAAAGATGACGTTAATGATCTAAAGGGCACTGGTTTTGAGGTACTGCGTGGGAGCAGTGAAGCAAAGTTGCCGATGACAAACTACAATCTAAAGGAATGTTTATACTAAA
Source organism: Halalkalibacter oceani (assembly GCF_023715705.1). Classification (GTDB taxonomy): domain Bacteria; phylum Bacillota; class Bacilli; order Bacillales; family Bacillaceae_D; genus Halalkalibacter; species Halalkalibacter oceani_A. Next base: position 1,008 of record NZ_JAMBOS010000008.1, read on the forward strand.
CTCAATCCTTTTACACCGTTTTAGGGTCGGGTAAGGGTGATATTTGAGATGCTCCTGAAAAAGGAAGCAGGGGCAAGTCAGTAATAAGACTTGTCACCTGATCCTTTCATACGTTAAAATCGTACTATTCGCAAGGGTGGGAAGAAGATGAGGGGCTCTTTATTACAAAATATTGGCGCGGTGGCGGCAGGTGGAGCGATTGGCACCTTGCTGCGCTACTATGTTCATTTATATTCACAAGCGAGCGATTTTCCATTAGGAACATTATTTGAAAATATAACGGGGAGCTTTGTGCTGGGTGCGTTGACAGGCTGGTTTTTGTCCCGGCAGCCCCGTGAATGGCTCAGACTTGGCCTTGGGGTTGGAATATGCGGGGGCTTTACGACGATGTCGACCTTTGCTGCCGATAGCACGGCTTTGCTGTTAGAGTCTCGATGGCTGCCTGCATTCATCTACTTGCTATTGTCAGTTTTTGGTGGGATGATAAGTGCGTTAGCCGGCTTTTTACTCGGTCGGAAGCTGGCGGCTAAAAGAGGGAAAGAGGTGAAGCTGCATTGAACTGTGCTTTACTGTTTGCCGGTATAGGCGGGGCGGCGGGGGCAGTGTCCCGCTACATATTAGGACTTTACCTCATGAAAAAGCTCGTATTTCAGCCTTTTCCTCTTTCGATGTTGATTGTAAATGCCCTAGGTTCACTGGGGCTGGGGGTCTTTTATCGATCTTATTTTCAACAAATTCCCGAGGCTTATGATGAGCCGTTATTTCTCTTTCTGGCCCTTGGTTATTTCGGTGCATTTACGACTTTTTCGACTTTTAGTGTAGAAGCTGTTCAATTGTATCAGCAAAAGCGATGGCTGCATCTGTTTCTTTATACGGGGTTGACTGTTTTCGGCTCCATCTGTTTGTTTATGATCGGATTTACGGTAATGAGATAATAAGCGTTAAGGAGTGGGGAAGATGAAAGAGTCACATTTTAATACGAGAACGGTTCATTTTCAAAAAAAAGAGAAAGCCCGCAATACAAGTAAGGCAAAGCCAATCTATCAAACCTCAGCTTTCGTCTTTACTGATCTTGATGATATGGAAAGCTTTTATGAGGGTGAAAAGGAATACTTATATACGCGCTACAGCAACCCTAATACCGATGATCTTGGCAAAGGGGTCGCTTTATTAGAAGAGGCGGATGATGGAGTTGCGGCGGCTTCCGGAATGGCGGCCATTTTGGCAGGGATTCTTGCTGTTGCGAAGCGGGGAGATCATATTATTGCTTCAGATGATTTGTATGGCGGGACGTATACTCTCTTTTCTCAGGAGCTGGCGGGCTTTGATATTGAAGTAAGCTTCGTTTCCTTTGGAGATTTGGATGATGTCAAAAAAGCGATCACAGAAAAAACCGTTTTGCTCTACACCGAGTCGATAACGAATCCACTTCTTCGAGTAGAGCAGCTGGCGGAGGTCATTCAACTGGCGAAAGCGAAAAAAATAAAAACAATGATCGATAACACATTCGCAACGCCGTATTTACTCCAGCCGGTCAAGCTGGGCGCTGATCTTGTCGTCCATAGTGCGACAAAATACATTGGCGGCCACAGTGATGTGACAGCGGGTGTATTGGCTGGCGAGCAGTCGTTAATTGATGCAGCAAGAGCAAACATTGTCACGTTTGGAAGTAATTTAACGCCATTTGAAGCTTGGCTGGCATGCAGAGGGTTAAAGACATTGAGCATTCGCATGGAGCGGCAGAGTGCCAACGCGGCTGCACTGGCTGCCGCAATGGAAGAAAACGAGGGTGTGGCCCGCGTTCATTATCCGAAGGATGTTTCCGAGAAAGGGAACGGTGCGATGGTCAGTATAGATCTGAAGCAAACCGTTAATGTGGAGACCTTTTTCAAATCGCTCGGCTGGGTAAAAATCGCGCCGACCTTGGCCGGTGTTGAAACGACTGTCTCGTATCCTATCCGGACTTCGCATCGAACAATTCCAGCGGAATTAAGGCAGAAGTTGGGAATAGGAGAACAGCTTATTCGTATTTCAGTAGGGATAGAGGATGAACGGGATATTATTAGTGCTTTTCAGCTGGCGATTTCGTCAGCACAATCATAGAGCAGGAAAGGCCGGAACAGAAGTCGAGGTTGAGATGAACAACGTAGACGCTGACTTCGACAGCGCTTTGGGGGCTTGGGACGTAAAGGTTAGAAGCAAACCTTTATGACTCAGGTTCTTTTTGCAATCTTTAAACAAACATTAACAAGTCTTAAACTTTTCTTTACAGTTGTTCAGTATGATGAAGAGTGAACGATATGGAAGAGGAGACAGAAGACATTGAAAAAACTTATAACAAACGTTACATTAGCCGCAGCACTCTTATTCACAGCCCAACCGTATAACGTACTTGCCGAGGCACCGCCTTTTTTGCAATATGATGGGGAAAGTCGGCTACAAGTGACGCAGCTCGCTCAGTATGACAGTCTGGCAGGGGCTGGTGGAACAGAAATTTTGGCATTTGATATTGCCAGCAAAAAAGCATTTGTAACAAACGGGGCTGAAGACGGGCTTGATATTTTATCGTTTGCCGAACTGGCTTCCGGAGAGTTTCGTCAGCTGGAATCGATTCGTCGTATAAATGTCGGGGATTTTGGACTTGACCAGGTTGAGGATATTACGAGCGTAGCCTCGCATCCATGTGAAGACCTTATTGCGTTAGCCGTCGTAAGCGATCCGAAGACGGATCCTGGCTATATAGTATTTCTGACAAAATCAGGAGACTATTTGACTCATGTTCAGGTAGGGGCATTACCGGATATGGTGACCTTCTCCCCGGACGGAAAAAAAGCGCTTGTCGCAAATGAAGGGGAACCAAATGATGACTACAGCGTGGACCCGGAAGGATCAGTATCCATTATTGATGTTTCCAATGGCGTAACGTCAACTAGTGAGCTGGAAGTGAAAACACTCTCGTTTCCTGAAGAGCTCTTTGATGAACATGTTCGTGTCAGTTCAAAAGGAAGCGCGGCTCAGCAGATCGAGCCTGAATATATTGTTGTGAGCGATGATAGCAGGACTGCTTATGTGGCTTTGCAGGAAAATAATGCAATTGCGATTATCGATTTGCAGGCCGAAAAAGTAACGGCAGTGAAAGGCATTGGTTTTAAGGATCATTCGATTCCTGGAAATGAACTGGACGGAATAGAAGATGGCGAGATCAATATAGAGAATCTGCCTTTACTTGGCTGGAGAATGCCCGATGCAATCGATCTATACACTATAAATGGACAAACCTATCTTTTTACGCCAAATGAAGGTGATGCGCGCGATTACGATGCGTATTCAGAAGAAGTGAAAATTGGAGAAATTCTTGATCAAATTGAGTTGAATGCTGATCATTATGAAGGTTATTCCCAAGAAGAGCTTGATGAACTGGTTGAGTCGGGACTTCTTGAAGAAATGAAGGATACCCTTATTACAGCCGAAGACGGTAAAAATGATCAAGGCATCTATGAAGCCCTTTATTCCTTTGGGGGACGGAGTTTTTCAATTTACAATGCTGATACGATGGAACTGGTCTATGACAGTGGTGCGGAATTTGAGCAGATTATAGCCGAAGTGCTGCCTGAGCACTTTAATACAACGAATGATAAGCTCCAGTTTGATGGGCGCAGTGATGCGAAGGGACCAGAACCGGAAACGGTCGTGGTCGGCCGGATTGGTGATTCTATTTATGCCTTTACAGCGTTAGAGCGCGTTGGAGCCATTATGGTTTACGATGTTACGAACCCGGCAGATTCTCAATTTGTGACGATGATTTCAAGCCGCGATTTTTCCGTTAATGTTGGTGGAGATGTTTCTCCGGAAGGGCTTGTATTTATCGAAGCAGAAAATAGTCCAACAGGTCATGCGTTGCTAGCTGCAACTCATGAAGTTTCCGGTACAGTTGCAGTATATGAATTCACAGAAGAGTCGGGAGCACTATCGCCAATTCCTGATGTGAACGAGGGCGATCAGGCTTACCCTTATATTATCGAGTTGTTGGAAAGGGATGTAATTGATGCCGGCGCGTTTCGCCCTGCAGAAACTCTGACAAGGGGTGACCTGGTTGTAATGGTTAGCCGTGGGCTTGGGTTGGAGCCAAGTGATGCAGCTGGACCGTTTACTGACGTGCGCGGAGAAAACGCATCGTTTATCCAAGCGGCGTACGAAGCAGGAATCGTTAATGGAACGGCGGAGCATCTGTTTGCGCCGGAGCAGTCTATTACAAGAGAACAAATGGCAGTTATTTTTACGAGAGCATTTGATTATATAAATGAAGAAACAGGAGAGAGAAGCGAAGTTACGTTTGCGGATGATCAACAGATTAGTGCATATGCGAAAGCCGCCGCTCAATATGCTGTTGAATTGGGCTGGATGACAGCGACGGAAGAAGAGTTTCAGCCAAAGGCGCACAGCTCACGGGCTGAAGCAGCGAAAATGATTTCGCTCTTTCTGAATGATTTGTAAGTGAAAGAAGAGCTGAGCTGTACGCTGCTGGAATTGACGGCAGCTCGGCTTTCTGAAAGGCTGGGCAAAAGGTAAAACAACCTTTTGTCCAGCCTCTTCTTATAAAGAGACGCCTAGTCGTATTGGTGTAAAGACTCAAAGAACTGCTGCAAAAGCGGCACTTCATCGGTAGCGATGAGAACTGGAAGAACTAACACAGTGAGTAACAGACCGACCGGTGTAAGTAACATAACCCGAAGAGGATTCATTATTTTCTTTAGCAAATTGTTCTCCCCCTTTTTATAAATGTGAATTTTATCTGAATATTCTTTTTTATATCATAACATGTAAGCGCTATCATAATCAAATTATTTGTACAATCTGTGAACAATTCTTTTTGTTTTAAAAGCACTTGAAGTGTTAAGAGTAGTATGGTATTATAGATCTTGTGTCAGAAACAGTCCGGTGGCGATAGCGAAGAGGTCACACCCGTTCCCATGCCGAACACGGTCGTTAAGCTCTTCAGCGCCGATGGTAGTTGGGGGCTTCCCCCTGTGAGAGTAGGACGTTGCCGGGCTGTTCTGCATAAAAGATGAACAAGTTGGCGATACTTTCATTAAGGTCGTACATCTCACATAAATCTAATCATCTTTGTAAAAGCATCATCCAATAACTTTGTAACGACGCGGGGTGGAGCAACGAGCAAAACATCCGCCGAATTAGCAGCGAGTGAGCTCGACGCATGAAAGCATCATTGAACAATCAGGAAGAGGAGAGTTTATCGCTTCCTTGGGAAACATCATCCGAATACTTAATAACGACGCGGGGTGGAGCAACAAGCAAAACATCCACCGAAACAGCGACGAGTAAACTCGACGCATGAAAGCTTCCTTGAATAATCGGGAAGAGAAGAGTTCTAATCATCTTTGTAAAAGCATCATCTAATAACTTTGTAACGACGCGGGGTGGAGCAGTCTGGTAGCTCGTCGGGCTCATAACCCGAAGGTCGGCGGTTCAAATCCGTCCCCCGCAATACCAAAAACCGAAGCGGATTGTTTCGGTTTTTTTCTTATGTGCTGAGAGGAAATAGGCATTTCCTCCGAAATCGGATAAACTAGAAGAGAGATGAGGATAGACATTCCGAATTGCCTAAAGTCCGGATAAAGGAGAGTATCAATATGGATGAATTTTCTTTCATCAACAGTATTATGCCGAGGCAGTTGCAGCAGCCTTCCCTGATTAAAGGGATTGGTGATGATGCTGCTGTGTACAAGGCTTCAGATAAGTCTGATCAGGTTGTCTGCGTTGATACCCTCGTTGAGGGCGTACATTTTCGGCGCGATACGCTCTCCCCATTTCAGATTGGGAGGAAAGGACTCGCCAGCAATATTAGTGATCTTGCTGCGATGGGGGCAACGCCGGCTTATTATCTTGTATCGCTGGCCGTTCCTGAAACATGGGATGAAAAAGAGCTGAGGGAGATATACCGTGGCATGGAGGAGCTGGCAACAAAATATAGAATGGATTTAATCGGCGGTGACACGGTTTCTACTCCGGCCGCGCTCGTGCTGACGATCACGGTGATTGGCCAGGTCGAGCGTACAAAAGCAAGGTATCGTAATGCCGCACGGCCGGGCGATCTTTTGTTTCTGACGGGCTATGCAGGCTCTGCGGCTGCAGGACTGGAGCTGTTGCTGAAAAGAGGCAGAACAGCGACTTTTTCAGAGGAGGAACTGGCATTGGTGAAGGCCCATCAGGAGCCATCGCCTCATGTGGAGCAAGGTTGCCTGTTCGCGGACTTTGCCGGACGAGTGGCATTAAATGATATTAGTGACGGAGTGGCCAGCGAAGCAGATGAAATAGCAGAAGCGAGTCATGTCTCGATTGTCATTGAAGCCGATTCACTTCCATTTCATCCGAGCGTGAGTGTCTACCCAGCTAGTCAGCAACTTGACTGGGCCCTGTACGGAGGGGAGGATTATGTTCTGCTCGGTGCAGCAGCGCCCGCTGATGTAAAGGAACTAAAAGAGCGTTTTGCGGCTGGGAAGCTTCCCTTTTTTGAAGTGGGACGTGTCGAAGCCGGAGAACCGGGTGTTTTTTTAAGGCAAAACGGTCAGCTGAAAAAGCTGGAGAAGAAAGGCTATAATCATTTTCAAAAGCGCAGGTGAAGAAGATGCAGGAATGGACAGTGGTGACCCGCAGCCCCGATGAAACCGCGGGACTGGCGGAGCGGCTTGGACAGCTGGTGGCAGCCGGTGATGTTATTACGCTAGAGGGAGATTTAGGGGCTGGAAAAACGAGCTTTACAAAAGGACTGGCCAAAGGTCTTGGTGTGAAGGGAGTTGTGAACAGTCCGACCTTTACGATCATTAAAGAATATCAAGGACGGCTGCCGCTCTATCATATGGATGTGTACCGAATGGAAGACGAAGCGGAGGAGCTCGGCTTAGAGGAATATTTTTATGGTGAGGGTGTTTCGGTAATTGAATGGCCGACAAGGATTGAGGAGCAGTTGCCGGAGAACCGACTTAGTATTGCGATCTATCATCTGGATGAGACGAGCCGAAAGCTAACGGTAACGGCAGTGGGAGAGCGGGAGCGGCAGCTCGGTAAGGAGTGGCTGGAATGAGTATATGTTTAGCAATTGATACATCTTCTTTCATTATGGGAGTCGCGCTGACCGATCATGGGAAAACGGTTGCTGAGCTGACTACGAATCTGAAAAAGAATCATTCGTTGCGTTTAATGCCGGCGATTGAGCAGATGATGAAAGAAGCGGACATCTCTCCCCGAGAGCTTGAGAAAATTGTCGTCGCCAAGGGGCCCGGTTCGTATACAGGAGTGAGGATCGGTGTCACGACAGCAAAAACGATGGCGTGGTCGCTTGGCATTCCGGTCGTTGGCGTATCCAGTTTGGCGGTGCTGGCCCAGGCGGGACGCTTTTTTCACGGAGTGATCGTTCCTCTGATGGATGCGCGGCGTGGACAGGTTTATACTGGCAGCTACATAGCACAAGGGATGGAAGTCAGACAGCAGGGTGAGGATCGTCTCGTGCTGCTGACAGATTGGCTGGATTGGTTGCATGAACAGCAGCAGGACGTCCTGTTCATCGGCCAGGATGTGGCGTTGCACAGGGAGACAATCGTCGAACGATTAGGGGAGAGGGCTTGTTTTATGCCAGGAGCAGCTCAATTACCACGGCCGGCCGAGCTGGCGAGACTAGGCGACGATCTTCAGGGAGTGCCTTCCCCCCATGCGCTCGTGCCTGATTACTTGCAGTTGGCAGAAGCGGAAGCGAAATGGCAGAAAGCCCAGACAGAAAAGGGACCGACAACATGATTGAACAAGAACGGGAGCTCATTCGCTTTATGGCAGAGGGTGATATTGAGGAAGTAATGGACGTGGAGCGGGACGCGTTTTCCGTTCCGTGGGATCCGGCTGTGTTCCATAATGAATTAACGTCCAATCAATTTGCTCATTATCTTGTGTATGAATATGAGGAACGTGTCATTGGATATTGCGGGCTATGGGTCGTGATGGATGAAGCGCAGATTACAAACATCGCCATTCATTCACGTTTTCGCGGGCAGAAGCGGGGCGAAAAGCTGCTCAGTTTTGCGATGGCTTTCGCGAAACAGCTGGGGGCGGCGACATTATCTCTGGAAGTCCGGATATCGAATGAAGTTGCGCAAAATCTTTATCGGAAGCTAGGGTTTGAGCCCGGCGGGATTCGAAAAAATTATTATGCGGATAACTTGGAAGACGCATTAGTCATGTGGGTGAAGCTAATATGAAGACGGAAGAATTGATCCTTGCTATCGAGACGAGCTGTGATGAAACATCAGCCGCTGTGATACGGGGAGGGACTGACATTGTGAGTAACGTTGTCTCCTCGCAAATGGAGAGCCATAAGCGCTTCGGCGGAGTCGTGCCGGAAGTGGCGTCGCGCCATCACGTAGAACAGATTACACTGATCGTCGAGCAGGCAATGAAGGATGCGAAGGTGAGCTTTTCCGACCTCGACGCAGTGGCCGTCACAGAAGGGCCGGGGCTTGTCGGAGCGCTGTTAATTGGTGTGAACGCGGCAAAAGCGATTGCCTTTGCGCAAGGACTACCTTTAATCGGTGTTCATCATATCGCCGGGCATATTTATGCGAATCAGCTCGTGCAGCCATTAACCTATCCGCTGCTTGCGCTCGTTGTCTCAGGCGGCCATACAGAGCTTGTGCACATGGAGAAGGAAGGCAGCTTTACGATTATTGGGCAAACGCGGGATGACGCGGTCGGTGAGGCTTATGATAAAGTGGCTAGAACATTGGGCTTGCCTTATCCGGGCGGGCCGCATATTGACAGGCTGGCGGCTGCAGGAGAAGCGACGATTTCCTTTCCGCGTGCCTGGCTTGAGAGTGATTCCTACGATTTCAGTTTCAGCGGCCTGAAGTCAGCTGTTATTAATACGCTGCACAATTACAAGCAGCGCGGTGAAGAGGCGAAAATTGAAGACGTCGCCGCAAGCTTTCAGCAAAGTGTGATTGAGGTGCTCGTCGGCAAGACCAAACGGGCGGTTGAGGAGCTGGAGGTCAAGCAGCTTCTGTTGGCTGGAGGAGTAGCAGCAAATAAAGGGTTGCGCGCTGCATTGGAGGAGGAATTTTCCACATCAGTTGAGCTTATCATTCCACCGCTTGAGCTTTGCACCGATAATGCGGCGATGATTGGCGCGGCGGCCAGTAGTAAATGGAAGCAGCGACTTTTCTCGGGCTATGATCTGAACGGGAATCCGGGTTTATCATTAATGTAAATAAATAGTGTTTAAAACCATTTAAGGGTGTAAAGGCTATCCTTAAATGGTTTTTTTATGCTAGTAAAGTGGGAAAAAGGAACTGTCGTTAGCTTGTGCACAGCATTTATCCACATTGCTGTGATTAATGGGGATAAGCTCTGAAATAACGATAAAATCGAAGGATGAATTGTGATTAACTGCAATGTGGATAAAGCTGTTTATAATGTGGATAAATAAAAAGATAGTAGGAAATACGCTGTTTTTCATGTGAATAAGTTTGTGGGTAATGTGGATATGTCAGAAAATTAGGTCGAAATGAGGAAGGACAATGTCGAAAAAATCGCTTATTGGATGGCTGTGCGTCATCTTCTTGATTTGCCCTGTGGATACGTGGGCGGCAGAATCAGAAGCGAAGCAGGTCGTTGTCATGATTGTACCGGACCTTTCCTTTCATGAAGCAAGCTGGTTCCTTGAGCAGGACAAATCACGTATTTGGAAGCGGTCGGCGATTGGGGCGATGAATGTCCGCCCTGACGGCCCTTATTCTTATTTGAATAATATGATGACGTTAAGTTTAGGAGTGCGAACAGTCGGTGTTAAAGGATGGAACAGCTATCAGCTTGGGGAAAACTTTCAGGAGCTGGAGGTTGAACACTGGATGTCCCAGGTCGGTAGGCAAACGGCAGGAGAAAACTTATTTCATCCTTATTATCCACAGCTCCGGAAAAAGCACATGGCGGTGACAGTTGGTTTATTAGGACAACTCCTCGAGGATGCCGGGATCGAACGCCGGGTTTTTGGCCATAGTGATACGACAGCTGAACAGCAGCGTTATGGCTCCTTGCTCATTATGAATCAACATGGTGAAGGGAAAGGAAGCTTACTCGAAGCGGTGCGCGCTAATCCACAGGCTCCGTCTGCTCTTGAGATGAACCGGACCTTTCTGATGGAGCAGTTGGCGGAGGCGGCAAACCGGCGGCAATTAAGCGTAATTGAATGGGGAGATCTGCACCGGCTTTATGAGCAGAAGGCTTTTATGGATCAGCAGTTGTTTGCCTCTAAACACCAGCGGCAATTACAGCAATTAAGCAGCTTTTTAGAGGAGCTGAATGAGAGCGGCTATGCGGAGGAAATCTGGTTATTGGCGCCGATGATGAACGAGGATGCCTATCAAGAGAAACAGCAGCTGGCCCCGGTATTTTATTGGGGGAAGAAGAAAGGGGAAATGCTTACGTCGGCGACGACGAAGCAGCCCTATTTGGTCAGCAGCCTTGATGTCGTCCCGACACTGTTGGACTCTTTCGGCTTATCAAGTGGTGGAGTGCCTCTTGCCGGAGAAGTCATCCGTCAGGAACGAAGCGACGGCGGCGACATCCTTTCGGCTGTCGATGAAATGGTTCTTATTTATAAAAGCCGTGCCAATGTGTTATCGACCTATATTTCCTTTCTCGTCATTGCTCTGCTTACAGCGGGAGCATTCAGCTTCATCACAGAAGGATCGAAACAGATGTACCGCAGGCTGATCCGGCTTCTGCTCCTTTCGATGCTTTGGTCGCCGTTCTGGTTTTTGGCGCTGGCGCGGCTGACCCCGTTTACAGGCGTGTGGGGCTTTATCATACTGTTAATTATCAGTTCGATTACATGTGGATATCTCGTGGATAAAACAAGAACCCCGATTTTTTGGACAGGACTTTTCACCTTTCTGCTGCTAACGTTCGATGTTATGCTCGGGTCGCCGTTTATGCAGCGCTCGTATTTAGGCTATGATCCGATCATTGGCGCACGCTATTACGGAATGGGAAATGAGTTTGCCGGAGTTTATCTGATCGTCGCGTTAATGGTGTTGATGCCGCTATTAGCCTATGCCCGTAAATGGGCGGCGCTTGTCACCGCGGGGGGATTGGCGGTTGTCGTGATTCTCGTGCTCGGAAAAAGTACACTGGGGACGAATGCGGGGGCGACCTTATCAGCGTTAATTACATTCGCCTTTTTGTTTTACCGGCTCGGTCAGTGGCGCTGGTCCAGAGGGAGGTTTGTGGTAATCGCTTTGGCTGTGCTGGCAGGTGGCGTCCTGCTCTTGTTTATGATGCAGCTTACGGGTGAACGGACCCATATCGGATCGGCGTTTGAGCGACTTTTGCAGGGGGATGTAAGATTCATTTTTGACTTGATTCAGAGGAAGCTGGCGATGAACTTCAAGTTATTCAAGCACTCCAACTGGACACAGCTGTTAGTGACAAGCTATTTGCTGGGGGCGATTGTGCTGTGGAGAAAGCGGCGTCAGTTAAAAAGGGCTGATATGCAGCTTTTTATGCAGGCCGGAGTCGTCGCCTCGTTCTCCCTGCTGCTTTTTAATGATTCGGGAGTCGTGGCGGCGGCGACGTCGATGTTCTGTGTGGTATCAAGCTATTACTTCTGGCTGGTGAAATCTGCAAAAGAGCCGGAAGCTGGAAGGAATGACAGCTTTTTATAAGGAAACTAAACATTCCCTTAATAATCACTTAACAATGTAACCGTATAGTGAATGTAAGAAGTAAATAAACAAAGACCATTAAGGTAGAGAATAGGAGAAACCTTGCTTACTGTCTGTATCGACAGTAGGAGGGGTTTTTTCATTTTTTTGAAAGAGAAGCCGTTCAAAAATGAAAAAGCCGCCGAGTAATTCAGGAACAGTGGACAAGCCTATATTACATGATTTGAAATGAAGAGAGGAGAATGAAGGTGAAACTGGCACTTATCGGGGATTTGCACTATCCGGACATTGAGGCAGACATTGACGGGTTGGCTGAAGCGCGGGAAGTCTTTTACAAAAGATTTATCGATCACTTTCTTCAAGTTGAGGCGGATTTGTATCTTTCACTTGGTGATTTGACCAATTACGGTCACACCAGCGAATTGGAGGATATTTATCGTCTGATCAACCATCATCAAAAGGACTTCATTCATGTTTTAGGAAATCATGACCTTTATGCGCAGCCGCGGGAAAAGGTCCTTACCATTTCGGGGCAAAAACGCTATCACTCGATTGAGACTGATCAAGCGATCCTCGCGTTTCTCGATACGGCGAAAGAAATGGATTATGAAGACTGGGGCGGCTGGCTGGATGAAGCGCAGCTCGATTGGTTAGAAGAGGTGGTGATTGAATCCGGGACGAAGCCATTACTTGTCTTTGCCCATCATCCGGTTTATCAAACGACGAAGCGCTCCGATCATGAAAAAGGATCGATTCATCCGGAGATTGATGTCTGGTCCATTTTGGAGAAAAAGCGTGGAATCGGGATGTATTTTAATGGTCATACCCATATTGATTCGATTGTGAAAAAGGAACAGTGGATCTTTGTTCAGGTGTCGGCTTGCCTTGATCAGCATGCCCTGCGTGTCATTGAGCTCACGCCGGAAGAAATTATCGTCTCGGCGGTTGATATCGAGGATCTGGTTATGGCAGAGGCCGCTCCTGTTGTCTACAGGCATATGAATCATTTCACCCATCAGACCGATGTACGGGGAGAAGCGATTGATCGTGAATGCCGGGTGTCGCTCCTGCCGGTTGTTGATGTAAGCTAAACCTTTTTAATGCTTCAAGAAAGGGGAAAAGGAATGAACGGGACAAAGGATATCTTTACGCGCATAGCAGAGACGAAGAAAATCGCCGCGGTGAAAACCCCGAAGCATATTGATCTTGTACTGAAGCTGCGTGAGCAAATCGGCAGTGTCTTTCTCTTAACAGGCAACATAAATGTGATTAAGCATTATGTCGAGGTGCTAATTGAAGCTGGCTTGCCGACATTCGTTCATATCGAGAAGATCAAAGGATTGAGCAATGATAGCGACGGGCTTGATTTTATCGCCAACTATGTCAGACCAACAGGTATCGTCACAACAAAGCCGAGCTTGATCGCTTCCGCTAAGAAGCGTCAGCTTTTGACGGTGCAACGAATCTTTATGATTGATTCCGAGATTCTCGTCAACCTTCCCGTGCAGCTTGAGAGAAACAAGCCTGATATTATTGAAATCATGCCGGCCCGGATTCCTGAAATCCTCGCGGAAATTAAAACCTTTACAAAGGATGTCCCGATTATTACGGGCGGGCTACTTACGGAAAAGGAGCATGCCGAAGCGGCTCTCGCCCATGGGGCGTTGGCTGTTTCGACCTCTAATCGAGATGTGTGGAAAGCGGACCTGGCCGGGGCGGTCGCTTATTCATAAAAGCTTTATCTTTCTTTCATGTTCTCTTAATATTTGAAAGCTATGATGATCCTAACAAGTAAATAGATTAGTTGGTGCGATGATCAGAGAGACCTTGCCGAATAGAGATGAATGATTCTTTCATTCTAACTATTGGAGCGAGGTCTCTTTTTTTAGAGTCTGAGTGAGCGTAGCGGCCTGGTCAAGGAAGAGGAAAAATAAAAGCAAATAAAAGGAGATGGATCAAATGAAAAACAGATTGTGGATGTTGCTCGTTTCAGCAATGGTGATGCTTGTGCTAGCTGCTTGTCAATCAACCGATACGACCTCCGATGCTTCAGGTAGTGGAGATGAGGCGACTCAGGGCGGAGAGGGAGACAAAATCGAAATCACATACTGGTACGCCTGGGGAGATAAAATCGGCGAAAATAACGAGAATCTAGTTAAGATGTTTAACGAGTCGCAGGATCGCATCCATGTGACGGCTGAATATCAGGGCTCCTATGATGATTTGCATGCGAAGACCCAGGCGGCGTTTGCTGCCGGGAACGCGCCGGAAGTGACGCAAAATGAAATTGCTTCTGTGGCGATTTTTGCGAACTCGGGAATGACGGAAGACTTAACGCCATTTATCGAGCGCGATGATATTCAAATGGATGACTTTATCCCGGGCCTGATGGGGAATTCCTACGTTAACGACCGCTTATATGCTCTGCCATATTTGCGCAGTACGCCGATTCTTTATTTGAATGCAACCCTGCTTGAAGAAGCCGGACTTGACCCATCCGGACCGAAAACATGGGAGGAATTTGAAGAGTATGCCAGAGCATTGACGGTTGAAGGTGAGCGGGTTGGGATTACGCTGCCTGTGAACATATGGTTCTATGAAGCCTATGTCGCGCAAAGCGGAGGCCAAATGATTGCCGACGATGAGCAGTCCGTCGCGTTTAACAGTGATGCAGGGGTCGCACCGGTTGAATTTTGGAAAAGGATGAACAAGGAAGGGATTATTAAAATTCCGACGGGTGACGAAGCGGGTGACACGGCGAAGCAGGATTTTGCGAATGGCCGGGCGGCAATGACCTTCAGTTCGACGGCCGACCTTTCCTACTGGCTGACGATGGCCGATGAGCAGGGCTTTGAGTTGAATACAACCTTCATGCCGGCCAATGAGACGTACGGAGTGCCGACAGGAGGCTGTAATTTAGTCATGACTGCTGGGCTGGATGAGGAAAAGCAGGAAGCAGCGTGGGAATTTATTAAATGGATGACCGCGACGGAACAGACGGTTTATGCAAGTGAGTATACTGGGTATCTGCCTAGCCGTTTATCCGCCGTTGAAAGTGATGTTATGCAAAACCTGTATCAGGAGTTTCCGCAATATGAAGTGGCTGTGGAGCAGCTTGAGTATGCGAGACCGCGTCCAATGCTCGATCAGTACCCGGAAATCTCAAAGATTTTACAGGATGAAATTACACGCTCGCTCATTAATGATGATATTAGTCCAGAAGAGGCGTTGAATACCGCGGCGGAAAGAGCCAATCAGTTATTGCAGTAATACTTTTGACAGGAACGTCAAAGCGGGGCTGCGAAAAGAAGAGGCGCGGCCCCTTTTTCAGCATAAAAATGGAGGTTGGATGAATGCACCCGTTTCAAACGAGTAAAGTGGCGATATTTGATTTAGATGGAACTCTTTATCAGGAATATTCCTTCTTGGAGCGTTATATCACCTATTTGTTAAAAGACAAACTGTCTGAGAGAGAGATTCATGAGACCGTTAACGAGGCGTATCAGATTTTAGCAGGCGAGCACCCGATTCAATTAGGGCATTTCCTCGATCGGGAACAGAAAATTGTTTTTCTCTATGAAGAGGAGAGGATCACAAAAGCCTTTTCCTGGGAGGGAGTGGAGCAAACGGTTACGTCTGACCTTGTAAATCTGGAAAGCGGGCAGCTTGCCTATCTCGGTGATCCGTGGTGTGTGGCGAATTTCTATATTGAAAAGCATCAAATTGCTTCAGCAACGTGCGTGGCGGCTTTTAATAAAGTAAGAAAGGAAATGCTGCAATCACCGTTTTCGATTGAACGCTGCGAGCCGTTATTTGCTGCGATTGAAAAGCTGGAGGTGGAAAGAAAGGTGTTTATGACGAACACACCGTCACCGTCCGGCGAAGAATTTGTCAACTATTTAAATATCGGCGGGCTGTTTGATGAATACGTGTATGACGCGAAAAAACCGGTTGGGATGAAGGGATATGTGAGGCGTCTACTGGAGGATGGCTACAAGCCCGAACATATTCTGTCGATTGGCGATAACCCGTGGAATGACCTGTACCCTGTTAAAGCAGCCGGGGGAAAGACGTGCCTGATTACGCGATATACGCATCACGGGTTATTAATGGAGCCGGATGTCATTGTCGAAACGGTTGATCAGTTAGCTGAAGTACTTGCCGCGAAAACAATTCAGATCACAGGGTAGTAACGAATGAAAGCAGAAAGGGGACCTGCAAAATGGCAAAAATCGTCTTAAAAAATGTCACAAAGGCCTTTGATGAGACACAGGTCGTTAAAGGATTAAATGTAACGATCAAAGACGGCTCTTTCACCGTGCTGGTGGGACCTTCCGGCTGTGGGAAATCGACAACGCTGCGAATGATTGCAGGGCTGGAAAAGCAAACGGGTGGCGACATTTGGATCGGTGATCGCTGCGTCAATGAAGTGCCGCCTGGGAAGCGCAATATCGCAATGGTGTTTCAGAATTATGCGTTATACCCAACGATGACGGTCAAAGAAAACATTGAATTTGGTTTGATTAATAAAAAAGTGCCGAAAGCCGAACGGAAAAAGCTGATCAATGAGATTTCGGAAATTGTCGGCCTGACGGAGTATTTAAAGAAGAAGCCGCAGCATTTATCCGGTGGACAGCGCCAGCGCGTCGCTCTGGCGCGGGCGATGGTCAAAAAGCCGCAGGTGTTTATCCTGGATGAACCGCTATCCAATCTCGATGCGAAGCTGCGCAACCAGATGCGGACGGAGTTGATCGAGCTCCATAAGCGGCTCGGCACGACATTCGTTTATGTGACCCATGATCAGGTGGAAGCGATGTCGATGGGCGATGAAATCATTTTGTTGAATAAAGGGGAAATCCAGCAGGTGGACAGTCCGATGAAGATGTATCGCGATCCGAATAATACGTTCACCGCTGAATTTATAGGAACACCGGCGATGAATGTCGTTGAGTATCAACAGGTTAGAATGTATCTTCCCGATGTCAATCTTAAGGCGGGCTATATCGGCTTCAGACCTGAGGTTGTCCAGCTGAGCGGTTCGTCCCATCATGATAACCAGCTCGTCATTCCGGGAGAGATCGTGACACGGGAAACGTTGGGCGCTGAAATTATTTACAAGGTGAAAACGGGCGCAGGCTTTTGCAGGGTGAAGCAGTTTCAAACGAATGTCGAGGAAGCGACAACGGTTTACCTGACAATCCCGCTCGATAAGCTCTATTTCTTTGATAAAGATGGAATCCGGATGCGCCATGTCTCGATTGGACAAAAGCCGCTTGTGCTGGAGGGGGTTTAGTTTCGTGAATTGGACGACGCTGCGCCCTTACGCAATGATTGCTCCGGCGGTGATCATTTTCTGCCTGTTTTTTATTTATCCTATCTTCTATATGATTTACTTAAGTGCCTTTGATTGGAATTTCGTCAGTCCGACGAAGGACTTCGTTGGATTGGAAAACTTCAAATCGCTGCTGGCTGAACGGGAATTTATCGAAGTGATGCGCAATTCGGCTGTCTATACGTTTCTGACTGTTTTCTTCACGCTGACCATCTCGCTGTTTTTGGCGCTTTGGCTGAATAAGCAGGGGGGCGTCTACAGCTTTGTCCAGGGGGCGATTTTCAGTCCGCATATTATTTCGCTCGTCTCAATTTCAATGCTGTGGATGTGGATGATGGATGTGGATTACGGTTTGCTTAACTGGTTTCTCGGTCTGTTCGGGATTGAGAAGGTGCAATGGCTCACCCACCCGGACACCGCATTGTATTCCTTAGTCATTGTGGCTGTCTGGAAAGGGGTCGGGTTTAATACGCTTGTCTTTATCGCCGGCCTGCAAAGTATACCGAAAGACATGTATGAGGCAGCATCCTTGGACGAGGCAAGTCCATGGAGAACATTTACGAAAATTACGCTTCCAATGCTGTCGCCGACACTGTTCTTTTTAGCGGTGATCAGTATGATTGGCTCCTTTCAAATCTTTGATACGATTTCGATCATGACGCAGGGAGGACCGATTAATTCAACGAACACATTCGTCTATTACATTTATGAAAATGGTTTCCGTTTCTTTAAGATCGGCTATGCATCCGCGGCTGGTGTCATCCTGCTAATTGTCGTCAGCCTATTGACGATTATTTACTTCCGCCTGCTTGCCAAACGCGTTCACTACCGCTAAGAAAGGAGAGGCTTATGAATTACAAAGTGGTTGCCCTTAAGCTAATTCGTGCGATTAGCTTGATCGGGATCGTCATCATTTTTGCGATGCCGTTTGTCTGGATGATGTCGACCTCGCTTAAATCACTGGGCGAGACAATTATTTTTCCACCGAAATGGATTCCTGCAGAATTTCATTGGAGCAATTTTGAAAAGGCATGGAATTCGGGTCCGTTTCTGCGGTTTTTCGTTAACAGCATCCTTGTTTCTGTCGGGATTCTTATCCTGCAATTTTGTACGATTATCCCGGCGGCCTACGCCTTCGCACGCTACCGGTTTAAAGGGGATACATTCTTCTTCGGCCTAACGATGATCACGTTGATGATTCCGGCGCAGCTGATCTTTTTACCGGTTTATTTGCAGATGAGCTCGTGGGGGCTGCTTGATACGCTCTGGGCCTTGATTCTTCCCTTCGCTTCAAGCGCCTTCGGTATTTTTCTGTTGCGGCAATCCTTTAAGCAGGTGCCGGAGGAGCTGATTGAAGCGGCAAGGCTTGATGAGGCGAGTGAATGGAAGATCATTATCAAGATTATGGTGCCGATGGCCAAGCCTGTTTTAATTACGTTCGGATTGTTCAGTTTTATTACCCATTGGAATGATTATTTCTGGCCGCTCGTTATGACGACGACCGATGCTTCGCGGACATTGCCGATTGGTGTGACGAAATTGCTGCAAGTCGAAGGCGGGGTCGCTTGGCATATTTTAATGGCGGGCAACATGATTTTGGTTCTGCCGATTTTGATTGTCTTTTTCTTCGCCCAGCGTCAAATCATCCGGGCGTTTGTGTATACAGGAGTAAAATAAAAGCAGGAAGGGGACGATTGAATGAAAATTGTTGCACACCGGGGCTGGTCCGGACAGGCGCCTGAAAATACGCTGGCCGCTTTCCGGCTGGCATTGGACGAGCCGCTCATTACTGAAGTGGAACTGGATGTTCACCTGTCGAAGGATGGCATTCCGGTCGTCATTCATGATCATACATTGGAACGGACAACGAATGGCAACGGAGCCGTCCGCGATTATACGTTCTCCGAGCTGCAGCAGCTTACTGCCGGCAGCTGGTTTGATCAGGAATTCTCAGCTGAAAGGATTCCTTCTTTAGAGGAGGTTTTCCAATTGTTCAAAGACCGCCCGACTCGTCTCGTGATTGAACTTAAGCAGACAGCCGGTTATTATTCAGGATTGGAGGAAGCCGTTGTGAAGCTGATCCAGTCCTATCAGATGGAGCGTCAGGTTACCGTCATTTCGTTTGACCACATTAGTGTGAAGTTGGTTAAAGATGCTGATCCGGCGATTGAAACAGGACTCGTTTATCTTGGCCGGCCGACTCTATTGCTTGAGCAGGCACGCTATACAAAGGCTGGTTTTATTTCGATGCACTATGCCTTTATTACAGAATCAATGGTTGGTGAGCTGCTACAAGCAGGGATAAAGATTGGCGTCTGGACAGTGGATGAAGAGGAGACGTTGAAAAAGCTCACCAGCTTTCACGACGAGCTTCGAGTTACGACAAACCACCCCGAGCGCATCATCGCCCTTCAGGCGGCGCGCTGAGGAAGAGAAAAACTGGCCTTGACCCCTGTTGGCAAAGGCTTCATACGCCAAAGAGCTTGAGACAAAACTAGCTTTGGACCTACTGGCAATGGCTTCAAACACCACAAGCCCGTTGTGAGAAACCCACTCACAACGGGCTTTAAATGCTCATGGGATGGAGGGCAGGCGAAAAGTAAAAGAAACAACCTTTGCCCTGCCTAGTTGGGACGGTGAGTGATTTATTCCTGCAGCTGCTCCCATTCTTCCATATATGTCTCAATCGTTGCCTGAAGGTCATCGATTTTTTGCTGGAGAGCCTGAGCTTCCTCATGATTCGAGTAGACGTCGGGATCACAAAGCGCTTCTTCGCATTCGGCAAGCTCCGTTTCTGCCTGTTCGATATGCTGTTCGAGCTCTTCAATTCGGCGCAAGCGCTGGCGTTCCAGTTTTTTCGCTTCCTTGTCCGCCTCATAATTCCGTTTGTCGGACTGATCTTCGGTTTGGACTGGGCCGGCAGCCTCCTCCTGTTCCAACTTCTCACGCTGCTGCATTTCAGCTTTTTTCGTTACATAGTAATCATAATCACCAAGGTAATTCGTGATCTGACCATGCTCGAGCTCTGCCATTCTTGTCGCAATTCGGTTGAGGAAGTAACGGTCATGTGAGACGAAGAGCAGGGTGCCAGGATAATCAATCAAGGCCGCTTCCAGCATTTCTTTGGCGTCGAGATCGAGATGGTTCGTCGGCTCATCAAGAATCAGGAAATTGGCTTTTTGCATCATTAGCTTCGCCAAGGCAAGGCGCGCCTTTTCGCCGCCGCTTAACGCCGACACTGGCTTGAGCACATCATCCCCACTGAATAGAAAGTTGCCGAGCACGGTCCGGATTTCCTTTTCCGGTAATAACGGATAGTCATCCCACAGCTCCTGCAGCACAAGCTTGTTCGATTTGAGATTCGCCTGCTCCTGATCGTAATAGCCAATCGTTACGTTGCTGCCGAGGCGGATCGTTCCGTCCTGAAGCGGGATCGCCTTCATTAACGCTTTTAATAGCGTCGATTTGCCGGCTCCATTTGGACCGATCAGGGCGACGCTTTCGCCGCGGTCGATCGCCAAATCAAGATTGCGGAAAATCGAGTGCTCGCCGTAGGCTGCATGAAGGCCGGTTGCCCGCAGCACTTCATTTCCGCTTTGTCTGTCAATGTCAAAAGAAAAGGAGGCGGATTTCTCGGAACCGGGAGGCCGGTTGAGCCGCTCCATTTTCTCGAGTTGCTTGCGCCGGCTTTGCGCCCGCTTTGTCGTCGAGGCGCGGACGATGTTTTTTTGAATGAAATCCTCAAGCTTGGCAATTTGATCCTGCTGCTTTTCATATTGCTTTACTTCAAGCTCGTAGCGCTTTGCTTTCTCCTCGAGGTAATTGCTGTAATTTCCATGATATTTGATGGATTTCGTTCTGGAAATCTCAACAACCTTTGTAACAATTTTATCGAGAAAATAGCGATCATGGGAGACGATCAAAATCGCTCCTTTGTAGCCAAGCAAATAATGCTCAAGCCATGTTAATGTAGAAATATCGAGGTGGTTCGTCGGCTCATCAAGAATGAGCAAGTCCGGCTTTGTCAGAAGCAGCTTCGCTAAAGCAAGCCGTGTCTTTTGCCCGCCGCTTAACGTAGAAATTTTCGTGCTGTATTCGAAATCAGCAAAGTTCATGCCGGCAAGCACGGTACGGATATCCGCTTCATATTGATACCCGCCCTTATCTTTGAAAGCAAGCTGCTTTTCATCATATTCCCGCAGCAGCTTTTCATAGCGTGGCGTGTTTTGCAGCAAGTCAGGGTCCGACATCTGCACTTCGAGCGCGCGCAGCTGTTTTTCCATCTGGCGCAAAGGCTCAAAGACAGTCAGCATTTCATCCCAGATTGACAGATTTGATTCGAGTCCTGTGTCCTGGGCAAGGTAGCCAAGCTCTACGCCTTTAGGCAGCATAAGCTCGCCGTCATCGTAAGAAAGCTGTCCGGCAATGATTTTGAGCAAGGTTGATTTGCCGGCTCCATTACGTCCAACGAGCGCAAGACGTTCTCCAGTTTGGATATCCAGCTTAATATTTGATAAAATAGGCTCTGCGCCGAATGATTTTGAAAGATTGATGCACTGTAAAACAATCATGGTTTTCCCTTTCTATCTTCTTGCAAAGATACGACGTGTTTTCTAAAAAAGCTGTATACTGTGAGTGTATCGCAGAATCAATCTTTCAACAACTTATTGAACATGAAACGAAACCACTTACAAACTGTGTGAAATGGTGTACAATGAAAAAATGAGGACTGTGTCCTCGCAGGCAGGAGGGAGGCGCTGATGAAAAGCGAGCAAATGAAGATTCCCCAAGCAACTGCAAAGCGGCTGCCTTTGTACTATCGGTTTTTGGAGAATCTCCAGGCCTCAGGAAAACAGAGAGTATCCTCAACGGAATTGAGTGAGGCAGTGAAAGTAGATTCAGCGACCATTCGTCGCGACTTTTCCTATTTTGGAGCACTTGGGAAAAAGGGCTATGGTTATAATGTCAATTATTTGCTTTCTTTTTTTCGTAAGACACTTGATCAGGATGAGTTGACGAAAGTGATTCTTGTCGGTGTTGGCAACCTTGGAACAGCCTTTTTGAACTACAATTTTTCTAAAAATAATAATACTGAAATTGTGATGGCTTTTGATGTTGATCAGGAAAAAGTCGGCAAGGACATTGGCGGGGTGACGATCTATCATCTTGAGCAGCTGACTGAGCTGATTGATCCAGAGGTGACGGTGGCGATCTTAACAGTCCCGGCCTTTGCCGCTCAAAAGATTGCCGATCAGCTCGTACAATCAGGAATTAAGGGCATCCTTAATTTTACACCGGCCCGGCTGGATGTGCCTGAGGAAGTCCGTGTCCATCACATTGACCTGTCAGTCGAATTACAGGCGTTAGTTTATTTTCTAAAGCATTATCCCGTATAATAGGAATACTCCCAGCGGGAGTATGACGAAAAGCGAAATTCCTCGGCGAAGCTGTTGCTGAGTATGATAAAAGGACAAGGAGGTGCTACCTATGGGATTAGGAGCGGGAAGTATTGCGATTATTGCGCTTGTTGCATTGTTGATCTTTGGTCCAAAAAAACTGCCGGAGCTTGGAAAGGCTGCTGGAAATACACTGCGTGAATTCAAGCATGCGACAAAAGGCTTGGCGGATGAAGAAGACGATAAAAAGAAAGATAATAACAAAGCCTAAGCAGGAAGGGTTTATCCATGGAACAAAAAGATATGTCGGTGATGGAACACATTGTGGAGTTAAGGCGGCGAATAATCATCACACTCGCTTTCTTTGCAGTGGCTTTTGTCGCCGGCTTTTTTTTAGCGACTCCCTTAATCACATATTTGCAAAGCACGCCAACGGCTGCTGATTTGCCGATGAACGCCTTTAAGATGACCGATTCGATCCGAGTCTTTATGACGTTCGCGTTTGCGAGTGCGTTAATCTTAACGTTTCCAGTTATTCTTTATCAGCTGTGGGCTTTTGTCCGACCCGGTCTTCATGAGAATGAACAGAGAGCGACCTTGTCCTACATTCCGCTTGCGTTTTTGCTGTTTTTAGCGGGAATCGCTTTCGCTTATTTTATTTTGTTTCCTTATTTGGTTCAGTTCATGAGCAATTTAGCAGAGCGGCTCGGGATCACGGAACAGTATGGGATTAATGAATACTTTACCTTTCTTTTTCAGGTGACACTCCCATTCGGCGCGCTATTCCAGCTCCCTGTGATCGTGATGTTTTTAACGAGACTGGGGATCATTACCCCAATGCTGTTAAGCCAGGTGCGCAAGCTTGCCTATTTTGTGCTGCTGGTCATCGCCGGGATGATTACCCCGCCTGAAGTTATTTCGCATTTAATGGTCACGGTTCCTCTATTGCTGCTCTATGAATTCAGCATCTGGGTATCCTATGTGACGTATCGAAAAGTGCAAAAGGCGGAAAGAGAACGGGAAGAGGCAGGAGCAGCCGATTCATAATAAAGGTTGAAAAAACGAGCAGGGAACAGGTTCCTGCTCGTTTTTCTTTGAGTAGAGGAATCGATACGATTCTATTGCAACGGCACAGGATATATTCCTTCTTAATTTTAGCAATAGTTTGTGAAATATTGAACAAAGTGTGAAAAATGCAAGATTCGGTAGTCAAATTGATCTACGTCTTATATACTTAACTTATAAAACATTGTGAAAACATTCACAAAATTATTTTATTGAACATGATGTGAGGGGGACTTGTTGATGATTGGACAGTTTTTACGGGAAAACAGGGTGGTAGCAGGGGTTATGGTTATTTTACGCCTCTATTTAGGCTGGGCTTGGCTATCCTCAGGGGTAGGAAAGGTGACAGGGGGATTTCATGCCGGAGGATATTTGGAACATGCAGTGGCCAATCCTGTGATGCAAGGGGAAGAGATTTTATATCCTGCTTATGTGACATTTTTAGAATCAGTGGCGCTTCCATACGCAGGTTTATTCAGTTTTGTTGTTGCCTGGGGAGAGATTCTTGTTGGTTTAGGACTTATTACAGGCATTCTGACTTCTGCCGCTGCTTTTTTTGGCGTAGCGATGAATATGGCGTTTCTATTTGCCGGAACGATTTCGACAAATCCACTGCTTATTTTAATTTCTATTTTTATTATGGCGGCTGGAGCCAACGCTGGAAGGTTTGGGGGAGACCGTTGGGTGCTGCCTTATTTACGCCGGCAGCTTTTGCGTAAGAGAGACGCGGCAAATCTGAACTGTATAGAAGGAAACGGTTTGCTGCAAAAATAGCAGGCAGTAATAAAGAAGCAAGGGGAGTTGCTTTAAAAGTGCTTGGAGATGTGTCAAAGGGGAATGCGCCTTTTGGCACATCTTTTAGCTGTTCCGTTTTGAACGCATTGTCCGGGAGTTTGTTAATCCGCTCAGCAGCATCGAGCGAAAACATCCCTTTCTATTGAGCGGATGGGTTTAAAAATAATGAACAAATGGTATAGAAAAAAAGAATAAATCATGACAATGTGATCTGTTTCACAAAATATTCATTGATCATTTTCTCAACGGCTTTTTCGTTATGTTACAATCGCCTTGTAAACCCTATATTGATAGTGGCAGTAGTAAAAAGCTTGTCTCGGCTCAATTTTAAAGCTCATTTTAATTCGAATGTGAAAAGGTGAGCATTATCTGGGGAGATAAGAAAGGATAAAAATGCGGGATGAGTAGAAAAGCGACCGTGGTGGTTTTCTTAGGCTGGCAGAGGCATGGATATAAGGAGGGTGAGGAAAAATGATTGAGTACGATCCGGTGATATACAGTCGGATATTAACAGGTGTTACGTTAGGCTTTCACGCAATCTTTGCGACAATAGGGGTCGGTATCCCGCTCTTAATTGCATTGGCAGAATGGATCGGGATTAAACGCAACGATGAGCATTACCGTTTGCTTGCCCGTCGCTGGGCGCGCGGGTTTGTGATAACGGTCGCGGTCGGGGTCGTGACAGGAACAGCGATCGGTCTTCAATTAAGTCTGCTTTGGCCCAGCTTTATGGAGGTTGCCGGACATGCGATCAGTTTGCCGATGTTTATGGAAACATTCGCGTTCTTCTTTGAAGCGATTTTTCTCGGGATTTATCTTTACACGTGGGATCGTTTTAAAAAGAAAATTCATCATTGGCTGCTTGTGATTCCGGTTGTAATCGGCGCCTCGGCCTCGGGATTTTTTATCACGACGGTCAATGCTTTTATGAATTCACCCTATGGGATTACCGTGGAGAACGGCGTCATTACGAATATTAACCCGCTTGCGGCGATGTTTAATCCGGCGACGCCGACCAAAGTCGCTCACGTTCTATCATCAGCTTATTTAACATCGGCCTTTATTCTGGCCGCGATTGCCGCGATTTATTTACTACGGGGCAATCAGCATGTTTATCATAAAAAAGCGTTACGTTTAACAATGACTGTCGCTTGTGTCTTTGCCGTTGTCACCGCTCTGATTGGCGATTTGTCCGGTAAATATTTAGCGGAGTATCAGCCGGAAAAGCTTGCGGCGGCTGAGTGGCATTTTGAAACGACGACGGAAGCGCCATTGATCTTAGGCGGAATCCTGACCGAGGATGGAGAGATTGCCTATGCGCTGGAGATCCCGTACGCGTTAAGTATTCTTGCCCACGGGGACCCAGGGGCAGAGGTGATCGGGCTTGAGGAATTTCCGGAAGAAGACTTGCCGCCGATGATCGTCCATTATTTATTTGATTTGATGGTCATAAGTGGTATCTTCCTGGCTGCGGTTTCGATGTTGTTTGTCATTATGAGACTGAGAAAGAAATGGAATGAGTATAACAAGCCGCTGCTGTGGCTGATTCTTGCTGGCGCTCCGATTGCGCTCTTCGCAATTGAAATGGGCTGGTTCTTTGCAGAAATCGGCCGGCAGCCTTGGATTCTCAACGGTTTTATGCGAACAGCGGAGGGAGCGACTACGTCTCAGCATGTGGACCTGATGCTTTATCTCTTTATTTTGCTCTATTTGGTATTGGCGGTTTCATGTGCGACCGTTCTGCGGAAAATGTTTAAATCGAATCCGGTTGAACAGGAATTACGTGATCGGGGAATCGAATAAGGGGGGAGATCATGAATTATGAATTAATCGGAATTACCGTGCTGTGGACATTCTTATACGGCTATTTGATCGTCGCGTCGATTGATTTCGGCGCCGGCTTCTTCAGCTACTATTCGACGATAACCGGCCGGGAGCATATTATCAACAAAGTGATCAACCGCTATCTTTCCCCGGTCTGGGAAGTAACCAATGTCTTTCTCGTGTTCTTCTTTATCGGCATTATTGGTTTCTTTCCGTCGACGGCGTACTATTACGGAACAGCCTTGCTGATCCCCGGTAGCTTGGCGATTGTCCTGCTGGCGATCAGAGGCTCGTATTACGCCTTTTATCACTACGGCTTTCGCGGCAACCGGCTCTATAAGTTTCTGTACGGGGCGACGGGACTGTTGATTCCCGCTTCTCTATCGGTTGTGCTGACGATTTCGGAGGGGGGCTTTATCGTCGTTGAGAATGACAATGTCATGCTTGATTACGGCGCCTTGTTTTCCAGCTTCTACTCATGGTCGGTCGTGATTCTGGCAATTGTCAGCGTGCTTTACATTTCAGCCTGCTTCCTCTCGTTCTACGCCTATAAAGCGCGTGACATGGGGGCGTTTGAAGTATTGAGGGGCTATGCGCTATTCTGGAGCTTTCCGACGATTTTGGCCAGTGTGCTCGTTTTCTTTGCGCTGAATCAGCATAATCCGTTGCATTTTGCCAAGATGCTCGATATATCATGGGTGTTCAGCTTATCCTTTTTGTTCTTCCTTGGCGCCGTTTTTTTCATCTGGAAAAAGCGACAGCTCGGCTTAGCTTTCATCTTTGTGATGCTCCAGTTCGCCACGGCCTTTTTCGGCTATGGAGCGTCTCATTTGCCGTATTTGCTCTATCCACATCTGACCATTTATGACGGCTTTACGAACGAGTCGATGGCGATCGCACTGATCATCGCTTTCATTGCCGGTCTCTGCCTGCTGATTCCGTCGCTCTATTTGTTAATGCGCCTGTTTCTGTTTGATAATAAATATGTGCAAGGACGAAAATAGGAGGTGGGATTATGGACTTTTTTCTAATTATGATCGCACCGATTCTTATCGTCGTAGTGGCGGTGCTCGGGCTTTTCTGGTGGGGAGCAAAGGGGAAAAAGAACTGACGCAAAAGGCTAAAAAGAGCCTCTCATTTTGTTGTTCGATAGGAAAGAAGCTGCTGATCTTCCGGACTTCTTAACTAGACAAAGCGGACGGGAGGGGAGGGCCGACTTCAGCAGGAGGAGAGGGCAGGTTGACATCCACCGGCGTGCCGGTTCGTTCAACGCCCTCCTGCGGAAAGCGTGCCCCCATCCCGGGAGCGGGTTCAAAGCTCTGGATCGTGACAAATACTTATATCAAAAAAGCCTGTCGACTGTCTCGCTTTTCGAGACTTTGTCGACAGACTGAAAGAAGTGACAATGCTCACTTCTTTTTTTTGTTTTGCTTTTGGACTTGCTTGATGACCCGGCGCAGTCGAAAAAAGCGCAGAGAGATCATGAAGTCGATTGCGGCGAATGAAATAATTAACAGGCTCCATACGGTCCAGCCTGTGCTGCTCACGCTTTGAATCGCGAAAAAGACGAGCAGACAGCCGACAAAGAAGTAAAGAAGCGCCATCGTCAATGGCGATGCTCTCATAATAATCCTCCTGTAATCATTGACATCTGCTGTTCAATTTCCTCAAGCTGTTGCAGCCATCGCTCAATATCATCAGCGAGCAGGACGTTCACGACTGAAACGAACAGGTTAAGCGCGATGTGGGCGACAATCGGGACAAGGATCCGTTTTGTTCTGACATACAAGTAGGCAAAGACAAAGCCCATCGCTGTGTAAACGAGTAAGTGAGTGAAGTCAAAATGGATCGCCGCGAAAATAAGAGAGCTGATGAAGCCGGCAATCCAGAAATTAAACCGTTTATACAATGTCCCGAAAATGATAAGACGGAATACGACCTCTTCCAAAATCGGTCCGATCACGGAAACGACGATAATAAAAGCAGGTAACGCCTGGGCAAATTCGATGATTTGCTGCGTGTTTTCAGAACCTGGTTCAATTCCGAACAGATACACTTCAATTAAAGCGGCCGCATATTGGGCTGCAAATACCATAAAGACACCAATAATTGTCCAGCGTACTGCTTCCCCGCGCGAAGAGCGTCCGCGAATGAGATGGCGCTCCCGCATATCGGGTATTAGAAGCAGAAGAATGATAACAAGGCCGATACCGAAGCTAAACAGGCTCCAAATCCCGGGAATCCGCTCGTTTGCAACGCCGAATTCTTTGAGAATGAATACACCCGGTATCGCCGAAAGCTGCATGATGACATATGTGATCAGAATCCACCAATATCGTTTATTCAATATGCTTTTCTCCTTTTTATATAAGGTCTATACATAAAAAACACTACTTATAACTAGCAGGCATCTTCTCATTTTATCATATTTCATCACGAAAAAAGAAGGGATGCGCCCGGTTGAATCGAAATGAACAGAGAGGGAATAAGCAGGAAGGATTTGGAGAAGCTAGAGGAGAAAAATGACTCGTTTTGTCGTTAATTTTTTTGATAAAAGACTTGCAAAACATGGGCGATATGATTATCATAATAATTGTGTTAGCACTCGATGATAATGAGTGCTAATAAAATTATAATCAAAGGTTTGAAGGAGGGTGTTTTCCTTGTTAAAGCCATTAGGTGATCGAATTGTGATTGAATTAGTTGAATCTGAGGAAAAAACTGCAAGCGGAATTGTGTTACCGGATTCTGCAAAGGAAAAGCCTCAAGAAGGAAAAGTCGTCGCTGTTGGAACCGGACGTGTAACGGACAACGGTGAGCGTATCGCGCTTGAAGTAAGTGAAGGTGACTCAATTATTTTCTCTAAATATGCGGGCACTGAAGTGAAATATGACAACAAAGAATATCTCATTCTTCGTGAAAGTGATGTTCTCGCTATTATCGGTTAAGGATCGAAAATAGGATCTACATACAATCAATTAGGAGGTAGAAACGATGGCAAAAGACATTAAATTTAGCGAAGACGCACGCCGTTCAATGCTTCGCGGTGTTGATGCATTAGCAAATGCTGTAAAGGTAACCCTTGGACCAAAAGGACGCAACGTCGTTCTTGAGAAGAAGTTCGGTTCTCCATTAATTACAAACGATGGTGTGACAATCGCCAAGGAAATTGAGCTTGAGGATGCATTTGAAAACATGGGTGCAAAGCTTGTTGCTGAAGTAGCGAGCAAGACGAACGATATTGCAGGGGACGGGACAACAACTGCAACGGTTCTTGCACAAGCTATGATTCGCGAAGGACTTAAAAACGTCACATCCGGTGCTAACCCGATGGTGATCCGCAAAGGTATTGAAAAAGCTACAGCAGCAGCTGTGGAAGAGCTTAAGAATATCTCTAAGCCAATTGAAGGAAAAGCGTCTATCGCCCAAGTTGCAGCGATCTCTTCTGCTGACAATGAAGTTGGCGAAATCATCGCAGAAGCAATGGAACGTGTCGGCAATGATGGCGTTATTACAATTGAAGAGTCTAAAGGATTCTCAACTGAGCTTGAAGTCGTAGAAGGTATGCAATTTGACCGTGGTTACGCTTCTCCTTACATGGTAACAGATTCTGATAAGATGGAAGCTGTCCTTGACAATCCTTATATTCTGATCACTGACAAGAAGATTTCTAACATTCAAGAGGTTCTTCCTGTGCTTGAGCAAGTGGTACAGCAAGGCCGTCCAATCTTAATCATTGCTGAGGATGTAGAAGGCGAAGCGCTTGCGACTCTAGTTGTCAACAAGCTTCGTGGTACATTCAACGCCGTTGCTGTGAAAGCTCCTGGCTTTGGTGACCGTCGTAAAGCAATGCTTGAAGATATTGCAATCCTGACTGGCGGTGAAGTGATCACTGAAGATTTAGGACTTGATCTTAAGTCTGCTACCATTGAACAGCTCGGACGTGCCAGCAAAGTTGTTGTGACAAAAGAGAACACAACAATTGTCGAAGGCTCTGGTGCAGCTGATCAAATTTCAGCCCGCGTTAACCAAATCAAAGCACAAGTGGAAGAAACAACTTCTGAATTCGACAAAGAAAAGCTGCAAGAGCGTCTTGCTAAGCTTTCCGGCGGTGTTGCTGTTCTTAAAGTCGGTGCTGCGACAGAAACTGAGCTTAAAGAACGCAAGCTTCGCATCGAGGACGCTTTGAACTCTACTCGCGCTGCTGTTGAAGAAGGAATCGTAGCCGGTGGTGGTACAGCACTAGTGAATGTCATTAAAGCTGTTCAAGCGGTTGAAGCAGAAGGCGACGAAGCAACAGGTGTCAACATCGTTCTTCGTGCTCTTGAAGAGCCAGTTCGCCAAATCGCTCACAACGCAGGCCTTGAAGGTTCCGTGATCGTAGAACGTCTTAAAGGCGAAGCAGTCGGCCAAGGCTTCAATGCTGCGACTGGCGAGTGGGTAAACATGGTTGAAGCCGGTATCGTTGACCCAACGAAGGTGACACGCTCTGCCCTACAACACGCAGCATCTGTCTCTGCGATGTTCCTCACTACTGAAGCAGTAGTAGCGGACATCCCAGAAGAAGGCGGCGCTGGCGGCGGAATGCCTGACATGGGCGGCATGGGTGGAATGGGCGGCATGATGTGATGACCGCTCAAACCCTTGATATATAAGGGTTTTGAAGTGATGTGCTAACAAAATGCTAACATTAGGTATATAAAAGAGGCTTCTCATTAGTTGATTAAACTTAAACTTTTGAGAAGCCTCTTTCTTTTCTTACGTTAGAAGGAGTTTTATTAATTCTATTCTATTGTCAAATCGTTAGAGAAGGAAAAGGAATGTTCTTTAGTCCTTTTTTGCGAAATACTTGGATATAAAGTAACAATAAATTCTCTTAGATTAATTCCTATGTGTTTTTTTGGATCTTCTTGCAAGAGTTTATTTGCTATTCTAATTCCTGCCCATATAGTTTCACAGTACCTACTGAGGCCGGTGGACTAATATTTGAATATGTGGAATTGTTTGAAAGTCGGATTGGTACGATACTTGAATTGTAGATGAAGGTTTTTAAAATGGTAAGTCAATATCTTCTATTGTTGCATTTTTTTCAGTTTTCTTGGTATTTGCAAGATGACCTTCATCCTTGGAACTAGTCGAAATAATCTCATGACATTTAGGGCAATCAATCATTACATCTTCTAGATGAAAACCTACATATCCATGAGTACTTTCTTGTATTGCAAAGATTAAATCCCACTCCAACTCAAACTCATAATTACAATCCTTACAATATAATACACAAGTACCAAAGTTGTCTGTTTCTTCATTAATTCTCTTTTTATTTTTCCTTTTTTTCTTACCCATAAAACACACACTCCCTATAAACAAGTCTAATTCTTTTACTATATTTTCGCTACTGAAAATAATCGATGAGCCTTTTAATCAAACTAGAACATTTTACTAGTATGAAGAATTTAGACTGTTAAATAAGTGCATTCTTGGCTAAACTAGAGTTAAAGATTTTAATGATTGGAGTAGTCTTATGGATATTCAAGAACAGCTCAATCAAGCATTAAAAGAGATTAATAGATTAAAAAATGAAAATATACAATTAAAAAAGGATCTTTATAAAGTACAAGGTCGTAATACATCTTATATTCGAGCATCTAATATAAAGAAAACAGCGACTGATTTTACTCCTAAAGAAAGAGCTGCAATTTTACTATTTATGAACCTATTTCGGGGAAGATCTGATGTTTTTGCTCAAAGATGGGAATCGAGTACTACAGGTAAATCTGGTTATTCACCTGCATGTGAAAACGAGTGGGATAAAGAGCTTTGTCGGAAACCTAAAATCAAATGTCAGGATTGCTCTCATCGATTATTTCATCCCTTAACTCCCCAAGTTATTTACGAACATTTAAGTGGGATAAAAACTGTGGGAATATATCCGTTACTTGAAGATAATACGTGTAATTTTCTGGCTGTAGACTTTGATAAAAAACAATGGCAAGAGGATGTACGCGCATTTATTGAAACCTGTAAAAACTTAGAGTTACCATATCACATCGAACGCTCCCGTTCAGGAGAAGGAGCTCATATTTGGTTCTTTTTTGAAAAGGCAATAAGTGCTTCGTTAGCTAGAAAATTTGGAGTAATTCTATTATCGAAAACACGTGAAAAACGCTTTGAAGTTGGAATGGATTCCTTTGATAGAATGTTCCCTAATCAAGATCTATTACCTAAAGGTGGTTTTGGCAATCTGATAGCTCTCCCATTACAGAAACAAGCAAAAATGAAAGGGAATAGTGTCTTTGTAAATGAGTCATTTCAAGAATTTGAAGATCAATGGCAATATCTATCGTCGATAAAAAGGATATCTGAAAAAAATATTTCACAAATAGTAACAAATTATTTCGATGAAGAAAGCCCTATTAAGGTAAGAGAGAAAATTGAGAATATTGACTTGCCAAAAGAAGCAACTATCGAGTTAAATCGAGGTATTGAAATTCCTAAGATGTTATTACCTAGTAAGATACTTAATGAATTACAAAAGCTTGCAACATTCGGAAATCCAGAATTTTTCAAAGCGCAAGCAAAGCGTTTTTCCACTTATCGAATTCCTAGAATGATTGATTGTGCTCAGATTGATGACAATATGCTCATATTACCAAGAGGTTTATTAGAAAAGGTGAAGGGAATTTTCTCTAAATATAAAATATCTCTAACAATACTAAACAATCAATTCGTAGGAAAGTCCATTGATGCTAAATTTTATGGTCAACTTACTATCCAACAAGAGGATGCTGTTACTTCTATGGCTAATTACGATAATGGAGTATTAGCAGCAGATACTGGTTTTGGGAAAACAGTGACAGCTGCAGCATTAATTTGTAGAAATGAAACCAATACACTTATAATTGTGCATCGAACACAACTAGTTGAGCAATGGAAAGAGAGATTATCAACTTTTTTAAACATCCCAGTAAAAGAAATTGGTCAAATTGGTGGTGGGAAAAATAAACCAACCTATAACATAGATATATCTACAATTCAATCGCTTAATCATAATGGTTTAATAAAACCTGAGTTACATCATTACGGGCAAATTATCGTGGATGAATGTCATCACATTTCTGCCGTCAGTTTTGAAAAGGTATTAAGAGCCGTCCAAGCGAAGAAAGTGTATGGTTTAACAGCTACCCCAGTTAGGAAAGATGGTTTGCACCCAATCATATTTATGCAATGTGGACCTATAAGATATAAAACGAATAATAAACAGCAAGCCAATATTCGACCGTTTAAACAAACTCTTGTCAAAAGAGAAACATTAATGAAAACGAATGAAACTGATATACAAGCTATATATTCTTTGTTATCTACTAATAAAGAACGAAATGATATGATTTTTAATGATGTTCTACAAGCTCTAGATGAAAAGCGATCTCCTATAGTGTTAACGGAACGTTTAGACCATATAAATGAGCTATATGAGCTTTTCAAAGGATTTGCTAAAAATATTATTATCCTATCAGGAGCTATGAAGAAGAAAGAACGGCAACAAGCGCTAGAAAAATTAATTAAATTACCTGATAGTGAGGAGAGATTGTTAATTGCAACAGGAAAATATGTTGGAGAAGGATTTGATGATTCTAGATTAGATACACTCTTTCTAACAATGCCAATCTCTTGGAAAGGAACATTACAACAGTATGTAGGACGGCTTCACCGGGATCATAGT
The DNA here is from genome assembly GCF_023715705.1 of Halalkalibacter oceani. GTDB lineage: Bacteria > Bacillota > Bacilli > Bacillales > Bacillaceae_D > Halalkalibacter > Halalkalibacter oceani_A. Next base: position 34,869 of record NZ_JAMBOS010000008.1, read on the forward strand.
GATAAAGATGAAGTAAAAGTGTTTGATTATGTAGATTCGAACGTGGATGTTTTACAGAAAATGTTTGAGAAGCGATTAAAGGGATATAAAAATATTGGTTATAGTCTATATGGTGAAAACAAAGAGAAAAGCCAACAAATTCAATTATTCTAGAAAGAAAGCTTTATAAACAATTTAACAAAAGGTTCTACTTTTTGTTTTAGCTGCGAGTCTATTTAGTAAGTTTGCAAAAAAGCTGTTCTTCATGGATTTCAGATAAGATTGAAAAGAGGTTGGTGTAAATCAGAAAATATATACCTTTTACCAAAGGTTTTATTAAAATTGGTTTAGTAGGTATATGCAGAGCAACGATGGTATTCTCAATTTAAGGATATGTTTCAGTGAAAGAGGTGAAGCCAATGTTCGAACAAATCAATCAGAAAAAAACTCTTCTAGATGCCAATCGACCATTACCCAAATATACAGTCAAAAGTTTACGTGAAAAGTTATTACTCGAATGGACATACAATACAAATGCAATTGAAGGAAACACGTTAACTATCAACGAAACGAAGGTCGTTCTAGAAGGAATTACCGTTGGTGGCAAAACTCTACGTGAACACTTGGAGGTTCTGAATCATCGTGATGCGATTCACTTTGTAGAGGAGATTGTACAAAAGGCAGAACCTTTATCGGAGTGGCAAATTAAGAATTTACACAGACTTGTACTAAAAGGTATTGATGATGAATATGCAGGTGTATATCGGGACCAGCAGGTTTTTATTTCTGGGGCTAAACATATACCGCCAGCTCCCTTCCTCATAAAAGAAGAGATGGAGCAGCTGATGGCATGGTATGACCAAGCAGAAACAAAAGAATTGCATCCGGTTGTTCGTGGAGCTATGTTACATGCTATTTTTGTTGGAATTCACCCATTTATTGATGGAAACGGCCGGACATCACGCTTGTTATTAAATTTAGAACTAATGAAAGATGGTTTTCCACCAATTGTTATTAAAGTGGAAAATCGCCTAGCTTATTACGAAGCATTAGATAAAGCACATACACAGAAAGAATATGATGACTTTATTAAGTTAGTTACAATCGAAGTAGAAGATTCATTAAACCTTTATTTAAGTGCAATAAATTAAAATGCTTAGTTAATTTACGTATTGAGTAAAGTCGTCAGTAAATGTATTTGTAAAAAAGGTAAACAACAAACACTACACCATCTATCTGCGATCACTACTCAAGCCGTGTGGAGTACGGTGGGAAAATGCGACAGATATCAGCTTGAAGTTGCTAACATTTTGCTAACGCAATCCCATAAAAAACGGTAAATCTACGTTAAAGATGTTACAGTCAACAATATCTAAAACGTTTATTTACCGCGCTTTTTGCACCTCACGTTAAAGATGTTACACACTCAAAGCTTACGGGCGGCGTGATGTAATCTGCCCCCCCTCAACCCTTGATATATGTGAGTTTTTGAGTAAGGTGAGAGTGGAATGCTAACATTTTGCTTAACATTGAGGTTAATTAACGGAGGCTTCTCATGAGTTCGCTGAACTTTTGAGAGGCTTCTTTTTTCATTTCTTGGGTTAAACAACTTATTGATTTCATGTTCTCGTACTCGAATGGTTTCGGGCTTTAGATCTTTTTGCTTCGCTGTAGACAAGTAGCCACTCTTTTGCAAAATCGCTAAAAATCTTATCTGTTTCTTCTAAATATGTTCCTTGGTTCAATTCATGAACTATAGTGGCTGCAGATTCTTCAGCTTCTTGTTGTGGAGGCTGCAGGCATAGAAGAAGGGGAGGTAGTGGACCAAGAGTTTAGGTTTTAAGTATAGAGATTTAATAGGAGTATTGGAAGCGAATTCACATCTTGCATAGAAGAAACAGTTTATTTTGAAGCAGGGGGGAGTAAAGATATAGGGGATAGCCTTAGGTATGAATGACGAAACAACGGCCTGGTCCCTATTGGAACAGTAAAAAGGCGTAAGTCAGGGACTATTGCTAACAAATCCTATGCCACCATTACTGCTCCAATTGAGCTACGAGAGAATCTTTAGATTACGAACTGTTGTGGAAGATTAAATTGATTCGCAGTAGGTAGATGTTGTAGTGGTGGATAGACGGAAAAAGCTGAATCTGTAAGCTCTAAAAACCTGAAATAGGTGAAAGCCTTTGAGAATCTCAAAGGCTTTTTCTTTATATATGTTGTTTTATGTTTCATTTAAATTTGGTTATTGCAATTTATTTATTAAAATTTGTAAAGGTAAATTCTTTATAAATACTGGTGTTTGGGTTTGAGTTTTGAAAGGAGGTAAAATTTTCTGACAATTGTATTGACTTAGATATTCGTATCGATTATTAATTAAAATAACAAAAAGCAACATAACAGAAAATAAAGTAACAAAAAGGAGTTAACATCTATGCAAACCATTTTTAAAGATGTTGTAGTAATTGGGGGCGGTGTAATTGGTACTGCTATTTTAAGAAAATTATCATTCTACCAATTAGAGATAGCGTTGGTTGAAAAACAACCAGATCTTTGTGAAGGGGCTAGTAAAGCAAACAGTGGGATTATTCATACAGGGTTTGATGCCCCCCTAGGAACAATAGAAGCGGAATGTTTAAAACGGTCAAGGAATTTATGGCCACAACTAGTAGAAGACTTGAAAATTCCATACATTCCTTGTGGTGCTGTAATGGTAGCCACTACTGAGGAAGAAAAAAACATAATAGAAGGAAAATATATCCCAAATGCTGAGGCAAATGGAGTAGAAGTAGAATGGGTGAGTATAGAAGAGCTATTAGAGACAAATCCTGCGGTAACAAGCAAAGCTATTGGTGGATTGGTTATTCCAGAGGAAGCTATTTGCGATCCTTTTACTGCAACACGTGCTTATGCTGAATTAGCAGCTCTCAATGGCGCTGAAGTACTATTAGGAAATGGAGTAGTCGGTATTGAGGAAATACCAGAAGGACTAAAAGTCACCCTTGAAAACAAAGAAGAAATTGTAACTAAGTATGTTGTTAACGCAGCAGGAGTTTATTCGGACCAAATTGCTAGATTCATTGGTGACGAAAGTTTTCTTATTACACCTAGAAAGGGACAGTTTTTGCTAACGGAAGAAGCAGTAGAGGTCTCCCAAGTAATTCTTCCTGTTCCAACAGCTAAATCCAAGGGCACCTTAATCTCACCAGTTGTTTTTGGAGGCTTCCTTCTTGGACCTACAGCGGAAGATCAAGAGGATAAAGATGATCGATCTACTTCTCCTGAGGGAATAGAGCAAATACTAAAAGGGTGTGAGAAATTAATTCCTGATGCAAGAGGATATGATAGTATCCGTCAGTTTGCAGGTGTGCGGGCTGTCTGTAGTTTAGGAGACTTTGTTATTAAACCTTCAGATGTTAATAACCATATGATACATGCTGCAGGTATTCGTTCAACTGGTTTATCGGCTTCTCCAGGAGTAGCCGAAATGGTTGGAGAGAAACTAGAAGAAGCGGGCTTGGAGTTGAGAGTAAAAGAAGAGGCGCTTACAGAAATTCCAAATCTTTTTAGTGATGATGATGATGAAACTGGAGAAATTATCTGTTTATGCCGGTCCATTTCAAAAGGAGAAATTATTAATGCTTTTAAAGGCCCTATTCCTCCTGTTACGATTGATGGCGTTAAAAGAAGGACCGGAGCAACACTAGGGGAATGCCAAGGGAACTGCTGTATACCTAAAATAATGGATTTGATGAAGGAGAATGGTTCACAGCAACCATTAAAAGGTTTACAGAACTCATATTTAACTGTTAAAGGGGGGGAAACCTCATGCACTACGAACTAGTTATTATTGGGGCAGGTTTAATGGGTATTAGGTCAGCCCTTACTGCTAAAGAACTGGGAATTCAAAGCGTATTACTGGTAGATTATGAAAAAGAAATAGGCGGCTTTGGATCGAGTCTATTTGAAAGAGAAGAATTTCAAAAGGAAAAAGGTTTAATTGAAAGGGCAAAGAAATTGCCTTATGAATGTTGGCAACAAGCTACGGTTGTAGGTTTTTTTGCAGGAGAAAACGGAGAAACTCATGAATTCAGCATTCAAACCCCAACAGGTACGAAAGAAATCCTCGCAGATAAGATAATTTTAAGCTCAGGTACTCTTGAAAAGCCACGAGAAGCCCATCAAATCGGAGGTACACGTCCTTCCGGGATAATGACTCCTTTAATGGCTTTAAGTCTACTGGAGAGAAACCAGCTCCCAGGCTATCAAAGTATTGTTTTTGAGAACGGTAAGGTGTCCGCAGCCGTTGCAAATTTATTAGAAGAGCATGGAAGTCACGTTACAAGAATTGATGGAGAAATAGAGAAAGTTATCGACATCCAAGGAAACTCTCGTATTAGTAAAGTAACATTTGAGAATGTGGTGACAGGTGAGTTTACTAGTTATGAATGCGACACTTTAGTATTTAGTGAAGGTGCAATTCCGTGTACTTTTTATTTAAAGGGCACTTCGATTGAAAGAGATGAACACCATTTTATTGTCGTTGACGAAAAGGGGAAAACCAACATCCCTGGGATTGTCGCGTTGGGAAGCTGTACAAACAAGACCGATAAGTTTGATTACCATTCCGAAGCTCAATCTCATGGAATCATTAGGGAATTAATGACTGTTTAGATTAGGGAGGATAAATGATGAAATTAAAAGATTTCTTTACAATCAATGCTCCGAAAGAAAACGTATGGGAAGTGTTTATGAATGTAGAAAAATTAGCAAGTTGTGTCCCAGGCTGTGAAAATATGATTGCCCTTAGTGATACAGAGTATGAAGCGGACATGGATGTAAAGACGAAGTTTATGAAAATTCGCTTCAAAGCAAATGGACGATTAAAAGATATGGTGGAAGGAGAAGAGCTTAATGTTGAAATGGTAGGTAAACCTATGAAGCTAGCTGGTTTGTTTAAAACAAAACTTAAAGTACAACTAGAGGAAGTAGAGCAAGGACAAACAAAAGTCACGTATGATATGGACCTCCAGATGACTGGAAGATTAGCTTCTCTTGGGGATGTCTTGATGAAAGGGACTGTAAAGAAATCTGGTGATGAGTTTGCGGAAAACGTACAGGCTTTATTTATTAAAGCATCTTAATATGGAATAGGTCGCTACTTCTTTGCTCATATCCTAATGGGAATATAGTATAATTCTTTAAAAAAAGGTTTAGGTGATTTAATGTTGCAGGAAGAGCGCCATAAAAAAATCTTAGAGCAATTGGAAGTAAATAATACAATACGCATTGCGCAAATCTCTGAAAAGTTAGGGGTGACGCCTCAAACGGTTCGAAGAGATTTATCCGAACTTGAAAAAGCAGGATTCATAAAAAAAGTCCATGGTGGTGCAGTATTAAACAGAACGAACATGGAACCTCCATATTCTAAACGAGCTAGTACAAGTATACCCGAAAAAGAAAGAATTGCCGAAAAAGCAGCTGAAATCGTAGAAGACGGGGATGCGATTTATATCGATATAGGTACAACCACTTTATTAATGGCCAAAAAGTTAAAATCACGAAAAAACTTAACTGTTATCACTAATTCTCTACTTGTAGCTATCGAATTAGCGGACTCTACTGGAATCAAAGTCATTCTGAGTGGTGGAGAGCTAAGGGGTAAAGAGCTTTCGTTATCTGGACCAATTAGCAATCAAAGTATTCAAAACATTTTCATTGATAAAGCATTTATCGGTGTTGGTGGTCTCTCCGTTGACAGCGGATATACTGATTTTCATATCCATGAATCAGAATTTAGAAGGATGATGATAGCTCATGCAAAAATGAGTTATGCGTTAGCAGACCATTCAAAAATAAATGTTGTAGCTATTTTTAAATCGGCAGATATCCATGAAATAGAAGTACTTATTACAGATGAAAAGACGCCGAATTCAATCATTCACGTTTTAGAGGAAAAAGGTATTGAAGTCATTGTTGTACCTGAAAATTAAGATTGCTAGATGGTTATTTAAATATCTATTTTGACGGTGTGCAGGCAAAATAAGCCACTAGTAGCCGTCAAAATACAAGAATATATCAGAATATTCTGTATTTAATTGTTTAACAAATTTTAACCATGAGTCTTTTGTGAAATGATAACTCAAAAGAAGGTGAATTTTTTATAAAGTTAGAGGTGATTTAATGAAAAATAAATATATTCTTTCAATTGACCAAGGAACTACAGGGACCAAGGTAATACTCTTGAATCAAGAGGCAAAAATACATGCATGGAGTTATCAAAAACATAATCAATATTATCCTAAGCCGGGGTGGGCAGAACATAACCCAGAGGAAATATGGAGGAAGATTCAAACAGGAATTGAAACCGTCTTATCAGAAGGTGGCGTTACCCCTAAAGAGATAGAGGCTGTGGGGCTAGCAAATCAGGGTGAAACAGTAATGTTTTGGGACTCCGATGACGGTAGGCCACTTTACCCAGCCGTATTATGGTCTTGCCGACGTTCCCAAGAAATTTCAGAAAATTGGAGAGAGGAAGAGAATTGGAACGAGAAAGTCAATCGGAAAACGGGCTTGCATATTGATCCCTACTTTTCAGCAACAAAGATACGCTGGATGATGGAGAATATAGAAAGTGTGCAGGAGGCCATTCAGTTAAATGTAGCCCGATGTAGTACTCTTGATTCTTGGTTAATATGGAAAATGACAGGGGGGGAGTCATTCTTAACTGATTCTTCGACTGCAGCGCGGACACTTTTGTATAACATTTATTCAGAAGAATGGGATCAAGAAATAATGGATTATCTTCAAATTGAACGGGATTGGCTTCCATCAGTTGAGCCAACTGTAGGCTTTTTTGGTACTACGAATCCAAGTGTATTTTGTGGAATTGAAGCTCCGATAAGAGTGAGCATGGTTGATCAACCAGCAGCATTATATGGACACCTATGTATTGAACCAGGTTCTTCTAAATGTACTTTCGGAACTGGGTGTTTTGTCTATATGAATGTAGGCGAGGATGTACGGCCTGCTGATAATAAAAACCTAATGTCAACGATAGTTTGGAAGAAGAATAACAGAGTAAATTACGCCTATGATGGAGCTATATATTCTGCAGGGTCCGCGATTGAATGGGGAATTAATTCGATGAATTTATATCCTGGCGTCGAGGAGCTCCAAAGTGCTTCCGAAACATGGTATGAACAATTGAAGCATAATGAATCTAGCGATGTCTGGTTTGTCCCAGCGTTAAGCGGTATGGCTACACCTTATTGGGATTCTGATATAAGGGGTGGGTTTGTAGGGATATCACACAATACCTCTAAGGAAGATATGGCTAAATCCATATTAGAAGGAATTGCTCATCGTGTCGCTGATGTACTGGAGGAGATGAATAAGGTATCTTCTAGACCATTAAAATCCTTAAAAGTAGATGGTCGTCTTACTGAAAATCCATATCTAATGCAGTTTCAGGCTAACATATTAGGTATTCCTGTTGAAGTGCCAAGTACAGTTGAAACAACTGGGGTTGGTTTGGGGTATTTAGTAGGAGAAGCACTTAATTGGTGGATACCGGAAGCTTTAAAAGAATCGAACTTAATTGAGTCTAAAATCTATTACCCCAAAATGAATAATCATAATAAGGAAGTAGTAAGGAAGCATTGGAAAAAAATCGTCCATGGACTCCAAGGGATTCATAAAGAGGGTGGAAAATCCACTGCTATGCTCACTTAAATCAAATCTCCATAGTGAGGTTTAAATTATTAAAACTACATCAATGCTAAGTCTCCCTTGAAAAGAAAGTTAAAAAAATTAAAAGGAGCGATAGGTATGTCATTCGATGAATTAATAATTTGGGTTATGGCCATTGGTATAATTCTTGGTGGAGTAGATAGAATAATAGGTAATAAATTTGGACTGGGGGAAAAATTTGAGGAAGGATTTAACGCGATGGGTCCATTGGCTTTGGGTATGATTGGTATTATTACACTATCGCCTGTGCTTGCTAAAATCCTAAGTCCAATAATAGTACCAATTTTTGGTTTGGTTGGAGCTGACCCTTCAATGTTTGCCTCCATTCTCGCGATTGATATGGGAGGATACCAGCTGGCAATGGAATTAGCTGAGAGTGAACAAGCTGCTCTTTTCTCTGGATTAATAGTTGCATCAATGCTAGGATGTACAATTGTATTTTCTATCCCTGTTGGTATCGGGTTAATAGATTTTAAAGACAGACCATTTTTTGCAAAAGGTATACTTGCGGGGTTAACTACCATTCCTATAGGTGCTCTTGTTGGTGGGAGTATTGCAGGATTTGACTTAGTTGGGATGCTTATCAATCTTATTCCTGTTATTATTTTATCCATTGTATTGATTATAGGTCTAATCACAAAGCCGGACTTTTTTATTCGGTGTGCATTACTCTTTTCCAAAATTATGGTGGTCATCATTACTGCAGGCCTTTTAGCTGCTGGATTTGAATTTCTTACAGGAGTTGTAATTATACCGGGTATGGCTCCAATAATGGAAGGTGTTGAAGTTGTAGGCCATATTGGAATTATATTACTTGGCGCTTTCCCGATATTACATCTTATCGTCAAAGTTTTAGAAAAACCTTTACAAAAATTAGGGAGATTATTAGGAATGAACTCTGTTGGGGCTGCCGGAATTGTTATAAGTATGGCTAATAGTATTCCGGTATATAAAATGATTAAGGATATGGATAACAGAGGGAAAGTCCTTAACGTAGCATTTCTTGTACCAGCCACAGCTGCATTAGGAGACCATCTTGGATTTACAGGAGGGGTTCAGCCAAGTATGATAACTGCTGTTATCGTGAGTAAATTAATTGCTGGAGTGTTTGCTATTGGAGTTGCATATTGGCTTAGTAGGGATTTAGCTAGTCAAAACTACGTTTTAAATGAGGAAACTGCTAAAGTAGCAAAGACTTCTTAAAGTGCTTAAATAGAAAGGGATGCCCAGTAGGTTTGTTCAATAGTAACAATTTTTATATGGAAACACTTTAACTATTAATGTTGAGCTAATAGTAAAAACTACAGCGTAAAAGTTATTCTTTGGTAGGTAATTATAACAATAAACTACTAAAGAGGTTCCTCCGTTTACCAAGAGGAACCTTTTTTTAGTTGTTGAATTAAAAGGAAAAGTTCTTAACTTGTCCATAACTGTTATTCAATGCCCTTTATGAAACTTTTAGATCACTTTAAAATTAAACAAGCACATTATACCGGGTTTAGTTCATTAAATAAAGTCCTGAGCAATGGAGTGAATGGATGAGCGAACAGGGCATTACCACCGCAATTTTAGACCGACTATTACATCGAGTAGAAGTTATCCATATGAATGGTGATAGCTATCGAATGAAAAACAGAAAAAATATATTCTAAATAGGCAAGTGTAAAGTGCTAATTAGCAAAAAGTGTAAATTTCTACTTGGCGGTTACACAGAAGATGCGGCAAGATATTCCAATGATTTAAAAGGTTTACAACAAGAACATTTTGAAGCTATTTTTCTTAATACAACAAATGTTCTTATTGGAAGAAAGCATATTTTTTAAGGTTCAATAAACTCAAGTATTGTTCGTCCAAGAGAGACATTCAAAGAAGCAATTAGATTAAGTACTTTAATTATTGTGGCACATAACCATCCAAGTCAGTACAAGTCATGAAGATATAGAAGTAATAAAAAGATTGAGGGACGTAGGAAAAAACAATTAGATGACCTATTAGACCATGTAATTATCGGACAAGGAGGAATATGTGTCATTGAAAGGATATGTTTAAGACAAGTGCTACTACACCCCATTTATACGTAAACTCCTGAAAAGCCAATTCTGTTTCCTCAATAGTTAACGCTTGATAGACTTTCTTAAAATCGAACATTATTTGGTTCTGTTCTTTGTATGTTATTTCATAGAGTTGTGGATTTGATGGATGACACACAATTTAATTTCTGTCTGCAGGAAAACAGATTGGATGGCTTTAGAAAAGCCAGAAAGCTCATCCTTACAAGCAGTGAGGATATTGGCAACCTCTTTCTATTTTTAAGGTCTGTACACACTCCTAGCCAGAAGCTAGCACTTTCATTCTGTCCAATCCAAATACCGAGAATTTTCTTCTGGGCCGGACTCGGAGATGCCCAACACACTGGAGGCTGTCTTATTGATGATTCGATTATCTTTCCGCATATTAAGGTGGATCGTATTAAGAAACACAATAGGATACTAAGTATTTTAAGCTCTGAGTTACCAAATTTCGTTTAATTGTTTTTTGACTATACCCGTTCCGGTTATTGCCGGTATTGTCACCCTTTTGTACCTAGCTGAGAGTCGATTTCAGCTTCAAACACTTCCTAAAACGTGCCCTTAAAAGTTTTTCATCATTTCAAGAACGTCCTCAACCGATTTATACTCACTTGTCAATTCTTTAATCGTTTTATTTGCGTAGTCATGCATACATGATCATGCCCCTCCTAGGAAGTATAACCATTAAACAACTTACGCTCTCTAATTCTGCGGCAGCACTTTCTGCTTTCTCCTTAGGCAATTCTTCTCTTACTTTTAATTCTCTTCTACTCAAAAGTTTTGTTTCTTCGTGTTCTGTAGTATGTCTTCATGAATTCCTCCTATATGTACCCTCAGTTTTGGAAAGATAAATGATTCCTTTTTTACTATTGATAGAAGGCGGTTTGTTATGCTTTGAGAGGTTGAATGTATTCATAACGTATGAATCAATGAAAATCCAAAAGAAGGCTTTGAATAAAACTCCTCAAGAAGGTTATCTGACTGAAGGTTCGTATTATAAAAGTTTCATTAATTGGATTGCTTTTCCCTTACAGGAGCTTGTTTGTTTGGAGCCAAATTCTTTAATAACAGAGACATTCAGCAATTTTTAAGAAATCACAACAGAATCAAAATGGTAAAAAAAGAAGGAGGAATAACGATGGTAACACCAAAATAAACCATCGTTCCTCTTAAGCCTTAATTGAAAGGATGTCTGAAAATGGGAATATTGAAGCTTGTTATCATCTCGGAGAATGCAATCATTGCGAGCAATTTGGCTGAATACAAAGGGGGCAACAATATATGCGAAAAGTAATTCTAAGAATGAACATCTCTCTTGATGGATTTGTCGCACCAACAAGTGGAGCGCATGACTGGGTGTTTCGGAGCTTTGATGATGAGTTGGAAAAGTATACCGTCGATCAGTTTTGGGAAGTGGGGACGCACATTATGGGACGAGTGACTTATCACGAAATGGCTGAGCATTGGCCATCTTCAACCGCTAAATTAGCTCCTCCTATGAACGAAATACCGAAAGTTATTTTCTCTAAGACATTAAAGGAAACCAATTGGAATAATTCACAAGTGGTGGACGGTGATATTGCGGAAGAGATTTACCGTTTGAAGCAACAACCTGGCAAAGATATCATGGCACATGGAGGTTGGAGGTTCGCACAGTCCCTTTCTAGACTTGGTCTTATCGATGAATATCGATTGATTGTTAATCCTATTGCCTTTGGAAGTGGGGTGCCATTATTCAAGGACTTGCCTGATTCGATTAACCTTAACCTTTTAAGCACAAAGGTATTTAAAAAAGGAGCGGTCCTTCAGACATATCAACCAGTAAGGAGTACCGAAACTTCACAAGAAAATGCTCAGGGCCGATAAGTCCTATTATGTCTTTGGATGCTCCAGCCTTAAGCTAATCGTCAAGTGCATAAATTTCCTATACGCCTTACCCGACAATTTTTAAAAAGGAGCATAATTTTTGGGGTGTTAAGCATGCACACATTCTCAAGGATTGAAGTTCCAAACTGATTGAACTACTTAAAGTTCCTTCTTTCATTAGAAGTATGTCTGAAGGAGCCATTGAACTGTTGGATAGACTTGAAGAAATGCTCGAAAAGCGTTCAAAATGATTTAATATGATTTTTTTATGTTGAAAGGAGAAAATAAATGTCTTCGAAGAAAGTTATAATTGGCTGGACTTTCACGGTTCTATTTGCAGCATTCATGCTTATGAGTTCAATTCCTAATATCATTTCTGCTCCCAGTGCCATTGCAGGATTTTATCACCTTGGTTACCCCGCCTACCTTGTTCCCTTTATTGGAGTGGCTAAGTTGTTAGGTGTAATCGCCATCCTAGTACCTGGTTTCCCAAGAATTAAGGAATGGGCGTATGCTGGTTTTGTCATTAATTTGACAGGAGCGTTTTATTCAAGTGTTGCAGCGGGCGTCCCTGCCAGTGGATGGATCATTTTCATTATTGGATACATATTGATAGCTGGGTCCTATGTTAGTTATCACAGAAACCGAAGAAACGTTTCATTCAGCCATGCTTAATATCTGAACAACAGTGAAAGGCCAATAGAATAATGAGGAGGAATCATAATGGCAAAACCAACTCAAAACATCGTTCCACATTTATGGTATGACAAGGAGGCGGAGGAAGCTGCAGCGTTTTATGCTTCCATTTTCCCTGACTCTAGAATTACGAGTATAACACCACTTGACGACACACCATCGGGCGACTCCCATATGGTCTCGATGGAGTTGTGGGGACAGGAGTTTTTGGCTATCAACGCAGGGCCTTACTTCAAATTTAATCCGTCGGTGTCTTTCATGGTTAATTTTGACCCAGCGCGAGAACAAGACGCGAGTGAAAAAATAAATGAGGTTTGGAGCAAATTGTCCGAAGGCGGTACAGTGTTAATGCCGTTTGATAAGTATCCGTTTAGTGAGAAATACGGCTGGATTCAAGATAAGTATGGTTTGTCGTGGCAGTTGATCCTTACGAATCCAGAAGGTGAAGAGCGGCCGGCGATCATACCCTCGTTAATGTTTGTCGGTGATACTTGCGGCAAAGCGGAAGAAGCGATTAATTTTTATTCATCTGTATTTAAGAACGCAAAAAAGGGCCAGATTGTCCACTACCCTAAAGGCATGAAACCTGACAAAGAGGGGACAGTCATGTTTGCAGATTTTATACTTGAGAATCAGTGGTTTACCGCAATGGATAGCGCTAGAGATCATCAATTCAGTTTCAGCGAGGCAATCTCATTGACGGTTTATTGCGAGACACAAGAAGATATTGATCACTACTGGGATAAGCTGTCCGAGGTGCCGGAATCCGAGCAATGCGGCTGGCTGAAAGACAAGTATGGAATGAGCTGGCAAATTGTACCGAGAGAAAAGGACGAGATGATGAAAAATGGCACACCGGAACAAATCGCACGTGTGACGCAGGCAACTCTTAAAATGAAGAAACTGAATCTTGCGGAGTTACAAAAAGCATACAAGGGAGAATGAAAGTTACAAGCATATCATAAGATTATTGCTTAATTACCGAAGAGGTTGTACCACGAGCAACCATCGGCCAGCGGACACTTGCTGAGTATACCGGAGCAGTAAAACATTGCTTCATCGTCAATAACCTGTAAAATAACTAATGTTCCAATACCAAAAAAAATAATAACTCCACTGATTCATCTTTGAGATGGATCGCTGGAGCTTTCAGTCTATCGCCAAAGACTTGTAGAAACGGGATTGTCGATAGGCTTGTTTATATCATTTGATTGTGGTTAGGTGGAGGAGACAGTTAATTTCCTTGAACTTTGCGATGCTCGCCTTTCTCGACTTTGATATTCCTTGCATGCATGATATTGATGAGTGGATGGACGTAAACGGTGAAGAAGCTACAAAAGTATACGCCGGCATGCTGGTGACAAGGTGTGGGCTAATAGTAAAATAGCCAACCGGCTGCTTCCTTGAGTAGAGAGAAAGCAAGGATAGAGCCAGGTGCTTGAGGAGTAGCTTGAAACAAAAGAGATGGAAAGGACGTTTCGAATGGAGCAATTTACGAAAAGGGCCATTCAGATTATTAAACAAATACCGCCTGGGAAGGTCATGACCTATGGACAAATCGCTGCACTAGCAGGAAGCCCGCGGGGAGCGAGGCAGGTCGTACGGATTTTGCATTCCATGAGCAAAAAGCAGCGCCTCCCTTGGCACCGAGTGATTAATGCCAAAGGGGAGATTGGGTTAAAAGATGATGAGGCGTTTCAAGTTCAAAAACTCTCCCTTGAAAGCGAGGGAATTACATTTACGGAAGATGATCGTATTGAGCTGGAGCGATATCAATTTCGCCCGTAAGCATGCAGAACTGCTAGCTTTGTATCACTTAGCTCCTTATAAATCCCCTTGTAAAAAGGAAATACTTACCGCTATACTAGCCTTGAGTTGAATGCTGGTTTTAAGCAAGAAGGAGGGGGAGCGTGTGGCGGCTTTTTGGATGTGGCTGATGCTGCTGATGGTGGCGTGGATTCTGGCAATAAACGGCTATGCCGAACCGGTTCATGCGATGCCAGAAAGAATTGCAGGGGCTGCCGGCTTTTTTGCCTTGTTTTTTCTTTCCCCGCTTTTTAGGAAGCAGGAAGGGCGCTTTACCGCTTTATTAGCTTGTGCCGCGGTAATGGCTATCGCCGCTCTATGGCCGGAGCAAGAAGGCGCCGTTAACCCTTATCCTTTACTTGTTTTTACGATGATCGCGGGAAAGGCTGTCTATCGCCTGAAGGCTGTTCAGTCTGCTTTGATTGGCGGGCTGCTGCTGCTCGGTTCGATTCTTCCTGCCTTTTTCGGCTACGCCGTCTTTCATCCGCTGTTTATTCTCGTCTACAGCGTGATGCTTGGAACGGCATTTGTAATGTATCGCCGCTTGTTTCTGAAAGCATCAGACGTTGCGCTACGCAATGAAGCTTTGCTTAGTGAGTTCCGCAGAATGAAGCGGCAGCTTGTGGCGGGCGAAAAGCTGGCGCGGCAGGAGGAGCGCGGGCAAATTGCCAGGGATATTCATGATTCTGTCGGGCATAAGCTGACAGCCCTGCTCATGCAATTGGAAGTATTTCGGCTGGAGGCTGCCGGCGGGACGAAGGAGAGGGTGAATGAGCTGAAGCAATTGGCGAAAGAAAGTCTGGAGGAAACACGCAATGCGGTGAAGACATTGAAGGAAGATGATACGGCTGGATTATCGGCTATCATCAGCTTAATCCGCCGGCTGGAGGCCGAGAGCTATCTTCGCATTCATATGTCGGTGAAGCACGGCGCTTTCACAGCGCCGCTGAGCAACCAGCAAGCAACAGTCGTTTACCGGGCTGTTCAGGAAGCGCTGACGAATGTGATGAAGCACGCGAAAAAGAAAGAAGCCACTATCTTATTTGAAGCACCGGCGGGAACGGTTTTTCGTTTTGAAGTGGCGAATGTGACATATGATGAGCAGCTTTCTTTTAGAGAGGGGTTTGGTTTATCTTCAATGAGAGAGCGGGTCGAGCAGGCGGGCGGCCATTTGGAGATACGGCATTATGATGGGAATTTTATTGTACGTGGTACGCTGCCATTGCTGCAAAAAGGGAGGGACAGCAAATGATTCGGATTTTGTTGGCGGAGGATCAGGGAATGGTGCGCCAAGGCTTAAAAATGATGATCGAAACCGACCGTGAGCTTACGGTTGCCGGCGAGGCAGGCGATGGAAAAAGCGCCGTCGCGCTCTGTGAAAAGCATCTATTCGATCTCGTCATCCTCGATATCCGGATGCCGGTCATGGATGGGCTGGAAGCGGCGCGGATCATTCATTCGCGCTGGCCGAAGCAGAAGATGCTGATCCTGACAACATTTAATGATGAGCAATACGCGTTGGAGGCGTTAAAGGCCGGAGCGAGAGGCTACATGCTCAAGAGTGCGGAGCCTGAGGAATTCATTCGGGCGATCCGCAGCTGTTTAGCAGGCGGGATTATGCTGCAGGACCAGGTGGCGGCGAAGGTGATGCCAAAGCTGATTGAAGAGAGGACCGAGGCGGAAAGCCCTGATCCGTCTCTGACGCCACGTGAGCTCGATATTATTCGCAAAGTTGGAGAGGGAAGAAGCAATAAGGAGATTGCAAATGAACTAGGCTTATCTGTCGGCACGATCAAAAACCAGATTAGTGTCATTTTAGATAAACTGGAGCTGCGAGACCGCACGCAGCTGGCGATTTACGCAATTCGCAGAAAAATTGTGTAGCAGCCATATAGGGGATTCCTTGCACGCCGAGGCGGCGGTTGAAGGGATTCCTTTTTGTTTTTCGAGGGATCGAGGCAGGCTGCTGTTTCTAAGAAAATGACTTAAGTCACGAAAAAGCGATAAAGCAGTGACGGAGGATAGTAGGCGGCGGACCGCTGGAACTTTAAAATAAGAGTAAGATGGTGATGGAAGAAGGAGGTATAGTTGATGCTGGAAACGGAGGAGCTATCAAAAAGCTTTAAAGGAGTCACGGCGGTGGAAGGGGTTAACATTTATATGGAAAAGGGGGAGTCGATCGGCTTGCTCGGGCCGAATGGAGCAGGGAAGTCGACGACGATTTCGATGATTTCATCTTTGCTGCGTCCCGATTCAGGCGACGTCCGGCTTTATGGAAAAAGTGTGATTCAGGAGCCGAACGCGATTCGCCGCGTGTTGGGAATGGTGCCGCAGGAAATCGCTTTGTATCAAGAGCTGACCGCTTATGAAAACTTGAAATTTTTTGGCAGAATCTACGGTTTGCAGGGCAAGCAGCTTGAAGCAAAAATTCAGGAAGTGCTGGAGCTGGTCGGTCTGACGGACCGGCAAAAGCAGGTCGTCCGCACTTACTCGGGCGGTATGCAACGACGCGTAAATATGGCGGCGGCGATGCTCCATAATCCTGAAATTCTGATTATGGATGAACCGACCGTCGGGATCGACCCGCAATCAAGAAGTCATATTCTTGAAATGGTAAGGGAGCTGAATCAGCAGCAGGGGCTGGCGGTGCTGTACACCAGTCATTACATGGAGGAAGTAGAGCGCCTCTGCGACCGCTTATATATTATGGATCATGGTCGGGTAATCGCGGCAGGAACAAAGGAAGAGCTGAAAAGTATTTTATCAGGAGAGGAAGCGATCCTGATTGATTTAGAACGGCAAAATGGCGGGCTGTTTAACGAGCTGGAAGCTAATCAGGCTATCATTCAAACGATTGAAACGGAAAAAGGGCTTAAACTGATTGTCCCGAAAGGAAGCAAAATGCTCGCTGAAATCTTTCACGCGGCTGAGCGGCACGATGCTCAGATTTTGCGCGTCAATGTCCAGGTTCCGACATTGGAGGATGTATTCTTGCATTTGACGGGACGGAAGCTGCGAGACTAGAGGGGGAAAAAAGATGATAGATATGCTGAAAAAGGACTTCCTCACCTTAATTCGTGATCGGACAGAACTGCTCATTTTGCTGTTTATGCCGATTTTATTAATTACAATATTAGGATTTGCGTTAAAGGGCGTGATGGAAGGTGATGTCGCACAGTTTGAGATAAAGGCGGCGATTGTCCAGCATGATCAGACCGAGTATGGAATAGAGAGATTTCATACAATGCTGGATGAAAGGGATTTTCCGGAAAATGTCGCTTCTGCATGGAAGGAGCTTGCGGCGGAAGTTAGTCCGTATCAGCTGCTGATGGAGCTGTTTGACGATCATCTCAGCGGAGCGGTCGAGCTTGTCGCGATGGAGGCGAACGAAGCCGAGAGCGCCTTAGCGGAAGGAGAGATTGCCGCTGTTTTGACGATACCGGAAAATTTCACCTTTGATTCGTTGCAGAAAATGCTGCTGAATGAAGGCGACGGGAGTCAATTAGAAATAACCGTCAATGAATACGGGTCTCTTTATGTTAGCATTTTTTCTGATATTATTGATCGCTTTGTTAATCATCTTAATTTTGAAACGGCGCTTGCTTTTGCGGTCGGTGAAAGGACAGATTTCTCCGCAGAAGTACTCGATCCGGGCGGGATTGAGACAGTGACGGAACGGGAGCCGGTCACTTCGTTTCAGTACTATACGATCGGGATGGCGGTCATGTTCGTTTTATATGTTGGCTCCACTCTTTCCAGTAAAGCGTTCGTCGAAAAAAGGCAGCATGCGTTGAATCGGATTTTGCTTTCCGGAATCTCGATTTATAAGTACTTGGCGGGAAAATTTATTTCAGCTGTCGTCCTTTCCTATATTCAGACGGCGATTCTGTTCGGCTTTTCCGCCTTGGCTTTTGGGGGATATCAGCATACGGCCGAATTCTGGCTTGGTCTTGGATTGATTGCTTTTATCGTCTCTATTTGTATCGGCGCGATTGCCGTTCTGCTGACAACGATCGCGATTCGTTTTGAGAGTGACACGATTTCTCATATTTTTGCCGGAGGGATGGTGAGCCTGTTCGCCTTTGTTGGCGGGAGCTTCGTTCCGGCCGCCGTATTGCCGGAGTTTGTCACAGCCATCGGCAGCTGGACGCCAAATGGCGCCGCGCTGACCGCCTATCTTCAGTGGATGCAGGGATTTGCGATGAATGAGCTATTTGTGCCACTTAGCAGGATTGCCGGCCTTGCGCTACTGCTGTTAATCGCCAGTGCCATGATTTACCCGAGGAGGTCGATGTCATCATGAGGTCTGTTTTTCTGCTGCAATGGCAGCGATTTAAAAGAGCGCCGGTCCTGGTTCTGTTTTTCTTTGGCCTGACATTATTGTTTGTGTTCTTTCTGGCGGGCTTCCGTTCAGAGAGCGAACTGACAGTTTACACATACGGTGATGAAACCCTTACAGTGGAGGAACGGGACGGCTGGCTGGAAAAATTAAACGAATCCGATGCTTTGCACTTTGAGTGGATAGAGGAAGAAGAGGCAAGAAATGCTGTCGCCACAGGTACGGTAGGTTTAGCGCTTCGCATTATGAAGGACGACTATCGTCTGCTTGTCGCTGCTGATGAACAAACCCACTATGTCGTTGACAGCTATGTCAATCAAGTATTCAATGAGGAGCTGCGCTTAAGGCAGCTGGAGGCTTCTGAAGGAGCAGATGTCCGCTCCGAAGTAGAGCGCTTTTTGGCTGAACCTGTTCTTACGGTTTCCAGCACCTCGTTAGCTGGAGAAAATGGCGTTTTTCTCGATGAAGAGCGGCTGCACGTATTATTTGGCATGACGTTGTTTTTTTCGATCTATACGATTATGTTTAGTTTAATGAATGTCGCAGAGGAAAAACGAGAAGGCACATGGAATCGGTTGATTGTCTCGCCACTCCGCAAATGGCAGGTCTACATCGGCCATCTTCTCTATTGCTTTATCATTGGCTTCCTGCAGATCGTAGCGGTTTTCCTCATTTTTTACTATTTGCTGGATTTTGAGCTTGGCAATCGCTTTGGCACCATGCTGATCGTTATTGGTTGCTATGTGTTTGCAATTGTAGCTTTAGGAATGCTGCTCATCGGCCTTGTCAGAACATCGCAGCAGCTTCAGGCAGTTATTCCGATCACATCTTCAGCGATCGCGATGCTGGGCGGAGCCTTTTGGCCGATTGAGATCGTGACGAATGAAGTGATGCTGCTTCTCGCACAGGCGACGCCGATTTTCTACGCGATGGAAGGTCTGAAAGGAGCGTCGCTCTACCAGTATGGTGTCGGCGAAATTGCCACCCCGCTATCGTTTCTGCTGCTTATCGGCGTAATCTGTATGGGGATCGGCATCAATTTGATGGAGCGAAAATAGGAAAAGGGTCAGGGCAAGGTCATCTGAGATGTTGACCTTGCCCCAAGCTATAAAAAGCCAATATGGAAGGAAGCAGTTCAATGAAAATGACAGCGATAGTAGTCAGAATCGGAGTTGTAATGTTGTTAGGCATTGCCGCTTGGAATTTTGTTATCTATATTAGCGACTTGACTTCCGGAGAAGAATACAGCCGCTTAACCCATTTCTTCATTGCTCTGCTTACTACATTTTTCACTATTGCTCTTTTAGGAATCGTATGTAGAATTGATAAAATTTCGTGGAAAAACCTTGGTCAGTCATCTCTTCGAGCAAACATCTTTTCATTTTTTGTCGGCTTTCTTCTCTGGACAATTCCGGCATTTGTCGGTTTATGTATTTGTCTC
Source organism: Halalkalibacter oceani (assembly GCF_023715705.1). Taxonomy (GTDB): domain Bacteria; phylum Bacillota; class Bacilli; order Bacillales; family Bacillaceae_D; genus Halalkalibacter; species Halalkalibacter oceani_A. Next base: position 54,817 of record NZ_JAMBOS010000008.1, read on the forward strand.
ATGCTTGGCTGGGTTGACATAACATTCCATACGAATTTTAATACCTTGTTGCTGAGCATTCTGATTTTAGTTGTTACTGTATTTTTGATGGAGGCATTGCCTGAAGAGCTTATATTTAGAGGGTATATCTATCGTTACTTACATGTATCATTTCCCCATTGGCTCACGGTCATCTTGCAATCACTTTTGTTCACGTTATTTGCTTACTTTATAGGAGCGATGTATTCTGTGGAGCAAATTCAATTTATTCCTGGTTTCGCGTTTATTTTAGGGTATTTCAGAGCTGTGTCAGGAAACGTTTGGACATCAATTGGCTTTCATGTTGCGATCATGACCGCGACTCAAATTTTAAATCCTTTTCATGGTCATTTTGATGTTAGTGGATTGTTTACACTTCGTTTTTTTGCTTTTATTTTATTGCCGAGTACAATTGGTGCGATTGTATTAGCGTTCATTTATCCCCATCACAAGTGGAGTCAAAAAGCACCTGATTTATAAAGTGGCCGAACATCATAATGCAATGGCTTCACTCGCCACACCAGCTGTGAGCGGGTTTCTCACAGCTGGCTTTAAAGGATCGTGGCTGGTCCGCTTCTTGCTTAGAGACTGGGCAAAGGATAAAAAACAATCTTTGACCCAGCCTCGACTACCATTTCGGCTGATAGGGATAGGATGTGTAGGGAGAGGGCTGGTAATGGGCCGGTATATACCCTTGGCTCTGATTGTGGGTTGGGACAGTGCGCTCGGCGTCTTTTGTACAATCTGTTGTAGGACCGATAAAGGTTGAAGGCTGAACGGGGGCGGTTGTTTGCGTCCATTCATTTTCATCCATGCAGTAGGTGTGGGCCATGATGCTGGCAGGGGTAAGCTTTAACAGATCAGAGCCGAGAATGACTTCAGGGATTGGGGCGTTGAAGATCGCCAATAGGTGCGTGTTATCGGCGGTAGCGACTTCATAATGCCACCAGGCTTGAGGAACATTTGCTACTTGTCCGGTCGTAATCGGGTAATGAAGAAACTCCTTTGTAAACGGGTTAAGCAGGGAAACCGTGGCAGCTCCGGAGATGCAATAGACTAATTCAGCGGCATTTTGATGATAGTGTGGCTCAATCACATTATTGGTGCTGAGAAAAATATCGAGCAACGAGACATTTTCCAGCGTATTTAATTGATTGATGCTTAAAATGTTAATGTAATTTTGACTGTCCTTGTGCATCAGATTGCTTTGGTTTAGATCAAATGCAAATTCGGTTGAAGGTGATGTGTAGTCCATATAGGAAACCATTGAGTATCCTCCTGCCTTTTCTATCAAGTGCGTGAAGCTTATCTTCGGCATGATATGCTTCACGCAGCGCGGCTGTGCATGTACCCACTTGCCGGTTAAAGGGACGGATCGTGCGCCTCTTACCGGTTTTGTTTGCGGAAGCGGGAAGGCGTCATTCCACTATACTTCTTAAATGTCCGATGGAAATAAGGCAGGCTTTCAAAGCCACATTCTCGTGCGATCACTTCAACTGTCAAGGTGGAGCCTACGAGCATTTTTCTGGCTTTGAGAATTTTTTTCGTCATGATGTATTCTGAGATTTTCAGCCCGGTTGTCTTTTTAAAGACTCTGCTTAAATGAGCGGTGCTGACGTTGCCGTATTTGGCAAGCGTCGAAAGGGAAAGGTTTCTGAGGTCCTGACGTTCAATAAACGACAGGATGTCATTCATCCAGCCGGGCGCCGTGTGGGGCGGAGGTACGCCGGCAGGGTCAGACTGGTGCCATTCTCTATTAATGTACAGCAGCAGCTTTTGCAGGTGGATGAGGGTGGCATGCTTGTAGCCGGCTTTTTTTTCCGTTATTTCTGTCTGGATGGAGTTGAGCTCACTAATAACGGTCTGTCGCTGTGTTTCATCCAAATGATATTTATAGCTTTTTTGTTGTAAGCATGTTTCAAACAGTTGGAGAAAGTGAAACGAGTCGCCGAGAAAACGGTCCTGAACAAAAACAGGGTTAAAAAAGACCGCCGTTGAGGTTACCGGATTGTGTCTGCTTGGAAGAGCCCGATGAATAATGTTACTCGGAATGACAAACAGATCCCCGGATTGCATCAATTGAATCGATTGATCGACTAAAAAGGTTCCTTCCCCGTCGTAGACGTAAATCAGCTCATACCATTCGTGATAATGAAAAGGCAGCTCTCGTTGCAGGTTTTTGGAATCTTTGTAAACGATTTCGAAAGGAAAGAGACTGCTTGCCGCAAAGTTTTTTTGAATCGGTTTCATACCTCTTTGTCCTCCCTGTTTTATCTTCTTGATAACCATATCAAAATAAGGTATGAATATGCAATAATACGCAATTTTTTTATCTTCTGTTGCTGATAAGATGAAAGAAACAGCTAACCGGAGGAAGAGGAGATGAGAAGATGAAAGTGGTATATTGCCAGCAGCCGAATCAATTTCTCGAACGGGAGGAGGAAAAGCCTGTACCGAAAGAAGGAGAGGCCCTGCTCCAAATTAAACGAATCGGCATATGCGGAACGGATATTCATGCTTTTTATGGAAATCAGCCTTATTTTACGTATCCAAGAGTGCTGGGACATGAATTAAGCGCTGAGATTGTGGAGATAAACGGGGAAAGTGAGTTTCAACTAGGCGATTATGTCACGATCGTCCCCTATATGGAATGTGGAAGCTGTGTGGCATGCCGGAACGGGAAGCCCAACTGCTGCGTCAGTTTGCAGGTGCTTGGCGTCCATACCGATGGAGGGATGAAGGAATTTCTTGCTGTTCCGCTCTCTCATTTGGTCAAAGTGAACGACATCTCTCTTGATGCGGCGGCGTTAATAGAGCCACTGAGTATTGGCGCCCATGCGGTCAGAAGAGCAGAGGTGAAGGAGCGCGAGCAAGTGCTGGTGATCGGCGCCGGGCCTATCGGATTAGCGGTGATGAAATTTGCCGCACTGGCCGGGGCGAAGGTGATCGCGATGGACATTAATCCGGAAAGGCTGCGCTTTTGTCAGCAGTGGGCCGGGGTTGACCACGTCATTCAAGGGGGCAAGGACGCGCTTTCAGAGCTTCAGCGGCTGACGAATGGGGACGGAGCGTGGACGGTAATTGATGCGACAGGAAATCAACATTCGATGAACGAAGCGATTCAATATGTCAGTCATGGTGGAAAGCTCGTCTTCGTTGGTTTGATCAAAGAGAGTGTCAGCTTTCACCACCCTGATATGCATAAGCGGGAAATGACGGTGATCGGCAGCCGCAATGCGACGAGAGCCGATTTTGAATATGTCATTTCCTGTATGGAAAAAGATCTAATTAACTGTGAGGCGCTGCTGACAAAAAGACTAAAGCTTACTGAAGTTGCACAGCAGTTTACGGAGGCAATCGATCCAAGAACAAATGTTATTAAGGTCATAGTGGAGACAGAATAAGCGGGGAAAGGGAGGGAGACGATGAAGCAATTATCGAAGGACCTGATTGCCGGGGATGGAAATGCAGAGTGCTTTCGAGCGGATCACCTGTCGGAAAAGGTGGTTCAGTTTGGAGAGGGGAACTTTTTAAGAGGCTTTGTCGACTGGATGATTCATCAGACGAACAAGCAGCAGCTGTTTAATGGCAGAGTCGTGGCGATCCAGCCCACTCCTCACGGCAAGGTCGTCCCGAAATTGGAGGAACAGGACGGTTTGTATACGTTTGTCATGCGGGGAGTGGAACATGGGCAGGAGGTTGACAAAAGTGAAGTGATTTCCTCGATAGCGCGCGGGATTAACCCATATACAGACTGGCAGCGGGTACTGGAAGTCGCTGAAAATCCGGCGATCGAAGTTATGTTTTCCAATACGACTGAGGCTGGGTTGACCTATATGGCAGAGGAGTATCGGCAAGAGCTGTCCCCGCTTTCTTTCCCGGGCAAAGTAACTGCGTTTCTGCATCATCGATATAAGGCCTTCAATGGCTCAGATGATGCCGGTTTGCTGATCGTTCCGTGTGAGCTTGTGGAAGACAACGGAACAGTTTTAAAAGAGCTCGTGATCCGCATCGCCAGAGAATGGGATTTCCCGGAGGATTTTGTAAAGTGGGCGGTGCGCGCCAATCAGTTCTGCAACTCATTAGTCGACCGGATTGTCACCGGCTTTCCGAAAGAAAACAGTGACGTCTTTTTTGAGCGGCTGGGCTATCAGGATGTGCTCTTAACAGTGGGGGAGCCGTATCATTTGTTTGCGATTGAGGCCGGCAGCGATGCCGCTGAGCTGCTCCCATTTACGAAGGCCGGATTGAATGTGAAATGGGGAGATAGTTCAATTTACCGTGATTTAAAGGTCCGCTTATTAAATGGCGCTCATACGATGATGTTTGCGGCAAGCTATTTAGCCGGGAGAGATACCGTGCTTGAAGTGATGCGGGATGAAACGCTGCTCAAGTATGTCGAGACTGGAATGAATGCCGAAATTATGCCGTATCTCGACGTGGAGGAGCAGGAAAAGCAGAGCTTTGCCGCCTCCGTGCTCGAGAGGTTTCGTAACCCGTACACGAGGCATATGCTAACAGACATCGGGATGAACGCAGTCTATAAATTCCGGGCACGGGTGATGCCGTCCCTGCTTGCGTATGTCCGGCGCGAGGGCACTTTACCGCGGATGCTCGTGTTTTCCCTTGCCGCTTTGATCATCTATTACCGTCCTGTGCGGCGTGATGGTGATTTTCTAATCGGAAGTCGGCAGCGGGGCGAGGAATATGTGATTCGCGATAATGCTCAGGTGATTGAATGTTTTTATGACGCCTGGACCCGCTATGAAGAGGACACGGTCCGATTAACGGAAGTACTGCTTCAGCAAAAAGAGCTGTGGGGGATAAATGTACTGACAATCGCCGGCCTGAAGGAGGCGCTACAGCAGGATCTTACCAATTTTATGCAATATGGGGCAAGGACAAGCCTTGAACGGCTGCTAAAGGACACGTAACCACTGTTTCCGCCAATCCTTGTCAAAATTTGACGAATAAAAAAGGTAGGATCTTCGCTCTTTTTAGCGAACTTTAGTAAGGAGTAAGACTCTCTATCGCTTCCAGAACATGCTTCCATCTGAATCTATTTTTTTGAAAGGACGTGTGTGCATTGGTCGATAAAAAAATCCTCTATTCTTTTTGTGTTCGTAAATGGGAAGAGCTAGAACAAAAGGATGGCGAGTATCATCCCGCTAAACATGATCCTATTGTGCTAAAGGCGGCCGGGAGGAAGTTTGGGATTACGCCGGAAGAGGCCGGAATTATTTATGATCAAGAGCTTGCCGTGCTAACTGAAAATGCGATTACAGGAAAAAGCAATTATGTCCTCACACCGAGATTAAAGACTATTTTGGATCGGGAGAGAAAAGAAAGATTTAGTTGAACATAAGCATGAATTTGAGATCCCAATAAGGTAGACAGTGACATCGCTGTTTACCTTATTGGGATTTTTTATGTGTTTGGTAGAAATAGAGCAGATGTGTTGTTCATGAGTGAGTCCTGAACACGAATGCATCACCTGTAATGTTACCGCTGTTGGCGACGATACCCGGCTGTCTTCACCGGCGTTTGGAGGGGGATTTTCATCTCATTTTTGCAAATCATCGGGTCAGCTTCTACTGGCTGTCCCAGCGAATAGTGGCAGCATCAATCACATAGCGGGCATTGTCGACGGGCACGATTACGCTTCAGGCCGGGACGAAAATTCCTGATCGGAGAGCCTGCGGACCGAACATAACGAAAAGTTATCACGGCTGATAACATGTTTGTATTATTAAAAATATTCTAACTTATCTATAATGAAGATAACGCAGGGCAGCAGGAACGAAAGGGGAGAAATCAGTGAAGCATAAAGTGTTGATGATGGATCGAGTTTCGCCGAAAATGGAAATGCTCAGCCGGGAATATGTAAATGAACAAACGGAAATCATTTTTTGCAAAAACGACAGGGACAGAGAGGAGCATATTGCGACAGCTGATGTCCTTGTAACGTTTACAAATGGAATATCAAAAGATTGGATCGAGAAGGCCGAGAGGTGCCGTTTTATCCAAAAGCTTGGAGCCGGGGTGAACAATATTGATATCAAGGAAGCATCAAAGAGAGGAATTCCGGTTGCGAATACGGTGGGCCTGAATGCTACTTCAGTTGCTGAGCATACGGTGATGCTAATGCTTGCCACCTATAAACATCTGGTTCAGGCTCACACTGCCATCGCAAAAGAGAGCAGGTGGTTAAAAACAGAGTTGAGGGATCGTTCATACGAGCTTTCCTATAAAAAGATCGGACTGATCGGCTTTGGAAACATTGGTAAGAAGGTCTCACAGTTGCTCTCGGGATTTCAATGTGATGTCTCGTATTTTGATATTCTCCGGCTAACGGAAAAAGAGGAAGAGGAATTAGGGATTTCCTATAAAACGGTCGACGAGCTAGTAACATCATGTGATGTGATCTCCTTACATGTACCGTTAACTGAAAAGACGAGGCACCTGATTGACGAAAAGAAGCTGGCAATGATGAAGCCGGAAGCGATTCTGGTCAATACATGTCGTGGCGGGATCGTTGATGAACATGCGCTCTATCAAGCTTTGAAAAGCGGGCGGCTGACTGGCGCTGGCTTAGATGTATTTGAAAATGAACCGATTGATCAGAGCCATCTCTTAACCGGATTGCCAAATGTCATAGTAACCCCTCATATCGGAGGTGGCACCAATGAGGCAATGGAGGCCGTCGCCAGTGAAGCCTATTACAATATTAATGCTTTCCTGTATGAAGGGGCACTGGGCGATGTCAAAAATGTTGTGAATCGCGAGGCAGTAGGTTCACTTCGCTAAAATGTAAGCGCTATCAGATGAGGAGGTAAAAATGAAGAACCCCAAACATGATGAAATGATTCATCTGCTGCGAAATCACCGATCAATTCGGGAGTTTCAGCCCAAAAGAATTCCGTCGGACCTGATAAATACTGTACTGGCCGCCGGACAATCGGCTTCATCCTCCAGTCACGGACAATCCTATACGATTATTAATGTGACGGATGACAAAAAGAAGCGTATGCTGGCTGATTATGCAGGTAAACAAAAGCATATCAGGGAATGTTCGAATTTCTTGGTTTTTTGTGCGGATCTGCATCGTCTCGAACAGATAGCCTCCCTTAACAGTGTCAATATGAAAGAGGTGATTGACAGCACCGAGATGTTGCTGATTTCCACGATTGATGCTGCGCTTGCTGCTCAAAATGTGGCGATAGCTGCGGAATCACTTCAGTTGGGAATCGTCTATATTGGCGGTATTCGCAATAACCCGGAGCCGGTTAGTGAACTGCTTGAACTACCTTATCGGGTCTATCCGGTATTTGGGATGTGCATTGGCTACCCGCAGCCGGATAAAATCCCGGATCGTAAGCCGAGGCTGCCGTTGGCGGTAGTATGTCACGAAAACAGATATTCTTCGTTTGAAGATGTTTATCCAAAGATTCAACTCTATGACGAAGAGATGAGAGACTACTATGCCAGCAGAAGTGATGGAAGACGGTCCGATACGTGGTCCGGAGCGATGCTCGATAAAAGAAAGGTGCCAAGAAGAATGTTCATGAAACAGTTTCTTAATGAGAGGGGCTTCTCTTTACGTTAAAACGAATAGTACATGTAAAAGGAGGATTTTGATGGATAACAAGTATATTGCGTTCGGAGCAGTCATTTTTTTGGCATTACTTTTGATGGCAGGATGTGGAGGCGGTAACGAGGGGGTCAGTGGGGAAGGATCAGATGATTTTCCAAGCTCGACGATTAATTTATCGGTTCCTTTCTCGGCAGGTGGCTCGGGCGATATTATGGTTCGGGAAATCGCCAGAATTATGAGTGAAGATCTTGGAATGGAACAGTCCATCGTAGTGGAAAACCGCGATGGGGGCAGCGGAGCCGTGGCAATTAATCATATGCTCGGACAGCCGGCAGACGGATATACGCTGCTTAACCAGTCCTCGACTGCCCCTTTGACGATGGCTTCCGGAGGACTGGAATTTGGTCCGGAGGAATTAGCGCCGATCGCTTCGATGGTTTCTAATTATCAGACATTATCCGTTTTGGCAGACAGCCCATTTGAAACGATTGATGACTTGATTGAAGCCGCAAAAGAAAACCCGGGGAGTATTAATGTCGGCTCCTCCCAAACCTATGGAGCGAATCATGTATTTCTGTTGAAGTTTATGCGTGAGGCAGATATTGACCTTAATTATATTGCCTATGACGGTGGGGGAGAGGCTCTGACTTCATTGCTCGGTGGGAATACCGATGTACTGGCGTCTTCAGGAGAGGTTGTCCAGGAACAGGTCGCGGCGGGAGAGGTGCGCATGCTTGCCATTTCCAGCGCGGAAAGAGTAGAGGATCATCCAGACGTTCCAACGTTTGCTGAATTAGGGATGGCATCATTGGAAGATGAATTAATCTGGCGGGCCTTCTTTGTCCATCCTGACACACCTGAGGAAATTCAGGAACGCTGGGCTGATATTTTAAAGGAAGTTGCCGAAACGGAGCGGTTTAAAGAATATGCCGAAAATACGAATCAGGATATTTACTTTACCAGTGGAGAAGAATTTAAAGAGATTTATTACAACTACTATGAAACGGCAAAGGAGCTTTTTGACGCGTTAGACTAGGTACGTGCCGGTCATATGTTTAGAGGGGCGGTTATGAAACGGCTCCTCTAAACAGACTGTGTGCCGGATGTAATCTGAATTATGCCCAGGAAGTGGAGGAGATAGTGATGAGCTACAGGCTTGCAACGTACCTCTCTCTTTTATTTTTAGCAGGTCTCGGTGTGCTGTTTATGTATACGTCGCTCCAATTTAATGATAGAGCAAGCGGTCAAATTATCGGACCGGCGTTTTTTCCGCAGCTTGTAAGTGGACTATTAATTTTCATGTGTATCATCAGTGCTTTTACGACATGGAGAAAGGAAAAAACGAGCGATGATACGTTAAATATCCCACAGCTGAAATATATTCTGTTTACAATTGTTGCTCTCGTAATCTTCGTTGCCTTATGGGATGCATTCGGTTTGTTTTATCTGTTTGCTCTTTTGTTTCTGTCCAGTCTGCTTTATGTCTATAACCGGAAGGACAGTACGAAGAAGCGCATCCTAAAAGCGGTCGGTCTTTCTATCGTCATCGGGCTGTTTATCTACCTCGTATTTGAAAAACTGCTAAATGTAATTATTTAACAACGACGTGGAGGATCTATTATGGACTTTATGCATTTTGACTTCAGCTTGTTGTTTAGTTGGGAGATTTTATTTGCGATTGTGTTAGGAACACTTTACGGTCTGCTGATTGGCTCATTGCCTGGTCTTGGTTCAACGGTAGGGATCGCCCTGCTTCTTCCCGTTACGTATTCAATGTCGCCGGTGGCAGCGATTATTATGTTAGCTGCTGTTTATCAGGCGGGGGAGTATGGTGGTTCGATTTCTTCAATCGTCCTAGGTGTACCGGGAACCCCGTCGGCAACAGCGACTGTTTTAGACGGTTCACCGATGGCAAAACAGGGAAAGCCAGGTGAGGCATTGGGGTATTCGATTACAGGGGCCTTAATAGGTGGTGGGATCGGGGCCATTATCTTGTTGACCTTATCAATTCCCTTATCGACATTGGCGATCAGGTTCTCGGATCCGGAGTTTTTTTTATTGGGGGTGCTAGGGCTTGTTTGTGTGGCGGGGTTAAGCTCGAAGGATTTGCCAAAAAGTATCATTTCTGTCCTGCTTGGTCTGATGCTGGGGATGGTAGGGCTGGATGTGGCCACAGGCTCAGCCCGCTTTACGTTCGGAAGCTATGCGTTAATGGATGGGATATCAATGGTCGCTTTATTAATCGGAATGTTTGCCGTCGCGGAAGTGTTCAGTATGCTTGGGCAAAACTCGGATAAAAAAATTGTAACCGATACGAAAAACTTAAAAACAAAGATCACTTGGAAGCAATTTAAAGAAGTAAGAAAAACATATATCAAAAGCTCTTTTATCGGTGGATTTGTCGGTATCCTGCCGGGCTTGGGAGCGGGACCGGCTTCATGGTTCGCCTATACGGAGGCAAAAAGATCCGCTAAGAACCCGGATAATTTCGGTAAAGGCGAGCCGAACGGAATCGCTGCACCGGAATCGGCCAATAACGCAGCGGTAGGGGGCGCCTTAGTTCCTTTAACGACGCTTGGAATTCCGGGTTCTCCGGCAACTGCTGTTATTTTGGGAGCCTTCCTTATTCATGGAATTACGCCCGGTCCGAATGTGTTTGAAAATCAGCCGGATCTTGTTTACAGTATTTTTTGGGGGTTTCTAGTGGCGACGATCGCTATGTATTTTATTGGTAAATATACGACTCCTCTGTTTTCAAGTATGCTGAAAATGCCGGCTTTCATGCTAAGTCCTATCATTTTATTTATTGCGATTATGGGTGTTTACGCTTCCCGGATCAATTTATTTGATGTATGGATCGCTGTAGTGGTCGGTATAGCGGCCTACATTTTAAAGAAGCTCGACTTTTCTTTGCCGTCAATTATATTGGCATTTATTTTAGGACCGATTATCGAAACAAGTCTGCGCCGTTCATTGCTGATTTCCGGAGGGAATGTCGAGATCTTTTTTACACGAACGTACAGTCTGGTTATTTTATTGATTATTGTCTTGTTAATTGTGATGCTGGTCCTTCAATCGGTCAAGAAAAGAAAAAGCTCTCCTCCGAAAAACATGCAAGCATAATGCTGTGTTACCCGAGTCCGCTCCGAGAATGATCGTGAGTGGGCTTGCTGTGTTATGATTTTGTATGGATAAGGGGAGGAAGGAAGATGAAGCAATATCATTTATTTTTACTGGCTGTATTGTTTGTTACAACGCCGGTAGCGGCAGTCCGTCCAATGACATCGCTTTTTGTCGAGCATCTCGGGGCAAATATTTTTGAGATTGGGATAATTACTGCGTGTTATTCGTTCGCTCCTTTATTTTTGGCGATTTTTTCTGGAAGGGTGATTGATCGTATCGGCGAAAAGCTGCCTTTAATGATTGGAAGCATTGGGATGGGGCTTGGAATGCTATGTCCGTTTCTCTTCCCTACGACTGCGATTTTTTATCTTTCTCATTTGCTTTTGGGAGGCGGTCAGCTCATAGCTTTAGTCGCTGTCCAGAACGGGATTGCCCGCGGGGTTCCGAAAGAACAAAGAAATAAGGCGATTGCGACATTGACGCTGTTTACCTCCCTCGGGCTCATGCTCGGCCCGTTGATCGGGGGCTATTCCACAGAAAAACTGGGCTTCCAGTTTTCCTATTTACTTTTTGCCACCTTTTCTTTATGTCTTTTTGTGACGGGGCTGTTTGTGAAGAAGAAAACATTTGGCGAAGAAGACAAAAAGAAGGGGAAAGTACAACAGGAAAAAGTAAAAATAACAGATCTTCTCTTTATACCTGGTCTGAAACAGTCGATTATTATTAGCATGCTCGTTTTATCGGCGCTTGATATTTTTAATGTCTATTATCCTTTGTACGCAAGCTCAATCGGAATGAGTCCTTCGGCTATTGGGCTTGTGCTGACGACTCAGGCATTAGCAAGTGTCGTGACACGATTATTTCTGACGACGTTGATTCATCGGATGGGGATCATCAGGCTTTTGACGGTGTTTATGGTGATGGGGGCGCTTGCTTACGGTGCTTTGCCCGCCTTTGAAACGATCGCCTATATTCTGATCGTTGTCACGATCATCGGAACAGGGCTCGGGATGATTCAGCCTTTGACCATCATGCTTACTTATGATTTTTCTCCAAAAGACCGGACAGCGGAGGTGCTGAGCATCAGGCTGGCCGGCAACCGGCTCGCTCAGGTGATTATTCCGCTTATGTTTGCCGCGCTCAGTAATGTGACCGGGTTGGGCGTTATTTTTGTGATGAAGGCTATTTTACTAGGTGGCGGGGCGCTGCTTGGAAGGGGAATACAGAACAGAAGTGAAAAACAACCAGCTTCTTCGTCAAAGACTTGAGTCCTAAAGCAAGTGTTATAGCCTTGAGGGGAGGGGGCCTCCTCTCAAGGCGGCAGCGAGGTCAGGTTGGCGGATGTTTCTTTTATTTAGTCTGCATCGAGAAGGGGTCACGCTTTTTCGTTGATAAATTCACCATTACATTTTTTATATGAGTATACTCATATAACGCATGCCAGCTTCGTTCCCGTCCGTAGCCGCTCTGCTTTGTTCCCCCAAAGGGAGCCCCGGCCGCTGATGCGCGATACGTATTGATCCAGACATTGCCCGCTTCGATTTCTGCTGCAAGGCGGTGGGCCTTTTTTATGTCACGGGTCCAGATACCGGCAGCGAGACCATAAGGCGAACGATTGGCGATGGAGAGTGCCTCTTCCGGGTCATTGAAGGGGATGATCGTTAGGACGGGACCGAATACTTCTTCACAGGCAATGTTGATTTCTGGATTTTCAGTAAAGAAGATCGTTGGTTTTATAAAGTATCCATGCAAGCCGGCCTCCTTTGCTAGTTCTCCGCCGTAGAGCAGCTCTGCGCCTTCCTCTTTGGCTTCTGTAATCATCGATACGATCTTTTTCAGCTGGAGCTTGTTGGCAACCGGTCCCATATCAGTAGCAGGGTCAAAGGGATCGCCAAGCTGGATGGTCGCGGCTTTCCTGATCAGTCTTTCTTTGACGATCTCTACAATCGAACGTTCGACCAGTAAGCGCGATCCGGCTATACATGTTTGGCCGGTAGCTCCGAAAATACCGGCTATCGCCCCTGTCAGGGCGTCTTCCAAATCGGCATCAGCAAAAATAATATTTGGTGATTTCCCTCCCAGTTCAAGTGTAACGGGAATTAATTTGTCACTTACTGCTTTTGTAATTGCCCGAGCAGTTTGGGAGCCGCCTGTAAAACTAACTTTCGCGATTAGCGGATGACGGATCAGGGCGTCGCCGGCAGCCCCGTCCCCGGTTATGACATTGATCACGCCGGACGGGAAACCGGCTTGAATCGTGAGCTTCGCAAATTCGAGCGTCGATATACTCGCTTGCTCGGACGGTTTAATGACGACCGTATTTCCAGTCGCGAGAGCAGGGGCGAGTTTATTGGCAAGCAGTGATAAAGGAGAGTTCCAAGCCGTAATAAGAGCAACTGGCCCAACCGGCTCCATAATTGTATAATCAATCATCTCCCGGTTATCCATGGGGATAAAGTCACCGAGTAATTTATCGGCGTAACCGGCAAAATAGCGATAGTTTCTGGCAGAGAATAAAATTTGATTCTTTGTTTCTTTAAATAGCTTTCCGTTATCCGTTGTTTCAACCTGGGCCAAGTGATCAGCCTCTGCTTCGATCAGGTCAGCGAGGCGATGCATCAAAGTGGCACGCTCGAGACCATTTGTTTTCTTCCAGTCATGAAAAGCCAGATGCGCTGCCTCGACAGCTTCGGCTACGTCTTCTTTCGTTAAAGAAGGGATAGAGGCCCACACTTCCTGATTAAACGGATTGGAAGAAGAAATTGTCCGGCCGGACGAACTTTCTTTCCAATGCTCTCCTATTAAGGCTTTATAGATGTTCATATCCTTCCGCCTTTCTATATTCTTATTGATAAGGCCGGTGGTTGTTAGAGGGATGCTTCTTCTGTTTTGACTGTCTTTACATAGCGGCTGGCACTTTTGCCTGCCAATTTACCGAAAACGGCACCAGACATTAAGCCCGATCCACCGGGATAATTGTCATAGAACAGGCCGCCAATCAGCTCTCCTGCCGCAAAAAGCCCATGTATCGGGGTCGCGTCTGCGGTCAGCACTTCTGCATCAACACTTGCCAATAGGCCGCCGAATGAGAAGGTAATCCCGCATGTCACAGGGAAGGCATAGTACGGGGGCTGGTCAAGCTTCAATGCCCAGTTGCTTTTAGGCGGGTGAATGCCTTGCGTGCCTTTTCCATCCTTTTCATTCGGGTGGAAGCTGCCATCCTGGACGGCGTGGTTGTATTCGGTGATCGTTTTCAGAAAGGCTTCTTGATTGACGTCGATCATTTCGGCTAATTCTTCGATGCTGTCAGCCTGATAAGCGGTCGCTTCTTCAAGGTCGTATTCTTCACGGAGGAGCGGACGAACCTGCTGGTCATATACTTGAAAGGCCATCGCTCCAGGCTGTTTTAAAATCTCTCTACCATATTTGGCATAGGTGTAGTTTCTGAAGTCGGCTCCCTCGTCGACAAACCGCTCCCCGTCTCGATTAATGAGCAGTCCTAAAGGGTAGGAATGCTTCTTATAAATATCTCCCGGCTTGCTGAAATCACCCACTTTCGGTGCATTGTAGTCCGTTCCGATTGAATGGCAGCCTGACCAGTCGCCATGACGAGCGGCACCTGCCTTTAAAGCGATCTGTAAGCCGTCCCCTGTGTTATACTCGGTTCCGCGAACGATCGCCGCTTCCCATTCAGGCCCAATATGTTTTGCCCGCATTTCTTTATTCGCTTCAAAACCGCCACAAGCCAAAATGACACTATGGACGGGAAGCGTGATGATCTGATTCTCTTTCTCAACTTCTATCGCAGTAATTCTATCATTCTCTTTTTTTACATCGAGCGCTCTTGCTTCATACCAAATGTCAATTCCCAGCTCCTCGGCCCGTTTATTTAAGCTTTTAATAAGTCCCATCCCTATGTTATGAGTTTTTACCGGCAGCCCACCCCAAAAATGAAATTTTCCATCCTTTTTAAATGATTGATTCTTGTAATTTAATTCAAATGAAATGCCATGGCTGTGCATCCATGCAATCGTTTCAAATGATTTCGAAACGAGCTGTCTCGCTAAGGAAGGATTGCTTTTGTTGTTATTTACTCTCATCAGATCGTTGTAATAGTCGTCTGCTTGATAGGAGGGCATGTTGATTTTGGCTGCCTCTTCGTCAGTTATCTCAGGAATAATTTTTCTAATATCATCAATTCCGTGATAGGCGAAGCGGATCGCTCCGTCGGTAAAGTAGGAGTTTCCCCCTCGCTTATGCTTTGGTGCTTTTTCCAGCACGAGAACAGACAATCCGGTTTCTCGCGCAGATATGGCCGCGCATAAAGCGGCGTTTCCTGCACCGGCAACGACTACATCATATTTAACAGACATCCTATTTCCTCCTGTTCTATTTAGAAGATTATAAATCGCGAATGGCTTGAAATTGCTTATGGTAAGTGGAAGGGTCGATCTTCGCTTCGATAATGGAAGGCATTCTGTTATCGGACTTTACCGCAGCCTGGATTGCTTTTTTCAGATCGTCTTCATTATCAGCTGACCAGCCGTTCGCTCCGAAGCTTTCAGCGAGAGCGACATAGTTGGGGGCAGTAAATTGATTTCCGATGCTTTTTTTGTAGCCTTTGCTCTTTTGCTTCACATCCATCAGGCTTAGACGTTGATCAGAAAAAACAATCATGATGACCGGCCACTTGTTTTGAACGGCGGTGGCGATTTCCGGCAGCTTCATCATAAAGCCGCCATCTCCGGTTAACGAAGCGACGGTTTTTTCAGGATATAGATGCTGTAACGCCATCGCCGCAGGGAAAGAAAAACCCATCGTCGCCAGCCCGTTCGAAATAAAAAAGCTTCGAGGATGAACAGATTTCCAAAGCTGGGTAACAATTAATTTACTCGCTCCGACATCAGTAGTCATAAGGGTGTCGGGGGGCAATACTTGTTGAGCAATGTCAACGACTTGATTAGCGGTAAGTCCGTCAGCAGGCACGGTCAATGTATCAATGACGCGCTTACGGTATGAGTCGATGCTTTGCTGCTGCCATTGACAGTTGCTATCGGTCAGCCTTTCGTGAATGCTTCTTAGTCCATTTTCGAGATTTCCTGCCACTTCAATATCGGCATGATACACTTCCTCTAGGTTTGCTGTGGTGCTGATCGAGACAATTCGCTGTGGATACGTCCATTTCTTCGGAAGCAATTCAACCGGGTCCAAGCCGACGGTAATAATTAAATCACAGTTCTCCATAATAGGGGCTTCCAGCTTTCCTCCCATAAATAGTCCGAGTGACAACGGATGGTCGTCAGAGACGGCGCCTTTTGCTTTTGCTGTTTTAAAAACAGGTATATGATGCTGTGATGCAAAAGCTTCTAATAAGGAAAACTGTCTTCCTGTTCCGAAATTAATTCCTAGGCCGGCAATGATAACGGGCTTTTTGGCCTGCCGGATGGCATCAACGGCCTGCTGTACACTTTCTTTAGCCGGGAAAACCTGCGGTATGTCAGTATCAGCCGGTTGAATCTGATCATCGACTTCCTGTTTGACAATGTCGTTTGGAATATCAAAATGGACCGGACCGTAATTTGATGCTAACGCCACTTTAAACCCCCGGTTTAGCATGGAATTCCAGTTTGTTGTTGAAAGCGTGGAAGAAAGTTTTGTAATAGGAGAAAAGCTGTCATGATGCGATACATTTTGCCGCAGGGCATAGCTCACATTTTCGTTTCCATAGCGGTCTGTCAGTAGGAGCAAAGGAGCGCGGTCAAGCTGGGCGTATGCCAATCCAGGGCTGAATGACAGAGCACCGGGGCCAAGATCGCCAATACAAACTCCAGGAATTTGAGTAATTTCCCCGACTACACTGGCCATAATAGCGGCTGTTGTTTCATGCTGGGTTAAGATAAACTCAACTCCATGCTCATCCATCGTACATAATAAATCGCTGGATGTACCGCCACCGGGTACTCCAAATACGGTCTGAATGCCTGAGGCTTTCAGTTTTTGAATGATTGCCTCTCCGAGTAACATTAAGCAGCCTCCTTTGTCATTGTTACCTGATAATTTAGAACTGTCTAAAAAATAAAACTCTTTGTTCTATCCCTACTGTAAAACAAAACGTTATAATGGAGTTAATATCTTTTTGTAATAGGCTGTCATAAAAAAAAATTATGACCAAACATCATATCGTGATCCGCAAAAGGAGGCATGGATGAATGGATGAAAAAGATTGGCAAGTGTTGAAAGCGCTTTATGAAGAGCGGAGTATAACAAAAGCGTCGGAGCAGTTGTATGTATCGCAACCGGCGATAACGAAAAGAATTCAGCAAATGGAAAATGAGTTTCAAGTCAATATTGTGTATAGAAGTAAAAAGGGTGTGACTTTTACATCAGAAGGAGAATACCTCGTTGAGTATGCGAAGCAAATGCTGAACATTCTTCAGGAAACGAAGGATCATTTGCAAAACTTCAAAAACAATAAAGTACAGGGGAATTTGAGAATTGGTGTGTCGATTAATTATGCTTATAAAGATCTTCCCGGTATTTTACGTGAATTTAACGAATCATTTCCCCGGGTTCAGACTGAAGTAATACCAGGTTACAGCTCGGAAGTGTTAAAACTGCTACAGTCAGAACAGGTTCAGGTTGCGATCGTGCGGGGGGACTTTAATTGGAGTGGGAAGACGATGAAGCTTAAAGAAGAGAGCATCTGCATCGTTTCGAAGGAAAAGATTAACCTACAGGACCTCCCGTCAATCCCGCGGGTAAGTTTCACGACAGATCCTCTTTTGCAGCATTCCCTCGACAGCTGGTGGCAGGAAAACTTTTCTTCTCCGCCGTTGATCAGTATGGAGGTTGGCAATAGCCAAATTGCGATTGAGATGGTGTCGCAGGGACTCGGCTATGCGATTGTCCCAAGTTACTGCCTCAGTCAGGATATGGATCTTCACATTGAAAACCTCTTCTATAACAATGGCAGACCGCTCATGCGCAACACATGGTTAATTTATAATGAAAAGGAGCTGGTCCTCGCCACCGTCAGGGAGTTTTCCCGTTTAATGGAAAAATACAGTTTGCCAACACAGGAAATGAGGATGAAACAAAACTAGTTAGCATCGAGTAGCAACGTGCTTAAAAAAATCGTGGCGGGTCCATTCATTGTTTAGGGGGCTGGGCAAAAGGTAAAACAACCTTTTCTCTCAGCTCCTTTGTTATGGTTAATCAAGTACCTTTCCGTATTTCTTTCAATTTGCGTCGGAGGAGGCATGCTGGTTCTATAAGAAAAAGTTATATCAGTAGATAATGAATCGGTATTACCACTCTTATTTTTGCCCCTTTTATAATTCAAAGTGAAGAGTTGGAAAATAAGAATAATTAAGGGGATGAACTTTATGCAAGTTAGTACGCCTGATTTATGTGATCAATACCTTGACGAGGTGAGTATTTCAGAAACAAAATGGCAGTCTTATGGTGGAAGAAAGGCCTTTACAGGCCCGATAACAACGGTGAAAATCTTTGACAACAACAATAGAAAGTTTATGGAAGCGATCGAAACAGCGGAACCAGGCTCTGTTATTGTCATGGACGGTATTTTCTCAAAGCCCTGTGCCTGGATGGGGGACCGGAAAGCGGGAATCGCTGCGGGTCGGGGAATCGCCGGCATTATTATAAATGGGTATGTCAGAGATATTGAAGGGTTGGAAAAGCTGGACATGGGGATATTGGCACTTGGCACTCATCCGATGGCAAGCCGCTTTGCGACAGAGGGAAAGCGGGAAGGAGTTAGGGATCTGACATTGACATTCGGCCAAATTGACTGGGTACCGGGCCATTATGTTTACGCCGATCAAAGTGGCGTTCTCGTATCGGAAAAGAAATACGACTAACAAAGTGATGGGTGATCCTGGAAAGGAAAGGGGAATGTCTTTTCGTGGGAAAATCGTATGTAATCAGAACAAAAGAGTATATGAGGATGGGACGGGACCTATTTGTACCATTCGGCGTTTCAGAACAGCATGTCGAATCATTAATGAACAACTTACTGGACGCCGATGAAAAAGGCATTTATACACATGGCTTACATCGGATCGCCCCCATTTATATCAGGCATATCAAACAAGGGAATATTAATCCGCGACCTGATTTTACACTCGTCAAGGATGAACCGAATATTAAAGTCGTTGATGCCGATAATGGATTGGGGGCTGTGGCGGCGGAAACCGCCATGCGTGAAGCGATAAGAATCAGTCAGGAGCGTGGCGTAGGGGTGGTGGGTGTCCGAAACAGTAATCATTTTGGGACAGCGGCCTATTATTCAGAGATGGCAGCAAAGGAAGAGTTAATTGGTCTTTCCTTTACAAATGCATCCCCGGGAATTGCGCCAACAGGAAGCTCCAAGCCGCTGCTGGGAAATAACCCGTGGGCGATTGCCTGCCCCTCACACCTTGATTATCCGATCAGCCTCGATATTGCGAACAGCATTGTTGCCAGAGGGAAAATACGTCTGGCCGCTGCAAAGGGAGAGCCTATTCCGTTAGGGTGGAGTTTAACAAAGGAAGGGAAGCCGACAACCGATCCAAATGAGGCTTTGGAGAGCGGAATTATTTTGCCGATTGGCGATTATAAAGGATATGGTATCGCCTTAATGGTCGATATTCTCACCGGCATTTTGAGCGGATCGAATTTTGCGGATGACGTGTTAAGTTTTGAAACGAACGGAAAACGAAAGTGTGGCCATCTGTTTATTGCCCTCAACATTCAATCATTTATGCCGATCGATGAATTCAAAGAAAGAATACAAATATTAGTCAAGAAAATAAAAGCGGCGCCGAAGCTCGATGAACGGCGCGAAATTCTGTTACCGGGTGAGATTGAGTGGACAAAAAAGCTCAATCAGCAAGAAGGAACGGTTAAAGTGTTGGAGCCTTTTGTCTGTGATATGAAAGAGCTCTGTCAAGAGTACGGGGTCGAACTGCCGGACTATCAAGCGGTTGAATGAGAAGGGGGATGTCAATGAAGAACAGGATGGAAAGAAACCGGGTAAAGGAAACGATCGAGCGCGGAGAAGTTTCATTTGGTTTTTATGTGGCTACACCGTCTCCTACTATTGTCGAGCTGGCCGGCGTAGCGGGGATGGAATGGGTAAGAATCGACTGGGCGCACTCTGCCGTTGATCTGCCGATGATTGAGAATATGATCAGAGCAGCTGAAAGCTATAATATGGCTCCTTTTGTCCGTCTTAATCTCGATCAGCAAAAAATATCAAGTGTGTTGGAGTTAGGTGCATTGGGGATTATTGTACCAGACATTGAGACGGCCGATGATGCGAGAAAGATCGTCAATGCGGCAAAATTTTCGCCCGTCGGTGATAGGGGCATGTTTTCGGCGCCTAGGAAATCAGGCTATGGAGCAGTCGATGGTGCCAGTTTTAAAAAGTGGACAAATGAAGAAGTGATGGTCGGTATTCAAATAGAAAATGTAGAAGCGATTGACCAGCTTGAGGATATTCTTGATGTTGAAGGGGTTGATATCGTCTTAAGTGGTAGAGGTGACCTTGCCAATGCATTAGGTGTCCCTGGTCAAAGGAATCATCCAGATGTCCTGAGAGCCGAAGAAGAAATTTTTCATATCGCAAGAAAAAAAGGCAAAGTGATCTCTCCACAACTTGATCCGACGGCCGCAGATTTTCAGACAAAAATCATGGACTGGAAGGGAAAGGGTGCGCAAGTGATTTCTTTTGGGCATGATTTGCCGATTATCAAGCATGCATTAGAGCAAATTGTCCAACGTGCGGCGACAGCAGAAGAGGTTCATTGACTGCAAAATTTTTCATTAATTAACCGGTGATCGCTCGTTTTTTCGGAGGTGTGCGAAAAGGAGAACAGTCCTTTTCGCACACCTCTTTGTGCTGTTCCCGTCGTCAACTGCTAAAGAAAAAACACTGTGAGATAACTTCACGAAAAGACAGAAAAAACAGACAACAAGAAATATATTAATAATATATCAGTGATATTCCACTCAAATTTAGTACAAGCAGGAGGTTGGATCATGGGGAGGCAACAACCATTCGATATTACGATCATTGGGGGTGGACCAACGGGGCTCTTTGCCGCTTTTTATGCCGGAATGCGTGGGGCGAGGGTAAAGATTGTGGAAAGTCTGCCGCAGCTTGGCGGTCAGCTGGCTGCATTATATCCGGAAAAATATATTTACGATGTCGCCGGTTTTCCGAAGGTGAAGGCTCAGGATCTTGTTCACTCTTTAATGGAGCAAATGAATCAATTTACGCCGACGGTTTGTCTGGCGGAAACGGCTGAGCGGCTGGAGCGCCTTGAGGACGATACATGGAAGCTTGTGACATCAAAAGGAGAGCATTTTACAAAGGCGCTTATTATCACCGCCGGGAATGGGGCTTTCCAGCCGAGAAAGCTTGAGCTTGAAGAGGCTGAGCGATTTGAGCAGCAGAACCTCCATTATTTTATTAACGATATTGAGACATTTCGCAGCAAGCGTGTCGTCATTTTTGGCGGGGGCGATTCGGCTCTCGATTGGGCGCTGATGCTTGAGCCGATTGCCGAGAAGGTGACCTTAATTCACCGCCGTGATAAATTCCGCGCGCACGAGCATAGTGTCGAGCAGCTTAACGCATCACAGGTTGAGGTAAAGACACCCTTTCTCCCACTGGAACTGACCGGTGATGAAGAGCGGATTCGCAAGGTGAAAATTAAGCATGCGAAGGAAGAACAGGTGGAAGAGCTTGAAGTGGATGAAGTGATTGTAAACTTCGGCTTTGTTTCTGCGCTCGGCGCATTAAAAAGCTGGAACCTGGAGATTGAAAAAAATTCGATCGTCGTGAATTCAAAGATGGAAACGAATCTCGCCGGAATCTATGCGGCAGGGGATATTTGTACATTTCCTGGCAAGGTCAAGTTGATAGCGACAGGATTTGGAGAAGCGCCAACCGCGGTGAATAACGCGAAGGCATATCTTGACCCGGTGGCGAAGGTCCAGCCGTTGCACAGCACCTCTGTTTTTAACTAAACGCGAAGGAGAAGTGAGGATGGCGTATTATACGATTGTTGATCAGGAAACATGTATTGCGTGCGGAGCCTGTGGGGCGTCGGCTCCGGATATTTATGATTACGATGAGGAAGGGATTGCCTTTGTCATGCTCGATGAAAATCAGGGGACGGCTACAGTTCCTGAGGAATGGGAAGAGGACATGCATGATGCACTGGAAGGCTGTCCGACGGAGTCAATCAAAATTGACAGCAGTCCATTTGATGGTAACCCGTTGAAAAATGAATAAGGGTCAACAGGCAACATAAAAACGACATTCAATTGAGGTGAGAGGATGTATACAACAGATGTATTGGTAGTCGGAAGTGAAGCATCAGGGGCTCAGGCGGCAATTGCGGCGGCGGAGGCCGGCGCTCATGTGACCGTCGTGACAAAGGGCAAGGTTAATATGAGCGGGGCGACGTTAACGGCCAGTGCTGATATCAATGTCGACAGTAAGACGGCAAAGGAGCTGGGACTGCCGGGTGATAGTGGAGATTCGGAGGATCAGTTTTTTACGGATACGGTGATCGGCGGGAAATATTTGAATAACCAGAAGCTTGTCGAGTCAATTGTCGGGAAGATTCCAGCCGTGCTTAAAGGGTTGATCGATGATGGGCTGAAGGCGGAGAGCTTAATTCATACGCCGGGTCACGAATATCCACGCGGCGTGATCGTTAACGGCTTGAAGCTAACGAGGAAATTGGCGCAGAAGATGCGAAAGCATGACAGGATCACGCTGCTGGAGCAAATCATGGTGCTAGAGATTTTGAAAAAGGACGGCAAAGCCTGTGGCATCTACGGCTATGATCTGGCGAACGGGATGTTTATCACGATTCGGGCGAAAGCGGTCGTCCTGGCGACAGGTGGAGGAATGGCGGCCTTTCCGATTCGCACCGCTCCGGATGAGCTGACAGGTGACGGCTACATGATGGCCTGGCGGGCCGGCGCCGAGCTGATTGATATGGAGATGCCGCAATTTATGCCGGGTGTCTTAATTAATCCCCCTGCCTGGCGTGGAAATCAGTTTATTTATGAAATCTCGTTCGGCAGCAAGCACGGCCTGGAAGGATGGCTATTAAATAAATCAGGCATCCGCTTTATGAAAGATTGGGACCCTGAGAGGATGGAAAAGAGCACGCGGGATAAACTGTCGATTGCGATTATGAACGAGGTCGTCGAAGGCCGGGGAACACCGGACGGAGGCGTCTATTATTCAACCGCTCACCTGCCGAAAAATCTGATTCGCAGATTTGCGGACTGGTATCCGTTTGTAACGAGCGACTGGACGTATGAAAAGTTGAACTTTAACGATTTGATGGAAGAGCTGCTTCGCGACAATGCGGTTGAGATCGGAGTTGGCTGTCATTTCTTCATGGGTGGTATCCGCATTAATGTCGATGGTGAAACCTCAGTGCCCGGCTTGTATGGAGCGGGCGAAGCGACAGGCGGTTTTAACGGAGCGAACCGGATTTCCGGAAATGCGCTGACTGAAACATTGGTGCAGGGCGGTGTTTCCGGGACGGCAGCGGCCGCTTATGCGAAGAAGCATGAGTTGCTGGAAATTGAGGAGGCCCAATTGGACGCCCTTCATGAAAAGCAGCAAGCTTATCTGAAGCCACAGGAGGGCATTAACCCTTATGAGCTCCGACAGGAATTAGCGAAGCTCTCCTGGAACAACATCGGCGTTGTACGTACGACAGAAAACTTACAAAACGTCATTAAAGAACTGCGGACGATCCGAGAGGAAAAGCTGCCTCAATTAGTGACGAAGGATAAAACGCTTCATTATAATCGCGAGCTGCTTGAATGCATGCAGCTGGAAAATGTCGTATCCCTGCTTGAAGCGATTGCGCTAAGCGCGCTTGAACGTAAGGAAAGCCGTGGAGCCCATTATTTGAAGGATATTCCGGAAAGCAGAGAGGACCAGCTAAAAAACATTATCGTGCAAAACATCAATGGTGAAATGAAGATTAAGGACGTACCTCTTGTTGTGACAAGCATTCAACCTAACTAAGGGAGTGATCCAACGTGAAAGAAATTACAGTGTCCGTCCAAAGGCAACCGGCACCTGAGGCGGAAACCTACAATGAAACGTTTCAAGTTGAATTAAAAACAGGGATGAGCATATTAAATGTACTCGATGAAATCAGTACGACATGTGACTCTTCTTTGGCTTATGAAGCTTCGTGCCGGAGAGGGATTTGTTCCGTCTGTATGGTCAACGTAAACGGAAAAATCGTCAAATCGTGTATGGAGCTGGCAACGGGTGATCTCGAACTGAAAAATGGCTCGAAGTTCCCAATAAAGGATCTCGCCTTTGGCTCAAAAAAACGAAAATAACCGGCTGGTGACTGGAGGAAGAAAGATGACGAACATCAAGCAACAAATCGACGTGGAAGCATTGAAGGAACTGGCGCGCAAGCTCGTAAAACGACCGAGTCAGCAGACGGAGAAAATGGAATATGATCCTGAAATAAAGGGGTTTATCCGCGACTGTTTACTACCTGAACTAAAAGAGAGGGGCCTGACAAACGTCAAGCTGGATCAAATGGGAAATTTGATCTGCCGGATTGGCAGGCCGGATTCAGCCAAGAAGGTCCTGTTTTTAGGCTATGCGATGACGCATCCGGCTTCCTCGATGAACGAGCCGTTTGCCGGACAAGTTGTGATCGAGGGTGGTCAGGAATATTTGCGCGGCAGAGGCGTTTCCGAGCAAAAGGGCGCATTGGCGGCAATGATTGCAGCAGCCGAGTACGTAAACAAAAATCTTGAGGAGCTGGACGGCGAGCTGATTTTCGCGGTCAGTCTGGCCGGAGAAACGGGTCGTCATGACGCGATTGACAGCATTCGGAAGGAAATCGATTTAAAGGCGGATCTTGGCGTCGTCGGAATTGGAACGAACAGCGAGATTTGCCAGGGGAATAAAGGGCGGGTCGATATTCTGGTGAATGTGTACGGGAAGTCATGCCACAGCAGCACGCCATCGCTTGGGGTGAACGCGATTGAAGGTGCGATGGAGGTCGTCGGCAAGCTAAGGGAGATGCCGATTAAAGGGGAGCACCCGAAGCTTGGCAAAGCGACGTTAACATCGACATCGATCAAAAGTTTTCCTGACGCGACTCATACGATTCAAAATGAATGTCGGCTCGTGTTCGACCGCCGTTTACTGCCGGGAGATGATGTTGCGGCAATTGTGGGAGAAGTAGAACAGACAATTGCCGGGCATGAACCTTACAAAGTTGATGTCGTCCAAGGGCCTGTCACATTCCCGTCTGAGGTCAATGACGATTCGATTGTTTACAAGCAGTTAAGCGCAGCAATTAAAGCTGTGACCAATGAGGAAGCGACAGCTTTTTACTCGAACAGTGCGATTGATGCCGGTTATTTAAATAAATGGGACATTCCGAGCGTCATGTTCGGCCCGGGGAAGATGGAGTATTGGCATACCGACAACGAAATATTAGGGGTGGAAGAGCTGTGGAACAGTGCTGGTATTTATGCGCAGCTCGCCTACAATCATTTACGAAAAAAGTCATCGGTGTAGAAGAAGGCGATGGCGTTGAAAAGCTACCGATTTGAGTGATAGGGGAGGGGACGAAACTGCTGATTTAAGGTAACGCCAAGCGCGAATAACATGTCATCATTAAAAACCGTGGCAGATAATGTGACACGGAGCAACTTAAATTGCAAAACACTAGTATATTATTATTATATCACTGATATATTGCTGGTTTCAGCTGAAGGATCGCAATGTTTCAAGTGGCTGTAGAGGAGGCGGCTAAAAAGAAAAGGGAGGGAGGAATCGTATGAAAATGGAAAGTGAGATTGGCAGGAAGCCCCGCTCAGAGCATATTTACAATGAAATACGGAATGCCATTTTATATGGGTATGCGGGCTATTTACCTGGGACACTCTTGAATGAAAATAAGCTCGCAGAGTACTTTGGCGTCAGTAAAACACCAGCGCGGGAAGCACTGAACAGGCTGCGGAATGAGAATCTTGTGGAAGTTATTCCGTATAAAGGATATCTTGTTTCGAATCCGACGATCCAAGATCTGGTCGAGCAGTTTCAAATGAGAGTGATTCTGGAAACGGCTGCTGTTGAGATGGCCGTTCAAAATGTTTCGGCGGCTCAAATTGAGGAGCTGCGTGAGCTGACAAAGGGGGACAAACTCTATTTTCCGGATGACTTTCGCTTGAATTTCCGTAAAGTAAACCTCGAATTTCATACGAAGGTTGCTCAAACAAGCGGGAACAGTCTATTGACGAATTCTGTCAGACAAGTGCTGGAATTGATGCAAAGAGCCTTGTTTCATAATTTTACAGAGGACGAGATTGAACTCCATCATCAGGAACACAGAGTGCTGATTCAGGCGCTGGAAGAACGCAACAAGGAGCTCGCTGTTAAAAGCATTCAGGAACAGATTGAATTATCGAAGCAGAGAATTTTTAATTATCGCAATTATCAATAATAGAAAGAGAAACGCGATGCGGGAGAATGTAGAAAGAACCTCTTAAACAAGAAAACAAACACTGTGATGGAGGGGATTTTACATGAAAAAATTAGCTGTGCTTTTAATGATGATGTTGCTATTCACTTTGGCTGCCTGTGGGTCCGGTTCTACGGATACGGGTGCTGAAAGTGGCGGTTCTGCAGGAGAGACAGGCTCAGAGGCAGATTCAGGGGAAACGTTCACGATTAAAATTGGTCATGTGCTGGATGAAAATTATCATTATCAGGACGGGGCGAATCATTTTAAGGAGCTTGTCGAAGAACGCTCTGACGGCAGAATCAATGTCGATATTCATGCCAATTCAACGTTAGGAAATGAACGCGATATGCTTGAGGGCATGCAAATGGGGACGGTTGAAATGGGGATTATTTCTTCGGGTCCAATGGCCGGCTTCGTCCCAGAATTCGCTTTACTTGATTTAGGATACTTATTTGACAGCAGTGAGATTGCCCAGGAAGTACTGAATGGACCAATCGGGGACCAGCTGAATGAAAAAATGATTGATGTCGGCATTCGCCGTTTGGCGACAATCGATGCCGGTTTTCGAAATATTTATGCCAGCAAGCCAATTCAAACGGTCGAGGATTTGCAAGGGTTAAAAATTCGTACACTTGAAACACCTGCTCATCTCGAGTTATTCCAAGAACTGGGAGCCGCTCCGACACCGATGGCTTATTCTGAACTTTATACAGGGCTGCAACAGGGTGTAGTCGATGCCGCTGAAAATGTACCAGAAGCATTTTACAGCAGTCAGCATTTTGAAGTATCAAAGGTATATTCTGAAACTCAGCATGTCTATTTAACGATGATGTATTTAATCAGCGAGGATTTTTATAATCAGCTGCCTGCTGATCTGCAGGAGATTGTGGCAGAAGCGGCCTTGGAAGCAGCGGAGTACCATAATGGCGTAATTGCTGAGGTTAAAGCCGACATTTATCAATCGCTGGAAGAAAGCGGCGTTGAAATTGTACAGGTTGATGATTTGACTCCATTTATCGAAGGAGCAAAGGCTTCGTGGGTCAAGATTGCTGAAGCTGTTCCAAACGGGGATGCAATGCTGGCTGATATTTTAGAAGCGACAGGAAACACATTAGAATAGGAGATCCTGGAAAAGGAACGGGTTAGGAGATAGTTCGAAGCAGCGGGAGAAAGAACGAACCGCTGCTGCCTGTTTCTTCTTGTTAGAGGCCCTTGGACCTGCCTTTCCGTGATCCTCCGAAAAAGAGGTGGCATATGATCGTCCGTATAAAAAGCGTCTATGATCGAGTCATAGATAGCATTGCTATCCTATTGCTTATTGTTCTTACCTACGTTTCATTTCACCAAGTCATTACAAGATTCATTTTTTCCAATCCTCCTGCTTGGACAGAGGAGCTAT
Source organism: Halalkalibacter oceani (assembly GCF_023715705.1). Classification (GTDB taxonomy): domain Bacteria; phylum Bacillota; class Bacilli; order Bacillales; family Bacillaceae_D; genus Halalkalibacter; species Halalkalibacter oceani_A. The sequence continues at coordinate 82,499 of NZ_JAMBOS010000008.1, forward strand.
CAAGATATTTGTTTGTTTGGGTTACCTTTCTCGGCGTGGCGATTGCCTTTCGTGTAGGGGCTCATTTAGGAGTTGACTATTTTGTCGGTTTATTGCCGAAAAAAGGCAGTCAGCTTCTTTTACTAATAGCGAGTATTTTCTTAATCGTGACACTTGCTGTCATTGGATACCAGGGATTTACTGCCAGTCAGGTTGTCAAAAGCCAGCTGTCACCCGTTTTGCGAGTACCGATGATTTATCCGTATTTAGCGATTCCGGTCGGGATGGTGCTGAGTATTATAGAAGTTTTATGGAACCTTTTCTATAAAGCTCCGCGGAAAGGGATGAGCCCTGATGGGAATTGAATGGCTGCTTATCTTTCTCGGCATTTGCCTCATCATTAATATGCCGGTTGCTTTTGCCTTGACGGCATCCGTGACATTGTATCTGGCGTTAAATCCGAAGTATCCGCTTATTTTAGTCGCTCAGCAAATGTTTACTGGAATTGATAAATTCGTCTTTCTGGCGATTCCTTTTTTTATTCTGTCGGGGGTGATCATGCAAAAGGGCGGGATTTCCGACCGCTTAATTAAATTAAGCTCGCTTTTGCTTGACCGTCTGCTTGGCGGCTTCGCGATGTCAACCGCCCTTGCCTCGATGTTCTTCGCCTCACTGTCAGGCTCAGGTCCGGCAACGACGGCGGCGATCGGCGGAGCGATGTTGCCGACATTGGAAAAGAATGGCTACGGCAAGGAGTGGTCAGTCGCCTATATTGCGGCGGCGGGAACGATGGGACCGATGATTCCTCCGAGCATCACCCTCGTCATCTTCGGGGCGATGGCCAGTACGTCGATTTCGGCGCTGTTTATCGCCGGGATATTGCCTGGGGTGCTAATCGGGGTCGCGCTAATGACGATCGCTTACTTTCGGGCAAAAAAGGTTGGAATTGAACCGGATAAGCGCAAGGTGACATCGGGTGAGCTCTTCAAGGCGTTTAAGAATGCGATTTGGGCTTTGCTCATGCCGGTGATCATCATTGGCGGAATTCTTGGCGGAATTTTCACTCCGACTGAGGCGGCAGTTGTTAGTGTTGTGTATGCGTTGGTCGTGTCACTGCTCATTTACCGTACGATTTCATTGCGCCATTTGCCTGAGATTTTCAAGCAGACTGTCTCGACCTCGGCTGTCATTATGATTCTGACGGCCAATGCCGCGGCCTTCGCCTGGGTGCTCGGAGCGGAGCAGGCGCCGCAGCAAATTTTGCAATTTTTATACTCAATAACAGAAAACAAATTTTTACTCCTGTTGATTATCAATTTATTTTTATTGCTGATTGGCTGTTTTATGGATACAACATCGGCGTTAATTATTACCGTGCCGACGCTGTTAACCGTCGCTTCAGCTCTTGATATTTCAGGTCTTCATCTTGGCTTGATCGTTGCGACCAATCTTTCATTGGGAATGGCGACACCGCCATTAGGATTCACCTTGTTTACAGCCTGCTCGATTGGCAATGTCTCGATTACGAGAACGATTCGGCCGATTTTACCGATGATCGGCGTCATGTGCGTTGTGCTGCTGCTTGTCACTTATTTCCCAGGGTTATTCCTGTGGCTGCCTGAGCTGTTCGTGAACATGTAAGCCAACCTTTGAAGAGAAACGAAAAAGACTGGACAACTAGGGGAGAGTATGAAATGAAAACATTAATTGAACATGCGATGATTGTCACGATGAATGACTCACGCGAAGTTATCAAGCAGGGTTATCTGCTTGTGGAACAAGACAGAATTAACGAAATCGGCGCAGGCGTTTACCAGGGCGACAAGGACGGAATCGAAATCGTCAATGGGAAAAACAACATTATCATTCCAGGCTTAATCAACGCTCACACCCATTCCTACGCCAACCTGGTGAAAGGAACGACGGAAAACATACCGCTCGAGCTGTGGATGCTCTATATTATGGCCGAAGGGAAAAATATGACGAAAGAGGATTATGCGATCAACGCCGCCCTTGGCAGTATTGAGATGCTTAAAAGCGGGACGACAACTTTCCTTGATCATCTGGCGCAGGATGCAGACGGGATGAAAACAGTTGCTGCTGAATATAAAAAGGCGGGAATCCGCGCTGTTCTGACGCCGATGTTTGGCGACAGGGCGTATGCCGACAGCTTGCCGGAAGCCCTTCAGATCGAGCTTGGGAAGGAGCCTCATGGACCGAAGGCAGTCGGTTCAGGCTGGCAGGATAATATCGCGATGGTCGAAAGTGTCATTCAAAACGTATCCGAGCCGGACAAGGGCATTACGGTTGCCGTTGGACCTTCGGGGCCGCAGCGCTGCAGTGATGAACTGCTCGTCGCCTCGATGGAATTAGCGCAAAAATATGAGCTGCCGTGGCATACGCATCTGCTTGAAACGAAGGCCCAGGAAGTGACAGGCTATGAGCGCTACGGCCATTCAATGGTGGAGCATCTTGAAAAGCTCGGCATTTTGAATGAATCGGTCTCTTTTGCCCACGGCGTCTGGGTCAGTGACACCGATATTGAGCTGATCGCCAAGCGAGGATCGACGATCGTCCACAATCCGACGAGTAATTTATTGCTCGGAAGTGGAGTGCTGCCTCTTATTCCACTCAAGGAGGCCGGCGTCCATATCGGCATCGGCACCGATGGAGCGAACTGCTGCGGCTATCAATCGATGTTTGAATCAATGAAACTGGCGGCGATTCTCTCCAATACGTTCACACCTGACTACCAGCGTTGGGTGAAGGCGGTTGATGTGCTTGAGATGGCAACGATCGGCAGTGCAAGAGCGGTCGGAATGTCTGACGAAATCGGTTCACTCGAAGCGGGTAAGAAAGCTGACTTCGTTCTATTAAATAAAGAGGTGAGCAACTTCGCTCCATTAAATGATTTAATTTGGCAGCTCGTATACGGACGGGCTGATATGGCGATCGACGCCGTTTACGTAAACGGCAAAAAGGTGGTCAGCGAACGGAAAGCGGTCGGCGTTGATGAAAAAGCGATCTTCAACAAAGCGATCGAAAATGGGGCCGACCTGCTACAGCGAAATCAAACTGAATTTGAAAAGATTAAAAACAAGGCACCTGACATCTATCATATGCTGATGAAGGTTGCTGAAATCCCAACAAAGCAAGCATAAAAGGTGATGGTATGGACATTTATCGTAAGCTGGCAGAAGCAATAGAACGGAAGGAAGGCGTGTCTCTTGTTACCATTATCGAGATTGCATCAGCAGAAGAGAGGCATCGTGAGCTGATCGGAAGGAAGCTGCTCGTTTGGATGAACGGTCAAACAGAAAGTGAATTTCCTCTTTTAGCGGAAGTGAAAACAGCCGTCTTACAATGTGTCAATGAAGCCTTTGCAAAGCGAAAATCAAAAACATATGTGATTGAAACGCGGGAGATGAGAATGGAATGCTATGTTGACGTTTTTCTCCCCCCGCTTCGTCTGATTATCGCCGGTGCCGGTCATGTGGCGGTGCCGATTGTCGAGATTGCCAAGCTTGTCGGCTTCGATGTCACCGTGATTGATGACCGGGCGGAGTATGCGATGAAAGAGAATTTTCCGGCGGCTGATGAAGTGATCTGTCAGCCTTTTCTCGACTTTTTTGCCGAGGCAAAAACGGACAAATCGACGTATGTGCTGCTTGTGACGCGCGGACATAAGCATGATGTAATGATCCTGCCGAGTCTGTTTGACAAGGAAGTGGCCTATATCGGAATGATCGGCAGCAAAAGAAGGATATCAGGCGTTTTTTCGCAGTTGAAGCAGGAATACCCGAATGCTGATTTTGATCGAGTTTATGCGCCGATTGGGCTTGATATTGGCGCCCAGACTCCGGAGGAAATCGCAGTTAGCATTATTGGGGAAGTGTTGAAGGTCAAAAATGAGAAATCAGGTATTTCACTACGTGAGAAAATTCCTTACTTTATTGCCAGAGAGGAAGAGGAACAACATGAATGAGCTAGCGTTTATCCAGCAGATTATGACATTACAGGCTACGAATGAACGAGCGGCGTTGGCGACCGTCATCCGCACGAAGGGCTCAACCCCAAGAAAGGTCGGAGCTAAAATGCTGATCTTTCGCAATGGCAGCATTTCCGGTACGATTGGCGGCGGCTGCGGGGAAGGCGAAGTGATTGAGAAGGGGCTGGAAGTGATTGAAAACGGAAGTCCGGTGAGGTACAAAGTCGATTTAACGAAAGGTCTCTTCTATGAGGATGGTGGGATTTGCGGCGGCATTCAGGAAATTTTTATTGAAGCGATCGGACGGTAAGGCAAAATGAATTCAGCTATTTTATTAGCTGCCGGGCAATCGTCGCGGATGGGAAGCCTGAAGGCGCTGCTTCCATGGGGCGGCCGCACGTTACTGGAGAAGCAGCTGGACGAGCTCGCCCGGTCAATGATTGATGAAGTCGTGGTGGTACTTGGTTTTCAGGCCGATTTACTAAAGCCGCTGATACTGGAAGCGACAAGAGACGTCGCAACGAAGCTGACAATTAAAATCAGGATCAACCCACATTATGAAACAGGAAAAACAAGCTCGATCCGGCTTGGTATGAAGCATTTGGCAAATGAGAGTGACTATGTCCTGATCATCGGTGTCGATCAGCCTGTACGGGCAGTCACCGTCAATACGCTGTTATCCACGCAAGCTGAGCTTGCGATCCCGGTCTATCAAGGGAGAAAAGGCCACCCCCCTCTTTTTGCCGCCTCCCTATACGAGAAGGTTGAAGCGGTCACTGAGGAAACGGAGGGGCTTCGTGCCGTGATCCGCCATCATCCGGGCTGTCAGCTTATCGTGGTCGGGCAGCCTCAAATTTTGCTTAACTTAAACGAACAGTCGCAGTATGAACAAGCCATCGCCCGACAACTGGATGGCTACTAATCAGGAGGAGATCACACGTGTTTATCAATGAGATTGAATACCATAACCCGTCAAGCGTCGACGCACTTTTGGCCTGTCTCGACCAATATGGAGAGAATGGCAAGCTGTTGGCGGGAGGGACGGATCTAATTTTGCAAATGAAGTTCAAACGCTGGCCCCAGCAGCACATTATTGATATTAAGAGCATAGCAGAATTCAAAAAAATCGAAATAACCGCTTCTTATTTGGAGATCGGCTGCAGCACGACGTTAAGTGAGCTGCTCGACCATGATGGGGTGAAAGGCTTGTATCCGGCTTTGTGGCAGGCAATTTATGAGCTGGCTGACCGACAAATTCGCAATCGCGGAACTTTGGTCGGAAATGTGTGCAACGCTTCTCCGGCAGCGGATGCGAATACGGCGTTGCTTATCTACCACTCTGAGGTCCATGTTCAGTCCTCCGCGGGTTCAAAGGTCGTGCCGATTTCTGAATTTTGGCTCGGTCCCGGTAAGACGATTCTTCAGCCGAATGAATTTGTCCGGGCGATCAGGCTGCCGCTCCCGGGAGACCGGTTTTTTTCGAGTTTTCAAAAGCTGGGGAGAACGTATGACGATATTGCGATTATCAACGTCGCGGTTAGTGTGGAAGTGGATGAATCAGGTCAATGTACTGGAGCGCGGGTGGCGATGGGGGCGGTCGGCCCGACAACGCTTCAGGCTCCTTTGGCGGCGGCTCATCTTCTCGGCAAGCGTTTAGACAGGACCGTGATAGAAGAAGCGGCAGCAATGGCCGGTGATGAGGCGAGCCCGATTACAGATGTGCGGGCGAGTGCCGCCTACCGGAAGAAAATGGTCAGCGTTTTAGTCGGCCGGGCGTTACACGATATCGTGCGTCGATCAGAAGAAAACCAATAATGAGAGAGTGATCATAATGAAGGAAATGAAAGTCAATGGAGAGACGTATGAATTGACTGCTCCAGCGAACCGGACCTTGCTTGAATATATCAGACGGGATTTGCAGCTGACCGGCGGTAAGGAAAGCTGCGGAACCGGTGATTGCGGAAGCTGCTCGATGCTCGTTGATGGTGAAGTCGTCAAGTCCTGTCTCGTTCTTGCGGTCGAATGTGAAAACAGTGAGATTACAACGGTGGAAGGGTTGGCAGATGATGGGGTCCTTCATCCGATTCAGGAAGCATTCGTCAAGCATTGGGGCACGCAATGCGGCTATTGCACACCAGGGTTTGTCATGGCGACAAAGGCATTACTTGACCGGAATCCAAATCCTGCTGAAGAAGAAATCAAGCATGAAACTGCAGGGAACTTATGTCGGTGTACGGGTTATGTGAAAATAACCGACGCCGTCAAGGAAGCTGCGGCCGTGCTACAGGAAAAGAGGGATTAGTATGAAAACCGAGCCATTACAAGCGGAGAAGCATTGGCTTGTTGGAAAGTCCGAGCCGAAGATTGACGGTTATCAAAAAGTGACCGGTGACTTGCGCTATATTGATGATACGGTGCTGCCAGGGATGCTTTATGGGGCAATTTTACGAAGTCCGCACAGTCACGCCCGCATTCGCAAAATAGATACGGCCAAGGCGGAAGCATTAAAGGGCGTCCGTGCTGTCATAACGGCTGCCGATACGGAAAAGGTCAAGTTCAGCTTCAGGCCTGAGCAGGCTGACAACCTCGTGCTTTGTGAGGAGTACGTCCGCTTTATCGGCGATGAAGTCGCGGCTGTTGCAGCCGAGACACCAGAAATTGCCGAGCGGGCGCTTGAATTGATCGAAGTTGACTATGAAATACTGCCGGCTGTTTTTCAATATGAGGAAGCGCGGCAGGAAGACAGTGCCCGTGTTCATCAGGAGACCGACAGTAATATCGCTCATGAGATGCATACGGAATACGGCGATGTGGAGGCGGCATTTGCCAAGGCTGATTATATTTATGAGGATCATTTCGAGACGTCTAAACAGGCGCATTGCTGCTTGGAAACAAGAGCGTGTATCGCTGAATTCGACCAGTCCGGGCGGTTAACCGTTCGCTCACAAACACAGACTCCCCATACTTTACGGAAGGAACTGGCGATGGTGCTCAACTTGCCGATCTCGCAAGTAAGAGTGATTCGGATGCCGGTTGGCGGCGGGTTTGGCAACCGGCTTGTGATGGATATGAAGGAGCCGATTGCTGCATTTTTGGCGAAAAAGACGAAGAAGCCTGTACGGATTTCGAATTCCCGGCAGGAAGAATTTATGACGGCACGTCCGCGCTACCCGTATCAGATTACGTTAAAAACTGCGGTTACGAAAGAAGGAGAAATTATCGCCCGTCATTGCACGGCAACGGTCGATAACGGCGCTTATAATGATAAGGGTCCAAATACGATGAGCTATTGTGAAAATGTGAATTCCTGCTTTTATCGAGTGCCAAACACGAAGTTTGACGGCTTTATTGTCTATACGAACAATCAATATTGTACAGGGTTTCGTGGCTTCGGCAATCCGCAAATCACGTTTGCGATTGAATCACAAATGGACTTGATCGCTGACCGTCTGGGTGTTGATCCGGCTCAGTTTAGGCTGCTGAATGCCCATTCGCGCGATGAAGTGACGAGCAGCGGGAAGGTCATTGATACGGAGTCAATGCGCGATACGCTCGAAGTGGCGATGGAAAAGGCAAAATGGCAGGAAAAGCGCGAACTGTACGCAAAACAGCCGGAGAATGCGACGAAGCGGCGGGGGATCGGTCTTGCCTGCATGCTGCAATCAGGAGGCGGCAGCCGCGGTTACGGCTTCAACTCGACGGAGGCCTTCGTGAAGATTTCAGAGGAAGGCCAGGTGACGATTATTACACCGGCGGTTGAAATCGGCCAGGGGCCGCAGACGGTGATGGCGCAAATTGCCGGCGAAGTGCTCGGAGTACCATCGCGCTCCATCCACATCATCGATCATGATACGGATATTATTCCGTTTGATTTAGGGACATGGGGCAGCCGGACAACCTTTGTCAACGGCATCGCCGTCCAGGAAGCGGCTGAACAGGCAAGAAACGAATTATTAGAGCTTGCCGGTAAGATGTTCGCTCTTCCTCCGGCTGATCTCATCTGCCGTGATGGAAAAATTGGCCCCGCCGATCAATGGGAGAAGGCGGTTGACTTCGCCGAGGTGACAAGATACGCCGCCTATACGGAAGGAAGGACGGTTTCCGGAAAAGGACGCTTCTTTGATCCGGAGGCGCCGAAATTCAAACGCGGGGAAGGCTCACATAACTTTCCGAATCTCGTTTACGGCTGTCAGATTGCCGAGGTGGAGGTCGATGTCGAAACCGGACAGGTGAAGGTCCTGAACATTGTCGCCGCTCATGATGTCGGTAAGGCGATCAATCCAAAAGCGGTTGAAGGCCAATTGGAAGGCGGTATTATTCAAGGCGTCGGTTACGCCCTGACAGAGGGTGTCGTTGAACAAGAGGGAAGAAACCGTAATCCGAGCTTTTTGGATTATAAAATTTTATCCAGCTCAGACATCCCGGAAATGGAGATCATCATTGTTGAGGATTTGGAAAATAAGGGGCCGTTTAAGGCGAAAGGCGTCGGCGAGCAGGGAATCGTCCCAACAGCTCCGGCCATTGCCAATGCGATTTCCAACGCGATTGGCGCCCGCATCTATGACTTACCGATGAAGCCGGAAAAAATCCTGTCCGCACTCGGACAGCTATAAAAAGAGGGATAGCTCCGGAGCCCGACTTAAAAGGTTTGATTTCCCTTTTGAGTCGGGCTTTTCGCCGAATAAAGCCTTTGCCATTTGGCCATAGTGATCGGACAAAACATTTTCCTCGTTCCCTTCCTCATGATAAGACGAGCCTATTTCTGACGAAAAGAAGGATAAGCGCCGTTTCAAAAATCAGCTTTTTACATGTTATGTAGCAAGGAGCTGATGAAAATGGAAGCAGTCTTATTGTTTGCAACCGTCATTTCGCCAGTAATTTTAGCGCTGGTTGAATTGATCAAACGTTCCGTCTCTTTTCCGAAGAATTATGTTCCAGCAGTCGCTTTTGTCGTTGGCTTACTTGTTGGGGTGGTGTCCTATCCGTTCACGGATCTTTCATTAAGCTTAAGACTGTGGGCCGGTGGTCTGGCGGCATTGGCAGCAACAGGTTTGTTTGAAGTAGGGAATAACCGTGAAGGCATGACAAGGGGAATGGATGATGCAGATTAGGCAGGATTTCATTCCTGCTTCTAATCGTAATCGTCCAGGCACCCGGATTATCCCAACCCATCTCACCATTCATGAAACAGCGAACCGTTCAAGGGGAGCAGACGCGTTGACTCATGCCCGCTATGTAAAGGGAGAAGACGCCCAGAACCGCCAGGTCTCCTGGCATTACACCGTTGATGACCAGTATATCATCCAGCATTTGCCCAATCATGAGCTTGGGTGGCATGCCGGATCGGAAGGAAATCGTCAATCGCTTGGAATCGAGCTATGTGTCAACAGTGATGGAGACTTTGAGCAAACAAAGCGCCATGCTCAATGGCTGATCGCCCGGCTTATGAGGGAGCTTTCGATTCCGATTGACCGGGTCGTTACCCATCAGCATTGGACTGGCAAGAATTGTCCAGCTATTCTGTTACCGACATTTGATCAGTTTAAGAGAGGGGTGGTCCAGATGAGTAATCAAACGCCAAGCTCCTGGGCAGAAGCTTCATGGAACAAGGCGCTCGCGAAGGGGATTATGAATGAAGGTCAAGGCCCTAAAGAAGCGCTGACACGTGAACAGCTCGCCGTTATTCTCGACAGGCTCGGGAAGCTGGATTAGGAGTATAGATAAGAGAGAGTGGAGTCAGAAAAAAGGAGAACAATCGTATACGCACCGGTTAGAAGCGGGGCGTCAAAGGGCAAGCTGAAACCTCACAAGGAGAGGCGGTTTTCCATCCTGCAGACGTTGAACAGGATGGAAAGCCGTTTTCTGCGCTTACAAGCATGCGGATGCTGCAAGCCGTTCAGCGGAATTCCCTTTTGACAACTTTGCGCTAGGAGCTTTGTAAATAGTCCGCTCCTTGATCGCATTGCTCCTTGTACTCCCATAAATCTTCAATAGAGCAATCTAAATACTTTGCCAGCCTGAAGGCTTCTTCCAGCTTTGGATAGGCTGCACCATTGACCCAGTTGCTAAAACGCTGCGCACTAATGTCTAATGTCTTTGTGACTTCGTTTTGTCTTTTTTCTAGTTCTGCCAGTTTTACGCGAATTTTTGGTTTTAACATCCAGTTCCCTCCACTCATCAAAAAATGTCTCTCCCGTTCAGTTTAGTATGTTCTATTTATGTTCGCAATCTATCGGATAAATAAATAGAGAAAAAATGTTATCGGAAGAGAATTTTAGCAGGAAATGTGTTATAATAATTAGAATAGTGTTAATGAAAGCGTTCTTATTTGGAGGGGAAAAGATGATTTACGAATTGAGAATTTATACGATGCACCCTGGCAAAATGCAAGCTATCCATAATCGCTTTTCACAAGCGACGCTCTCAATCTTTGAAAAGCACGGAATGCGTGTCACTCAATTCTGGGAAGAAATCGAGCCGGAAAACAACCGTATCTTCTATGTGATGGAATTTCCAGATATGGAGACGCGTAATCAACAATTTGAAAAATTCCAGGCAGACCCGGAATGGCAGCAAGTGAAGGCCGATTCTGAAAAGGACGGTCCGATTGTCCAAAATCTCGAAAGTATATTTTTAAAAAATGTGCCGTATTTTACAGGGAAGTAAAAAGAGTGGTTGAATGAAAGCCGGGCGCTGACGAAAAAGAGTGTTTCGGACCTTTTGCGTCAGCCCGGGGCAGCGGGAAGAAGTCGGCACAAAAGGTGTCGCAAATGAGCCTTCGGCCATTGTAAGAGGGTAAAAAAGATAACACTTCACGCCATCCTTTTATCGTTGTAAAAACTTAAAACCAAAATATAGATTAACAGGGACTAATAATGTAAACAGATAAAATAAAGTATCCCCATAGACAGCGATAGACGCTATCAGCCAAAATAGGGCCATAATAAAAAAAATAATGCTCATAATTGGAAGTGATGATAACTTTCCCATGCTTTCCCCCTTAACGGCTATATACAGATCTCTTCGGGTGCTGCAATTTGAATTTCTCTTCTTTCTAATTCGTTTCTGAGGATTGTTATAAAATCTTGGCTGAGGTTAAGTTCAACTGCTTTGTAGTAGGATTCTAGCATCAACGTATCATCAATGTGATCTAGCATTTTTCCCTCTCCTAATTACTTATTTATTCCCTTTGTCTTAATGTTAACTGTTTTCTCTGCATTAATAAAGTCATTTTGCCATAAAAATTATCGACAAAATACCTAAAAATCCTGCACCCTTCCAGTTTTCTTCTACAAAATTAAGGAAGAATACATAGAACCGCCGCCCTTTATGAAAAGGAATGATTCCGAAGCGCCAAGGCGTCCATCCTTTGGCCTGCTGTCAGACGTGGAGCCGAATCAGCCGACATAAACTAGAGTAGAGGTGTGAATCTCCTGTTAGCCGGGTAAAGAGTATCAAAACTTGTCTGACTAAAGGAGAGATGTGAGATGACGCGGGAAACCTATTATGTAAGTGTCGATATGTCAATTCTCAGTATCAGCAAAACGAAAACACCTGAAAATGTGGTTCAATACGAGATCAGGGCAACAGAGCAAGAGAAAGACGAGCTTTATGCGCTGCTGGACGAAGTGGGCGACCATGACTTTGAGCCGCAGCAAGTGTTTGGCCATCCATTTGATGAGAGAGCGTCCGATGCAGAAAAGGATCAAACGCAAAAGGAGCTGCGCCAGGTGTATGAAAGAATCTATCAGCTGGGCACGGAGGAAACGAGAAAAGTTCTGGATAATCTGCGGCCGGTGGAAACGGCTGAGAAGAGAAATGAAAGATCACGGAGCAAGGACGGATTCTAACCTTATGTCTCTGTCTGGCGACCGGACTCGGTGCTGGTCGTAGAGAGCATTCACACGGGCTTTTAAACTTCAAAAATCCAAACAGAGGGCGGCTAGTCTTATTAGTGAGCAGGGAAGAAAAATCTGTTTTCCTCATTTAACAATGACAGGCAGCCGCCAATTGCCGTTTCGGAGTGTACCGAAAGGAAAAACAATCCTTTTTGGTGCACTCCTTCGTTTTTTAACGAGGTAGAGCGCTTGAAAGTCGAGGGAATCTACCATATAATTGATTATCATTATCACTATCGAAAATGAAGGATAGGCTCGCTTCCTGATTACTTTTGTAGATGTTGGCCCGCTTGCCTGTTTTTTAAGGAGTGTTTCTGTTGTTAAAGCGTTTTTTTTCCTATTATAAGCCTTACAAGTTTTTATTCATTCTAGATTTTTCATGCGCTGTCTTTGTCGGGCTGCTGGAGCTGGCTTTCCCGCTGGCGGTGAATCAGGTTATTGACCGGCTGCTTCCAAGTGGAGAATGGTCAATTATTTTATGGGCCTGTCTTGGTTTACTGCTCATTTATGTCATCAACACCGGTCTCCATTACGTGGTGACCTACTGGGGGCATATGCTCGGGATTAATATCGAAACCGATATGCGCCGCAAGCTGTTTGAGCATATGCAGAAGCTCTCTTTTGGCTACTACGACAATAATAAAACCGGTCATTCCATTTCACGGCTGACGAAGGATCTGGAGGAGATTGGCGAGGTCGCACATCACGGACCTGAGGATGTTTTTGTCGCGGTGATGACGCTGATCGGCTCATTTGTGCTTATGCTGACGCTCAATTGGAAGCTGGCGTTAATTTCATTCATTGTTATTCCGTTCTTGACCTATTGTGCGATTTACTTCAATAAAAAGATGACGCGCACGTTTCGGAAGATGTTTCACGATGTCGCTGACATTAACGCGAGAGTAGAAGACAGCATTGGCGGTATCCGCGTTGTTCAGGCGTTTGCGAATGAAAAGTACGAGCAGCGTCAATTTGCGAAGAACAATCAGGAATACCGCAATACGAAATTGCAATCATACAAAATTATGGCGCAGAACATTACAGCCAATTATATGTTTATGAGAATTATCACTCTTTTCACGCTGCTATTCGGGACATTTTTTGTCATTCGCGGGGAATTAACGAATGGTGAATTTGTTGCCTTTATTTTGTTATCCAATATTCTTCTCGGACCAATTCAGAAAATCAATGCGGTGATTGAGAGCTATCCGAAAGGGATTGCCGGCTTTAAGCGATACACGGAAATCCTTGATACGAAGCCGGATATTGCCGATGCCCCAAATGCGGTTGAGATGGAGCTTGAAGGCGATATCCGCTATCGCGATGTTTCCTTCGGTTATGAAGGGCTGGATCCGGTCTTGAACAATATTAGCCTGACGATCAGCAAAGGGGAAACAGTAGCCTTTGTCGGACCTTCAGGAGCGGGAAAAACAACATTATGTAGCCTGCTGCCCCGTTTCTATGAGCTGTCCGAGGGCGGGATTGAAGTCGACGGCGTTGATATTCGCGATATAAAGCTGTCCTCCTTACGCAGTCAGATTGGCATTGTCCAGCAGGATGTGTTTCTCTTTTCCGGGTCGATTAGAGAGAATATCGCCTACGGTAAGCTCGATGCTTCCGATGAGGAAATTCTTGAGGCCGCCCGCCGGGCCCAGCTTGATGAATTTATCCGCAGTCAGCCGCAAGGGCTTGATACCGTGATCGGCGAAAGGGGCGTCAAGCTTTCAGGAGGGCAGAAGCAGCGGTTGGCGATTGCGCGTATGTTTTTGAAGAACCCGCCGATTCTGATCCTGGATGAAGCGACTTCCGCCCTTGATACGGAGACGGAGGTGGCGATTCAAAAGTCCTTGACCGAGCTTGCTCAAGGCCGGACAACATTAGTCATTGCCCACCGTTTGGCAACCATTAAGAACGCAGATCGCATCATTGTTGTAACAAAAGAGGGCATCGCCGAGCAAGGAAGACATGAAGAGTTAATTGAAAAAAATGGAATTTACAGTCGCCTCCATCAGGCTCAATTTGGGTAACAAATGGGCTGTCAGGCGAGTGGAAACGGGAGTCCGAGAGGCTATAGCAGCCTTGAGGATTCCTTTTTTTGTCAGATGGTCTTTAGGCATTAAGACCTGATCCGCTTACTTTTTTACTGGTTGTTTTTTCCTTTATTTGTAGAATGGGGGCGAAACAAACGACGCCAAAGTTGTAGGGAATAGGAATGGTTTTTGGTAAAAAAATGAAAAGTTGTTGTTTTCAAAAAACAACTCGCTTACGATTAAAGCGAGAAAAATGAACAAGGAGCTGATCGAGCATGTCTGAAATTATTCGTTTAACACCATCGGAGCTAAGAGAGGTAGCAAGACAGTATGATACCGAAAGCGGCAATGTCCACGATTTGATTAGCAGGCTGGATAGCATGAGCAGTCATTTGCAGGATGTTTGGGAAGGGGCGTCTAGTCAAGCCTTTGCTCAACAATATCAAGAACTGCGTCCATCGTTTGACCGGATGGCAGTGCTGCTGAACGAAGTATCAATGCAGCTAGCAAATTCTGCACAAGTTCTTGAAGATACCGATCGTCAAATTGCCAGCCAAATTCGCGGTTAAATCAGTATCATAACGAGCACAAAAGAGCGCTGACAATCACCACTTGTTTTTGCGCTCTTTCTTTGTTTAGAGGTGAGGACGATATATATTCAGGTGACAATCGATTTGCGCCATTATGTGAATAAGCAGTTTGACCTTAGACTGTCAAACTATTATTCCATCAAAAAGGTAATTGAAATTGTATGGCAGGTTGAACGAATTGCAGTCAGACCGAGAGAAGGCGGCTGGGTGCGCGTTTCAAATAAAGAAAAGGTGTGTCATGGACATGTCACCCTTGAGGAAAGTGGAATTACGAACGGAGATAAGCTGGAAATTTTGTAGTACTAACTAGACAAAGGGGCCGCCTGGAAGAATGGAAGAGAAGAAGGACTCATACCTGGAAAGTCAAACGGAAGCGACAATCAAAAAGAAGCAGGACAGCTATGTTTTTCAGTTTCAGAAGGCTAAGGTTAAGCTTACCGACAAGCTTGAGATTAATATGCTTCAAGGACTCAACGATCCGCTTCAGCGTACGATCAATGAGTCGGAGGATCTGGTGGAAGTTACCGTTGTTCCGCCAAAGGGCACATATTCGTTTCAACATGTAAAGCGGAAGTCGCTTTACAGTCGTTGGCTCTTTGCCGATCAGCTGATTAAAGAACTTTACAATCAACGGTTCGAGCGGCTTACTGTCGTGATCTGTCCTGAAAATGTAATCATCGACAGCAGCTTCAAACCGAGCTTTCTGCATTATGGAGTAAAGGAAAGCCTTCCTCCTTATACGAAAAACGAGGAGAAGTTGCTGCTCGAACTGAAGGCAACGATAGCGGCCGCGGTTGATAGTCGCTACTCATTCCATGAATATATTCATTTTCATCAGACTCTGAAGCTGTCCGATGTGACGAGGCAGCTCTTTGCAGCCAAAAATACAGCGGAACTTCAGGAAATCGTGCAAGCATCGATTAATGAACTGGAACAAAAAGAGCAAAATCTCATTCATCTTCCGAGAAAAAAATGGCTGATCCAGCGCTACAGTCTTTGGGGGCTCGTGATCCTTTTACTGCCGACGCTATGTTATACGGTCTATTCTTTCTTCTTTATTCAACCAGAGCAGCAGGCTTATATCAAAAGTGGCGAGCATTTTCTCACAGCGAGATACAGCGATGTCATTGAACAGTTACGCTATTATGACCCCGCTGATATGCCCTATGTGACGAAATATCAATTAGCGACAGCCTATGTCCAATATGAGGCGCTGTCCGACGAGCAGAGGACGAACATTCAAAACACGCTGACGCTGCAATCCGACCCTGCTTATTTTGATTACTGGATCTATATTGGCAGGGGCGAAAATGAGGAGGCGGTTGATCTCGGCCGCTCGCTCGGGGACCGTGATCTCGTCATGTTCGGTCTGTTGAAATACAGGGAGGATATTCGGGCGGATGATTCGTTATCCGGCCTGGAAAAGGAAGAAGAACTTCAGTTGATCGAACGGGAGCTTGAGGAGTATGTTGAAGAGCGTGAACAGCAAAGTGAAGCGGCGGAAGAGCCAGGTAACGCTTCATAGGAGTGGGAGAAGATGAATCAGTTATTTTTGTTTTATGACGACACATATCAGTACTGCCAGCTTGAACAAGATCAATCTGAGATTCTAATCGGCAATGACGACCATGATACGATCACGATCCACTCGCTTTCCTTTTCAGGCGGGAAACTGTCGCTTGAGCGTGAGAGTGAGCGCTATGTGATCTATCAAGGGAATCAGCAGACCGGTTCTTTAACTCCTGATGAGACGGTGACGATGGAAGTGGACGGCCGGACGTTGCGGCTGCTCTATCGGACTGCCGAGGAAAAGCAATATACCTATTACATAGGGCAACTGGATGAAGTGAAAATCGGCAATGTCGACGGAGCGACCATTCAAAAGGAGGGCCATTTCTTTGCCAATGAGGAAAGCAGCTTTCTGACACTTGTCAAAGTCGGCGAAACGTGGATGCTCAAGCCTGAAGAGCAAAGTGTCATTTATTTGAACGGCCATCGAGTTAGGGAGGCCTCACCTTGTGCAAATGGGGATCATCTGTTAT
The DNA here is from genome assembly GCF_023715705.1 of Halalkalibacter oceani. Taxonomy (GTDB): domain Bacteria; phylum Bacillota; class Bacilli; order Bacillales; family Bacillaceae_D; genus Halalkalibacter; species Halalkalibacter oceani_A. The sequence goes on from NZ_JAMBOS010000008.1 coordinate 99,026, forward strand.
TTCCGTTTATGACGATCACAATCGTTGAGGGTGATCTGCTGATGATCAGATGTGCGGAAGCTGTTAAAACTGAGCTTCCCGTCGTCCGTCCACCCGTTTCCGAAATGCAAAAAACATATCCTCTTTACCGGCGGACTCCGCGTTTAATTTATGATCTGCCGGAAGAGAAGGTGACGTTTTCCTTTCCGTCCCAGGAAATTGATAATAACCAGCGCGCCTTATGGTTATTAATTTTACCGCCGGCGATGATGCTGATTGTCATGACCGTCGTTGTACTCCTTATTCCAAGAGGAATCTTCATCCTCATTTCAATCGTCATGTTTACGACGACAATTCTGACGTCAACGATTCAGTATTTTCGGGAAAAGAAAAAAAGAAAAGAGCGTGAAGAGCAACGGGAGAGGGTTTACTCAAATTACCTGAAGCAGAAGCGGGAGGAGCTGCAGGGCCTGGCGGAAAAGCAGAAGATGGTGATGGCCTATCATTTTCCCGATTTTGAAGAAATGAAAGCAATGGCGAAGACGATCAGCGCAAGAATCTGGGAACGGTCACTGGACAGTGAGGACTTTCTACAGTTTCGCGTGGGCCGGGCGGAGGTCCCGGCGAGTTACCAGGTGGCCGTTGGGAGTCTTGACTTCGCGAATCGGGAAATCGACCATCTGCTCGAAAGGTCGCAGGAGATCATCAAAGCGTATCAGCATGTAAAAAATGTTGCTTTGCCGATTGATCTGTCAGCCGGCTCAATTGGCCTCGTCGGAAAGAATGCGATCGTCCAGCGGGAGCTACAGCAGATTGTCGGCCAGCTGGCGTTCTTTCATAGTTACCGTGACGTCCGTTTTATTGCCATTTTTGACCAGGCCCTCTATGAAAGCTGGGAGTGGATGAAATGGCTGCCGCATTTTCAGCTGCCGCATTCCTTTGCCAAAGGCTTTATTTATAATGAAAAAACGAGAGATCAGCTATTGTCCTCGATTTACGAAATGCTGCGTGAGCGTGATATCGATGAAGAGAAGGCAAGCAAAATATTTGCTCCGCATCTCGTCTTTATCGTCCAGAACCGCCAGCTCATTTCCGATCACCTCATTATGGAATATTTAGAGGGAGAGGATCGCGGTATCGGACTTTCCACGATCTTTGCAACAGAGGCCAAAGAGAATCTAACCGATTCGATTCACACCCTTATCAGCTACATTAACGGCCAGAAAAGCGAGATTCTTATTCAGCATAACAGAGCTGTTCATACACCTTTTGATATCGACGAGCACGTGGAGATAGGTAATGAAAGCTATGCCCGTCTGCTGTGCTCCCTTGATCATCAAAAAGGGATGAGCAATTCGATTCCGGAGATGGTTTCCTTTTTGGAATTAAATGAAGCGGAGGAAGTAGCTGATCTGGAGATTGAGCGGAAGTGGCACAGCAATCAGCCGTCGAAGTCGCTCGCCGTGCCAATTGGCTTAAAAGGCAAGCAGGATAAGGTGGAGCTGAACCTTCATGAAAAAGCGCACGGACCGCATGGGCTTGTAGCAGGAACGACCGGTTCCGGGAAAAGTGAACTTTTACAAACCTATATTCTCAGTCTAGCGGTTCACTTTCATCCGCATGAGGTTGCCTTTTTGCTGATTGACTATAAGGGCGGCGGCATGGCGCAGCCGTTTAAGCAACTGCCTCATCTTCTTGGGACGATCACGAACATTAGCGAAAGCAAGAACTTCAGCACGCGTGCGCTCGCCTCGATTAATAGCGAAATGAAGCGGCGCCAGCGCCTGCTTGATACGTATGAGGTTAATCATATTAACGACTACAGCGATTTAGTAAAGCAAGGGATCGCCAAAGAGCCGATGCCTCATCTTTTCTTAATCTCGGATGAATTCGCCGAGCTGAAAAGTGAGGAGCCTGAATTTATCAAAGAATTGGTCAGCGCTGCCCGGATCGGACGCAGCCTTGGTGTTCATCTTATCCTTGCTACACAAAAGCCTGGCGGCGTAATCGATAACCAGATCTGGAGTAACTCCCGCTTTAAAATCGCCCTTAAGGTTCAGGATGCAACAGACAGTAAGGAGATTTTAAAAAATGGGGATGCGGCAACGATCACCCAGACGGGAAGAGGCTATTTGCAAGTCGGAAACAATGAAGTCTATGAGTTGTTTCAATCAGCCTGGAGCGGCGCTCCGTATTTGGAAGAATCCTTTCAGGCGGAGGAAGAGGTCTCGCTTGTGACCGATCTCGGACTTGTCCAGCTCTCGGGACTTAGCACGAAGACTGCCCCCGACTCGAAGGGCCAGAAATCAGAAATAGAAGCGATAGTCACTGAAATCGCGGCTCTTCAACATAAGTTGAAGCTGATCAAGCTTCCGAGCCCATGGCTTCCGCCGTTAGGAGAATGGCTGCCGAGACCGGAAGTTGATTCCACGGCGGAAGGTTTTCTGATTGGGCTGAAAGACGAACCGGAAAAGCAGAGTCAGACACCGTACAGATATCAATGGATCACCGATGGAAATATTGGCGTTTTCGGTTCGTCCGGTTATGGGAAATCAACAACATTGTTCACCTACTTGCTGAGCTTTGCCGCCCACCATCGGGCCGATGAGCTGCACTACTATATTTTCGATTTTGGCAACGGGACGTTATTGCCGCTTAGGCAGCTGGCACATACCGCCGATTATTTCCGCTTTGATGACGAACGGAAGATTGCCAAATTCTTTACCTTTATCAAGCGTGAAATAGAGCAGCGTAAGCAGCTGTTCTTGGAGCATGAGGTCAGCAATATTACGCATTATAACCAAATGGTAGAAGAAAAGCTGCCGGTACTCTTCTTAGTTGTTGATAACTTTGACTTAGTCAAAGAGGAGCTTCCGGAAGCGGAGTCGCAATTTATTCAGCTTGCGAGGGATGGCCAGTCGCTCGGGCTTTTTGTCGCGATTAGCGCGACGCGAATCAATGCTGTCCGTCAGCCATTGATGAACACCTTGAAAACAAAAGTCCTGCATTATGTTATGGACAGCAATGAACAATATACCCTTGTCGGAAAAACGCCTTATGAAGTTGAGCCGATTCCGGGCCGGGCCTTGCTGATTAAAGACCAGGCCTCCCTTGTGCAAATCTATTTGCCGGCTAAAGGGAAGGACGACCTTAAGATGCTGCAGATGGTTAAAGATGAAATTAAGCTGATTAATCAAGCGAACCAGGGACGCAGCTTGCCTCGTCCAATTCCAATGCTTCCTTCACAGCTGAACATCACCGAATTTAACGAGCGGTATGTCGATGGAGTGACGGAAGGGCAGCTGCCAATCGGTCTGGAAGAGGAAAGTGTGACGACGATGGAGGTTGATCTGATTGCCGAACAGCATTGCCTGATTATGGGCCAGGCGAAAAAAGGAAAAACAAATGCATTGCGCGTCCTGCTGCATGGAATCTTCGGCCAAAACCATACGTCAATCGGGTTATTTGACGGGGTTGATCGCGGTCTGGCAAATTATGCCCAGCATGAGTCTGTTCATTATATGGAGTCAAAGGAGCAGATTATGGAATGGCTCAACCAAATGGAAGCTGAGTTGAGCAGAAGAGAAGCCGAGTATGTCGCGAGCATTGAACAGGCCAATCGCGGGCAGCGGGCATATCCGAAGGTTTATTTGCTGATTGACAGCTTCTCGCGGTTTCAGCAAAAAGCGGATGCGGCGATCCAGGATAAATTAGCGACGCTGCTGAAGCTTTATACTCATCTTGGCTTTACGGTTCTTGTGGCAGGCAATCCGAATGAATTCTCAAAAGGATTCGATTCCTTCACGAGTGAAATCAAGCAGATCAGGCAGGCGATTCTCTTAGCTAAGAAATCGGATCAGAACCTATTCCCGCTTCCGTTTACAAGAAATGAAGAAGAGGTGCAGCCGGGCTTTGGCTACCTCATCAGGGGCGGGAAAGAAATAAGGATGCAAATTCCTAAAGTTAATTAGGAAAGAAGGGCAAAATGATGTTCGATAAAAAAAGTCTTATTAAATTAGTGGTCATGATATTGGTCATCCTGTTCTTTCCGACAATGTTTTTCTCTTATATTGAACCGGAGCAGGATCAGGCGAATAAAGCGACCGCCAGGGAAATTGCCGTTGTGAACGAAGATCTTGGCACAGAATTTCAGGATGAGCAGCTCCATTTCGGGCAGGAAGTGATCGCTTCGTTGGAGAGAGACTCCGACTATAAATGGGTAGTAGTAGGACGCAATGCGGCGGAGGCCGGTCTTGAGCGCAATCAGTATGATGCAGTGCTGTACCTTCCGTCGAATTTGTCAGCGCAGGTAATGGCCTTTAAAGAGGATGAGCCGGAAAAGGCCGTGCTGCACTATCAGATTCAGGGTAACCTGGATGCGGCGAATATGGAAAGGGTTCAGCGGGCTTTGACGACGGCGCGGAACCGCATTAATAGCCATATTTCCGCACTATACTGGGATCACGTCTCTCAAGAGGTTGATGATATCAGGCAGAAGTTCGATCAAATTCTGGAGCGGGAAATTGCCTTCCAGGAGTCGATGTATGCTTTCTATTCACCGGGTTCCGCCACAATTGCAGAAGAAATCAGACAGCAGATGGAAATGCTCGAACAGCTGCAGGCGGCCGCGTCGGAAGCCATGAACGCCTCAAGCGGCACGAATGCTGAAATGGAAGCGTCGGTCCAGCAGATGAATGAGTTTCTCACGAGGGTCCAGCAATATCGTGAATTTCAGGACCGGCAAAGCGAGCTGTTCCTGACAACAAGCTTGCAGAATCAGCAGCTGTTGCAGCAAGGCTTAATGAGCTATGAAACCAATCTGACGGAAGGGCTTCAACAGGTGCTTCACAACCGGGAGGTCCCCCCGGCCCCGACTGTTGATGGCGAGCACTTACTTGACAGCGTCGTGCAAATTCAACAATCGATCCATCAGAACCATGTCATTGTTGAGCATATTCAGGAGTCAATTGAAGGATCGGAAGTCGAAGAACAATTTGAGAAAATCATGGCCGTGCAAGAGGCGATGATGAAGCAATATAGGGAAGAAACGGAGAAACAATCGTTAAATCGCCTTGAGGAAAAGCTTCTGCCAGCGCGCAGCGAGCTTGTCGCTGCATCGGCGATTCAGGCAAAAGGCAAGGCAAAGGAGCTCTCGGCGGCGGGATTACCGACAGCCGGGCAGGCGGAAGACGTGTCGTTAAAGACGGTCAAAGAGCAGATCAACAGTCTTTACCAGGCGTTGGAGGCGGTTGTCGTTGAAGCGGAAAAACCGTTGGACGAGATCCAAAAAACAATCACCCAGCTTGAAAGCAATGTCGAGCTGGTAGAAAGTGAACTGATGAAACAGGCTGCCGAGCAAGCAGAATGGGAGCAAGCCGTCGAACAGCGTCTGGAAACGATTATTCAGGAACAGCAGGAGAATGTACCTGAAGGGAAATCAGCTGAGGAGCGGGCGGTTGAACTGATTAAAGCAAAGGAAGCCGCGATTTTGCAACTCGATTATTTAGACGAAGCGCGTAAACAAAAGCTCGCTTCTCATTTTGAGCAGCCGTTGCAAAGCCGTGACATTAATCAATTACTCTCCTATTTTGCGTATTTATCAATCTATGAGGACATTTTGCAAAAGGCTGAAAGCTCTGATCAGGAACTAATCAGTGAGATCATTGCAAGCCACACAGGGCAAAGTGAAGATGAAGTGAAAGCGGCCTTTGAAACACTGAAGGGCGAAACCGCGCATTTTGATCAGCTTCGGAAAGGGCTGAGAGAGTCATCAACTCATCTTAATCTGCTTGAAGATGAATTTATCGAATTTGCCGAGGCGACAATCGGTTTCATTGAGGAATACGATGAAGTGGTGAAGCAAGAGCGTGAGCAAATGATGAGTGAATTGGCTGCAATCGAGCAGGGCGCCAATGACGTTACTGCCTTTTTGCGGGAGGAAATAACAACGCCGGAGCTTGAGGACGCTCCTGTCGATGGATTAAACGGTGAACTTGTCGTGAACACGCAGCAAAATGCAATGATGGACATTCAGGAAATTTCGAATCTCGTTCACTCATTAGCGGACCGCCATTCATATGTTAATGACTATACGAATGAGCTCTATCAGCGGGTCGACTCCGTTCAGGAGCGCGCCGATCAGCTAAACCAGAGCTGGGCGGAAAATGTGGATTCGACGAGAATGGTGAGGGAGGATCTCTATGATGTTCTCCGCAATGCCGTCGTCGATGGGCAGGCTAACCCGTACATTTATGAGTATTTAACGAATCCGACGATGATCAGCGGATCAACTCCGGAAGAACGGACGACCCACGCGCCGCCGGTGGTCATGTTGATTATTCTCCTTCTTTGTGGTTTGGCGATCGGGTTTCTCGTCTATCATTTTTCTCATGTAGCGCCGATGCTGAATTTTTCCTTGTTCATGCTGCTTACATTAGCCGTGGGCTTAATTATCAGCATTTACGGCTTAACGATTTACCCGCTGCATGACATTCAGGTGGTGCAATGGACCGTCAGCACGATCCTGTTTTTGATCGCCTGCGCCGGCATGATTCGTCTCGGGCTGGAAATCGGTCCGGTTACAGGCGGCCTGACTGTTGGAGCAATGCTGATCTTTTTCATCGCACCGCTGCTTGATTTAGTCATTGCGGGCTTCAGCATTCAGCATCCGGTTGCGCAGGTGTTTATGTCGATTCAATATGGAGATCAATCCGCCTTCCTGCCGGCTGTCATAATTACGTCGCTACTCAGTGCCGTTGTCGTCGCGCTGCCGTATGTACTGAAGCGGGTCAAGGAACGCAGAAATCAGATTGAGGAGAGCTATGAAGAGTATGACGAGGTCAGCTAAGACGGTGGGCTGCTGGAAACAGCGCGCCCGCCCGAGATGCTGGCGTGAGGCCTTGTTTGCCGGCGCGTCACTCTATTGCTTGCTGCTTTTTCTGTTGTTTCTTGCGCCAGAGGAAATAAGAGCAGAAGAGGAGAACGTGGAGCCGCACCGATATGAGCATGGGAAGGTCGAGCTGAACTTACATTATTTCCGCGATCCTCAGCTGCAGCGGCGTGAAGCCATGCCGGAAGAGCAGCGGGTGCTGACTTTTCAGCAGGCGGATTACGAATTGTTTGACCAGGTGGAGCAGCAGCTGTTCGTCCATACACTGGACGAAAATCATACGATCGTCGTCAAAGCGGAGCAGCTGCAATTGTTTGAAGAGGCTGTACGAAATAATGCCTACCGCGATCAGCAGGAAGTGGAAGCAGGGGCTATTCAGCTGACGACGATTCTGTTTTCGGTCGTGCTCTTACTGGTAGGTGTATTATTTGTCATCATTCTACCGAAACTTGTGCGGCGTTCTCCGTCAGCATAGTGGGTAACGGCAGGCAGACTTTCTCTCTGTCAATTTCCATGGAAAGGGTGAAATGAAATGGCTTTGGCAGGCTTATATGCACGTTTGAGACAAAAGCAGGAGGAGTTATCCCGGCTCAGAATTTGCCAAAATGAGTTGAACAGCTGCCGGCAGGATTTCTACAGCCAGGAGACAATTTGTTTAGAGCCCGAGCTTTCTTCGAATACGTGGGCCGGAACGCTGGCTCAAGCATTTGAAAACATCCGGGAGGGTGCGATTGTCCCGAGCTATCAAGATATTCATACAAACCAGTTCAGTCATATTCTGCAGCTTGTAGCTAATAAAATTACACGTACCGAGCAGGAAATTGCCGCGATTAAGCAGGCGATTGCAGCGGCTAAGGCAGCTGCTGCAAGTCAATAAAACCATATGAAAGCGGTGAGAAGATGAGCGGAGAAATTAAAATTCTTTATAGCGATGTGGAACAGGAGCTGGCCAAGGTCGAAAGCGCGGTGCAGCAAGTCGATGGGACCTACCCTTCTTCCATAGGAGAAGGGAATGTGCTTGATGTTGTCACACGTTTAAATGAACTCTCAAGCGAGTTACAGCAGGTGATCGAGCAGTACCAAATGCTCGTCCTGAAAAATATAGAGAGTACGAGACAATCGTTGGAAGTGATGCGAGAAACAGATCATCAAATAAGTTCTTCTATTCGATAAGCAGGAGGGAGCCGGCAATTCAATGAAAACCTTGAATGTGGATGCATTACACAATGGAATTGATCAAGTGATCGAAACGCTTTCCTCCCAAAAAGAACAGCTGCAGCAAGTGAAGCTGAACATTCAAGCTATGATTCATTTAGATGATTCTTTTGCAGGCAGCGGGGGAGGAGCAATCCGGTCTTTTTATCGGGATTGCCATCTCCCTTTCCTCGCTTTTTTTCAAGCGTTTGCCGTTGAATATGAAAGCGTGCTGCGACGAATGAAGGCAGCCTTGCAGGCATTGGAGCCTGCGCAGGACGGCTTTATTCGGCAAAGCTATTTGGAGCAGGAAGTGTCACAGGGAATTGAACAGCTGAAATCCGTCACAATCAGCTTAACGAATGATGCCAATCTGGCAATTCGCCGCGTACGTGATATCGTGTTCCTGCCGGACATTAAGGATGAACCGGTTTTGCTTGAAGCAGGCAGAGCGAAGCGCCACACGGAGGACACGGTTGAGCAGCTGTATCAGTTTGACCAGCAGCAGACCGAGGCGTTGACGAGCGTTGGGAAAGATATTCAGCTGATGGCCCAGTACGTTAAGCAGGTCGAGGCCATTTTTACGAGTAAAGTCCATTCTCTTGCCTTCTTAACCAATCAGGTTAAACGTAATCTGGCATATACCGCTTTATTAACGAATTTGCAAAAGAAAACAGAGGATCTCTATACGCTTTCCGCTTTTTCGCCTTTTAATAGAGGATCTATCAATCACCCATATTGGACGGACTCGCTTTTTATGCATTATGCGGGACTGCGCTATGCCAACCAGGATGAGTACAGATGGCAGCTGTATTCGACGATGATGAGCAGTGCTCGTCCGACAATGAATGAAAAGGTGGAGGACGAGGATGAAGGCCGGAAGTTTCTCATCGGAAAAGAAAGTGAGCCAAGAGGCGGATTTAGTGCAGCCGGTGGAGTAGGGTATTATGATAATAACTGGACTGGAATTTCCGAAGGCTTTCGCAATTCCGATTTGCCGATTGGCGGATCTTCACAATTTACAGGCGTTTATGCCGGGTTTGACCTGGATACAAGCGTTGTCGACGGCACTTACGCCCAGCGGATGGTCGATACCGAGCTGAAAGCGAGCATAGGCGGACCGTCGATTTTTCCAATTGTCAAAGCGGAAGGTACCGTGCTGAGGCATCATGCGAGAGTACAGGCCGATAGTGACATTCCGGTCATTGGCCGGACCGGAGTTGAAGGTGATGCGAAAATCCTGACCGCAAAAGGCTACGCCGGGGTCGACAATGCCTCTGTCGGGGTTGCGGCGAAAGCGGCGGTTATAGAAGGGGATGTCAGCGGGATTTTACCGATTCCGTTCACCGACTGGAATGCAAAGATAACGGCAGGGGCCTCGGGTGGAAGCATCGGCGGAGAAGCGAAAATAGGAAAAGAAACGATGCTTGATTTACGATTTATTATCGGAGTCAAATTAGGACTGAGCTTTGAAAGACAGATTGAGGATTAAGCGTAATGACGCGCAATAGGTGATAAAGGAGAGAGAATCGATGGCAGAAGAAATCAACCAATTAACCCTCCCTAACAACGGAGAGCTTTTACCGGTAGGCTCGGTCGTGACGGTGAAGTTCCTTGATCAGGCCGTGATGATTTATGGAAGAAAGCAGGAACAGGGAGAAAAGCAGAAAATTTGGGATTACGTCGCTTGTCCGTATCCACAGGGGCATTTATCGAATGACACAAATGTCTTTTTTGATCGCGACCAAATCGAAACAGTCGTGTTTAAAGGGTTGGAAACAGAAGGAGAGCTGTTGTTACGCGAGCGCCTAAAAGAAGTTTTTGAAAAGAGGAGTTAAACGGTGAATATATTGCTACAGCCTGTTTTTGATGCAATTGCCGAGGTGAAGCAGTGTCTCGGGCCTTATAAACAAACGGATGCCAAGCAGAAGAAAACGAAGTACGCTTCATTAATGATGTTTAATCTTTTGTTTATTCTTCTTTACGCCATCTTAATCCTTTATTCGCTCTATTACATGATTATGGCCTTTATCCATGGGTTATACGTGCTATTCGGCCTATGTGTCACCTTGCCGATGATCGGTGTATTTATTCTTTTACGAAGAAAAGTATATCCGAAATTTAAGCAGGAGTATGTGAAAGGGCATGATCTCGAGCTTTAAGAGACAAAGAAGAAGGAGACAGGAATGAAACGGTTACTACTATGTCTGGGTCTAATGCTGGTGGTGGGGTGTTCAAACCCGGTAAAACAAGAAATCATTCATTACGTTAACGAAGAGGTCAATCCGATTTACAGTCTGGAGGAGGAAGCGGTTGACCATCTAAGCAGCGTGACGGGCAGTAATTATGTTGATGATGAAACCTTCTATCACACAATGGTGGAGGAAGTGCTGCCAAGGTATGAGCAATTTGTACAGAGACTGGAAAGCATTGAGCCTCAATCGGAGGAGCTCGACAAGGTCCACGCTTTATTTGTGGAAGGGGCACAGCTGCAACGCAATTCGATGCGTCTTTCCTTACAGGGTGTTGAACAGGGAAGCGAAGAGGTCATTCAGGAAGCGAATCTTCTATTAGAGGAAGGAAAGGCGAAGATTGATCAATACATCGCTGAAATGGAGACGTTGGCCGAGCAATACGAGGTTGAGTACGAGGTTTATGAATAGAAAAAAGGACAGCCGCTGGATGATTCAAGTCTAACGGCTGTCTTTGTTAAGCGGGAAAAGAGGTGGTTCGATGAAACAGCTGCTGATCTTCTTTTTCGGGGAAAAATGTGAACGCAACAGGTGGCTTCAAGGATTTTATTGGTTTGCCGTCGTCTTTTTCTTCGTTATGCTGGCTTGCGCGCTTTACGGGTTGCTGCTAACTGGCCGCGTGCTTTTGCTCGTCCCGGTCTTTCTATTTCCATTTTTGTTCCAGGTTGTCTATGCTCAATTTCGTCCGACAGTGGGCAAAGAGAAGCGGCGATACTAGCCAAGCGCAATGGAATTGGAGTACACTTGAAATCGTAAACGCTTGTAACATAAAGGAGCAAAAACTATGAACAAGAAGCAGAGGCCGCTGCGGTGCTTAATCGTGACGTCAGTGGCTGCGGAAAAAGAGGCTGTCGAGCGGGGATTTGGAGCAGGCAGTGGAGTAACGGTCATCACAGGGGGTGTTGGACAAGCCGCTGCTGCTGCCAGCACGGCCCGGGAACTGGCGCGGGCAAGCTATGACCTTGTCATTTGCGCCGGGATAGCCGGCGGGTTTCCAGAGCGGGCTGAGGTCGGGTCGATTGTCGTCGCAGACCGGATCATCGCCGCCGATCTCGGGACAGAATCGGCGGAAGGCTTTATCAGTATCGATTATTTGCAGCTTGGAACAACGGCGGTCATCGAAACAGAGCACGTGCTAAGCGGAAGGCTCGTCACGAGGCTGAGGGAAAAACAGCTGCCGGTTCACTCCGGCCCGATTTTGACTCTTTCCACCGTGACAGGTACCGCCGAAAGTGCCACGATGCTGGCGCAGCGTGTAGACGGGGCGACTGCGGAAGGCATGGAGGGCTACGGGGTGGCTGTGGCGGCTACCCAGTTTGCTTTACCGGCAATGGAGATCCGGACGATTTCAAATCTTGTTGGCCCGCGTGACCGCGGGGCGTGGCGAATTAAAGAGGCGCTGGCTGTTTTAGAGCAAGCCAGTGCAGCATTCATGGAGGTTATTCAATGAAAATAGCATATTCCCCTTGTCCGAACGATACATTTGTTTTTCATGCCTGGGTGCATGGTCTGATTGAGGGCGCGCCGAAGCTTGAGGTAACATTTGCGGATATTGATATTACAAACAAGCTGGCGGCCGAACGAAAGGGTCCGGAAGTGCTGAAAATCTCTTATGGAGCCCTTCCGTGGGTGCTGTCAGATTATGCGCTTGTTCCGTGCGGAGGAGCGCTCGGAAGAGGCTGCGGTCCGCTCGTGCTGACGAAGGAGTCGGCCGGACCGGCAGCTCTTTCCGGCCGGAGAGTCGCCGTGCCGAGTGAGCGTTCCACAGCCTATTTGCTTTTCCGCTTATGGGCGGCTCAGCAGGTGCCGGGAGGAGTCGGTGAGATTGTCGTGATGCCGTTTCATGAGATCATGCCGGCGGTACGTGATGGAAAAATCGACGCCGGTCTTGTCATTCATGAAGCCCGTTTTACCTTTCAGGACTACGGCCTGAAGCAGCTCGCTGACCTCGGCAATTGGTGGGAAGACGACACCGGTCTGCCGATTCCGCTCGGCGCGATCATTGCCCACCGTTCACTGAATAAAGAGGAAATTGCCAAGTGGGCGCGCGCGTCCGTTGAATATGCCTGGGCGCATCCGGAGGCTTCAAAGGCTTATGTGATGGAGCACGCCCAGGAGCTTTCCCCGCAAGTGGCGCAGTCTCATATAGATCTATACGTCAATGAGTTTACGGCCGATCTTGGTGAGGCGGGCTATGCGGCTGTTGAAGCATTACTGGGCAGAGCGGCAGAGGAAGGCTTTGTTCCAGAATTTGACCTGGCAGCATTACGTTAGAAAAGAGAGAAGAGCTTGAGACAAAACCAGCATTGACCTATTGGCAATAGCTCTACAAGAGCGTGGCGGTTCCGCCCATTGTTTAAGGGGCTGGGAAAAAGGCATCAAAGCAGCCTTTTCCCTAGTCTCTTTTTTTGCCCAATTTCTTCCTCCCTTTATCTCTATCAATCATGTATAATACGATAAGGGGGTATGGTTATGGAGCATGAATATGAAGTTATCATCATTGGAGCGGGACAGGCCGGAATTGCGATGAGTCACCATTTGAAGATGAAAGGAATTGATCATCTGATGATTGATTCCAGTGCTCAAATTGGTCAATCCTGGCTTTCGCGTTATAAATCACTCGTCTTATTTACGCCTAAACGATTCAGCTCTCTTCCGGGTATGGAAATGGAAGGTGATCCGGAAAGCTATCCGACCAGGGAAGAAATGGCGGTGTATTTACAAGCATACGTTTCCCACTTTCAGCTGCCTTATGAGCTGAACATCACGGTTAATCGACTTGAATTCGAAGACAACGTTTTCCGCATGACAACAAATAAAAAGATGCTGTACGCCAGGCAAGTTGTGGTTGCGACCGGCGCTTTTCAAAAGCCCTATATTCCACCGCTCATTACGAGCACTGAGGGGGAAATCGTCCAGCTTCATTCCTCTACGTATGTTTCACCGGCCAACCTGTCTGAAGGGACTACGCTCGTGGTTGGCGGCGGCAATTCCGGGGCACAAATCGCTGTCGAATTGGCGAATGATCAACGAGATGTTTTTCATGCCATTTCCGCTCCGATGCGCTTCCTTCCGCTCCGGCTTTTCGGGCAAAGCATCTTCCATTGGCTCGAAAAGAGCGGCCTATTATACGCCGGTCTCGATACAAAACGAGGAAGATGGTTTCAGAAGAAGAATGATCCGGTATTTGGAATGGAATTAAAAACATTAATCAAGGCCGGGCGAGTGACGCAAAAGACCCGGGTGAGAGAGGTCACCGGGCAGCTCGTGACCTTTGAGGACGGCACGCAACTGACGGCTAACAATATAATTTGGGCAACGGGCTTTGTTCCTGATTATGACTGGATACAGATCGACGGAGTTATATCGGCCGCCGGGCAACCTAAGCATGAGCGCGGTGTGACAGACATAAAAGGCCTCTTTTTCCTCGGCCTGCCATGGCAGCACCAGCGAGGCTCGGCCTTAGTATGTGGTATCGGGAAGGATGCGGCATATGTTGCCCTTTATATTGAAAAGAACCTACAGACCTAAAAAACAGCTCCCTGAAAGCTTAATAATTCAGGAAGACATTGACATTAGCCTTTCAAGTTAGATTCTAATATGAAGCCATTTGGAGAAAGGGTGAACTTCTACATACCGACAAATTTCCTCGTCGAGAAGTTCACCTGTAAATATGACCATCATATCGACACGTCGATTAAGATGTTGCGATGATAGGGAAAGAGGCTTCTTATATAGTAAGATAAAAATGATGAAGTTTGCTGAAGGGATGATAGCAAAACGATATTTTATCCTCGGCTTCGGCATGTAAAATAAAAAGAAAAGATTAGCATTTAGTTGAGGAAAAAGCAAATCCTGAAAAGTGAATATGTTAAAAATGCTATTATTAAAGGATCTATCAACCTTTATAACCCACTACGTTCAGATAGAGATTTGAGCCTTACACTGAATCTTTCTTTACAACCCACTACGTTCAGATAAAGTCTAATTGTTTTTTATATCATCTATTATATCATCCTTTTATTGCACTGTATTTAGGTGAAAGAGAAATCCAATATATATAACCCACTACGTACAGATAAAAGTGAGTGTTTTTGGCGATATGCCGGGTCCCAGGCAGACTTTATAACCCGCTACGTTTAGATAAAAGTCCAGGAGAGCTTTAGGGTATTTCAGACATTTACTTACTTTATAACCCACTACGTTCAGATAAAAGTGTGGATGGCAGAAAACTACCCACCCTTTTTGATAAATTTATAACCCACTACGTTCAGATAAAAGGGCCGTCACTGCGCCTAATGTCCACAGTCCGGGACTCTTTATAACCCACTACGTTCAGATAAAAGGATTTTTTCGAATGTGCTATCGGTTCTGCATTTTCCTTTATAACCCACTACGTTCAGATAAAAGAGTGTACTGGTGAGCGCTTGGCAGTTTTATTGTGCGCTTTATAACCCACTACGTTCAGATAAAAGTCCGGCGGTTGTTGAAGCAAGTAATCTCAAAAAATTACTTTATAACCCACTACGTTCAGATAAAAGGAAAATATCAGCACTTATGGAGGCGTTGGAGTCGACTTTATAACCCACTACGTTCAGATAAAAGATAAACGTCACCGCTTCAGCTCTTGTTAATGTACCTCTTTATAACCCACTACGTTCAGATAAAAGCAAACATGTTTAAAACTCCCTTTCTATATTTCTTTCTTTATAACCCACTACGTTCAGATAAAAGCGACGACACGCCTTTTGATACGTTGTTTAATTTTACCGCTTTATAACCCACTACGTTCAGATAAAAGACAGGCTGCGGGCTGTACGGTCTACACTATCGCCCCTTTATAACCCACTACGTTCAGATAAAAGATCATGTAACCACCTCTTTATCGATGACGAGATACTTCCTTTATAACCCACTACGTTCAGATAAAAGAGAGAGTGCTGTCTTCTTATCTCCTATCTTATTTAACTTTATAACCCACTACGTTCAGATAAAAGATTCCTGCTGCATCTTCAAAATAGTGACCTAACTCACTTTATAACCCACTACGTTCAGATAAAAGGAATGTCGCAAGGATTTTGAACCAGGAGAAATCGTACTTTATAACCCACTACGTTCAGATAAAAGAATGGCGCCGCGCATGGAATAAAAAAGCTGCCCTTCCTTTATAACCCACTACGTTCAGATAAAAGCTCCGTCCGTTGGATCGCTAAAATACTGTAGATTCATCTTTATAACCCACTACGTTCAGATAAAAGGATGTTATCAACCGCCTGAACGAGCGTATGATGGATCTTTATAACCCACTACGTTCAGATAAAAGGAGCAGGTAAGACCGATCCTCAACCCGATGCTCAGGCTTTATAACCCACTACGTTCAGATAAAAGGTTATTAGCTTTATTGCCGTCTATATGGTTAACTTGCTTTATAACCCACTACGTTCAGATAAAAGGATATTTAGGTGATAAAATGAATCTTATATTTTTTGACTTTATAACCCACTACGTTCAGATAAAAGAGTGACGATTATACCAACTGTAGCAACAATATTTCTACTTTATAACCCACTACGTTCAGATAAAAGGGTGATGGAAAAACAACTGTGGCTGGTAAGCTTTCACTTTATAACCCACTACGTTCAGATAAAAGAATAACGCCAGCCGCTATAACAAGCCCATAACCTTGTCTTTATAACCCACTACGTTCAGATAAAAGGGAAAACAAACAACACTAATGCAGCAATCAACGCCAACTTTATAACCCACTACGTTCAGATAAAAGTAGGGATGTTGTCGCATAATGAGCGACAAAACATTTCTTTATAACCCACTACGTTCAGATAAAAGAACGTACCCCGTCCATAGCAATGCCAGGACAAGCAGCTTTATAACCCACTACGTTCAGATAAAAGGAAATACAGGTTTTAACCTTCTAAAGGAGGATTTTACTTTATAACCCACTACGTTCAGATAAAAGCGTCACCTCTTGTCATTTGAATAACTTACGAATTCCTTCTTTATAACCCACTACGTTCAGATAAAAGTCTCTGATGCTGTGCCTTCTGAGTTTTCTAATTGAGCTTTATAACCCACTACGTTCAGATAAAAGTTGACAATCACCCATCCATTAATATGTGGCATTTGTACTTTATAACCCACTACGTTCAGATAAAAGGTTAAGCATTTCTAAAACTCCAGCGGCTTTATCAGTCTTTATAACCCACTACGTTCAGATAAAAGAAACATTCCTAAAATGTTGGGCGGGGCTACTTCTTCTTTATAACCCACTACGTTCAGATAAAAGAATGTAGGTAAAAAAGCAAGTTTAGCAGTGACTACCCCTTTATAACCCACTACGTTCAGATAAAAGGTTACTCTGCAAGTAATATAGGAGGTTAGTTTATGCTCTTTATAACCCACTACGTTCAGATAAAAGGTAGGTGCCACGGATTATTCTAAAGAACGAGTGACCTTTATAACCCACTACGTTCAGATAAAAGCGTTTTAATGGCTTATAAACTAAAATTAAAGTATACTTTATAACCCACTACGTTCAGATAAAAGTTGTCCATATCCTCCTATATAATAATAATAGTTATTACTTTATAACCCACTACGTTCAGATAAAAGAAAGAGTTTCCAAGTTATCAAGCTTATGTGCAAGTTCCTTTATAACCCACTACGTTCAGATAAAAGGGAAAGTTAGTTCGAGGATGGACAAGAGGTCACATTCCTTTATAACCCACTACGTTCAGATAAAAGGTTACAACCTTCGCTTGATTGGCTGCGTCATCGTCCCTTTATAACCCACTACGTTCAGATAAAAGGTGGGATACGGAGGGTGTGTATCGCTATGTTTACGACTTTATAACCCACTACGTTCAGATAAAAGTCCTGGGTGTTACATACATGATTCTCTATATAATCACTTTATAACCCACTACGTTCAGATAAAAGGTTTCGTTCATGATTCAGATGAATATATCTTACCTGACTTTATAACCCACTACGTTCAGATAAAAGTATAACGCACCTTACAACCTTTCACTGTTTGACCCTCCTTTATAACCCACTACGTTCAGATAAAAGAAGAGGAAGCCTCATAAATTAACCACTTATAAAGAGCTTTATAACCCACTACGTTCAGATAAAAGCTTCATGATTCCGGTGTACGATCCGGAGTACAAAACCCTTTATAACCCACTACGTTCAGATAAAAGGTTGGTTTAGTATGGCAGAATTGAACGTTTTTCTAACTTTATAACCCACTACGTTCAGATAAAAGTACTGTCAACACGGTTGCGGGCGCTATTGATATTGCACTTTATAACCCACTACGTTCAGATAAAAGTGAGCTGCGGTCGGCTCCTCAAAACGAAAATCACCCTTTATAACCCACTACGTTCAGATAAAAGGATATTTTAGATAGTTTAAATAAAAATAATTTAATTGCTTTATAACCCACTACGTTCAGATAAAAGCAATTGCAATTAAAGCATTTCAAGATCCGCTTTTTACTTTATAACCCACTACGTTCAGATAAAAGTGCTAATTCCTCAATTTGCACATATGCTTTTTCCTCTTTATAACCCACTACGTTCAGATAAAAGGACAAAGGCTAACATTGATATGAGCGGTGTGACACCCTTTATAACCCACTACGTTCAGATAAAAGGGCTACACCGAAAGCGTCCTTTAAGTCCTTCCATGCTCTTTATAACCCACTACGTTCAGATAAAAGATTAGCATCAGTCATATCCGGCGTAGCGCTAATTTTACTTTATAACCCACTACGTTCAGATAAAAGGATTTCAGCCGAAGATTTAGCTGGCCTTCATGCGAGCTTTATAACCCACTACGTTCAGATAAAAGTTTCTTCCGATCTATTCATTGTCATCCTCCCTTTCCCTTTATAACCCACTACGTTCAGATAAAAGGCAAGACGCAGCGCCTTTAATCGCGCGTGGTAAGTCTCTTTATAACCCACTACGTTCAGATAAAAGAAGCAAGTCGTCTCGAACGAGGCGGCTTCTTTTTACTTTATAACCCACTACGTTCAGATAAAAGCAGCGACATTTTCCCGGGCGTGAATATAAAGCAAGGTGACTTTATAACCCACTACGTTCAGATAAAAGCAATAACTTCACTTGGCCCTTCCCTGTAATTAAGGTTGCTTTATAACCCACTACGTTCAGATAAAAGCGATACCGGGAGTGATTATTTGTGTTCCATCGTCGCCTTTATAACCCACTACGTTCAGATAAAAGAAGCTGGAGGGAAGCCTCGGGATCGAGTGTGTGCACTTTATAACCCACTACGTTCAGATAAAAGGATGAGGCGGTGCTTGATGTGCCAGAGAGCGTGACACCTTTATAACCCACTACGTTCAGATAAAAGGGAACGAAAAGGACGAGCTAATGGAATTTTTGGCTGGCTTTATAACCCACTACGTTCAGATAAAAGGGTCACGCATATTACCCTCTGCGTCGTATAAAGCAACTTTATAACCCACTACGTTCAGATAAAAGGCTTTCCCGATATTGAAAAATACGGTGAATACGACACTTTATAACCCACTACGTTCAGATAAAAGAGCTTGTAGAGAAAGCGAAGAAAACAGGAAAGTTTCCTTTATAACCCACTACGTTCAGATAAAAGATTAACGGTTGCCCCGACGGGCTCAACCGGAACAACTTTATAACCCACTACGTTCAGATAAAAGCTGATGAAAGTGATGCTATGACTGATTATTTTTCTCCTTTATAACCCACTACGTTCAGATAAAAGTTATAGGGGGTTAACATGATCAAATCTATAGAAGTGCTTTATAACCCACTACGTTCAGATAAAAGCATCTGCTACACCTGACATGAATGTACACGTACAATCCTTTATAACCCACTACGTTCAGATAAAAGCGGTGATAGAGCCGGCTGGCGCATTCCCTGTGCTGCCTTTATAACCCACTACGTTCAGATAAAAGGAAACTTGCGAAAAGGTCGGATAACCGTCTGGGCACTTTATAACCCACTACGTTCAGATAAAAGGCTAGGTGTATAAAGAAATAAGCTACTCCTAACGAGCTTTATAACCCACTACGTTCAGATAAAAGGCTGATACAGCGATTGAGCAATCGCAGATTACCGACTTTATAACCCACTACGTTCAGATAAAAGATTTGAAAATAATCTTGATGAAATCACCGTTTCTGACTTTATAACCCACTACGTTCAGATAAAAGGCGGTGTGATACGCACAACAACGAGCGGAAATGTCGCTTTATAACCCACTACGTTCAGATAAAAGGGTACGATTCAAAATTGGAGCTAATGAACGAAGTCACTTTATAACCCACTACGTTCAGATAAAAGGAGAAGGCACACAAAGAGTGGTTAATCTTATACCAGCTTTATAACCCACTACGTTCAGATAAAAGAAAATGGACATGGAAACGTTACAAAGGGCTAAAGTTCCTTTATAACCCACTACGTTCAGATAAAAGCTGATGAAAGTGATGCTATGACTGATTATTTTTCTCCTTTATAACCCACTACGTTCAGATAAAAGATTAAGTGATGCAGATTTTGTTAATTACTATAACTCGCTTTATAACCCACTACGTTCAGATAAAAGTGACGAATGCCGTAATATACTGTAGAGGTGATATTACTTTATAACCCACTACGTTCAGATAAAAGATGGTTCTATATACCTATGTTAACAAGGTTTACATTCTTTATAACCCACTACGTTCAGATAAAAGGATGAAAAATGAAAACCACAAATGCTATAGATGCCTTCTTTATAACCCACTACGTTCAGATAAAAGGGTGTCGATAGAAAGTGAGTGATAACATGAATATCACTTTATAACCCACTACGTTCAGATAAAAGAATATGTAGATTACGAAAAGGTACTCGGAGAACTATCTTTATAACCCACTACGTTCAGATAAAAGCATCCTCACGCAAGAAGGTTTTGCACTTGTAACTACTTTATAACCCACTACGTTCAGATAAAAGGAAACGAACAGGAGCTATCCGAATAGCAGACGTTGATTCTTTATAACCCACTACGTTCAGATAAAAGATTTGCACTAAATGTCGCCCTGGGGCATATGAGCAACTTTATAACCCACTACGTTCAGATAAAAGCAAAAACTTCAAACACGCCGCTATCTGTATAAACACTTTATAACCCACTACGTTCAGATAAAAGAAGTAAAAGCATTCACTCACTACATGGAACTTGTCGCTTTATAACCCACTACGTTCAGATAAAAGTACCACAGAAAATGTAAATGCGGAAAAGAAATTTATAACTTTATAACCCACTACGTTCAGATAAAAGCATGATGTCCCATTTGATATGACCGGTTCATCATCCTTTATAACCCACTACGTTCAGATAAAAGACTTGAAATCGAGCCTCTCAAAACCCGCTGTTTTCAAGGGTTTTGCAGCAGCATAGAAATCATAAGGTTTATTTGTTTTGCTGTAAGTCTCTAGTTGCGTATTTATAATTATTATAAATACACTTGTAAGCATGATAAATAAAGGGGTACGTTGAGTTAACGTGAAAAATGATTTACTGCAATTTTGGATGAATCTAATTTAATTCAGATTAAAGCAATATTTAAGTAGGAGTCAAGGCTGATTGTTTAATAAAGTTGAAAAAGTTATCAAAATTTACCGATAATTACATGAAAATGTATTTACGACCAAAGTTGTGTATTGTATAATGAATCCAAATAAAATTTATACTGATTCTTTTGGAGGAAAGGGATGATGAAATGGCGCCTCGCAAAATTCGTCAGATTGAACGTTTATTGATGATTCTGAATCTACTGACCGAACGTGAAACGATAACAGCAAAAGAATTAGCTCATTATTGCGGTACGTCGACTAGAAGTATTTATCGAGATATGCGGACGCTTGAATCAATCGGTGTTATGTTTATTTCCGAAGGCAAAGAGGGGTATAAACTCATTCAGAAACCTGCTCAGCCACATCGTTTGTTTTCAGAAGAAGAACTTTTGGCATTAACGGTTTATCCAGCACTTTTGGGAAGTACGCAGGCTCTTCAAGATCAGAAAGGAATGAACGCGTATAAAAAAGGAATTGAGAAGCTGAAGGCCCTTACGATCACTGGTACAAATGAAAAGTTAATAAAAGTAAGCAGTCACTTAGGAAAAAGAATTTTAATTCATGATCAAGCAGAGAGCAACTTTAGTAATCACATTATGCCTAGTCTTCTAAGAGCAGTTTTTGAAAATAAAGCACTGGAGGTTGATTATTATGCTATTTCTCGAGATGAAAGTTCAAGACGGGTGATTCATCCATATTACATTCTACCAAGATCAGGACATTTGTATGTGATAGCAAAATGCTTGTTGAGGAAAGATATCCGTATATTTAGAGTAGATCGTATCGCGACGGCTACTTTACTGGATAAAACATTTTCAATTCCCCGTAATTTTGATATAAATGATTACCTCTCAAATCGATGGTCAATCTTTGCTGATGACAAAAGACCGACAACCCTCACTGTAAAATTCAAGTCCTTAGCATCCCGGTATATAAAAGAGCAACAGTTTTATACAGAAACAGAACTCACCGAACACGACGATGGGACAATTTTGTTGAAAGCAACTGTGCAAAGTAAAAAAGAATTTATTCGTTGGATTCGATCATTTGGTCTTGATGCGGAGATATTGGAACCCGAAGAGGTACGCCAACAGTTGGTAGACGAGTATTTCCGGCAGTTCGAAAAATATAAAAAATAATTGCAGAAAATTTATAAACATCTGACATAAGGTGTCACATTACTCTTAAAATAATGAGTAATTAAGAAATTTCTTCTGCATGATGGAGGTGAATCAATGCGAATTCAAATTAACTTTCAAGTAGCATCTCTTCCTATCGCTTATCGGTTTGTTGTTTTGAGCTTTTTAAAGGAGGCCATAAAAAAAGGAGATGAAACCTATTTTAAAAGATTGTATGAAGAAGGAGAGGGGAAAATGAAGCCTTTTTCCTACTCAGTTTTCTTGAAAAACTTTACCATTCAGCGAAACGAAATTGAATTAGACCAAATTTCTGTGACAGTAAGTTCTTCAGATATAGAGTATATGCTTCATTTATTTAATGGGATCCAGTTGATTCGGGAATATCAAACAAGGAGGGGAGCTTGGAAAATGCTCGGAGTGAGAATGGTAAAGGAATGGGAGATATCCAGCTCTTCTATTAACTGCCGTACCTTGTCACCGATCTTGATTGAAAATCGTCATGGGAAGCCTGTCCATCTTGAAGATGAAAGTTATCGGAAGGAGTTTTCCTATTATGCCAATTTGCGAATTAAAGAGTTAAGTGGACGGAATGCATATAAACCAATAATGATCGAACCCATTCGCATGCGTAAAGTTGTAGTTAAAGAATCTAATTCAACTTTGCGAAAAGAAACAGAGGGGGAACTTTTAACTTACACCGCATACCAAGGAGAATTACGATTAGATGGGCATCCGGAGGATTTGCAGCTTCTTTATCAATCGGGAGTGGGTAAACGGACTTCCCAAGGCTTTGGCTTGCTGGACATTATAAGAGAGGGGTGAGCAAATGGCTATTATTCAAATTGAAGCCGAGGATTGGATGATTACAGCTGGGCTGATTGGTCTTGTCCGTTTATTTCCAGAAGATGAACAGATGATCACCAAAACGGGGGTGACGATTCATTCTCACCATATTGAGCAATTGCCTGAGCGCTACTTCTCTTATTTATTAAAGACGTTTAGCATTGTTGAAAGAGATGTCGGCCGGATGAGCTGGTATACATCGCAATTGAAACGACAGCCTGAAAAAGCGAAGCAATATGCAGCAGATGTTCGAAAAATGATGAATGAGCAATTAAAGAAAGTAGAGAAGTATTTCCCCACTTCCAAAGAATGTAAAGAATTGAACGAGATTACTGAGGCACTGAAGTTAGTGAAAAAAGATGAGAATGCAGAAAAAGTGGAGGAAGCTGTTCAGGCCTACCGACGGATAATGTCTACACCATTTATTGATAAGAAACTTACACTAAACTACGTAAAAGCTGTTATTCTATCTCCTTTTTTTGGTCAACCGAGTTTCTTTCAGCCTGTTTTTAATGCAAAATCATTAGAAGAACATATCTACCAGTTTGAGCAGGATTTTACCTATCCGGCAAAAATGGAATTAGAACTGTATGAACAAATAACAAGACAAACAGAGGGACAAGCTATTTTAGGATATTTAGAGCGTAATCAAGAATATAAGCCTTTTAAAGACTGGTACAAAAAATTAAAGAAAAGAGAAGGCCCAGAAATTCAAGCTTTTTTTGCTGAGTCATTTCCTTGCTCATTTATTTATGACATGGTTGCGACTCAGTCTTTTGAAGAGATGATTTTCTCTCCTTTGGCTCTTTCAAAAGATAAGGCAGTTAATTTCAATTGGGAGTTTAATAGAAAAAATCCGGTTCCAATCAGCTCACTTGCACGTCTCTTGCTATTTTTAGTTCCCATTGGGCTTGCATTTTATACAAGACGAATTGGTTCTCAACTATCAAATGAAACATTACGTTTTGCTGGAATTCTTCTGTCTCAGCAACCTTTTCCACTAATAGTAAAAGAGAATGAAACCTATCAAACTTTAAGACAAAAAAAGGGAAACTCCTTTGGTGAAGCCGTAGCTAATTTATTAGAGGAAGTAACCGATAAAGCACAGAAGCTAACTCATTCCTACTTGTTTGTAGAAGTCTATTCTAGTTATACAACCAAGAAAACATTATTGGATTATTATCATATGCCTCCGTATTTAGCTTCGTATTTATCGCTTCATGGAAAGGTAATCAGTAAGCTTGGTCATCGTGAGCTAAAAGATGAATTTCTTCGTACTGTGTTAAAAGGACAAGATCCAAAACGAGTCGTGTTTGATTATTTACGGCTCGCAGTGAACGAATCGTGGCATGCCAAAGGAGCCTATATTGCAACGCAAGAGCGTTGGAGAATTATAGAAGCGAGAAAAGGAGCTGAGAACGTGGTTAATCAAGATAAGAAGATACATTTTATTTATACTCGGGGAAGGGCATTGCGTGCGGCAATGATAAAGAGTCGACCTGGAAGTGAAGAGCTGTATCGAGCAAGCGGTGGAAAAAAAGCAGAGGGCATTGCGTATCGTTTATTAAATGCTCTTAAAGCTGGTAATACATCGGCTTTTATGGATACGATCTTTCGTGTTCATATGGCGGCTGATTTATCGATTCCATCCATTTTTACAGAAACCTATAAGGAAGAAGGGCTGGACTTTGAAACAATTGGCAGTGCTTTTATAGCTGGTTTATTAAATCAAGAACGAAAACAAGAAGGAGGACAAGAAAATGGGTAAAGCACTTACATTTACAGCTATTTTTAAAGCAAATTCATTAAATTACGGCGAAGGCATTGCCAATGTATCTGAATTGAAAAAAATTCATCGGGGTAACGGGGATGTTTATACGTTTGCATCCCGTCAGAGTATTCGATATGATATTGTGCGTTTAGGAAATGAATGGTTTGAATGGAATTTAGACACGGTTGATAAGGCGAAAGGGACTTTGCAGTTTAGAGAAGATCTATCAATTGCCGATTCGGTTGAAATGGATTTATTCGGTTATCTAAAAACAGGGAAAAAATCGCAGAAACGACCAGCTGTAGTTCGTTTGTCCCACGCCATTTCGTTAGAACCATATCGTCATGACCTCGAATTTCTGAATAATATGGGCTTGGCAGAGCGTATTGATGAAGCACCTAACCTGGCAAATATCGAGCAACACGAGAGTTTGTACGCATATACAGTAACTGTTGATTTGGACAAGGTAGGTGTGGATCGTGATGTCGTCTTATCAAACGACGAGAAAGTGGAACGTCTACATCAATTTCTGGAAGTGATCAAATTGTTGAACCGTAACATTCGTGGACGTCAGGAAAGTCTATCTCCTTTATTTGTTATTGGTGGTGTGTATCCGGCAGCGAATCCGTTCTTTCTTGGGAGAGTTCAGTTGGAACAAGGCATAAAAAGTTGGAAATTGAATATAGCCGCATTGGTCGATGTAGCGAAAACAACATTTGCAAATCAGGTGATTGGTGAATTTACTCACATTGGATTTATACCGGGTTTATTTGCTAATGAAGTCGACTTTTCGCTAGCTGCAGAGGGGAAAGTTGGTTCTGTCGAGGAATTCTTTGCTGGATTGAAGCAGGAAGTTAGTGCTTATTTTGGAGTAAATAGCTGATGAAAGTGTTACGGCTAAAACTTTATCAGCAGACTGCATGTTACAAAAAGCCGTTTGCCTTTAAAGTCTCCGAAACGTATCCACTGCCTCCATACTCGACGGTGAAAGGCATGCTCCATGCCGTGCTCAATGCAACATCGTT
This sequence comes from Halalkalibacter oceani, assembly GCF_023715705.1. Taxonomy (GTDB): domain Bacteria; phylum Bacillota; class Bacilli; order Bacillales; family Bacillaceae_D; genus Halalkalibacter; species Halalkalibacter oceani_A. Next base: position 124,765 of record NZ_JAMBOS010000008.1, read on the forward strand.
AATACCGATGAAGTTAAGCATTCAGGGGAGCTACGATACGTTATTAACAGATTATCAAACGCACTATTTTTTTAAAAGTGATAAAACAGACAAGTTTACATTGACAGCAGAGGGTCTTGGCTTTGATCGGGGTTTAGAGGGTGATATCACGACAATGCCAATCTATATGCATTTGCTGTATGATGTTACATTATTAATTCATGTAAAGGCAACGGAAGCAGTGCTACAACGTTTGCAGGAGCAGCTCCTGTCTGCCACGACTCACCTAAGTTTGGGACGCTGGGAGGATCTTGTTCGAATAGATGAATGTGAATTGGTGGAAGCTGTTGCAGAGGAAAGAGACAGAGATGTCGTTCTCCCCTATAATGCGTATGTTCCCAAAGAACTGTTAAATGAAGGTCACTATTTTCCATATAAATTGAATTGGACCTATCGTTCTGTTGATAATGTCCGAATCTGGGATAAGATTGCAGTCGGTTATGTACAAAAGGGCTATACACTTAATGCAGAGGAGGAATTGTTATTTGATGAAAAAGGGAGTTGTCTTTTATTTCCTTCCTGAAGTTAAAAAGAAGAAGTCTGTCACGGCTTCTTTTTTTTGAAAACTATAGGTCTAAGGAGGACAATTATGAAATTCTATGCAAAGTCAAGTCCGATCGAGACAATAAAAGAGCACACAAAAGAACTATTGAAACGGTATTCTGTTCTTAAAAAAATCTATTATCATCGTTTGCCCCTTGATGATCGAGATTGGGAACTGCTACGAATTGCGGTGCTTTATCATGATATAGGAAAAGCAGATACTTTTTTTCAAAATAAAATTCGTAAGGTGATTGGGGAGCCGCTTCTTTTAGTCAAGTCAGAGTTTAATGTTCAACATAACTTTCTGTCTATTTTAGCCATTCCTTTTAAGAGATTAGGTATTCTCAAGGAAGAACAAAAGCTACTGATGCAAATTATAGCGTATCATCATGAGAGAGGGCAGGATCCTAATAATGAGGAAGCTGCTTCGAATTATGAACATAATATCCTGCCATTTCGCGAAGAATTGGAAGCTGAAATGGAATTGTCGCTTGAAACGAGTATACGGTCAGCTCGATTAGAACAGGTAAAGCATCAGGCAAGAATTCGTGAATATGAACCGGAATTATTTAGGCGGTATGTTTTGCTAAAGGGGCTACTCCATCGGCTCGATCATGCTGCTTCAGCACATGTACCTATAGAGGTGGGGCTAGAAATGAATGTTGTTGACCATGTAAATCAGTTTTTCAATAAAAAGTTTGAGGGAAGAAAAAAACCATTGCAGCATTTCACTGAACAGAATCAAGATAAGCATCTTGTTGTTGTTGCCCAAACGGGTATGGGCAAAACAGAAGCTGGTCTACTCTGGCTAGGCAAAGAGAAGGGATTTTTTACGTTACCTTTACGAGTAAGCATTAATGCTATGTATGAACGAGTGACTTCGAATGAGAATATAGGCTTTAGCTTGATTGGAGAAGAAGGGATAGAGGAAGCAACGGGGCTATTACATTCCACTAGCATGGATTATTTATATGATCGTAGAGAAGCTAATGACGAGGCATTGGAAAAAATGCATTCACAATCAAGGGAGTTTGCTAATAAGTTGACTATTTCGACGATTGATCAAGTGTTGAAATTTCCCTTTTATTATCTTGGGTTTGAAAAGGAATATGCCACAGTAGTGGGGGCAAAAGTCATTATCGATGAGTTGCAAGCCTACGATCCCCGGATCGCTGCATTGCTTGTTCGTGCCATGGTTTTATTGGATGAGCTCGGAGGTGCTTTCTTGATTATGACAGCCACTCTCCCAGATTTCTATTTTAAAGCTTTAGAACGTGAATTGAGTTCTTCGAAGCGTCCTCTAATTTATCAGGAGTTTATTGATGACGAGGTTAAGAGGCATCATATTCATGTAAGAGAAGAAACGATCTTTGATGCAGTTGAAGAGATTGCTCGGGCAGGTGAGATGAATAAAGTACTTGTGATTTGTAATACGGTGGATCAGGCAAGAAAGGTTTTTAAGCAAATTCATCTTTTGAACGAAGAGTCTTGGCTGTTGCATGCTCGGTTTATTCAAAAGGATCGACGTAAAAAAGAGAAAGAGATTTTAGCTTTTGCAAATAGTGAAAGGGCAGGTATTTGGGTGACAACCCAATTAGTTGAAGCAAGTCTTGATATTGATTTCGATCGACTATATACGGAAATGGCTACCTTAGATAGCTTGTTTCAACGATTTGGTCGCTGCAATCGTAAAGGAACAAAGCCTATCGAGGCGGTAAATATCCATGTGATGGCAAAAGAGGTGAGTGGCGTAGGGTCGGTCTACCACGAAGAAATCTATCAGCGCAGTTTAAGGTTAATTCAGTTGGAGCAAGGATTGTTAGTAGAATCAAAAAAGCATGCTATGATTCAGGAGCTTTATAATGAAGAGGCTCTTCAGGGGTCAAACTTTAAGCAACAATTTGATGATACATTGAAAGAGCTGAAGAATCGCCCTTTATATGAAACGAAGAAATTAGAAGCACAGAAACTATTACGAGACATTCAACAAGTCCAAGCTATTCCGGAACGATATATAGGAAGTAAGGAAGTTCAAGATGCGCTTCACGAATGGGAACAAGCAACAAAACAGACCAAGCAAAAGAATCAAGTTAAAGCGATCAAAAGGAAGGCACGCCGTCAAATTGAGCAATTTACAGTTGGAGTAAATCCATTTAAAGCAAAAGAGCTTTTGGGGGAATTCCCCTTAATAAAAGGGCTTTGCATAATTAGATGTGAATACGATGAAGATTTAGGTCTGTTAATCGATCAAAAAAAAGACCCCTTTTCTTAAGGAGGAAAAAGATGCAGCAGCAATCCATTGGTGGTGTAGATATTCATTATTTGTCACTTTGCAAGCGGAAGCTGTGGTTATATAAGCATGGGATTCAGATGGAGAATGAGTCGGATCAAGTGTTACAAGGGAGTGTTCTTCATGAATCGGCATATCCCAGATTGGAAAAACGGGAAGTTTTAATTGATAACGAATTTAAAATTGATTCAATTGATGGGGAATTTGTCAGAGAAGTAAAGTTATCAAGTCGAATGAGAGAATCGGATCGTTTGCAGATGCTTTTTTATTTATATCAGTTACAGTTACGTGGAGTAGTGAAGAAAGGACTAATCAGTTATACAAAGGAGAGACGAACGGAAGAAATCTTACTTGGTCCGCAAGAGAAATTAGAGATCAAAGCAGCTATCGCTGAGGCCTATAAAGTGGTTGAGAAACAAAAACCACCTGGTCTTAAGAAGCTCTCCTATTGCAAGAAGTGCGCATATTATAGTTTTTGTTATGCTGGGGAGGGTGATGAGGATGATGCGTGACCATTATGTCTTTTCAAATGGAGCCTTAAAACGAAAGCACAATACCATTTATTATATCAATCAGGATGGGCAACAGAAACCGTTACCGGTTGAAAAAATTCGAAACCTTCATGTTTTTGGAGAAGTGGAATTTAACACGAAGTTACTTAATTATCTTAGTCAATACGATATATGTGTTCATGTTTACAACTATTATGGCTTTTATGCGGGCACTTATTATCCGAGAGAAAAGTCGGTTTCTGGTTTTTTGCTAGTCAATCAAGCAGAACATTATACACATAAGTATAAACGCTTATATTTAGCTCATAGTTTTATGCAAGGCGCTGTTCATCATATGCTTCGAAATTTAAGAAGACATAAGGAACAGACAGCAGAGGTTGTGAAGACCATTGAGAAAGAGCTATTTGAGATGCAAACCTGCACAGACATTTCCTCTTTGATGGGAAAAGAGGGGCAAATTCGAAAAAGCTACTATCAAGCATTTAATAAAATTCTAAAACAGGATATCGGGTTTGAAAAGCGGGAAAAACATCCGCCGCGTGACCCGCTGAATGCAATGATTTCTTTTGGGAATTCACTCATGTACCAAATTGTTCTTTCAGAAATCTATCGTACAACTTTAAATCCAACGGTTAGCTATTTGCATGAACCCTCGACTAAACGATTCTCTTTATGTCTTGATCTGGCTGAAATCTTTAAACCCTTAATTGTAGATCCTATTATTTTTTCTCTTATTAATAAGCGATCTATTACAAAAAAGCACTTTGAATACTTAGAAGGAGAAATCTGCTTTTTAAATGAAGAAGGGAAGAAGCGCTTTATTAGAGCATGGGAAGAGAGATTAAAAAGCAGTGTAATGCATAGAGCATTAAAACGTAAAACAAGCTATCGTTATCTAATTAGACTCGAATGCTACAAGTTAATCAAGCATCTGATTGGAGATGATGTTTATAAACCTTTGAAAGCGTGGTGGTGAGTATGTTTGTCATTATCACTTATGATGTGGAACGTAAAAGGGTGGGGAAGGTCTGTAAAAAATTACGGGAATATTTAGACTGGAGTCAGAATTCTGTTTTTGAAGGTGAAATTACAAAAGGGAAACTGACTCAATGCTTAGCAGAACTTAACAATATTATTGATAATAATGTAGATTCTATTTACTTATATCAAGTCTCGAATCCTAAAAATTTGAAGAAAACCGTTTATGGAATAGCAAAAAGTCCAATGGATTGGTTTTTGTAACACTCATGTTAGAATCGTGTCGTTATAGGGACCAAGACCAAATCTGCTCAAAAGGTTTTCTAAGAACTATCTATTTCAACTAACAGTAACACGTAAAAGGGGGAAATCCCCCCTTCAACACCTTCTAAAACCTCTTCACTCGTTCACGGCATGCTCAGCTTAATCAAAAACGGATTCGGGTCGGTTGGTTTGACGCTGCCTCCGCGCGGTTCTTTGCTGAGGATGATGTGGTCGAGCTGGTTGACGATATCATCCTGGAGGTAGAGCTGGCCCTGGGCGCCATTTACTTGGATGATGCCGGCGTCCTTTAAGTCAGTGGTCGAGCGGATCCAGGCTTGGTAGTCATTGATTGAGACAGGATGGAGGCCGTCGACGAGCAGCATCAGCTCGTTTGAATCGTTGTTGATCCAGGCATAGCCTTTAATCGCTGTATTGTCCGCCGGCGAAATTTCATATAATGTCGTTTCCTCGTTCATTAAAAATGGTGGCGGCTCTTCGGCTGAATGCTGAAGGGACGTCTTTTGAACATGGCTGATTGTCAGCCATGAACCGAGCAGGAGGACGATGATGACAAAGCTGAACCGTGCCGGGAACGAACTCCGGGTCAGAACATGAAAAAATGGCTTTCGCTGTTCGGCTCGAATTGTATGTAACAACCGCTTTTTCAGACGTACCGGTGGGCGGATTTGCACATTAGCTTCTTTGGCAAAAAAAGGCCTCCACTCATCATGAAGCTGCTGACAGTGCGAACAGTGGTCGAGATGCTGTTTCATGCCGACGTCATCCTCGGCTTCTCCGCGGAGATAGTCAATAATCTGTTCCTCTGAAAAATTGTTATCACAAGACATCTATTTCACCTCTTGCTTTGGTAATCCTTCGTTTGTTCCTTCAAGTATTTTCTCATATTATTCATACCATAACGAACAAGAGACTTAATCGTACCTAAGGGGCGATTTAATTGAGCAGCCAGCTTGCGGTGGGAATAACCTAAGAAAAAATTCCCGTAAATGGCCACTCTCTGCGCAGCCGGCAAGCCGTTAAGCGCTTTATGAATGGCTTCCCTTTCGTCCTTCAGAATAATCTGCTCCTCAACCGGCGCTTGTTCAGCCGGCTTGTTGTTCAATTCCTCTTCCGCTCTGGAATGAATACGCCTTGCCCGGCGCAACCGGTCAAGACAGCGGCTTCGCGTTCTTACGGCAATCCAGGCTTCAATGCTTCCTTTATCCCGATTATAGCTGGCAGCCTGATGGTAGATTTCAAGAAAGACATCGTGACAAAGGTCTTCGGCGTCGGCCTGATTTTTTAATATACCGAGAGCAATCCGAAACACTAGTGGAGAATAGCGGTCATAAAGCTGTTCAAACGCCTTGGAAGAACCATTCCCGATTTGTTGCAGCAAATATTCTTCATCAGAAATAGAGGTCAATGAAACTCACCTGCCTTTTCCTGGCTTCAACCTTCTTCTATTTAATAATACTCCTGAAAAGAGGATTTGGATTTAGAAATTGCGATTTTTTTAAATCCAATTTTTCATCAGCCACGTACTTTTAATGAAAATAGAAGGAGGGAAGATGACATGAGAAAAAAACTGTTTGCTTTGCTCATGGCTGTTATGTTGGTAATGGCCGGAGTGTATCCATCACCATCTTTTGCTGTTGGGGGAATCGAGCTTTATACCCCGTATACAGGAATTGCGGTTACGCCGGGGGAATCAATCAATTATTCCTTTGAGGTAATGAATGGAACAGCTGAGATACAGCAAGTGTCGATTGAGGTGGCTAATTTACCGGAGCAATGGAGCTACGAGCTTATTTCGGGTGGCTGGCAATTACATGAACTGGCGATAAAGCCAAATGAGTTTACTGATTTTTCAATTAATGTTGATGTTCCGCTTGAGGTGGAGAAAGGGACGTATTCCTTTGATGTCATTGCCAGAAACCAAAGCGGGGTCGTTGAAACGCTGCCTGTCCAGATTGAAGTCACGGAGGAGGGAACGTTTCGAACAGAGCTGACCTCGGAGCAGCCGAACATGGAAGGCCATGCCGACTCAACGTTTACGTATAAGGTCACGCTGCGCAACAGGACAGCGGACGAACAGCGTTATGCGCTGAAGGCAAACGCGCCGGAGGGCTGGGGGGTCAGCTTCCAGGTCGACGGTGAAAATGTGACCTCCGTGACGGTGGAGTCAAATGCGACGAAGGATTTCGATGCCGTGGTTACCCCGCCACCTGAAGTAGAGGCGGGCGATTATTCGATTCCCATTTCGGCATCGACCAATTCAACGAGCGCCGAGGTCAACTTGGAGACGGTGATTACCGGGAACTATGCAATGGAGGTGTCGACGCCTTCCGGGAGACTAAGTGAAACGATTACAGCCGGTAGGGAAAAGACGATTCAGCTCGCTGTCACCAATACAGGCTCTGTGCCGATCAATGATGTGAAGCTGAGCGCCCAGCAACCGGTTGATTGGACTGTCACCTTTGCCCAAGAGACGATTCCGGTCATTGAGCCCGGTCAAACAGAAACAGTTCAGACGACAATTCAGGCAAGCAAGGACGCAATTGCTGGCGATTATATTGTTTCGATAGACGCGAGCGGTGCCGGAGCAGCAGGGAAAGCTGATTTTCGCATGCAGGTTGAAACGTCGATGCTCTGGGGATGGATTGGGGTCCTGATCATCGCGTGTGTGCTGGCCGGTATTTACTTTGTGATGCGTAAATATGGAAGGAGATAACGATGGCAGAAGCAATTATCGAGATCACTGACCTGACGAAATATTATTCACAGAAGTGTGCGGTCGATCATTTGAATGTGACGATCCAACGTGGCGAGGTCTTTGGATTGCTTGGACCGAACGGAGCTGGTAAATCAACGACGATTCTCATGCTGCTCGGCCTCTCTGAACCGAGCGCAGGTCAGGCGATCGTCTGCGGGTATCATTCCACGCGCCAGCCGATCGAAGTGAAGCGGAAAGTAGGTTATTTGCCGGATAATATCGGCTTTTATGAGGAGCGGACTGGCCTGGAGAATATCGTGTATACGGCACTCATTAACGGCGTGCCGAAGCAGGAGGCGACAGAGCGGGCAGAGCGTCTGCTGAAGCAGGTCGGACTTGAACAGGCAAAAAACAAAAAAGCCGGTCATTATTCCCGCGGGATGAGGCAGCGGCTCGGCTTAGCCGATGTGCTGATCAAAGAGCCGGAAGTGATTATTCTCGATGAGCCGACATTGGGGATTGATCCCCAGGGTGTTCAGGAGCTACTGCAGATTATTCGATATTTAAGTAAAGAAAAAGGGATAACCGTGCTGCTTTCCTCTCATCAGCTTCATCAGGTACAACAAATCTGCGACCGGGTCGGCTTGTTTGTTGATGGCCGCCTTTTGGCTGAGGGGGATGTGCAGACGTTGGCGCGTAAATTATTTCCGGCCTACAAGCTAACCTATTATGCCACTGTTTCGAATCAGCCGCCTGATCTGGTTGAAAGGCTTCAGAAGATTAATGGCGTTTTCTCTGTTGAAAAGGGAGAGAGCGGGCAGCAGCTCATTATGAAGACAGAGGTCGACCTCTCAGCCCGGCTGGCGGGCTTTATCGTGCAATCGGGAGCCGCCCTTCACGAATTTGGCTTGAAGGAATACGGTTTAGATGACATTTATCATCACTATTTTGAGGGGGGAGTGTCTGATGAAGTTTCCGAAGTTTAAGCTGAAGCTCAAGCGTCGCGAGCCGGAAGAACGATCCAAACCGCTGCACCCTTTTTGGGTCATCGTTCAAAAAGAAGTAGGCGATCATATTCGCAGCTGGCGGTTTGTCATTTTGCTCGTTATCCTTTTTTTGACGTGCTTCGCTTCCCTTTACACAGCGCTATCCGCTATTCGTGATGCCGCCGCTGAGATTGACTCGAATCAGTCGTTCCTGTTTTTGAACTTATTTACACTGACTGATCAGAACGGCTCGCTGCCGCCGTTCATTACCTTTATCAGCTTTCTCGGTCCAATTCTTGGAATCGGACTTGGCTTTGATGCGATCAGTGCCGAGCGCAATAAGGGGACATTGAGCCGTATCGTTTCCCAGCCGATCCCCCGCGATTACTTAATCAACGCAAAATTTGTCGCAACCTTGCTCATTGTGACATTTTTCATTTTTTCCTTAGGCTTTTTAGTAATTGGCTTAGGAATTCTGGCGATTGGTCTTCCACCTACCTGGGATGAATTTGCGCGGATGGTGACATTTTTGTTTTTAAGTGTAATCTATATCGGCTTTTGGCTGAATTTGGCGATTTTGTTTTCAGTCCGTTTCAAGCAAACCGCGACTTCTGCGCTTGCCAGTATTGGTCTTTGGCTGTTTTTCAGCTTGTTTTATTCGATGCTTGTCAATCTGGTCAGCGGCCAGTCGTCGGCCAATGATCCTTCTCAATTTGCTTTTATGCAAATGCTGTCCCGGCTCAATCCGAGCTATTTATTTAGTGAAATTACGACGATTCTGCTGACTCCTTCGATTCGGGCGTTAGGTCCGTTGACGATGGAGCAGGCAGTCGGAGCGATCCCGACGCCTTTGCCTTTCATGCAAAGTCTGTTATTAATCTGGCCGCAATTTGTCGGCCTGCTTGCGGCGACCTGCCTCTGCTTTGGCATCTCGTATCTGATTTTCATGCGCCAGGAAATCCGCGCCTGACCTTCCTCCGGTAATTTGAGCTATCGGGTCTCTTCTAGTAAAATAGCCGATAGGAACGTAGAGAAGGAAAAGGCCACTAAAAAAACTTCCTTTTTCGTAACTAAAAAGCAGCTGAAAAAGTGAAAATTGTCCTTTTTCAGCTGCTTCAGAAGGAAAGGTGTTTTGATGCAGACCGTAAGTATAATTGGAACGGGGATTTTGGGAGCGGCAACAGCTTATCATCTGGCAAAGGCCGGCGTCAACGTGACGATGATAGACCGGGAAGAGCCGGGGCAGGCGACGGATGCAGCGGCGGGCATCGTCTGTCCATGGATCTCGCAGCGTCGTAACCAGGCCTGGTATCAGCTCGCGAAAGCGGGAGCGCGCTATTATCCGGCACTCATTTCGGCGCTGGAGGAAGAGGGCGAGACGGATACGGGCTATGCCAAGGTCGGAGCGATCAGTCTTCATACTGAAGAAAAAAAGCAGCTGTAAATGGTCGAGCGGGCGCTCAAACGGCGCGAGGACGCACCGGAAATTGGCGAGGTGATCCCGCTTTCTGAAGAGGAAACGAAAGCATTGTTCCCACCATTGGCACCGGGCTACCGCTCGGTCTATGTGAGCGGCGCGGCAAGGGTGAACGGCCGGTCACTGCGCCGGGCTTTACTGGCATCCGCCATCCGATATGGAGCGAAAGAAGTAAAGGGGGATGCGACGTTCGCTTATGAGGGAGCTGATCTTGTTGTCCAGGTAAACGGGGAGAGCTTACGATTTGACCGGGTAATCATCACAGCCGGGGCCTGGGCAAAAGCGCTATTGGCACCACTTGGAGTGACGTTCAAGGTTAGTCCGCAAAAGGCACAAATTGTTCACCTGGTCTTACCTGGCGCCGAAACAGACAAGTGGCCTGTCGTGATGGCTCCAGCCAATCACTATATGCTGGCATTCGGCGGGGGGCATGTGGTGACCGGGGCGACGCATGAGGATGAGAAAGGCTTTGATCAGCGGAGAACGCTCGCAGGTCTGAATGAAATTTTTGAGAAGACGTTGCAGACAGCACCGGGTCTTGCTGAAAGTACAGTGCTTGAGACAAGAGTCGGCTTCCGCCCGTATACGCCGGGGTTTTTGCCGGTCATTGGCAGATTGCCGGGATATGACCATATTTTTGTCGCCAACGGTCTCGGGGCCTCGGGTTTAACGGTCGGACCGTTTTTCGGAGCAGAGCTGGCCAGGCTTGTGCGCGGAGAAAAAACAGAGCTTGATTTAGCTCCGTACGATGTAGCCGGAGCGATTGACTAAAGCGGCAACGCGACTCGTCACCACCTCCTTATGACGTGCATAGGCTAGAGTGACACTATGAATGAATGAGGAGGAGCAGCGATGAATGGAGCAGATGTAAGAAGACCTGGCTTCGGCGGACGCCGGCCATTTGGCGGCTTCGGTGGCTGGGGCGGCTTTGGACGCCGGCCGTTTTATGGCGGCGGAGCATTTCTCGGCGGCTTTCTTGGCGGATTAGCAGGAAGTGCTTTTTATCCAGGATACCCGTACTATCCGTATTACCCTTATTATCCATATTACCCATACTACCCTTATTATTAATAAAGTGAGAGCTGCCCCGAAAGGTCAGAGGAATGACTTTGGCGGGGCAGCTCTTTGCGCTTCTTCTTTCTAAATCCTATTTCCTTATTCACCCAATTTAAGTATTGTCTTTCTATTCCTTAACTAACGAAGCAGGTTTATGTGATAAGGATAATCCAAAATACTTAGAAGATAATAAGGACAAATTGGAAAAATGCAGAGGTGTAATATGAAACAATTTGTACTAGTTATATTAACTGTCTCTTTTTTAGTAATTTGTCCTTCCTATTCAAAGGCAATAACTACGCCTTGTAGTATGGTTTTAAACCCCATTGATAAAGAACTGAAAAATACACAGGGAGTAGCTTTGGTTTATAAAGTTCAGTTACGTCCACCAAGTTTTGCAAGAACAAATATAAGTATTCTTGGAGTACATCTTCCAGAACCATCAACCTATGGAGATTACGATAGTTACGAAGGCTTTGTTTTCATACCAGAGGAAATTAGTTGGCGGTTCAAACTGTACCCTACTCCAGAACAAGAAAGTCCAACTTGGGCTGGCAGGTTCGATGAAATTACAGCGGAAATGGGAGAGAATGTAGTAGTTCAGGTACGTCTGTCTAATTCTAAAACAGAAAAATTAGGACCGATTATATTAGAAAGTAATATCAAAAGTTGTAAGTAGATATTGAACTAACGGGTGGCATTAGTTGAACAAGAAAGGACATAACATATTAGTTATGTAAAATATGTTATGTCCTTTATTTATTTAATTAGGTCTTTTTATTGCTTTATTTTTTCCGTCTGACTAACCAGCCGGCTAATGCGCCAAACAGGATGATGACGACGGCGGTCGTCAATAGGGGTACAATCGTTTGAGCTGCTGGCGGATCTTCTTCCTCGTCTGCTGTTGCCAACTCAGGTTCTGTCATCTCTTCTTCTATAGTCTCTTCTTGTTCAGTTTCCGGTTCTTCTGTTACTGGAGCGTCCTGCTCTTCTGTAGCCGGTTCATTAGCTGACGCAGGCGCATCGACAGTGAATGAAAACTCACCTTCTGTTGGATGAGTATCTGCACCGATCACTGTCCAGGCGACCCGGTATTGGCCATTTGCCAGTGGTTCAGCGAGCGATGCTGTCAGGACAGGGCTGTCAATGCTGATGTTCTCAACCGGCAGTTCTTCCTCGTTTTCATTAAAGAGCTGAATGGTGCTTAATGGTTCGATACCAGCATCGAATCGAAGTTCAATCGTATCGAGCGGTTCTTCCACCGTTTCTCCGTCGGCCGGTGCTGATGATTCCAAATGGGAGTGGGCGCCGGCAGTGGCCGGAAAGAGCAAGAGACAGAAGATACAAGCTAGCAGTACAAAATAACTCTTCATCAATTTTCCCCCTTCATCTAATTATGATGGTCATGAGCGTCGTGGTCGTGATGATCTTCTTCGTTGTCGGTCTGCTCATGAGCGGATTCTTGTTCGGGTACATCACCAACGGCAATGTCCTGCACCGGCATGACATGCAAGTCACGGGCGGAAACATGGGTCTGAACGGAATACAGCCCGTCCTCGGTAAAGGCATGGGTCAATTGGTAGACACCGTCACCGACGTGCTCCGCTTCCAGCATCTCACCGTTGTCGCGATCATCAGCCTTCCAGATTTCAAATTGAACATCCGAGGCATCGTCAACCAATTCACCACCCTGAGTGACACGGACGGCCAATTCAAGCTCTTCGTTTGGTTCGGCTGTGTCTGGCGCGATAATTTCTGCTTCTAATGGAGCGGCGACGCCGCCTCCCAGCTCGTCCTCCGGCTCTGCCTGACAGGCTGCCGTGAGCAAAATGGTTAGCATAAGTAAGCTTTTTACTACTACCTTCATTCTATAATCACCTTTCTTGAATATGCATCTATCTGAATTTTAACGTGAAATTGTGAAGGGGGCGTGAAATTTCACCGTTGCGCGAAAATGTTCACATTTCCAGCGGCAGGACGACGCGGACGATCGTTCCGGCCTGTTCTCCCGAAACGAACTCAAGCTCTCCCTGATGCTTCTTCACAATTTGGGCGACGATCGCTAAGCCTAAACCGCTGCCGCCATCCTTTCGGGTCCGGGCCTTGTTGACCCGGTAAAAACGCTCTGTTACATGCAGTACATCCTCTTTAGGAATCCCGGGACCCTTGTCAGAAATCGTCAGCTCTGCCAAAGCTCCCCGGACGGTGAGTGTCACGTCGATTGTTTCCTGGGCCGGAGAATAGCGTAATGCATTATCAAGCAGGTTGCGCACGACCTGTTCAAGCCGATCGCTATCACCAGAAATGATGCAATCCTCATCAAGCTGCCGTTTAATCGTAACGCTTCTTTTCTCACTGATCACGTCAAAGGTGTCAACGACGTCATTGATCAGCTGGGCAAAGGCGATCGGTTCGAGCTTCATCGGATACGATTCCCCTTCCAGCTGAGCGAGGTCAAGCAAATCATTGACAAGACGCTCCAGCCGATTCGCTTCATTTTGAATAATCGTCAGTCCCTTTTTCGGCTCAATCACCGATTCCTCCACAGCTTCTGCGTAGCCTTTCATATAGCTTAACGGAGTGCGCAGCTCATGTGAAACATTGGCAAGAAATTCACGCCGCTTCATTTCGACTTCTTCCAGAGAAGTTGAAAGCGTGTTAAAAGACTGAGCAAGCTGGCCAAGCTCGTCCTTACGCGCCTCGATCGCAATTCGCTGGGAAAAATCGCCACCAGCCATCCGTCCGGCAATCTGCTTCATTTCAAGCAGTGGGGCAACGAAGGCATTGGTGATTCTTCGCCCAAGGAACAAAATAAGCAGGAAGAATACAAGCATGCCGATTACCAGCGTATCGCGAATCGCCAAAAATGGTTCATGCACCTCTGAAAGAGGATTCGTTAAAAAGATTGATCCCGCCAGATGACCGTCGTGGAAGAGCGGAATGGCCACCCCGAGTATATCCTGCTGAAAACGGGGATGAGGCCGAATCATGACAACCGTTTCACCATTGAGCAGCTGCTGCCGCTCTTCAAATGTAATCAGTGTTTCATTGGAGTATGGATCAAAGGGCGAGCCGCCGCCAAGCAGCATCGGGTCAGCGGTAAACAAAATGTCAGCGGCTGTGCTTTCAGTTACCCAGTCGATCCGTTCGGCAAATGCTTCGCTGTTGCCAGATGTCTGATACGCTTCAGCAAGCTCTTCTCCCTGTCTGACGAAAAGCTCAATCTGCTTATCGAGATAAAGCCGCTCATACAAATAGAAGGTTAACATGACGCCCGCCCCGAGGAAAAAGAGCGCGACCGCGAAAACCGTTGCCCATACCTTCGTTTTAATGGAAAGTCGTGTCATGATTGCCCCTCGAATTTGTAGCCGATGCCCCAGACCGTTTTAATCATCGCACCAGCCGACTTTAGCTTCAGCCGCAATGTTTTAATATGGGTGTCGACCGTCCGGAGCGTGCCGTACTCCGAGTCGATGCCCCAGATCCGGTCATAGAGCTGCTCTCTGGTGAAAACCTGGCCTTCATGCTCAATCAGAAAGACGAGCAGATCATACTCACGCCGAGTAATCGTAACCGCTGTGCCAGCCAGTGTCAGCTCCCGGGCATGCTTATCAATGAGCAGGGGACCACGACGTAAAACCTCATGCGGCTGCGAGAAAGCGCGGCTGCGGCGCAATGCCGCTTCAATTCGCGCCATCAGCTCGCGCGGGCTGAAAGGCTTGACGACGTAATCATCCGCACCGATTTTCAGCCCTTTGATTTTATCCTCTTCACTGCTTCTGGCGGTCAGCATGACGATTGGTACGGATGAAAAGGCGCGGATTTTCTCGCACGTCGTAAAGCCGTCCATTCCGGGCATCATTACATCGAGCACAATTAGATCAATCTCATGCCGGGCGAGCAGGCTGAGAGCCTCGTCACCGCTTGAGGCACAGGTCACCTCATATTCAGTTTTTAAATAAGAAGCGACAAGCTCCAGCAAGGCTTCCTCATCATCGACTAAGAGAATATGGGGCAGCGTCTTCATTCTGATTCCTCCAGCACAATAGTATAAGGACCCGGCGCGACAGGTTCTTCATGAATAAGCGAGAACGTGGCAAGGTCAATGACGGATACCGTATCACTGTCAAGGCTTGTGACGACGATGGTCGAACGATTGCCCGCCATCCCGTTTGGATTATGACCAACCTCCAGACGGTCAACGACTTCATTTTCTGTCGTATCGATTTTATAAAGGGAATGATCCCCGTGACATAGCACATACAAATAAGAAGTATCCGGCTGCTTGAAAAATGCGACAGGCATCAGGCCGACCGTGATTTCCTGTAATGGCTGCCCCGTTTCCTTATCATAGGCGATTATCCGATTATTTAATTCTCCGAATGGCCCATGCCCGCCAATCCATAGCTGACGGCCGTCTTCAAGCAGTCCAACCGGGCGCTCCATGACGGAGAATGTCCTTAAAACCTCGGCAGTGGCGCTGTCGATGACCGTAACGGTATGGCTGCGTTCATTTAAGACGTACAATGTACCGTCGGAGGCAAGATGGAGGTCGGTCGGGGCTTCGCCGACGTCGATGCTGCCGAGCTGCTCGTTTTTGTGGTAATCAATGATGTGAACCTGATCGTTGATGATATCGGAAACATAGAGCTGCTCGTCTTCGGCAGAGAAGGCCAGCGCCGTTAATCCTTCATTCAATTCAAGCAAGGGGCGGCTTTTTCCTTCAGCGAGATCAAACAGAAATAAAGAGGTTTCCTCCTGACTTGTGGCGATGAGCTGCCGGTCGCCGGTCCGGATCATATCGGTTAGTACCGCGCGACTGTTCGCCGTGACTGCGACCTGCCAGTTTTCATCGAGAAAAGTGAGCGTCGGCTCTTTGGCGTGCGAAAGGATCGTCAGCGGCTTGTCTGAAGGCGGTTCAGTAAAATGCTGCTCACTGCATCCGCCAACGGTTAGGAGGCAGGCAGCGAGCAGAGCAGAAAGAATATGCTTCATCAGTCTCCACCATTTCTTCATTTATTAAAATTTCCGGGGCTGATTCGAGGAAGGACATCGGCTCCGCACGTTACGCGGCCGTCTGAAAAGAACCCCGCTTTCAGACGGCCTTACATGATTGTAACGGCTCCGCACGCCGCTTCTAGGAAAAGCCGCTACGCGGTTTTCTTATGGTACTATCATAGCATGGAATTGTGAAAAAACATTGAAGTCAGGTTACAGTAGAAGGAGAAGGCATGTTCAACGCGAATTCGTAGGAGGAAGGATTTAGGATGAGAAACATGATCGATACACCAGCATTAGTTGTTGACTTAGATAAAATGGAGGCGCAATTAAAGCGGATGGCGAATATCGCGGCGAGAAAGAAGCTGAAGCTTCGTCCGCATACGAAGACCCATAAAAGTCCAGCGATCGCTTTGCAGCAGCTTGCGCTCGGGGCAACAGGGATTACAGTTGCCAAGCTGGGCGAGGCCGAGGTAATGCGGCGGCACGGCATTGATGATATTTTAATTGCGTATCCGCTGATTGGAAAGAAGAAGCTTGAACGCCTGCGGGAGCTTGCGAAGGACACAAAGGTCACTGTTGCGCTTGATAGTGTGGAGGTGGCGCGCGGAATTGCTGCTGTTGGCGAGCAGCTTGGAAGGAAGATCCCTGTTTATCTTGAAGTAGATACGGGATTGGGGCGTTGTGGACTTCAGCCGTCCGAGGAGATTGTCAGACTGGCGGAGCAGGTTATGAAGCTGTCCTTTTTGGAGATTACCGGAGTAATGACGCATTCCGGTACTGCCTATAAAGTTAGAACGAAGGAAGAGCTGCAGGAAGTCAGCCGGCTAGAGGCGGAAGGTCTGCTGTCCGCTCAGCAGATGGTAGATGACAAGCTCGGCTACAAGATTCCGGAAGTCAGCGCCGGTTCTTCCCCGACTGCGTATGATGAGCAGAACTTTCCGGGTTTGACGGAAATGAGGCCGGGGACCTATGTGTTCAATGATGCGACATTGGCTTCGCTCGGTGTCGTTGACGAACAGGATTGCGCGCTTTCTGTTTATACGACAATTGTCAGCGCACCGGCTGCTGATCGCGTCATTATTGATGCCGGCTCAAAAACGTTAACCTCGGATCAGGGTGCTTTTACGAAAGGATTTGGCCGAATAAAAGGCGAGGATCATGTCTGGGTAAGCTGGCTGTCAGAGGAGCATGGCGTGATTGAACTGGAGGAGGGGCATTCCTGGCGAATCGGCGATCAAATCGAGGTGATCCCGAATCATGTTTGTCCGACGGTGAACCTTGCTGATGAAGTAATTGGCATCAGAAATGGGAGAATAGAAAAGGTGTTTTCGATTGAAGCGCGGGGAAAGAATAAATAAGCGAATGATGGGGTGGCGGATTGGTCAGCGTTTGACCGCTTCGACACCCCATCATTCGTCGTGCCTATGTCTGACTGCTACCAAGGTGGATGATTAGTAGCAGTATGAAGCACCGATAATAATTAAGAGGATAAACAGAACGACAAGTAATGCGAAACCGTTGCTATAACCACCAGTATGTCCGCTCATATTGGCACCGCCTTTCAGGTGAGGATACTATAGATTATGCGCCCTCCGAAAAAAGGAACTGGGCGGGTGCGGATTTTCGGGCTCTTTTCAAAACTGTGTATAAAGTCAGACTTGCTTGAGCCGCCTCTGTAACAAAAATTGGCATCCGCTCAGGCGTTTTTCCTAAAGGGAAAAAGGGAATAAGGCAAGCAAGCAGAACAATGCGCGTAAAATTGGTAAAATAAATGTAACGTATTTTTAAAGGCTTAAATGGTATGATGGGACTACAGCGTTATGATAGATTGGAGGCAGTCGAATGGAAGCAGCGGTTGAACAAGTCGAGAAAGTGATTGCGAACATTGAGCAAGTTGTAGTAGGTAAAAGAAAGGAAATCGAGCTGAGTTTGGTTGCGCTTTTTGCGGGAGGGCATGTCTTGCTTGAGGATGTCCCGGGTGTCGGAAAAACGATGATGGTGAAAGCAATCGCGCGCTCACTGGGAGCCGATTTTAAGCGGATTCAGTTTACGCCTGACCTTCTACCGTCCGATGTGACAGGCGTCTCTATATATAATCAGCATACTCGTCAATTTGAATTCCGGCCAGGGCCGATCATGGCCAATATCGTGCTGGCCGACGAAATTAACCGGACGTCACCGAAGACACAATCCGCCCTGCTGGAATCGCTTGAGGAGAGCAGTGTGACCGTTGACGGGGAAACATTGCAGCTGAACCGTCCTTTTTTCGTGATGGCGACGCAGAACCCGGTCGAGTACGCCGGTACCTTTCCATTGCCTGAAGCCCAGCTTGATCGATTTTTGTTGAAGCTGCAGCTCGGTTATCCGAGTGAACAGGAAGAGCTTGAGGTGTTGAACCGCCTTCAGCATCAGCACCCGATCGAAGGGATTGAAGCGGTGATGACGACGGAGGAGGTTGTGGCGATTCAGAATGAAGTCACGAAGACAATCGTCAGCGAGCCGGTCAAAGCGTACATGATCGACCTTGTGCATGCGACGAGAAATCACCAGGCAGTTGAGCTCGGCGTCAGCCCGCGGGGGACGATCGCTTTAATGAAAGCTTCTCAGGCTTACGCATTTTTAATGGGAAGAGACTATGTCACCCCGGATGATGTCAAGCATATTACGCCATTTGTGCTGGCACACCGGATGATGATGACAGCAGAAAGCAAAATGTCCAATACGACAGCCGCTCAAACTGTGGAAAATATTCTTGATCAGGTTTCCGTACCTGTTCCGCAAAGAAGGATGGCCCGCTCGTGACGCTGATCAACACTTTGCGGCCTTTTTTAAAATATGTTTCCCTCGTAGTGCTCGTCGGGGCGGTATTTTCTTATGCGATGTTTCAAGGTGGATTTGTCAGCTGGTTTTTGTTTTACAGTGTGACGACGGTGCTTTTATCGACGATTCTGGTGGCGCTGTTTCCTTTTCAAGTGAAAAAGGTGGAGCGTAATGTCAGTAAGAGCTCACTTCAGGCAGGTGATGACCTGACGGTGACGATCATCATTCATAAAAACAGGTTCCAGCCATTCTTTTACGTCCGGATACAGGATACGGTGCCGCAGCGGATCGGAAGCGCTGATTCCGCGGCCTTGTTTTTCTTTTCCTTTCAGCAGAAGATCGAGCTGACCTATACGGTGGCAGCGGCAAAGCGGGGGCTTCATTCCTTTGGGCCGGTCATTCTCGTCTTTGGTGATCTGTTTGGTTTGTTTGAAAGAAGGATGGTCCTCAATCAGCAGACAGACCTGCTCGTTTATCCGCGCATTCACCGGCTGCACGCGATTCCTGCCAGCGGCCGTCCGCGTCAGCAGGAAGGGAGCAGCTCACGTCAGGCGATCGAAGAGGATCGCTCGTTAGCGGGGGTGCGGCAATATGTACCCGGAGACAGGCTGACAAGTATTGACTGGAAGCAATCCGCACGCTCGGCTTCCTTAATGACAAAGGAATTTGAATCGTTTCAGGGAGAGGGGATTTTGGTCGCTTTTGATCCTTACCGGCATGCCGCCTCTTCCGTGCAATTTGAGCAGACGGTGGAGTTCACCGCTTCACTCGTTGCGGAATTCTGTAAAAGATACCAGAGCATTGAGCTGGCTGTCCGCTCTTTGGAGTGGACGTCGATCTCTCTTTCGGAGCGGACCGTCAGCCAGGGGCTGAGACTGTTGGCGCAGGTGTCGCCGCTTGATAAACCGCTTGAACCGGTGCACCGACTGTACAGCGAATGGAAGGGGATGCATGTTTACCTCGTTTGTGTCGAACTCAATCAATCATTAGTGACGGCGTGCCGGACGATTCAGGCACAGCAGGCTGAAGTATCGCTCTGTATGAAGGGGCTGGGGAACAGCGACCGCCGTTTGATTGATGAATGCAAAGCGATGGGGGTTTCGGTGCTTCTCTTTGAAGATGAATAGAAAAAAAGGGGGAGAGTCATGCGTTTAGAAAAAAAACAGATGGAATTCGGCAGGGATTTTCTCCTGTACGGGCTAAGCTTCCTGCTGCTAATGGAATGGCTCTTGCCGCTCCCGTATATTACGGATACTGGATTCATTCATATTTTTATCCTGTTTACGGCCATATTCTTTTTCGTGACATTCATTCAATTGCCACTTCTCGTCTCGATGCTGATTAAAGCTGTCGTTATCGTGTACGGTATGTTTCTTGTATTCTTTGAGGGACCGTTTCTTTCGCTCGAGTGGATGAGAATCTTTCTGGCTGACTTCGTTGAAAACAGCGGATTTATTTTTACCGGGCAGTGGCATATGCTGACGGATCTGTTCCGCAGCTTTCTGTTCTTTCTTCTACTGGCGATTATGAGTTATCTATTATTCTATTGGACCGTGTATGCGCGGCGGATTTTTTTCTTTCTCATTCTCACGGTTGTTTATATTACGGTTCTCGATACGTTCACGATCTATGATGCGACCTATGCGATTATCCGAACGTTCGTGATCGGCTTCCTGCTGCTCGGACTTGTGACAATTTACCGGATGATTGAGCAGGAAAAAGTTGCCTCCGCCCCGCGGCTTCTGCCGGTACGGCTGGCGCTGCTGCTTGTGGCAATGGTCGTCACCGGTGGGATATTCGGCTTTCTTTCACCGAAGCCTGAGCCGCAATGGGCCGATCCCGTTCCGTTTATGCGAGCGGCCGTTGGCGCCGAGGGAGACGGGTTCGGCGATGCTGTAAGAAGGATCGGCTACGGCGATAATGATGAACAACTGGGAGGCGGCTTTGTTGATGATGATACGCCGTTGTTTTATGCGGCGGCCACCCAGGAGCATTATTGGCGTGGAGAAACGAAGGATTTCTATACCGGGAAGGGCTGGGAGACGACAACGCCGGCAGTGAGAAGCGATCAAAGCTTTTTCCAGGAAGGGAACAGCTGGATGTATGAGCTTGAGTATCTTGAAGCGGAGGTTGCCTTTGCCGACGAATCGAACCGGAGCTACGCCCATCTCTTTTATCCGGGTGAACTGGTCACGCGTTCGAGCATTATGGAGGCCGAGCTGACAGTCGATGCGTTCACTGCCAAAGCGGAAACCTCTTTCGGAGGAGAGCCAGTCGGGCTCACAAACTATCGTTATGAATATGTCTACCCGACCTATCATATTGAAGGACTCCGTTCCTCGCACGAAAGTGACCCGGCTGACATTACCGAATTTTATACGCAGCTGCCGGAGGAATTGCCGGAGCGGGTGCGGGATTTGGCTGAGGAAATCACGGCAGAAGAGGATAATCGCTATGATCGCGCCAAGGCGATAGAGCGTTATTTGTCCGGTCCGTTCTTTCAATATGAAACCAATGATGTTGCCGTGCCGGGCGAAGGGGAAGACTATGTTGATCAGTTTTTATTTGACACGCAACGGGGCTATTGTGATAATTTCTCAACCTCGATGGTCGTCCTGTTACGGACATTGGATATTCCGGCCCGTTGGGTAAAGGGCTTTACCCAGGGCGAACAGATTGACACGCTCGATGAGAACCGGAATGTTTATCAGATTACAAACGGAAATGCCCATTCCTGGGTGGAGGTTTATTTTCCGGAGGCAGGTTGGGTTCCATTTGAGCCGACAAGCGGCTTTGATTCGAGCTTTGAATTTATCGAGCCGGAGCTTGAAGCGGAATCGCCTGATTCAACAGAACCTGAACAGGAGGAAGAGGACGAGGAAGTAGAGGATGTCTTTGCGGAATTGGAGGAAGAAGAGGAGCGGAACCAGGCGATTTCTCCTGGAAGCTGGGCACGTCCGGGCGGGGCGACGCTGCTTGTCCTTTTCGGAGTGGCTCTCTTATTTGTCTTTATCCTGAAAAATAAAAAGGTCATGCAATATATGGTTTTGAAGCGGTTTATGAGCCGCAATGATGAAACGGCCTTTATCCCGGCCTACGAGCGCTTATTATGGCTGCTTCACCGGTTTGGCTGGGGCCGAAAGGACGGAGAAACGTTGCGGGAATACGCCAACCGGACGGCAGAACATTTTGCCGCTGATGAAATGCTGCTGTTAACGGATGAATATGAGCGTCTTGTCTATGGCGGAAAATCACTTAAAGCGAGCTGGTCTTCCCATAAAGGCAACTGGGAAGCACTGGTCAGAAAAATCCATTCTTGACCGCAGTATAGCTCACTGATAAAATAAATCAGTGCTTAATTGTATAGGAGAAAAAGCCTTCGTATATCCTTAGGAATATGGCCTAAGAGTCTCTACCGGATGACCGGAAATCATCTGACTATGAAGCAGATTCTATTATGCTGGAATCTGCCTTTGTATGTTGCGGAGAAGCAAAGGTGGATTCCGGCTTTTTTTGAAAGATAAAAATGGATAGAAATCCAGCTGGAATCACTAAAATTGGCATCGCCTCTTTTAGTGATTTCAAGGGAGCTGGCGTACTTAGTAGAAAGGCGGCTTGCCGCTTTTCTTACTGAAAATTAGATAAAGGGTGTGGAAGAAGTGAACGAGTTAAACCAGGAAATGATCGTTG
Organism: Halalkalibacter oceani; assembly: GCF_023715705.1. Taxonomy (GTDB): domain Bacteria; phylum Bacillota; class Bacilli; order Bacillales; family Bacillaceae_D; genus Halalkalibacter; species Halalkalibacter oceani_A. The sequence goes on from NZ_JAMBOS010000008.1 coordinate 147,137, forward strand.
TTCTTGATTTCGGGGGACAGTACAACCAGCTGATTACACGGAGAATCCGTGATTTAGGGGTCTATAGTGAACTGCATTCCAATAAGATCACAGCAGATGAGCTGAAAAAAATGAACCTGAAAGGGATTATTTTTTCGGGCGGCCCAAATAGTGCTTATGTCGAAGGAGCGCCGAAATGTGATCCGGCCATCTTTGAGTTGGATGTACCGATTTTAGGGATTTGCTACGGCATGCAGCTGATGACCCAGCATTTTGGCGGGCGCGTTGAAGCCGCTGAGCATCGTGAATACGGAAAAGCGCGGATTAAAGTCGAAAACCAGTCCGATTTATTCCTCGGTCTTCCGATAGAGCAGTCTGTCTGGATGAGTCATGGTGACTTAATTGTTGCTCCGCCGGATGGTTTTGTCGTTGATGCTTCCAACCCTTCTTGCCCGGTGGCGGCGATGAGTGATGAAAGCCGTAAGCTTTATGGCGTACAATTCCATCCGGAGGTACGGCATTCTGAGTTTGGCGACGCCTTATTAAAGAATTTCGCCTTTGAAGTATGTCAGTGCGCGGGTGAATGGTCGATGGAGAATTTCATCGAGGAAGAAATTGTGAAGATCCGTGAACAGGTAGGGGACAAGCAGGTGCTTTGCGCCTTGAGCGGCGGTGTTGATTCCTCGGTCGTGGCTGTTTTAATTCATAAAGCGATTGGCGATCAGTTAACATGTATGTTCATTGACCACGGACTGCTCCGGAAGGACGAAGCGGAAAGTGTGATGAAAACGTTCAGTGAAGGCTTTAACATGAACGTCATTAAAATCGATGCCCAGGAGCGCTTTTTGTCGAAGTTAAAAGGTGTCTCTGACCCGGAACAAAAACGTAAAATTATCGGAAATGAATTTATTTATGTGTTTGAGGAAGAGGCTGGCAAGCTGAAGGACATGGATTTCCTTGCTCAAGGAACACTCTATACCGACATCATTGAGAGCGGAACCGATACGGCGCAAACGATTAAATCGCATCACAATGTCGGCGGCCTGCCTGAAGATATGAGCTTTACGTTAATCGAACCGCTAAACGCTCTTTTCAAGGATGAAGTGCGCAAAGTCGGGACAGAGCTCGGCATTCCTGACGAAATCGTCTGGCGCCAGCCGTTCCCGGGACCTGGTCTGGGCATCCGTGTCCTCGGTGAAATTACGGAAGAAAAGCTTGAGATCGTGCGCGAGTCCGACGCCATTTTACGCGAGGAAATTAAAAAGGCTGGGCTGGACCGCGAAATTTGGCAATACTTCACCGCACTTCCTAACATGCGAAGCGTCGGTGTAATGGGAGACGCGCGGACGTATGATTACACCGTCGGCATTCGCGCCGTTACATCAATCGACGGCATGACATCCGACTGGGCGCGGATTCCGTGGGATGTGCTGGAGTTGATTTCAACGCGGATTGTCAATGAAGTCAAGCACGTCAACCGCGTAGTGTATGACATTACATCAAAGCCGCCAGCGACGATTGAGTGGGAATAGAAGAGGAAAGCGACAGGTCTGGATATATCCAGACCTGTCGTATTTTTGTGAAATGAAAAAGTTTCTCCACAATGCTGTTATTTAACAAGCATACGGAGGAGCTTCTTTTGTTTCTATTCTAAATATTCAACTTGAAAACGTAGGATAACTTCATTATAATTGATAATGATCATCAATGTCATTTAGTGGGATCGATAACAACATGCTCGACAAATACATAGGAGACAGGAAGGTTTACATATGCAAAACAAAAAATCGCTTTTATTAGTTTGGACGCTCGTCATTACGATCGCTTTGGTATTATTCGGTTGTTCCAGTCAATCATCAACAGATGAGGCAGAGCAGCCTAGTGATGAAAGAGAGGGATCAGAGACTGCAACGGAAACGGATTCTCAATTCCCGATTACGATTAATCATGCTTTAGGTGAGGCTGTTATTGAAAGCAAGCCGGAACGAGTTGTAACGATTCAGTGGGCAAACCAGGATGTTGCATTAGCATTAGGCGTAGTGCCGGTCGGTTTTTCGGCGGCTAACTTTGGGGTTCAAGATGATAGTGGATTATTACCATGGACAAAAGAAAAGCTGGATGAACTTGGCGAAGCGGCTCCCAATGTATTTCATGATACGGACGGTTTAGACTTTGAAGCAATTGCTGATGCTAACCCGGACGTCATCCTTGCTGCCTATTCCGGCATTACTACAGAGGACTATGAGACATTGATTGAAATTGCTCCCGTTGTTGCATATCCGACAGCCCCATGGGCGACGACATGGCGCGAGCAAATTGAATTCAACGCGGCAGGTATGGGCATGCAAGCAGAAGGCGAGCAGCTCATTGAAGAAACAGAGGAATTAATTGCTGAAAAACTAAGTGCTTACCCGCAAATCAATGGAAAAAAAGTGGTGTGGGTTAACTTTTCAGCGACAGATTTATCCCAATTGCACATCTATACTCCAATTGATTCACGTGTCGCGTTTCTGGAAGAGTTCGGTTTGACTTATCCGGAAAGTGTGACTGACCTGATTACGGATCCAGAGAGTTACTCTTTACGATTGAGTGCTGAAAATGTCGAATCTTTATTCGATGCAGACATCATCGTTGGTTATGGCGATGATGCACTCTATGAAACAATTAAAGCTGATCCAATTCTGGGCAAAATCCCGGCAGTTGAGCGAGGCTCCGTCGCATTTATTACAAGTGAGTCGCCACTGGTAGCAGCAGGGACTCCAAACCCGCTCTCCATCGCTTATACAATTGATGATTATTTAGAATTAATCGGTGAAGCAATTGATAAAATTGAAGAATAGTACTTCAGATTCTGAAATAAAGCAACTTGATTTACGGGTACCGAAGCATTTTTCGCTTATTTTAATACTGGGTCTGATTTTATTAGCAGCTACCATCATCGCTTCTTTTGTATTAGGAGCCAGGGTGGTCAGTGTCCAGGAAGTAATGGATGGTCTGTTTTATCAAAACCAGGATTCCTACGGCGCAAGCGTCGTGCAAAAACGGGTTTCGCGTACGATTTTCAGTTTGTGCTGTGGGGGAGCGTTAGGGATTGCCGGTGTCCTGATGCAATCTGTAACCCGCAACCCATTAGCTGACCCGAGTATTTTAGGTGTGAATACAGGAGCAGCCTTGTTTGTAGTGAGCGGTATTACATTTTTTAATATTACTACGGCAAGCCAGTACATTTGGTTAGCTTTAATCGGAGCTGCTGTTACGACCGTATTCGTTTTCGGCATAGGCTCTATGGGGCGCGGTGGAGCAACGCCAATAAAATTAGTGTTAGCCGGGGCTGCAACTACTGCAGCTCTTTCTTCGCTCGTAACGGCCATTTTGATTCCAAGTCAATATGCGATGGATCAATTTAGATTCTGGCAGGTAGGAAGTGTCGGCTCTGGGTCATGGGAGTCAATCACCATCTTCATTCCTTTTTTACTTATTGGCATGACCCTGGCGTTTATCACGGCCCCGGCATTGAATGCATTAGCATTAGGTGATGATGTGGCGACAGGCTTAGGAGTGCGTCCGGGGCTATTGAGAGTAGGCGCGATTTGCGCCGGTGTTATTTTATGCGGCGTCACGACCGCCCTGGCTGGTCCGATCGGTTTTATTGGTCTTTTGGCTACTCATGCTATGCGTTTCGTTATTGGACCGGATTTACGCTTTTTAATCCCTATGTCGGCATTGGCAGGGGCGATTATTTTAACATTATCTGATGTGGCAGGCAGGCTCCTTGGAAGTCCGGGAGAACTCGAAGTAGGTATTATTACGGCGTTTATCGGTGCGCCGATCCTCATCTTACTGGCAAAGAGATCGAAGGTGAGGGCATTATGAGAATTCAATCAGCTGAAGTCAATGAGATTATGCTCGAGATGCGTAAAAGAAAAAGACGCTGGCTTATAGTTACCTCTTTATTGGCCGTCTTGGCTGTTGTTCTTTGTTGTGCGATGCTCTTATTAGGGAACACGATTTATCCGGTCGGTGTTGTGATTCGAACATTAATGGGAGAAGAAATTGCAGGAGCTGACTTTGCCGTTAATACGATTCGGCTCCCAAGAATGATCACCGGTTTATTTGCGGGATTTGCCTTTGGTGTGGCCGGTTATATTTTTCAAACGATCTTACGGAATCCATTAGCTAACCCAAATATATTAGGCATTACATCGGGGTCCAGTGCAGCTGCTGTGTTTTGCATTACCGTGTTGCATCTAAACAATACAGCGATATCATTCGCGGCTGTCATTGCAGGATTAGCAACAGTCATCGTGATGTATTTTTTAGCTCGTGGCCGGTCATTTTCAATTGGGCGCTTGATTATTATCGGAATTGGGATGCAGGCGATGCTCGATGCGGTCATTTCCTATTTAATTCTCAGAAGCGCTCAGCAGGATATTGCGGAAGTATTAAGATGGTTAAGCGGCAGTTTAAACGGTGCAAAAATGAGTGCAGTCCTTCCTTTAATTATCATAGTTGTTGCTTTGGCACCGGTTATGTTGGTGCTTAGCAAACAGTTAAGCATGCTGGAGTTAGGAGATCAAATGGCGACCTCGCTCGGTGTAGCTACCGATAAAACACGAGTCATTTTAATTGTAGGCTCCGTATTTATGGTGGCGATTGCGACAGCAACAACAGGCCCAATTGCCTTTGTATCGTTTTTAGCGGGACCAATTGCGAACCGCTTAGTCGGTGTTAGTGCTTCAAATATTCTTCCGGCAGGTTTAGTCGGTGCCAATCTAGTATTATTTGCAGATTTAATTGGACAATTTGCATTTGAATATAGATTTCCTGTGGGTGTTATAACGGGCATACTCGGAGCGCCATATTTAATTTATTTGCTAATCCGGATGAACCGAAAAGGAGAATTGTAATGAGCAACACGCATGTTTTTCGAGCGGAGCGTCTTGTTTCCGGCTATGATAACAAGACGATTATTGATGAAATTGATCTTGAAATTCCGAAAAATAAAATCAGCGTCATTATTGGCGCAAATGGATGTGGGAAATCAACTCTTTTGAAAACAATGGCCAAGCTTATTAAGCCGACAGGAGGGGAAGTCACGCTTGATGGGAAGGCGATCCACAAATACCCGCCTAAGCAATTAGCGCGTACGTTAGGGCTGCTTCCGCAATCTCCCGTAGTACCGGACGGGATTACTGTCGCAGATTTGGTCGGGCGGGGAAGATTCCCGCATCAATCCTTATTCAGTGGATGGTCGAAAAAGGATTATGAAGCTGTGGAAGATGCTATGGAATTTATGAATATAATGGAGTTTGCGAATCAGGATATTGATGAGCTTTCAGGTGGTCAAAGACAGCGCGTGTGGATTGCAATGGCCCTGGCCCAGCAAACAGATATTTTGCTATTAGATGAACCGACGACCTTTTTGGATATCATCTATCAGATAGAGATACTTGACTTGCTTACAAATCTGAATCACCAGTTTGGGACAACGATTGTGATGGTATTGCATGATATTAATTTATCGGCCCGCTATGCAGATTATATTTTTGCGGTGAAAAAAGGACGTCTTGTCGCCGAAGGCAAGCCTGCTGAGGTCCTGACAAGTGATTTAGTAAAGACAGTCTTTGATTTAGACTGTGTTGTCATTCCGGACCCGATCTCTGATACCCCATTAGTGATTCCAAAAGGACGGTATCATGTAACGGATTGAACGGTTTGCAGCGCTCGGTCGTTCTATAAAAAGCTGCAATTGACGAAGCTGCTGAAAAAGTACGATTTTCATTTTTTCAGTGGCCTCCAATTGACAGGTCTGTTGATAAGGCGATAAAATTTGGATAGTAGTCTCTGAAAAGATTTAATCGGTAAGTGGGACTGTGAAGGCGGAAGTATAATAGGCGAATATTAAATAATTATATTGTATTAACGTTCGGATTTTTCTTGACAACAGATAGGTTGATTGCTACACTTCTTATGGATGAATGAGAGAGACTTCTCTCCTTTCGTATTTATTTTCGTATAACTGCAGGAATATGGCCTGCAAGTCTCTACCAAGCTGCCGTAAATAGCTTGACTACGAAAAATCAACCTATTCCACAAATAAACGGAATATGTCGGATTTTTTGAGGAAAGCTTTAGGCAAAGAAGGGCCTGAAGCTTTTTTCGTCGTTTGTGGAACAGAAAATATAAATTGGAGGCTATCAAATGGATCGGTATTTTGGTTTTAAGGAGAATGGCACGTCCTATCGGAAAGAAATCATCGCTGGTTTGACGACGTTTTTATCGATGGCTTATATCCTGTTTGTCAATCCTTCTATTCTTGGAGACGCAGGTATGGATCTTGGCGCTGTCTTTACGGCAACAGCACTGGCGGCGGCATTAGGGACATTGATCATGGGTCTGCTGGCGAACTACCCAATCGCCCTTGCACCGGGGATGGGGCTTAACGCCTTTTTTGCTTATTCTGTCGTGCTCGGAATGGGGATTGACTGGCAAGTTGCTTTGTTCGGTGTGTTTATGTCTGGTATTATTTTTATTCTTATTACGTTAGTTGGTGTTCGGGAGTTAATTATCAATGCGATTCCGGCTGAACTGAAATATGCAGCGGCGGCAGGTATCGGGCTATTCATCGCCTTTATCGGTTTGAAAAACGCCGGTATTGTCGTACCATCCGAAGCGACGGCTGTCGAGCTTGGCATCATTCACGCGCCGACGACGTTGCTTGCTATTTTCGGTTTGGTGATTACGGTTATTCTGATGGTGCGTGGCGTAAAGGGCGGAATTTTCTACGGGATGATTCTCACTTCACTTGCCGGGGTGATCACAGGTGTCATTGATATGCCTGACGGTATCATTGGCGCTGTGCCTTCGCTTGCTCCGACTTTTGGACAAGCATTTGCGATTGACTGGTCGTCCGTCTTCACGGTACAGCTTCTTATCGTTATTCTCACATTTTTATTTGTTGATTTCTTTGATACGGCTGGAACGTTATACGGGGTGGCGAATCAGGCGGGCTTTGTCAAAGATAACAAGCTTCCACGGGCTAATAAGGCGTTGCTTGCCGATTCAAGCGCGACATCTATTGGTGCGATTTTAGGAACGTCGACGACAACGGCGTACATCGAGTCTTCTTCTGGTGTCGCTGCGGGTGGTCGGACAGGCTTTGCGTCAGTGGTAACAGCTCTGTTATTCATCGTTGCGCTTTTCTTCTCGCCGCTGCTGGCAGTGGTGACAGATCAAGTGACGGCGCCGGCTTTAATTATCGTTGGTATTTTAATGGCGTCCTCTCTCGGTCAGATTGACTGGAAGAAGCTCGAAATTGCTATACCGGCCTTTTTGACCGTCGTGACGATGCCGTTAACTTACAGCATCGCAACCGGGATTGCGATCGGGTTCATTTTGTACCCTGTTACGATGATTTGTAGGGGGAAAGGGAAAGATGTTCATCCAATTATGTATGTCCTATTCTTCGTCTTCTTAGCTTACTTTGGTTTCTTATCGGAGTAGGCCGACATGGAAAAAAGCTTGAGACAAAACTAGCTTTGGACCTACTGGCAATGGCTTCACACGCCACAAGCCCGTTGTGAGAAACCCACTCACAACGGGCTTTAAAAGATCGTGGCGGTTCCGCTCATTGCTTGGAGGCTGGGCAAAAGGTAAAAAAAACAACCTTTTGTCCCAGCCTCTTTTTGCTCTTTTCCTTACGAGAGCGTTAACGTTGGGTTTGTTTTAAATTGATCAACACTTTGCCGCAGGGTATTGCTTTGTTTTTTCATTTTAATGGAGCTGTCACGAATCTCATCAGAAAGGGTGCTGGTGTCTTCGGCAATCGCATAAATGTCATCAATTGTTTTGACGAGACTGTCCATCTCCTCCTGTTGCCGGAGGCGGTTATGCCCCATTTCAGAGGTTTCTTTGCTGATTTTATCGAGTTTTTTCACAAAGGAGGCTGTTTCATTGTTGACGGTTAGAATGCTTTCATCAATAAAGGTAAAGCGGCTCGGCAGCTGGGTGAGGCTTTTGTACAATGAGTGGAAGCTCGTCATAAATGTTTTTAACTGATTTTGCCCCGAATCGATAATCGTCGCATTTTCTTTTAAAATAGCTGAGATTTGCGTCGTCGCTTCCTGCGATTGATCTGCAAGTTTGCGAATTTCATCGGCGACAACGGAAAAGCCCTTGCCGTGCTCACCGGCGCGCGCGGCCTCAATTCTCGCATTAAGCGAGAGCAGGTTGATTTTTTCGGTAATTGAGTTGATCGTTGTAATAATATTCTCGATCTTTCCGGAGAATTGGGAAATCTGTTCAATATGATTACTCATTTGATCAACGGATTGATGGGTGTCGGCAGTTGATTCGGTTACATCAGCGAGAGAGGAGGACATCTCTCTTATCTCCAGCTGGATTGCATCAAATTTACTGCCAAGCTGTTCCATCGTACTAAAGGATTCCTGAATCGTGGCGAGCACCTGTTCATCTGTCGCGAGCTCCTCTGCCAGCTGGTTTTTCGTTTTTGTGAAGTACTCCTTCGATTGGCCGATGTAATCCTTTTGTTGTCCGGAGCTTTTCTCGAGCTTCTCAGTCAGTGAGATTAGTTGATCTGAAGCGTGGAAAACAAAGTTCGATTCCGTCTTCACCTGTTCAATCAGGCTGTTTAGCCGCCGCAATAATGTATTAAAGGCGTGATGAAGCTCTGCTGTATCTTCGCCGGGTTCAACCCGCAATGTTTTCGTTAGATCGCCTTTCGCTGCGGCGATTTCCTGCATGGCGATAATCGAATCAACCATCGCGATCCGCTCCCCGTGTTCGGATACGTTTAAGCCGGCTTCCTCATCTTCACGGCTGACACGGAGTGGGTAAATTTTATTGATGCTCCAGTAGAGAATGTAACCAAGGCCGAACGCCCAAATGAAGGCGACGACTACGCCTATCCCTTGAACGCCGATTTGCTGCAGGCGGCTATCTAATGCTAAAAGTTCCGCCTTGCCCAAGAAGCCGATGGCAAGTGTGCCCCATGCTCCGGCGACGCCATGAACAGCAATCGCTCCGATCGCATCATCTACTTTTAATTTTCGCTCAATAAAATGTGAGGCGAGAACGACAATTGCTCCGCCGATTGCTCCGACGAGGAGTGAATTCAAGGGAGACATGACATCAACTCCGGCAGTGATCGCAACAAGTCCGCCAAGAATTCCGTTTAGAATACTTTCGACATGGGGGCGTTGATATAGCCACCATGATACTGTTAAGGCGAGCAGACCGCCGGCGACAGCAGCGAGTTGCGTGTTCAGGGCAATCATGGCGATATTCGTATCAGCATAGGTCGTGGAGCCGGCATTAAAGCCGAACCAGCCGAACCAGAGAATAAAAACCCCCAATGTCGCCATAACAGCATTGCTTCCTGTAAAAGAACGCGGTTCGCCATTCTCTGTATATTTTCCGATTCGCGGTCCGATGACAATCGCTGCTGCTAATGCGACCCATGCGCCAACAGAGTGGACGACGGTCGAACCGGCAAAATCCATAAAGCCGATTCCTTCGAGCCAGCCTTCCTGCCCTTCTTTCCAGAGACTTCCCCACGCCCAATGTCCGAAAAACGGATATATGACGAGAATGATCAAAATAGTGCCGATAACATAGCCTGAAAATTTAACGCGCTCTGCTATCGCTCCGGATACAATTGTTGCGGCTGTTCCAGCGAATACAATTTGAAATAATAAAAATGCCCAATTCCATGGGTCCTCCTCCATTCCGCTGTAGAAGAATGAGTCGGTTCCAAATAACCCTCCTGCACTTTCCCCGAACATAATAGGAAAGCCGATAAGACTAAACAGGATAGTCGCGATAATAATATCGACGACATTTTTCATCGCTACATTAATGGAGTTTTTTGCCCGGGTCATTCCGGCCTCTAGGGCAGTGAAGCCTGCCTGCATGATCAAAACGAGTATGCTGGCAAGAATCACCCAAACAAAGTTTAAGTGCATTTGTAACTCTTCCACTTGATCCCCTCCCAAAAGCGAATATTCTGAATTTTAAGCTAAGATTAGCATGTTGCGGGTAAAAAGTCCGAATGATCGAAAGGAAATCTGACATAAATTTTAGATAATATGACATGGATTTGCTCGGAATCTGACACGGAAGCGGGAATAACTTCCCCGATTGATAAAGGTTGAGCTACTTTTTTACTAGCTTTCATCCTAGTGCGTGGAGAACGCAGTAAAATTTTTGTTGAAAAGTGTTGACTTGTCCGAAATCGTTTGATAAGATGATCAAGTCGCTAACAAACGACGCTAACGAGTTCTTTGAAAACTGAACAAAAGCCAAGCGAAAAAAAGGTGACGAATGTCACCGTCAAAAAAGTTTAAGAGCTTAATCAGCTCACCATTTTCATGGAGAGTTTGATCCTGGCTCAGGACGAACGCTGGCGGCGTGCCTAATACATGCAAGTCGAGCGGGTGAACCTGACAGATTCCTTCGGGATGACGTCAGTGGATCCAGCGGCGAACGGGTGAGTAACACGTGGGCAACCTGCCCCTCAGACTGGGATAACATCGAGAAATCGGTGCTAATACCGGATAATTTTCGGGATCGCATGATCCCGTTATAAAAGATGGCTCCGGCTATCACTGGGGGATGGGCCCGCGGCGCATTAGCTAGTTGGTGAGGTAGAGGCTCACCAAGGCGACGATGCGTAGCCGACCTGAGAGGGTGATCGGCCACACTGGGACTGAGACACGGCCCAGA
>NZ_JAMBOS010000090.1 GCF_023715705.1 Halalkalibacter oceani
GTACCGGCACGTACGGGGTCTCTTTGTCGGTACGCACCTTATTGTTGCGGACATTGAGCCAGGTTTTGATGCCGTAGAAGATGATGCTGTACACCACCACCAGGAACAGGATACTCAGCCCGGCGTTGGTGTAGTTGTTGACCACGATATGGTTCATGTTGGCAATCTGCTGCGCGGTCAGCTCGCCGCCGGCGGCAATCGTCTCTTTATACTGCTGAGCCATAAAGAAGAAGCCTTCCATCTGCGGATTGCTGCTGAACAGCTTCAGACCCAGCGCCCAGGTGGTGCACAGCAGCAGCCACGCTGCCGGGATAACGGTGACCCAGATATATTTGGTGCGCTGCATCTTGACCAGCACCACGGTGCCAAGCACCAGCGCCACGGCGGCCAGCATCTGGTTAGAGATACCGAACAGCGGCCACAGG
>NZ_JAMBOS010000091.1 GCF_023715705.1 Halalkalibacter oceani
GTATTTACACACATACAAAACAAAGAAGGTTCAAGAAGGCACCAAATGAATATTTAAACAATCTTGAAACCAAATGGTTAAGGCACAACTAAACCATTGTGTTAGTTGTGCCGTCTAAGAAAAAAAATAAAATGCACCTTAGCAAAAAATGGTAAAATGGAAGTGAACAATCAACCAAAAATACCAATTTGCGAGGTGCATTTTCATGGATATGCAGCTAGAACTGCTTCCTTATCATTACTATAACACACTCGGTTTCGATGTGGAATTGATAGATTATATTGGATTGTGTCAACCTTTTGTGGGAGGAATATTTTCCATTCTCATAGGTGTAAGCGAATTCAGAATGTTAGGGTTCTCCTCTGTTAAGAATCTTAGGGCTTTTAAAAGCCTTTCAAGTCTTTCAGT
>NZ_JAMBOS010000092.1 GCF_023715705.1 Halalkalibacter oceani
TCGCCCGGCAACGTCCTACTCTTGCAGGGGGAAGCCCCCAACTACCATCGGCGCTGAAGAGCTTAACGACCGTGTTCGGCATGGGAACGGGTGTGACCTCTTCGCTATCGCCACCGGACATTTGATCTTCAGATTACCTCGTTAGGCTCTCTTTGATCAATCTATATCGAGGAAGATTGCAATGGCTCCGTGCGCTACTCGTCTAGAGTGGAGAACCCCACTCCTCTCTAGACTTTTAAAACCTGTAGCGACTCCGCACATTGCTTCGCCCAGTCCCCCCAAAGACAGGGGACTTGGGCTTGATTCCTTCAAAACTAGATCATGATTGTACAAGTATCAAGAATTGCTTGGATAAGTCCTCGACCGATTAGTATCTGTCAGCTCCACGTGTCGCCACGCTTCCACAC
>NZ_JAMBOS010000093.1 GCF_023715705.1 Halalkalibacter oceani
AGGCGATACAAAAAACCCAGCAAACGCACAACGGGTCGGCAGGGTGACAGCGCAATCACTGCCGACAGGGTAATGGCGAGCAGCGCTAACAGCGCCACTGAGATCAGCACGATAAGCAGCGAAAAGAGCACATCGCTGGCGTAGAGCGCATAGACCTTGCGGAAGTGATCGAGGGTGAACGGCTGTCCCGGCGCGGTAAACGCCGAGACCAGCGAAAACCCCAGCGGATACAAAAACAGGATCGCGATCATCAGCGCCGCCGGGGCAACCAGCAGCAGATATTTTAATGAACTGGACATAATAAACCTGGCGTCAGCACAAGCAAGCGCCCGGGACGGCGGCCCGGGCTGGAAAAAGGTTTAATTAGCCACCTGGCTTTCGTAACCCTCTTTGATATCGTCAAAGT
>NZ_JAMBOS010000094.1 GCF_023715705.1 Halalkalibacter oceani
CATCGTGGCCGCGTCGAACGACAACGCCATGGCGTAACATGACGCGGCGATCGGTGATCGTCATTGTTGTCGTGAACCATGTCAGCCAGGGGGAGAGGGTGCCGACGATAATGAGTGCGACTGCGATAGTGACAACGATCGGCCAATACTGTGCTCGCATGTCGGAAGGCATGATTCCAAGCAGAGCGGCCGCTCCGACAACCCCAACAAACCCCATGACGACGGGCCAGAAGAGGGCTTTGGCGTGACGACGGGTGTGCACGAGTACCGTCTCGTTACGGTTATGCCTCAGTGGCTGTCCAACTCGCACCATGTTTCCAGTATGGACGATTCGCGCTGCGAAGTGGTTGCGGCTGCCGGAGGTGAGTCTGAGTCCTACGCCCGTCACGGTGGGCGTTTTATGT
>NZ_JAMBOS010000095.1 GCF_023715705.1 Halalkalibacter oceani
TCGCAGAATATTGCGATGAGCAGGGCGGGTTTATCATTCGCACCGCTGCGGAAGGCGTTCACGAGCAGGAGATGGCCGCCGATGCCGCTTATCTTAAGCGCGTATGGACCAAGGTGATGGAGCGCAAAAAGCGCAACCAGACCCGCTATCAGCTGTATGGCGAGCTGGCTCTGGCCCAGCGCGTGCTGCGTGATTTTGCCGATGCGCAACTGGATCGCATTCGCGCCGACTCGCGCCTGACCTATGAGGCGTTGCTCGAATTCACCGCCGAATATATCCCGGAAATGACCAGCAAGCTGGAACACTACAGCGGCCGTCAGCCGATATTCGATCTCTTTGACGTTGAGAACGAAATTCAGCGCGCGCTGGAGCGTAAAGTCGAGCTCAAATC
>NZ_JAMBOS010000096.1 GCF_023715705.1 Halalkalibacter oceani
ATTTTTCCCTCCATAAAATTAACAAATCCTTATCATTGAAAAATAATCCGCTAGCGTTCGAATACATTCACAGGGAAAATAAATTTAATATTTTCATCCAGATACCGTTTTTTGTCCCTTCATTGGCGACACCTGTTCGACGATGCCTTGAATGCAAAGCACTTTTTCAAATGAAACAAATGGGGATAAACCGCCTTCGGTCCAAAATAGGATCTTCGGCAAAATGGGGCTTACATCAGCACATTTTGCTAATTCATTTAGTCAGCCCAAAACGCTTTTTCCATGCCAGGGGTTGACTTTAAAACGGCTATCCAGTAACTCTAAAAGCATAACGATTTCATCTGGAGTTTGACGCAATGATTCGCACCGCTCGTATCACCAGCCTACTACT
>NZ_JAMBOS010000097.1 GCF_023715705.1 Halalkalibacter oceani
GCAACTGACTTCAATTCCGTCATGACCTTCTTCTTCGAATGACTTCATGCAGCCTTGCGACGAGTAATCGCAGGAGCAAAAGAATTCATTCAAAACTGAACAAAGCAACTGACTTCGTTCCCGTCATGAGAAACGTCACTGTGATACTGCATGCAGCTTTGCGACGAGAAAGCGACGCAAGGAGCGCGCAGGAGCATATTCCAGTAACTTCATCGAGAGTTTTGAGTACTCTCAAAACTGAACAATAGCACAAGCGTCAAACAACCGAAGTTGTTCGTCGATTAGAGTATAAACTCCATAGAAAGGAGGTGATCCAGCCGCACCTTCCGATACGGCTACCTTGTTACGACTTCACCCCAATCATCTGTCCCACCTTAGGCGGCTGGCTCC
>NZ_JAMBOS010000009.1 GCF_023715705.1 Halalkalibacter oceani
GCCTTTGAGGTCTGGCCAGTAGAAGAAGTACAAATGGCGAACCGTTCAGTGGCCCTTTAGGGTCTGGTCAGCAACAAAGGCTTCCAGCCGTAGAACAAACCACCCGTTCTCACGGGTGGTTTTGATTAATGGCGCTGATTTTGTCTGGCATCCTCCGCTGATTCAAGCTTTGCTGCGCCAGGGTAATCCAGGCTTTGGTCGCGGTCGGATTCCACTCTTTTCTCCTGTCGCTTTTTCTTCTCTTGCCGGTCCTTTCCCATCGATTCGCCTCCTTTTTTTGCTTAGCTTGCCCAATAGAGCGGGTGAATTATGCAGCAACGGTTAAAACAGGGGAAATCCGGTGATAATGGGGGAAGAGGTGAGATCATTGGACGGAGTTTTTATTTATTGGTTTGGCTGGATATTGTGGATTATCATTACGTTTTTCCAGAAAAAAACAACGGCACGGCTCGTGAATGCGATGCTGCTTTTGCTCCTGCTAGCCTGCCTGCCGCTGACATTTTCGATTGACGGGATGACGGTTTCCGTTGTTTTTGTGGCGCTGATTGCGTATATTTGCTGGCAAATGAGAAGCTTCTCCTGGCGGAAGATCTGCTTTTTTCTGATCGTTTCCTGGACGATCGCGGCTGCTTACGGGGCATTCCAGCTGGTGCTGATTTTTGATCCGGTCATCGAGTTGCTGGATACGCGCTGGATGAGTGCCGGCATTGCCTTTTTATTGGCCTGCCTGTTCGTGCGTCATATCCAGCGCAGCTGTCTGTTGGCGGTGGCCGGTCTGCTTCAAGGGGAATTTGTGTTTCATTTTGTATTACAACAGTTTTTTCACTTGCAGGGAGTGACAGGTAGTCTTTATTTTTTTGATATTGTCGCCGTCACCGTGTTTTTTTACGGGGTTCTGCTAACAGCAAAAGGGATTGTCCAGCTTTTGCAGGAGACTGCGATCAGACGGCCTTTTTCTTCGCTTGAAAAAACATCGTAGAGAGGTCGACAAGTTCCGGTAAATCAAGTAATATAAAAAGGTTATGATGGAGAAAATCAGGACTGAAGGAGATTTTTTCTAGGGAGTAGCGTCTCCTGTAGTATCGGAAAGCAGAAAGGTTGTGACACGATGACAAAGCCGGTAGTTGCTATCGTCGGCCGTCCCAATGTTGGGAAATCAACGATTTTTAATCGGATCGTTGGAGAACGGGTGGCGATTGTTGAAGATATGCCTGGAGTGACGAGAGATCGCTTATATGGCAAAGGAGAATGGTTAAACCGGGAATTTAATATTATTGACACAGGGGGGATTGAGCTTGGTGACGAGCCACTGCTGCTTCAGATGCGTGAGCAGGCTGAAGTGGCGATCCAGGAAGCGGACGTCATTATTTTTATTGTAAACGGCCGCGAAGGCATTACAGCCGCTGATCAGGAAGTGGCGAAGCTGTTATTTCGCTCAGACAAGCCGGTCGTGCTTGGCGTGAACAAGGTCGACAATCCGGAAATGCAGCAGGAACTGTATGAATTTTATTCCTTGGGAATCGGCGATCCATTTCCGATTTCAGGCTCTCATGGTCTCGGGCTTGGTGATTTACTCGATGAAGTAATCAAGCATTTTCCTGAGGAAGAAGGCGATCCGTACAACGAAGATACGATCAGAATCGCCTTGATCGGCCGTCCGAATGTCGGCAAATCATCGCTCGTGAATGCGATGCTCGGAGAAGAGCGGGTCATTGTCAGCAATATTCCGGGCACGACGCGTGATGCGATTGACACGCCGTTCACAAAAGACGAACAGGAATATGTGTTAATTGACACGGCCGGAATGCGGAAGCGCGGCAAGGTCTACGAAAGCACCGAAAAATACAGCGTCCTCCGTTCCTTGAAAGCGATAGAACGCTCCAACGTCGTCCTCGTTGTGATCAATGCCGAGGAGGGCTTGATTGAGCAGGATAAAAAGATTGCCGGCTATGCCCATGAGGCGGGTCGGGCTGTTATTTTGGTCGTCAATAAATGGGATGCGGTCGAAAAAGACGACAAAACGATGCGGAATTTTGAGCAGAAGCTCCGCGATGAGTTCCTGTTTTTGAGCTACGCCCCGATTTTATTTGTTTCCGCCAAAACAAAGCAGCGTCTGCAGCATGTGCTGCCAATGGTGAAAAAGGTTTCGGAGAATCATCATTTGCGCGTGCCGACCAATGTGCTTAATGATTTGATTATGGATGCTGTGGCGATGAACCCGACGCCGACAGATAAAGGGAAACGGCTGCGGATTAACTATGTGACGCAGGTCGCTGTTGAACCGCCGACATTTGTCTTTTTTGTCAATGAGCCTGAGCTGATGCATTTTTCATATCAACGCTATTTGGAAAACCGGCTGCGCGATACCTTTGAATTTGAAGGAACGCCGATTAAAATCTTTGCACGAAAGAAAAACCTCTAAGCAGACTATTAGGGGAAGCAGCAGCGGGGGATGTCCGCTGCTCGATCTACTCCTCCCGGGTGATCATGGCAGCGCACAAAACCCGATATAAATGAAAGGGAGAGAATGGTGTGGGAGACGGATTAATCGTTATTGCTCTTATTTTTATCATTGTAAGTGGTTATTTATTAGGTTCAATCAGTTTCAGTTACATCATCGCAAAAAAAATTAAGAAAGTTGATATTCGCCAGCATGGAAGCGGGAATGCCGGAGCGACGAACACATTGCGCGTGCTCGGAGTCGGCCCGGCGGTCGCTGTTCTTGCGTTGGATATTGTAAAGGGGATCGCGGCGGTCTGGCTCGGGATTTTGCTTGCTCCTGATCAATCTGGTCTATTTCCGGCTTTGGCCGGATTGGCCGCCATCCTTGGTCACAATTGGCCGGTTTATTATGGATTCAGGGGAGGTAAGGGGGTAGCGACGACAATTGGCGTTTTGGCTACACTTGTTTTCTTCCCGGCTTTATTTGCCGGCTTGCTTGCGATTGCCAGTATTTTTATTACCCGTTTTGTCTCACTTGGTTCTTTATTATTTACGGTTTTGACACCAGTGCTGACATACGTTCTGATCGATACTTATGATTATCCTATTCTATATGTCTATTTAACAGTGGTTGTCGCCGTTTTATCGCTTTGGCGCCATCGCACGAATTTGGCACGCCTGATCAAGGGGACAGAAAGCAAGCTGGGTAAGAAAGCATAAGAATAGAGGAGGGAATGGAGATGGGAACGATTTCCGTACTGGGAGCTGGAAGCTGGGGCACCGCGCTGGCGATGGTTTTGGCCGACAACGGACATGAGGTGCGTCTGTGGGCAAGGCGGAAAGAACAAATTGAAGAAATTAATAAGCAGCATACGAATGAAGCGTACCTTCCGGGCGTGACGCTTTCCGCAGAGATTGTCGGCTACGATTCGATGCAACAGGTCGTAGAGGATACAGATGCGATTCTGCTCGTCGTCCCGACAAAGGCGATGCGCGAGACGGTTGCCGAACTGCGGAAGGTGCTGAAAAAAAAGGTTGTGATGATCCATGCGAGCAAGGGGATCGAACCAGGCACCCATAAGCGGATTTCAGAGATGATTGAAGAGGAAATGAAGGGCTCTGAGCTGCTTGAGGCTGTCGTCGTGCTGTCGGGACCGAGCCATGCCGAAGAGGTCAGTCAGAGGCAGCCGACGACGGTAACGGTGTCCTCCAAATGTCATCAGGCGGCCGAGTTCGCGCAGGATTTGTTTATGAATCAGCATTTTCGCGTGTACACGAACCCGGACTTGATCGGCGTCGAGATCGGCGGCGCGCTGAAAAACATTATCGCCCTTGTTTGCGGCTTAACGCAAGGACTGGGAATGGGCGATAATCCAAAGGCGGCAATCATGACGCGTGGCCTTGCCGAAATCGGCCGCCTCGGCGTGAAGCTCGGGGCGAATCCGCTAACCTTTGCCGGCCTGTCAGGCTTAGGCGACTTAATTGTAACTTGCACGAGTATTCATTCGCGTAACTTTCGCGCCGGTAAGCTGATTGGCGAAGGAAAAACGCTCGATGAAGTGCTTGACTCGATGGGGATGGTCGTCGAGGGGATTCAGACGACGAAGGCTACCCATGAGCTTGCCGAAAAATGCGGGGTCGATATGCCGATCACCGCTTCGCTCCACGCTGTCTTATTTGATGGCGTACAGCCTAAGGATGCAGCGGAGGGGCTGATGGGACGGGTGAAAAAACATGAGGTTGAACAGCTGTCCTCAGATATTGTTGAGGCGGCCTATCGTCAGAACTAAATAACCAGATTTAACCCTTAGTGGGCGATTGAGGCACCACCTTCCTTCGAATTGCATACGATATGGTGATTACGAATGAGGGAGGGTGCCGTATGTTCCAAAATAATAATGACCCATCTATTATGGACCAAATTCAAAAGAAGACGAGTGTCAAGCCAGATGAACTCCTCAAGCTTGCCAATTCGGTCAGTCAGGCGAATCTTCAAGACGAAGCAACTGTAAGGCAATTAATCGCCCAAGTCGCAAAGCTTGCAAATAAACCTGTTTCAAAAGAAAAAGAAGACCAGATTGTGAATGCGATTATTAATAACAACATGCCGACTGATTTTGCTTCTCTTGCGAAGATGTTCAATAAAAAATAACAGCTGGATAGGCTGCTGACGAAGCACACTAGCAGTTTGTGCATATAGTAGTAACGAACGAACATTACAATAGGGCTGTTCAATTGAAGGGTTTCGTCAAAAACCGGAGAAGTGTGCCCCCACTTCTCCGGTTTTCGTTTTTTCAAGCGGCGACGTTTTTGTGACTGATTGCGCTGAGGATTCCATTCTTTTTTCCTGATATGCTATAATACGAGTGATCGTCAGAAGGAGTGATAGAATTGTCACAAGCATTAATGAATATGTGGATTTCTTTTTTTGCGTTGGCCTTAATGTTTATTTCAGCAGGGGCGGCGATTTTCAGCCGTGAAAAATTAAAAGGCTGGCTGCAAAAAACGGTGCTGGCTTTTTCCTTTGTGTGCCTGTTAATTTCCGGAATCATCGTCTTCCTGATTGTCATCGGCGGTCCAACAGCTACGATGTAGGGAGAGGAGATAATAGAATGAAACAAATCAGTTGTACAAGCCTTATTGTGTTGCTCGGTTTGCTGCTTTCAGGCTGCATGTATCCGAATGAGCAGCGCGCCGAAAATCAAATTCCGTACCCGGACCAGCTTCAGGCTGTTCAGCAGGCGATTGAGCAGTTCCAGACCGACACAGGGGTGCTGCCGATCCGGACCTTCGATGAAACGACGTCGAAGTATCAGCGTTATGTCGTTGATTTCAATCAATTGGTTCCGCGCTATATGCAGGAGCCGCCCGGGACAGCGTTTGAAAATGGCGGTGTCTTTCAGTATGTGCTCGTGAACGTCGAGGAAGCGCCTGAAGTGAAAGTGATTGATTTGACCACGCAGCGGGCGATTCAGCAGATGCAGCAGCGCATCAACGATTATATGCGCCAGCATACATACGTCCCTATCGATGAGATCCTCGATGTCGGATTGTTTCGGCTTGATCATCAGGCGCTCGGGTATGACGAAGCGCCCCATGTGAAAAGCCCGTATCATGAAACACAGCTGCCGCTTTTGTTTACGAATGACGGCGAGATTATCATCGATTACCGGATTGATTTAAACAGGATGCTTCAGGAGCACGGCCATTCCTTTGCCGAAGGGGAAGATATTCGCCCTTTGCTCTATGAACACAGCCCGTTTGTGCCGAACCGCAGCATCCCGTATGTGCTTGATGAAAACGGCGAGCCGGCTTACGCGATCACACTTGACAAAAATTAACGAGGAAAAATTGGTCTATTGCCCCTTTCTATTTGATATATATATCAAAGGAAGGGGCAATTGTTTTTGAACGACCCCTTCTCGGTGACCGAAAAGAAATTCATCTTATCGTTCAGGTTTCTTGCTGACGATTGTCATAAACGTTGGACAACATCATAAACATGATAGTGTCCAAGGTTTACGGAAACGAAGATGGGTTTCACATCTTTACTTAATCGGGAGGGGATCAAGTGGAAAAGGTAGATATTTTTAAAGATATTGCCGAGCGAACCGGCGGCGATATTTATCTTGGGGTAGTGGGTGCTGTCCGGACGGGAAAATCAACCTTCATAAAGAAATTTATGGAGCTTGTTGTCTTGCCAAATATTGAGAATGAGTCGGATAAGGCGAGAGCGCAGGATGAGCTGCCGCAAAGCGCGGCTGGAAAAACAATTATGACGACGGAACCGAAATTTGTGCCGAATCAAGCTGTTTCCATTCATGTTGATGAAGGACTCGATGTCAACATCCGCCTCGTCGATTGTGTCGGCTATGCGGTTCCTGGGGCGAAGGGCTACGAGGATGAGCATGGACCACGGATGATCAATACACCGTGGTATGAAGAGCCGATTCCTTTCCAGGAAGCAGCTGAAATCGGGACGAGAAAAGTAATCCAGGAGCATTCGACGCTTGGAGTCGTCATTACGACCGATGGTTCAATTGGGGAAATTCCGCGTTATGATTATATCGAGTCAGAAGCGCGGGTTGTCGAGGAATTAAAAGAGGTCGGCAAGCCGTTCATCATGATTGTGAACAGCGTCCGTCCTCATCATCCGGATACAGAGAATTTACGGCGTCAGCTTTCAGAGGAGCATGACATTCCGGTGCTGGCGATGAGCATTGAAAGCATGACCGATCAGGATATTAACAATGTCCTGCGTGAAGTATTGTTTGAATTCCCTGTCCATGAAGTCAATGTGAATCTTCCGAGCTGGGTGATGGTCTTAAAGGAAGAGCATTGGCTCCGTCAAAGCTATGAGGAATCCGTCCGCGAAACGGTGAAGGACATTAAGCGGCTGCGTGACGTTGATCGCGTTGTCGGCCAGTTCACCGAATATGAGTTCATCGATGATGCTCGCCTGGCCGGGATTGAAATGGGCCAGGGCATTGCCGAAATTGATTTATACGCTCCGGATGATCTATACGACCAGGTGCTGAAGGAAGTCGTCGGCGTCGAAATCCGCGGGAAAGATCATCTGCTGCAGCTGATGCAGGAGTTCTCCCATGCCAAGTCTGAATATGATCAGGTGGCCGAGGCGTTGCGAATGGTGAAGCAGACAGGATACGGCATTGCCGCGCCTGCGCTGTCCGATATGAGTCTCGATGAGCCGGAAATCATTCGCCAGGGTGCGCGTTTTGGCGTCAGACTGAAGGCGGTTGCTCCGTCGATTCATATGATTAAAGTTGATGTCGAGTCGGAGTTTGCGCCGATTATCGGAACAGAAAAGCAGAGTGAAGAGCTTGTCCGTTATTTGATGCAGGATTTTGAAGAAAATCCGCTCTCGATCTGGAATTCCGATATTTTCGGCCGGTCGTTGAATTCGATCGTCAGAGAAGGGATCTCCGCGAAGCTGTCGCTCATGCCTGAAAATGCGCGTTATAAACTGAAGGAAACATTGGAAAGAATCATTAATGAGGGTTCAGGCGGGTTGATCGCCATCATCCTTTGAGTTGCAGAAGCCCCGAGAAAAAGAAGCTGCTGAAAAAGTACGATTTTCACTTTTTCGGCAGCTTTTTCGGTATAAGTATTTGCACGATTCAGAGCTTCGAACCCGCTCCGGGGATGGGGCAAAATAACGTATCTACTGTGTTTACCGGAATGCCGAACAAAGCACTACCGTACGAAGTCTATTTCAGGAGCGCCGGATTCCCCTCTTTTCATTTGTTCGGATCGACATATAGAAAATCCTTTGGACCCGCCCTCGTTTTGTCCATGGTCTGAAAGGTTGTGTTCAACCTTTGCCCGGGCTTCTTTAATTTTTCAGGGCTGAACAAGGCAAAAACAGCCGAATCATGATAAACTAGAGAGAAAGTCGAAATTAGTGCCTGTCTTCTCTCCAGTGGCGGAGAAGGCAAATGAACAGGAGCGTGAGTCAATGAACAATCAAAATGAATTTTTTGTGATAAAAGCGAAGGAAAACGGGGTGAATGTCATCGGGCTGACAAGAGGCTCGGATACACGCTTTCACCATTCAGAAAAGCTGGACAAGGGTGAAGTGATGATTGCCCAGTTTACCGAGCATACATCAGCGGTAAAAGTCCGCGGCAAGGCGATTATTCAAACGAGTCATGGGACGATGGATACAGAGGATTAGCATTTGTACACAGGAAAGGGAGTTTTGGTACCTTGTTATGTGGAACATATGATATAATAGATGCGCGTTAGTGATTTACAACAACGATTGTCGGAACTTGGGGGACGTAAAAATGGTAACAATCAGTCAGTTTAATGAGGTCGTAAAAGAGATCAACGAGAGCTTCTACAGCTTAATCAGGCATCCTTATTTAGAAAAGTACATAGACGAACCGGTTGTGGATGAAGATAAGGTTCGCTTTTTGTATGCCGGTCTTTATCGGCACCTGCCGGCTGAGGAAGCGAAAATGTTTACGATTTCATCCTTGCTTGTTCAGGCTGCGCTTGATGTACATGAAGCGGTTACCCTCCATAAAGTAACGACAGATGCCGGCAGAAAGAACCGTCAGCTGACGATTTTGGCCGGCGATTACTACAGCAGCTTGTATTATTATCTTCTGGCGGAGAATAAGCATCTTCCGATGGTTCGCGTATTCAGCCATTCGATTCAGGAAATCAATGAAAGCAAGATGAACCTGTACGGCTCTGATCAGCTCAGCTATCAAGAAGCGATGGAGAATATGGCGCTGATCGAATCATTATTAATGCAAAACATGGTAAAGCACTTTGGTGAGGATAAATGGGCGGCTGTGATGAAAGATTATTTCTATTTAAAGCGGCTGCTGTTTGAAAAAGTGGAATGGCTGGAAGGAAAGACGTATCCGGTGATTCAGGCGATTTTTCAAGAGGCTGACGGGCCGAAGGAAGTGCCTGAGCTGATTGAGAGAAAAGTGGAGGATGTCAAAGACCGTTTATTGAAAAACAGCCGCTTGTTAGAGACATGCACCGGTTTCGTGATTGAGCATGTCGATGCGCTGTTTGAGCGGACGGCATGGCAAGAAAAGGTAGCAGAAGAAGGGTGAGCCTGATGGGACAGTCAAAGGAAGAACGTGTTCATCAAGTATTTGAATCGATTTACAAAAAGTATGATGTAATGAACTCCGTGATCAGCTTTCAGCGCCATAAAGCGTGGCGGAAAGATACGATGAAACGGATGGATGTAAAGGAAGGGCAGTCCGCGCTTGACGTTTGCTGTGGAACGGCGGACTGGACGATTGCCTTAGCCGAGGCCGTCGGCAAGAGCGGCAAGGTCGAAGGACTTGATTTCAGCGAGAATATGCTAAAAATCGGCGAGGAAAAGAGACAGGAACGTAACCTCAGCCAAGTGACACTCCGCCATGGAAACGCGATGGAGCTGCCTTATGATGATAATCAGTTTGATTATGTCACGATTGGCTTTGGGCTTCGGAACGTACCGGACTATCTGCAAGTGTTGCGGGAAATGCAGCGTGTTGTCAAACCGGGAGGCCTCGTCGTTTGCCTGGAAACGTCCCAGCCGACGATTCCTGTGTTTAAGCAGCTGTATTTTTTTTATTTCCGTCGGATTATGCCGCTGTTTGGCAAAATCTTCGCCAAAAGCTATCAGGAATATTCCTGGCTGCAGGAGTCGACGATGTCCTTTCCTGATCGGGACAAGCTCGCTGAAATGTTTAAGGAGGCCGGGTTGACAGATGTCGAAGTGAAGCCTTATTCAGGAGGCGTCGCCGCGATGCATGTAGGAAGAAAACCCGCCTTTTAATTTGGGGAAGAATTGGAGCAGATAGTTGTGATTAGAAAGTTAAGAATCATCCTTGAAATGATCAAATTTGAACATACGGTTTTTGCATTGCCCTTCGCCTATTTTGGCGCAGTTCTCGGCGCCTATATTGTCAATGACGCATGGCCGAGTTTGTCGCAATGGATCTGGATTACGGTGGCGATGGTCGGAGCAAGAAGCGCGGCGATGTCGTTAAACCGGGTGATTGACGAACAAATTGATAAGCATAATCCACGTACGGCCGGCCGGGCGATTCCCGCAGGCCTGATTTCAAAGGTGGAGGTGCTCTTTTTTATTGTCATTTCCTTTGTGCTGCTCTTTACGGCAGCATTCCAGTTGAACCTTCTGGCGGTTTATTTGCTGCCGCTCGCCGTCTTTTTTCTCGTGATTTACTCGTATACGAAGCGTTTTACCTGGGCGTGTCATTTGATTTTAGGCATAACGATCGGCATCGCGCCGTTGGGAGGCTGGGTCGGAGCAACCGGCACACTCACTTGGGATGCGTTTATTCTGTTTGTCGCGGTCGCCTTGTGGACGGCCGGATTTGACGTGATTTACGCGACGCAGGATGCTGATTATGACCGGGAACATCAGCTGCATTCGATTCCGAGCCGCTTTGGCATTAAGCGGGCTTTAATGCTCGCGCGCCTGTTTCATGTTATCAGCTTTGCCGCTTTTTTAACGCTGTTTTTCACTACTCCGCTCGGCTGGCTGTACTTGATCGGCGTGATCATCGCCGGAGGCATTATGCTTTATGAGCATACGATCGTTTCGGACGATGATTTGACCAAAGTCAATGTCGCGTTTTTCACGATGAATGGAATTTTGAGTATCGTGATGTTTATTTTTACGATTGGGGATGTATGGCTATGAATGCATTAGAGAACGACGTTCAGCGCAAAATAGCTGAAGGCGTGTCTCACTTGGAAAAAAAGGAAGGTGAAGGGAAATGAGCCTCGTTATTGGAGAAATTTCCTACACGAACATTTTACCAATGTTTTATCATCTTGACCGGCAGATGCTCAAGCAGGCCAACTGTCACTTTACGCCGCAGGTGCCGGCCCAGCTGAACAAAGCGATGGCTGCCGATCAGGTTGATATCGGCGGAATTTCTTCGTTTGCTTATGCGGCTAATGCCGGGGCTTACACGTTATTGCCGAACCTTTCTGTCACCTCTTACGGCAATGTCAATTCGATTTTCTTATTTTCGAAGCTTCCGATTGAGCAGCTTAACGAAAAAAAGATTGCCCTGACTTCGAGCTCCGCTACGTCTGTCCATCTGTTGAAAATTATTCTTGAGCATTTTTATTCATTCGGTGTGCAGTACACGACGATGAAGCCGGATTTTACCGCAATGCTGCGCGAGCATGACGGCTGCCTGTTAATCGGCGATGATGCGATCAGAGCGAAACGCAGTCTGCCTGACGGGCTGTTCAGTTATGATCTCGGGGAAATTTGGTACAAGCAGACAGGGCTGCCGATGGTGTATGCCGTTTTCGCGGTCAGAAATGAAGCGATTAACAAGCGGGCTGAATTGGTAGGAACAGTCTATCAATCCTTTTTAGCGAGTAAGCAACTTAGTGAAGAGCTGAACTATCAGCCGATGATCGCCGACATTGTAAAAACGCACGGGGGGAGTGAGGATTTTTGGAATCTTTATTTTCAACAGCTGTGCAACGACTTCGGCGAAACCGAGCAGCGAGGTCTGCTTTATTTTTACCGGTTAGCTTATCAGCTCGGCTATTTGCAGCAGCCGGTTGACAAGCTGGCGATCTGGAATTCCGTTTTGACAAAGAAAATGCTTGCCAATAATGAATTGTAATGTTTCAATCAAAACGAGACAATTTTTTCTATAGGCAGAAAGTCGCTGTAATGGAGTAAGGTGGATGATATGAAACTAACCGATATCTATATGAAATTTCAATCTGATATTGTCGTGATTGAACGGGAGCTTGAGGCGACTGTTCAGGCACGGCATCAAGTATTACGACAAGCCTCGACCCACTTATTAAAAGCAGGCGGAAAACGAATTCGCCCTGTTTTTGTGCTGCTTTCAGCCAAGTTCGGCACCTATGATATTGATGTGCTCAAGCATATTGCTGTCCCGCTTGAACTGATCCATATGGCTTCTCTCGTCCATGATGATGTCATTGATGATGCTGAGCTGCGCCGTGGAAAGAAGACGATCAAATCCCAGTGGGATAACCGGGTGGCGATGTATACGGGTGACTATATCTTCGCCAAAGCGGTTGAAACGTCAACCTTTTTTGACCATCCGGAAATCCATCAGATTTTATCGTATGCGATCGTTGAAATGTGCATTGGCGAGGTCGAGCAAATCCGTGATCAGTACAACTGGCAGCAGAACTTCCGCATTTATTTACGGAGAATTAAGCGGAAAACCGCTTTGCTGATTGCCGTAAGCTGTAAATTAGGCGCGCTGGCGGCCGGTGCTGACCGTGATGTTCAGCATCACCTGTTTACATTTGGTTACAATGTCGGGATGTCATTCCAAATCACCGATGATATTCTCGATTTTGTCGGAACGGAAGAGCAGCTGGGAAAGCCGGCCGGCGGCGACTTGCGCCAAGGAAATGTGACGTTGCCGGCCTTGTATGCGATGCAGCATGACGAGAAGGTAAGAGCGATGATTGAGCAGGCGCTCTCAACCGACTACCCAGAGCAGGCTGATATGGAGCCGATTTTGGAGGCGATTAAGAAATCTGGCGGGATTGAATATTCACTTGAGATCAGCGACCGTTATCTGGAACGGGCGTACGACGCGCTTAAATCTCTTCCGGAGACGCAAGCAAAGACCTATCTCAGTGAAATTGCCGCTTATATCGGCAAGCGGAAGTTTTAGCAGATCGTTTAGCGGCTTAAACTTGCGCTTTCCTTCGGCAACGATTGACGCTAAAACTTCCTGCTTGACATGGGAGACAACCCATTGTCGTTCATGTAAAACTTTGCTATACTGAGAGAGGTTTTGAACACATAGAAGAAAGTAAAAGGGAGCGAATGACGAATGGAACGTACATATTTAATGATTAAGCCTGATGGTGTGCAGCGCAATTTAATTGGTGAGGTTGTTTCTCGTTTTGAAAAGAAAGGCTTTACACTTGTCGGTGCCAAGCTGATGACGGTTTCAAAGGAAACGGCTGAAACTCACTATGCTGAGCATAAGGAGCGCCCATTCTTCGGAGAGCTTGTTGATTTTATTACGTCCGGCCCTGTATTCGCGATGGTTTGGGAAGGCGAAAATGTTATCTCAACGGCGCGTACAATGATGGGAGCGACCAACCCTGCTGACGCAGCGCCAGGAACGATCCGCGGCGACTACGGTGTTCAAGTGGCGATGAACGTCATTCACGGTTCTGATTCACCTGAAAGCGCGGCGCGTGAAATCAGCATTTTCTTCACGGAAGAAGAGCTGAACAGCTATGAAAAAACGATTAGCAAATGGGTGTAAGCGGATAAACACCGTCTGCTAGAGATATCATCTTGCAGAGAGGCTCGACACCTTGCTTCGGGGATGTTTCAACCGGTCGGATGCGATCTGTTGAAGCATCCCCTTTTTAAGATAAGGAGTGTCTCCAGTTTGTTATAGCGGATAAATGAGTAATGAGGGGAATGCAAATGAGTGAAGACTATCAGCAATTCGTGCACCTGATTAAAGGAAAGACCGGGATTGATCTGTCGCTATACAAAGAAGCGCAAATGAAGCGGAGACTGGCATCGCTGCGCGATAAAAAAGGCTATCGCACTTTTCGTCTATTTTATGAAGCAATTTGTCAAGACGAGAAGCTATTTAACGAATTTTTAGAGCGAATGACGATTAATGTGTCAGAATTTTACCGCAATGCGAAGCGCTGGGAGGTGCTTGAGCAGAAAATCCTTCCGCGGCTGTTGCGGGAGAAGCCGCGCCTTAAGCTTTGGAGCGCGGCGTGTTCCACAGGGGAGGAACCTTATACACTGGCGATGATTATGAGCAAATTTATGCCGTTAAAGGACATCTCGATTTTGGCGACTGATATTGACCAGGCGATTCTCGAGCGGGCGAAAGCAGGTCTGTATCCGGAACGATCGTTAAAGGAAGCGCCGCCTGAGGCGGTACGGGCGTTCTTTCATAAAGAACCGATCGGCTACCGGGTGAAGCAGGAAATCAAAGATACGGTTTCCTTTAAACGGCAAAACCTGCTGGCCGACCGGTTTGACGATCACTATGATTTGATTATCTGCCGTAATGTGATGATTTACTTTACCGAGGAAGCGAAGCATGAGCTCTATCATAAATTCAGCCGCGCTCTGCGGCCGGGCGGTGTGCTGTTTGTCGGCAGCACCGAGCAGATTTTCAATCCGGGCGCCTATCAGTTTTGCTCGGAGGATACATTTTTTTATCAAAAAAGCAAGAACGGTACATCATAAGCGGGGAAGAGACATTAGACGAAAAGCGTCGAATTTTGCTACAATAGGTAATTAATATCGAAATGTTCGTATTTTTTTCGAGACAGCAATCTGAAAGCATGTTATAATTTAACGCATAAAAGCGATAAAGAAAGCTATGAAAAAAAGGGGATAGATACACAGCGGCTCACAAAAGAGAATGATGCGGAGCCACCCCTGATGCGAGGAAAGAAAACAGCTGAACGTGTAGGCATAGGAGGAATTTAGATGAGATACTTAACCGCTGGTGAATCACATGGTCCCCAGCTGACGACGATTATTGAAGGGGTTCCGGCCCAATTGGAGCTGGTGGCGGAAGATATTAATGTCGACCTCGCCCGTCGCCAGGGCGGCTATGGCCGCGGCAGAAGAATGCAAATTGAAAAGGACCGGGTTCAGCTTTTAAGTGGAGTCAGACACGGACGCACGACCGGAGCGCCGATCGCTCTTGTCGTCGAGAATAAGGATTGGACGCACTGGACGAAGATTATGGGTGCCGAGCCGTTAAGCGGTGAAGAAGAAAAAGAAGTGAAGCGTAAAATCACCCGTCCGCGCCCTGGGCATGCTGATTTGAACGGAGCGATTAAATATGGTCACCGCGATATGAGAAATGTGCTGGAGCGTTCTTCCGCGAGGGAAACAACGGTTCGCGTCGCGGCAGGGGCTGTTGCCAAGAAAATTCTCGCTGCGTTTGGCATCGAGGTTGGTGGACATGTACTCGAAATCGGCGGCGTCAAAGCCCAACAGGTTGAGTATTCGTCCGTCGCCGATCTGCGCGAGCGCTCAGAGGCTTCTCAAGTCCGCTGTCTTGATGAGCAGGCGAGTGTGAAGATGATGGAAGCGATCGATAAGGCGAAGAATGATGGGGATTCCATCGGCGGGATTGTCGAGGTTGTCATCGAGAATGTACCGGTCGGTCTTGGTAGCCATGTTCATTATGATCGCAAGCTCGATGCGAAAATCGCCGCTGCGGTCATGAGCATCAACGCGTTTAAAGGGGTTGAAATCGGCATCGGCTTTGAAGCAGCTCATTTGCCGGGCAGTCAGGTTCATGATGAAATTATTTGGGATGAGGAGCACGGCTATCGTCGCAAAACAAACCGGCTTGGTGGATTCGAAGGCGGGATGACAACGGGAATGCCGATTGTTGTCCGCGGTGTGATGAAGCCGATCCCGACTTTATACAAGCCACTGCAAAGTGTCGATATTGATACGAAAGAGCCGTTTGCCGCGAGCATTGAACGTTCTGACAGCTGTGCTGTTCCGGCGGCATCGGTCGTCGCTGAGGCGGTCGTCGCGTGGGAGGTTGCCAACGCATTGCTTGAAACCTTTGGTCATGATCAGATTCCGGCTATTCAGGAGAATGTCAAGCGTCATCAGGAACAGGCGAGGGAATTTTAATGCGAAAGGTCGCGATTAATACGCCGTCTAAGTCGTATGATGTCTTTATTGAAGCGGGCCTGCGCCGGGAGATCGGCCGGCGGATGGACGATGTGCTGGTGCAGCCGGCTTCGTCCGTCCTGATTATTAGCGACTCTGTCGTCGCCCCGCTTTATTTGGATGATGTAAAAAACAGTTTTTCCGGTCTGGCTGTTCATACAGCCGTAATTACGGCCGGAGAAGCGTCAAAGTCATTTGCCGTTTATGAACAGCTTTTGACAAAGGCGCTTGAGGCCGGTCTTGACCGGAAATCGGTTATCGTCGCCCTTGGCGGCGGCGTGGTCGGTGATATCGCCGGGTTTGTCGCCGCGACCTTCATGCGGGGTATTCGTTTTATTCAAGTTCCGACGACTTTGCTGGCACATGACAGCAGTGTCGGCGGCAAGGTGGCGATTAATCACCCGCTCGGGAAAAACATGGTCGGCAGCTTTCATCAGCCGGAAGCTGTCTTTTATGACACGGAAGTTCTTTATTCTTTGTCTGAACGGGAATGGCGTTCCGGCTTTGCGGAAGTGATGAAGCACGGTCTGATTCGTAAGCCATCCTTTCTGACATGGCTGCAGACGACGGTTTCATCGCTTGAAAAAATTCCGGTTGAGGTGCTAGATGAGCTGCTTGAGCAATCGATTGCCGTGAAAGCTGAAATTGTTGCCGAAGATGAAAGGGAAGCTGGCGTACGCGCCTATTTAAATTTAGGTCATACGTTGGGCCATGCGCTTGAAACGAAGCTCGGCTACGGCAAGCTGACCCACGGAGAGGCCGTCGTGATCGGCATCGTCTTTGCGATGCGGCTGAGTACGAAGCTTTGCGGCTTATCTGCGAATGTGGATGACTATGAAAAATGGTTTCAAAGCCTTGGCTATGAAACGAAGATACCGGCTCATTTGCAGGCTGATGAATTAATTGAAACGATGATGAAAGATAAAAAGACCGAGGGCGGGACGATTCGGATGGTGTTGCTGCGCAGCATTGGCGAAGCAACGACAATGGCGGTGTCGTCTGCCGAGATTAAACAATTTCTAGTGGAGCGAGCGGAGGTGGACTAAGGCATGGTGCGCGGTATCAGAGGAGCAACGACGATTGACGATAATAACGAACAGGCAATCAGCGAGGCGACAAGCGAGCTTGTGACGAAGATGATAGAAGCAAATCAGATTGTGCCCGAAAGCGTCGCTCATGTTCTCATCACGGTAACCGAGGATGTGACAGCGGCTTTTCCGGCGAAGGTCGTCCGGCAATTTCCGGGATGGTCCTATGTCCCTGTCGTTTGCGCGCAGGAAATTCCGGTACCCGGCAGTCTACCGAAATGTATCCGGGTATTGATGACAGTCAATACAGATGTCAAGCAGGATCAGATTGTTCATGTATATCAGCGTGAAGCGACAAAGCTTCGCCCTGATTTATCGGCGAGCGGATCCTGATCTTTTTATTTGACGAATGATTCAGAAAAGTGATAGACTTACGATAGCAGAGTTGAGTGAAAGTATGAGTTTATTTACCAGATACGAAGAGTATGAGTTGAGAATGAGAATGAGCCGAGGAGAGCAGAGTTTAGCTGAGGAATAAAGAAACATTCAATCCTCCTACCTCTATATGGTCCGGGAGGATTTTTTATATGACAGGCATGGAGTCTGTGGAGCGCGTTCGAGGCTGGAGAGGGACTGCTTTTCTTCCAGCCGCGGGCTTACGCGGTGTCCGTTGCTACTCATTTCGTTTGCCCTCCCCTCTTTTTCATTCCTTCTAATTTAAGGAGGATTGCCATGATTACCCCATCATTTTCCGATTTTCAATCATCATGCCAGAGCTACAAAACGATTCCCGTTGTTCAGCGTTTTTTCGCGGACGGTCTTACCCCTGTGCAAATTGTACACCAACTTGAATCCCAGGTCAGCTTTTTACTGGAAAGTAAGGATGAGCAGTCGCCTTGGTCGCGTTATTCCTTTATCGGCTTGAATCCGATGCTTGAATTAGTAGAGGAGCAAGGCGCATACCGGACATATACAGATCAGCGCGAGCTTGTCGTCGAAAAAGAGTCGTTTCAGACGGCGTTTCAAGCGACGATGGCATATTTGAACGTCGAGCCGGTCGATGTGCCGATCCCGTTTCGCGGCGGTGCGGTCGGCTACATGAGCTATGACGCGATCGAAACGATCGAACCGACGCTGCAAACCGCGTCGACGGAGCGCGTCCCACATTATCAGTTTTTATTTTGTCAGACGCTAATCGCTTATGATCATACGAAAAAGGAATTAACGATTTTGGTCCATTCCCGTCCGGAGCAGGGGCAGGAAGAGCGGGCTTACGCTGAGGCAATTGCCGAGATCGAACGTGTCTCCTCGCTGCTTGAACAGCCGGTAAGCGGCTTAATGCTGAAGCAGCTGCCGCAAACCGGTGAAGAGGTCTCATTTGAGAATGTCACCTCTAATTATAAGAAGGAAGCGTTCCTTAAGGATGTGGAGAAGATCCAGGAATACATCCGCGCGGGGGATGTGTTTCAAACGGTGCTGTCACAGCGGTTTGAAATGAATGTCTCAGCGACGGCGCTCGAGATATACCGGGTACTGCGAATGATCAACCCGTCTCCGTATTTGTTTTATCTGAAATTTGACGAGCTGGAAGTGGTCGGCAGCTCGCCGGAAAGGCTCGTTCAGGTTCAGGATGGCCATGTGGAAATTCACCCGATTGCCGGCACGAGAAAGCGCGGTAAGGATGAGGCCGAGGATGCGCGGCTCGAAGCTGATCTGCTTGCCGATGAAAAGGAGCGAGCCGAGCATTATATGCTTGTTGATTTGGCACGAAATGACGTCGGACGCATTGCTGAATATGGCTCTGTCGAAACCCCGACCTTGCTTGAAATCGGTCGCTTTTCCCACGTGATGCACATTATTTCCAAGGTGACAGGACGGCTGCGCCGTGATACGGAGCCGTTGGAGGCTTTAATGGCTTCCTTTCCGGCCGGAACGGTATCCGGTGCGCCCAAGATTCGGGCGATGGAGATTTTGCAGGAGCTCGAACCGACGAAGAGAGGCTTATATGCCGGGGCGATCGGCTACTTAGGCTTCGATGGAAATATTGATTCATGTATTGCGATTAGAACGATGATTATTCAGCAGGGGAAAGCCTATATTCAGGCCGGTGCCGGCATCGTCGCTGATTCTGTTCCGGAAAAGGAATTTGAAGAAACGGAGAATAAAGCGAAGGCGCTAATCCGTGCGGTGCAGGTCGCGGAGAAAATGTTCGGCACAGAGGCTAAGCAAAGCGAAAATGAGGAGGTCGTCAAGCATGCTTAAAGCATTATTACGGAAATGTATGAACGGAGAGACATTGACAGAGAAGGAAGCGCAGGCGGCGATGGACGAAATTATGCGAGGAGAAGCGACGCCGAGCCAGATTGCGAGCCTTGTGACGGTGATGCGATTTCGCGGGGAAACGGTCGAAGAGATGACCGGCTTTGCCCGTTCGATGCGGGCACATTCAGTAACGATTCCCGAGACGAAGCTTGATGTCGTCGATACATGCGGGACGGGCGGCGATGATCTTGGTACGTTCAATATTTCGACAACGACAGCGATCGTTCTGTCTGCGCTCGGCGTTCCGGTTGCTAAGCATGGCAATCGTGCCGTTTCCTCAAAAAGCGGCAGTGCCGATGTGCTGGAGGAGCTGCAGATGGCGATCCAATATTCACCGGAGGAAGCGCAGCAGGCGCTGCAGCAGACGAACTTGTGCTTTTTATTTGCCCCGCTCTATCATCAGTCGATGAAGCATGCCGTTGCGCCGCGGAAGGAAATTGGTTTCCGAACGATTTTCAATTTGCTTGGTCCATTGACCAATCCGGCTAATGCGAAGCATCAGCTGATCGGTGTGTATGACGAGGCATTTGCCGAGAAAATGGCAGAAACATTGAGCAGGCTCGGGACGACGCGTTCGCTGCTCGTAACCGGGGGCGAAGGACTTGATGAGCTTTCGATTACGACGGAATCGCATATTATCGAAGTGAACGGGACGGAACAGAAGCGGTATTCGCTCACGCCGGAAGAGGTCGGCCTAACGCGCGGGACACTGGAGGAAATCCAGGTTGAGACGCCGAAGGAAAGTGCGGCATTGATTAGGAGTGTGCTTGCCGGAAAAGCGAATGCGTCTGCGGAGGGCATCGTCGCGCTCAATGCTGCGGCAGCGCTTTATGCCTCGAAGCGGGTTGCGTCGATCAAAGAGGGAGTGACGCTTGTGCAGGAGGCGATTTCCTCCGGCCGTGTCTATCGCCATTTTGAAAAGCTGACAACAGAGCAAAAGGAGACTGAACAACATGCTTGAGAAAATTTTGCAAACAAAGCAAAAGGAAGTAAGCGGGCTGGTTCTTCCCCCTCAGGAAGACGTGACACGCTATTCGCTGTATGAGGCGTTGCGCGCGCCGACGCGGGAGACGGCCCTGATTGCTGAAGTGAAAAAAGCGTCGCCGTCGAAGGGGCTGATCCGCGCAGATTTCGATCCGGTGGAATTTGCCAAAGGCTATCAGGCAGGGGGAGCTGATGCGATTTCCGTCTTAACCGACCGTGACTATTTTCAGGGAGACCCGGCTTATTTGTCAGCAGTCAAGCGCGCAGTTCAGTTGCCGGTTATGCGCAAGGATTTCATCATCGCTGAAGCGCAGGTCGAGGAAACAGTCCGGATCGGCGCTGACGCGATGCTGTTAATTGTCGGCGCAGTGCCGGTCGATAAGCTGAAGCAGTTGTATGAGCTTGCCTACGAGAAAGGGCTTGAATGCTTAGTCGAAGTCCATGCGAAAGAAGAGCTTGAACAGCTTTTGTCAGCTTTCACGCCGAAGATTATCGGCGTCAATAATCGCAATCTGAAAACATTCGAAACGTCGCTTGCGCAAACAGAGGAGATGGCTCCGCTCATCCCGGAATCGAGCTTGTTTGTCAGTGAGAGCGGCATCTTTACAAGAGCGGATATTGACCGCGTCCGGAAAGCAGGAGCGTCCGGGGTGCTCGTCGGTGAATCGTTGATGCGGGCTGACTCACCGGAGCAAGGGATCAGTGATTTATTTGGAGGCGAAGCGCGTGTCTTTCCTTCTTAAGCTGTGCGGGAATCATTCTGCCGAGGATACAGAAATCGCGCTGATGAGCGGAGCGGATTATGCCGGCTTTGTCTTTGCCGAAAGCAAACGCCAGGTCACGCGCGAACAGGTCAAAGAATGGCTTGCCAGTTATCACGGCAAGAAACGTCCGAAAATCGTCGCGCTGTTTGTCAATGCGGCGGCGGAGCAAATTGCCGAAACGGTGGTCGAGCTGCCGATTGATATTATTCAATGTCATGGAGCAGAAACGCCAGAAAAGGTAAAAGAGATTAAAAAGCAAACAGGATTGCCTGTTTGGAAAGTGATCCATCACGAAGATGACGCATTGCAGAAAATGAAAGCATATGAAGGCATTGTTTTAGGCTATGTGGTGGATTGCAAGGTCGGGAAGCAATGGGGCGGGACAGGAGTTTCCTTTGATTGGAAGTATGTCCCTCATTATATCGCAGAGGGGCGCCGGCAAAAGGTACCCGTCTTAATAGCCGGCGGTATTCGTCCGGAAAACGTCGGCGAGCTGATGCGCTATCAGCCAGACGGAATTGACGTCTCAAGCGGAATCGAGCAGGACGGCCGCAAATCAAGGGTGCTAGTCGAGCAGCTAGTGGAAAGGATGAACAATAATGGCAGTGATCTATCCAGATAAACGAGGGCGCTTCGGTGATTTTGGCGGAAAATATGTGCCGGAAACGCTAATGAGTGTAATTGAAGAGCTTGAGCAGGCATTGGATGAAGCAATGGCCGATCAAGCTTTTATCGAAGAGTATCATCATCAGCTGCGGGAGTATGCGGGCAGACCGACAGCATTATCATACGCCGGACAGCTGAGTGAGAATTTGGGCGGCGCTAAAATATACTTAAAGCGGGAAGATCTCCTTCATACAGGGGCGCACAAGCTCAACAACGCAATGGGTCAGGCATTGCTGGCGAAACGAATGGGCAAAACGAAAATTGTCGCCGAAACAGGCGCCGGTCAGCACGGAGTAGCGTCTGCGACGATCGCCGCCCGCTTTGGCTTGGAATGTAAAGTATTTATGGGGGAAGAGGATATGGAGCGACAGGCGCTCAACGTCTTCCGGATGGAGCTTCTCGGAGCGGAAGTTATTCCGGCGACTTCCGGCAGCAAAACGCTGAAAGATGCGACGAACGAAGCAATCCGCTACTGGGTGGCGAATGCCGAGGATACGTTTTATTTAATCGGCTCTGTTGTCGGCCCGCATCCGTATCCTAAGATGGTTCGCGATTTTCAGCGTATTATTGGTGACGAGGCACGCAAACAATTGCTTGAGCGTGAAGGAAAGCTTCCGAACGAAGTGATCGCCTGCGTTGGCGGGGGAAGCAATGCGATCGGGACATTTTATCCGTTTCTCGACGATGACGTCCGTCTGATTGGTGTGGAAGCAGCCGGGCTTGGCGTGGAAACCGACAAGCATGCGGCGACGATCACTAAGGGTACGAAAGGGGTCATTCATGGTTCTTTGACGTATTTATTGCAGGATGAAGCTGGACAGATTACGGAGCCATATTCGATTTCTGCCGGTCTTGATTATCCAGGCATCGGACCTGAGCATGCGTATCTTGCGGCGAGTGGGCGCGTAAGCTATGATGCGGTGACCGATCAGCAGGCATTGGACGCACTGAAGCTGCTTTCCGAAACGGAAGGGATCATTCCGGCGGTGGAAAGCGCCCACGCGCTGGCGAAAGCATGTGAACGCGCCCAGCAGCTGACGAAGGAAGATACGATTCTCGTCTGCTTATCAGGCCGGGGCGATAAAGACGTCCATACATTAATGAAACATTTTCGAGGTGAATCTGATGGCGAGTAAGCGTATGGAAGCAGCGATGAATTCGAACAAGCCTTTATTTATTCCTTTTATTACAGCCGGTGATCCTTCTGCCGAGGCGACGGTCGAGCTCGCCCTGATGCTGGAGGAAGCAGGGGCAAGCCTGTTGGAGCTCGGTATTCCATATTCCGATCCACTGGCGGACGGTCCGACGATCCAGGCCGCTTCGAAGCGGGCTCTTGCCGACGGGATGACGCTGGAGCAGGCTTTGCAGCTCGTTCCGCTCATGCGTGAAAAAGGGCTGACGATACCGGTGATCATTTTTACGTATTTTAATCCGCTTTTGCAATACGGGGAGCGCCGCTTTACTGAAGAGGCGGCTGAGCTTGGCATCGACGGTGTCCTCGTTCCCGATCTTCCTTATGAGGAGAGCGAAGAGCTGGGCAGTTTATGCCGCCAAAAGGAGCTGGTGCTCATTTCTCTTGTCGCGCCGACCTCGCGTGAACGGATGGTAAAAATTGCTGAGCGGGCCGAAGGGTTTTTGTACTGTGTCTCCTCACTTGGCGTCACAGGCGTCCGGTCTGAGCTTGACCCACGAGTGTATGACTTTTTGACAACCGTTCGCGAAGCAAGCCGGATTCCGACAGCGGTCGGCTTCGGGATTTCAACGGCAGAACAGGTGAAGGTGATGAATGAGCATGCCGACGGAGTAGTCGTTGGAAGCGCGTTGGTCGCCGAAATCGGTGCGCGCGCGGAAGCGTTGAAGCAGCCGGCGACAAGAGCCGAGGCGCTTGCGGAAATAAAAACGTTTGTCTCTCGGCTTATTTCGTCGTAACATAGAGATATACGATTATGACATAGATGGGGTGCTGACGATGCAGGTGAAACCACAATTACTCGGTCTTCCTTCCTATAAACCGGGGAAGCCAATTGAAGAAGTGAAAAAGGAGCTCGGGCTGTCGAAAGTAATTAAGCTTGCCTCGAATGAAAATCCGTTCGGCGCTTCGCCGAAAGCAACGGAAGCGATTCGGGAGCTTGCGACAAGCACGGCGATTTATCCGGATGGATATGCCGCTGTTCTGCGGGAAAAGGTCGCAAAAAAAATTGGCGTTGAGCAAAATCAGCTGATTTTCGGAAACGGCTCGGATGAGATCATCCAGTTTCTTTGCCGAGCGTTGCTAGATGAGAATACGAATACGGTCACGGCTGATCCAACTTTTTCACAATATAAGCTGAATGCGACGATTGAAGGCGCGGAAGTACGCGAGATCGCCTGCAAGCAGGACGGCACTCATGATTTGGATGCGATGCTTGAGGCGATTGACGAGAATACGCGCATCGTTTGGGTATGCAATCCGAATAACCCTTCCGGTACATATATCGATCAGGCGAGCTTCGAGCAGTTTTTGAAGAAGGTCCCTCAGGATGTACTCGTTGTTTCAGATGAAGCCTACTACGAATATGTGACAAAAGACGATTATCCACAATCGATCCCTCTTTTGAAGGCATATAAAAATTTGATCGTGCTCCGAACATTTTCGAAGGCCTATGGGTTAGCGGCGCTTCGCGTCGGCTACGGCGTCGGCGATGCTGACTTCATTTCCAAGCTTGACCCGGTGCGCCCGCCGTTCAACAATACGACATTTGCTCATGCTGCGGCTGCGGCTGCGCTTGATGATGATCAGTTTATTGCCGAATGTGTGCAAAAAAACAGTGAAGGCATAAGGCTCTATGAAGCATTTTGTGAGGAGCAGGGACTTACCTACTACTCTTCGCAGGCGAACTTCATCTTAATTGATTTTGAGCGTTCCGGAGATGAGGTTTTTGATTATTTATTAAAGCGCGGCTTTATTATCCGCTCCGGTGAAGCGTTAGGCTTTCCAACATGTGCCCGGATTACGGTAGGCAGCCAGGAAGAAAATGAGGAAATACTTTCGATATTGAAGGAAATGTTGCAAACACAGCCGATTGGACAAAACTAACAAGTTTCTGTTCTTACGCTGTGTGGGTGGAAGGAGAAAAGAATGAAAAGAACGGTTTTCATCGTCGGCCTCGGCTTGATAGGCGGCTCGATTGCGCTCGCCATTCGCAAAGAACATGACGTGCATATTCGGGGCTTTGATATTT
Organism: Halalkalibacter oceani; assembly: GCF_023715705.1. GTDB lineage: Bacteria > Bacillota > Bacilli > Bacillales > Bacillaceae_D > Halalkalibacter > Halalkalibacter oceani_A. The sequence continues at coordinate 24,641 of NZ_JAMBOS010000009.1, forward strand.
CACAACAACAAGTAAAAATGGCTTTATCGCTCCAGGTGATTGATGAGGCCGCTCCTTCGCTGGAAGAAGGAGTCAAGGACGCCGATCTGATTATTTTCGCGACTCCGGTTATGAAAACAGAGGAGCTTATTCAGGAACTGGCCGGCTATGCCTTGCAAGCCGGGGCGATTATTACGGATGTCGGCAGCACGAAGAAGCGTATTGTAAAACAGGCTGACTGCCTGACGGCAAAAGGGGTGACCTTTATCGGTGGTCACCCGATGGCCGGCTCTCATAAAAGTGGGGTTGAAGCGGCGAGGGCTCATTTATTTGAGAACGCCTTTTATATTTTAACCCCGGCTGAAGGCACGGACTTCAGACAGATCATTCAGCTGCAAAACTGGCTGAAGGGAACGAATGCGACGTTTATCGAGCTGACAGCAGAGCAGCATGACCGGCTCGCCGGTGCGATCAGTCATTTTCCTCACATCGTAGCGGCGAGCCTTGTTCATCAAGTCGCGAAAATGGACGGGGATGAGCCGCTTGTCTCGCGTCTTGCCGCCGGCGGATTCCGCGATATTACGAGAATTGCCTCGGCGAGTCCGACGATGTGGCGTGACATTTTACTACATAATAAGGAAAGCCTGCTGGAACTGCTCTCTTCGTGGACAACGGAGATGAATGAAGTCAGAGCGATGATTGAAGCGGAGAATGCGGTCGACATTTTTGCCTATTTCGAACAGGCAAAAGCGTTTCGCGATGGATTACCGGCACGTGAAAAAGGCGCGATTCCGGCTTTTTATGATTTATTTGTCGACGTACCGGATCATCCTGGTGTCATTTCAGATGTGACAAGCATTCTCGCCCAGCATGAAATTAGCATAACGAATATCCGGATTTTGGAGACGCGTGAAGATATTATGGGGGTGCTGCGTTTAAGCTTCCGTTCGGAAGAGGATCGGCAGCGGGCCCAGGTTCATCTGCAGCAGGCGATGTATGAGACGTATATGATGTAAGGAGGAAGGCGAATGAGTACAGCACATGTTGAGCAGGCGGGAAATGGTTTAACAGGCTCGATTCGAGTGCCTGGAGATAAATCGATTTCCCACCGGGCGGTGATGTTTGGAGCGATCGCGGAAGGAAGGACGACAGTCGACGGCTTTCTGGCTGGAGAAGATTGCTTAAGCACGATTGATTGCTTTCGGAAATTAGGAGTAACGATTGAGCAGGAAGGCGAAAAGGTTACGATCGAAGGGAAAGGCTGGGACGGCTTGCAGGAGCCGGAAGAGATTTTAAACGTTGGCAATTCAGGTACGACAACCCGGCTGATGCTCGGTATTCTGGCGACGAGACCGTTTCATTCAGTGATTATTGGTGACGATTCGATTGCGAAGCGGCCGATGGGACGCGTGACGGAACCGCTGCGGGAAATGGGGTCGATCATCGACGGACGCGACAACGGCCGGTTTACGCCTCTGTCGATCCGGGGCGGACAGACAAAAGGGATTTCGTTTCAGTCGAAGGTGGCGAGCGCCCAGGTGAAATCGGCGATTTTGCTTGCCGGCTTGCAAAGTGAGGGTGTGACATCTGTCACTGAACCGGCGCTCTCCCGCGATCATACAGAACGGATGCTGACGGCATATGGCGTCGAAGTGCAGCGTGAAGGATTGACCGTTTCTGTGAAAGGCGGGCAAAAGTTGACCGCCCAGCATATTACCGTGCCCGGGGATATTTCCTCAGCGGCGTTTTTCTTAGCTGCGGCGGCGATTGTTCAGGATAGTCATATTACACTCGAAGGAGTGGGAATGAATCCGACCCGTTCCGGCATTATTGATGTGCTGCAGCAGATGGGCGCGTCGATCACGCTTCACAACGAGCAGGTCGTTGGCGGCGAGCCGATTGCCGATCTTGAAATGAAGACATCGGCCTTGAAGGGAATCGAAATCGGCGGCGAGTTGATTCCGCGCCTGATTGACGAGATCCCGGTCATCGCTGTTCTTGCGACACAGGCCGAGGGCAAAACCGTCATCCGCGATGCGGAAGAGTTAAAAGTTAAAGAGACGAACCGGATTGATACGGTTGTCAGTGAGCTGAAAAAGCTAGGAGCTAAGATCGAAGCGACGGAAGATGGAATGATCATTGAAGGAAGAACGGCGCTGAAAGCAGCTACTGTGAGCAGCTATGGCGATCATCGGATTGGAATGGCGATGGGTATTGCGGCGTTAATCGCCGAAGGCACGATGACCATTGAGCGCAGCGAAGCGATCGCCGTCTCATATCCAACTTTCTTCGAGCACATTGACGAGCTGCTTCGTGCTAAATAAAATTTTTCGCTATAAAAGGAAGACGGTGGCGTGTTCTGTACATGGAAGTGCAGCACACGCCGCTTCAGGTTGTACATCGCCAAGTCAAACATAAAAAAAGCCCTTGATTTGGAAACGTAAGCGTTTTCAAATCAAGGGTTAGCAAAAGCTAAAAGTTGTATGGATAGGAGTGGAGAGAAACCATACGCTTAACTTTATTATAAACGCTTACATAAAGAAGTCAATAGGGAAAATAAATAATTTTAAAAAAAGAAACCGCGCTGCGACTTTTCTGAAAAAGACATGCTAAATTGCCTCCTCCCTTCATAGCTTGGTTATAACAAGATTGAAAGGGGAGTAGCGACATGTATTTGCTCGATCGTGCGGTGCACCGTAATGGAGATTCGTTGCAATCTCGTTCTTATTTAATTGAAGATGGACAAGTTCGCTATGTGACGGGAAATTTCAAAAAGTGGAAGCGGATCAGAAGCGTATTGGAGGGGATTGCTCTTGAACCGGGGAGGGTAATGGCAGCAAACCGGCTGCTCGACGCTGCCAATTTTACAAGTTTCCGCGAGCAGCAGGCCGCCTTAATTGAAAAAGGCTGTACGACTGTCGTCGTTTTACCCGAAGCTGCTTATGAACGGCAGTTGGAAGCGACTTTGAAGCGTGCCAAGCATGCGCTGGCGAGCAGTACGCTAGACTATGTGATCGGTCTTTCAATTCCCCTCACTCTTCTCCGTTCCTCTGTTTTACGCCGTTGTCAAAAAATGAAAATTCCACTTCTCCAAATCAAGCTTACTTCATGCCGTCAGCTGCAGGAATTGCCGTGGAGTCATCTTGCCCAAACGTTAATGAGCTATCCGATCCTGCTAATTCCGTCTGTCGATGAACATGTTGCGGAGCAGCAAATGCTGCTGGACGTCTGGGAGCAATGCTGTGAACATTATCATCTTCACACTGCACCGCCTTTGCTTGAGGAAGCGCCATGGACAAAATCTCTGCTGCAAAAATCTGGCCTTTATCCGGAAAAGGGAGTTCTGCTCCATGGTAGCGACGCCGACTATTTGCTTTTTGCGCCGGAAGATCAAGGCGGAACGGTTGCAAGAAAAGACGGATTTGTTTATCATGATAACAATCCGAGCATCGTTGTCGTCAGAGGGCAGATTATAAAGGAAAATCAGACGACTGTCGGCAAGCCGGGCTACGGTCGTTATTTGCAAATCAAACGGCCGGGACGTTTTTTAGCGATAGAAGATGCAACATAATCCATTAAAGAAGGTAGTAGGGACGACCCATTTTACCGTGATAGAACAGGAAAACAGCAAAAGATGGCGAACCCATCTGTAAAGAGGAGAGTAGTACGAGAATAGGAGCAGATAAGATGGAAGCGATGAAAGAGGTTTGGAAGCTGATTGAAGCAGGGGAAATTGAGCAGGGCTTACGCCAGCTTGCTGAGCTTGAGCGTGAAGCTGACCATCAGACAAAATATGAAATTGCAGAAGTGTACCACGAGCTGGGTCATATCGAACAAGCGAAGGCAATAATTGAAGAACTGCTTCAGCTCTATCCTGATGAAGGCAGTTTGTACGCCCTGGCGGCTGAACTGCTGATTGATCTCGATGAAGAAGATGAAGCGATTGAAATGCTGCTTGAAATTGAAGAAGACGATGAAGCCTTTTTGCAGGCGCAGCTGCTGCTCGCTGATTTGTATCAGATGCAGGCGCTTGACGAAGTCGCTGAGCAAAAGCTGCTGCTGGCGGCAAAAAAGGCTCCGGATGAACCGATTATCTCTTATGCGCTTGGGGAATTGTATATAGAGCGTGGCGACTATCAGAAAAGCATCCCTTATTTTAAAAAGGCCGTCCACTCGGCCGATCCGATTCCCGATTCCAACATCGAGCTGAAGCTTGCCGAAGCCTACAGCGCCAGTGGTCAATTTGAAGACGCGCTTGCCTATTATCAAATCGGCGTAAAAAAGCGGCTTGATCCAAACGGCTTATTCGGCTATGGCTTTACCGCCTTTCAGCTCGGTGATATGGTCGTCGCTATCGAGCAGCTGGAAGCGCTGAAAGCGCTCGACCCTGACTTTTCAAGTGTGTATCCATTGCTGGCCAAGGCTTATGAAGCCGAGGGCCGGCTTGATGAGGCACAGGAGACACTTGAAGCCGGATTTAAAATAGATGAACATAACGACCAATTGTATCTTCATGCCGGCAAGCTTTGCTTTAAACGGCAGCAGCCTGCGGATGGCGAGCATTTTTTACGGCAGGCAATTGCCTTGAACCCGGGGAACATTGAAGCAGTCCAGACGTTAGCCGCTTATTTAAGGCATAGTGAGCAATTTGATGAGCTGCTGGAGCTGGTGTCGCATATCCGTTCGTTTGGCGAAGAGGATGCGATGTTTACCTGGTATGAAGCAACGGCGCTGCGGGAACTCGAGCAGTACGAAGAGGCTGCCGGGCGCTATGCGGAGATTGAAGGATTTTATCAGGAAGATCCCGACTTTCTTGAAGAGTACGCCGCCTTTTTGCTTGAGGACGGGAAGCGGCCTGAGGCGAAAGCTTATTACAAAAAGCTGCTGCAAATACAGCCTGAAAGAAGCGATATTGAAGAGCTGCTTGCAGATTTAGAATCCGATTCGTAAAAACGGAAAGGATTTCACCTTCTGTTGGCGAATAGGAACAGTATACATGTCTTCGACAGGCATTTGCTAGAAGAATAAGGAGGGATAAAGGATGGACAGTATCGTTTCCGTTGTGGAAAAAAAGGAGTTTTTACGGGGATTCCTACAGCAATTTGAATTGAAACGTCGAGAGTGTGCGTGGTTGCTTAATTATTTAATGAGCGACGACCAGATTATGGAACGCGTGCACTTTGTGGAAAAAGCTGCCCATACACCAAAGGCCCTGATTATTTCTACAAAAGGAGTTGACACGATTCCTTTTTCTTTTCATAAGCAGAAGCATATTACGACAGACGCGGAAAAAGCTTTTCACGATATTCGTTTAAATCAGACTGAGGATATTTACATTGAGCTTCATTTTAGCGGTGCGAAGCAATACCCTCCTTTTTTATCTGTCTTAGAGGATAATCCTTATGTTCCGGAGAACCTTGAGCTGGCAGAAGCGTTTCAGCACGAGGCGGAGAAGCTGCTTGAACGCTCGATACGAAGCTTTAAGCGCAAGCAGTTATTACAGGCGATCGACGAAGCCTTGGATAAAGGGGATGAAAGCGGGTTCCACCGCCTTGTGCAAGAGCTGGAGCAGTATCAAAAGTAATGGGGCGACAGGCTGTTGTCTGTCCTCCATTACGTTTACAACAGGAATTGCAGGGAAGGAACGATTGTGATGAAATGGCAGACAAAAGAAATGGATACATATTTGCAGGCGAAGGAGTATGTGGATACAGCCCTTATTCCGCTTGTGCCGATTTCCTGGAAGGATGAAGTGAAGTCAACAGTCGCGATGGGAGAATTTATTTCGATGATTGCCCATGAAGTCGAACGTCAGTTTCACGGAAGAGTGGTGCATTTTCCTTCCTTTACTTATTTGAAAGCTGAGGAAATGACAGCGCGCCTTGAGCGGCTTGGAAGCTGGATCACGGAATTAAAAGCGGGGGGCGTCGCGCATTTTATTTTCTTAACATCGGACGGAGAATGGAAGACGAATGAAAGCGAAATGGAAGGGCTGCTCACATGGCTGCCGACGATTCCATTGGAGCATCTTGAGGAAAGCTACAAAAGAGAAATCATCGCCGATCAGCTGAAGCAGCTGATTCCGATTTTGACAAAAAAATGGCAGGAAAGCTAGCTTTCCTGCTTTTTGTTCTGTCTGATGATTCTTAATCCGATAAAAACATTCAACCCAGCCAGAAGTAAAAATAAGAGAAAGAACATTTCTCCATAGGCGACGACGGCTCCAATCAGCCAAAGCATCGCCATAATGAAATAAACAAAGCTGATCAGCGGAATTTTTTGCGACTTCAATCCGATCCCTCCTCAAGCGCTACTATAGCAGAGTTTATTCGAATGGGGAAGGGAGGCGTCAGAAATGCCGTTCTGCTAAAGTGAGCTGCGTATTTTTAGCGTCTCAGCGTTTTTTGCCCAGCATCCTTTTAAAGAAGATTTGTTAAAAAAGTGAAAAGTGAGGAAGGATAGAAAAGCCGGGGTTTGTTTGAACCTTTGTTGAAAATATGCCGAATTTGTGCCAATTCATGTATTATCTTGCACATTAAGTTCGGATGTATTATCATGGGTATGTCCTAGTATAATTGTGTTTATTATGTGCCCTGAATTGGGTTTACCTTATTGTGTAAGGGGGGAAAATGAGTGAGCGAAAAAGATCACAAAGTATCAAGACGTCAATTTTTAACGTACACATTAACGGGTGTTGGCGGTTTTATGGCGGCGGGAATGATTATGCCGATGGCCCGGTTTGCACTTGATCCTGCTTTGAAAGCGGGAGCGGAGTCGGATAGTGTATATGTATGTGAAGTGTCGGAGCTGACAGAAGAACCGCAAAAGTTCCCGATAGTGTTTAACCAGGTTGATGCTTGGTACGAATCGGAAGTTTCCCGGGATGCGTACATCTATTTGGATGGGGATGAGATAGTTGCCCTCTCACCGGTATGTACTCATTTAGGCTGTACTGTGACATACGGTCATAACGATAAGCCGGACGGATTCCGCTGTCCGTGCCATTTTGGGCTGTTTGAGAAAGACGGTACGAATGTGCCTGGTACACCGCCGCAGCGTCCTTTGGATGTCTACGAAGTGACGGTGGAAGACGGAAAAGTTTACTTAGGTCAAATTAATCAGCGAACATAAGGAGGGGCGTAATCGATGCTTCAAAAAATTTACGACTATGTTGATGAGCGTCTAGATATTACGCCTATGTGGCGCGATATTGCTGACCATGAAGTTCCTGAGCACGTTAACCCTGCTCATCATTTTTCGGCGTTTGTTTACTGTTTCGGGGGGTTAACCTTCTTTGTCACAGTGATTCAAATTCTGTCCGGGATGTTCTTGACGATGTACTATGTGCCGGATATTATTAACGCTTATCAATCAGTAGCATACTTACAACAGGAAGTTGCCTATGGGGTCATCGTTCGTGGGATGCACCACTGGGGAGCTAGTTTAGTTATTGTCATGATGTTTTTACACACATTGCGTGTTTTCTTTACGGGTTCGTATAAGAAGCCACGTGAATTAAACTGGGTAGTCGGTGTCCTTATTTTCTTCGTTATGCTCGGTTTAGGATTTACAGGTTACCTGCTGCCATGGGATATGAAAGCGTATTTTGCGACTGTAGTAGGCCTTCAAATTGCTGAAAGTGTACCGATTATCGGTGGCTTCGCCAAAACATTACTCGCTGGGGGAGAAGTCATTGGAGCGTCGACGCTTGCGCGTTTCTTTGCGATTCACGTATTCTTCTTACCGGCTGCATTGCTAGGTCTTTTAGCGGCTCACTTCTACATGATCCGTAAGCAAGGTATTTCCGGACCGTTGTAAGAGTCGGACAAATACACGGCTTGACAAGATAAGCCTGTTGACTAATAGAAAAGTTGAAAAGGAGGGAACGAGATGGAACGTGGTAAAGGAATGAAGTTTGTCGGTGACTCTCGTGTCAAGGCAAACAATCGCAAAGCGAATATTCCAAAAGACTACTCCGAATATCCAGGAAAAACAGAAGCGTTCTGGCCGAACTTCCTCTTGAAAGAGTGGATGGTTGGAGCTGTATTCCTAATGGGATACCTTCTTTTAACGGTTGCGCATCCAGCCCCGCTCGAGCGTATGGCGGATCCGACAGACTCTGGATATATTCCATTACCGGACTGGTACTTCTTATTTTTGTATCAGCTACTTAAATATCAATATGCTTCTGGTGACTACAATGTCATCGGAACAGTTGTTATCCCAGGGCTTGCATTTGGAGCGTTATTGCTGGCGCCATGGCTCGATACTGGGAAAGAGCGCCGTCCATTAAAGCGTCCGATCGCATCTGGAATGATGATGCTTGCTTTAATTGCGACGATTTACTTAACTTGGGAATCTGTCGATCAGCATGACTGGGAAGCTGCCGCTGAACAAGGGGCAATCCAGGAGGAAGCTGATATTAATATGGAAGCGCAAGGCTATGAAATATACACTTCGCAGGAATCATGTATCGGCTGTCACGGCGATACAATGGCCGGTGGAGCAGGTGGTCCGAGCTTACTAGAGACGGAAAAAACACCTGAAGAGGTTATGGACACGATCGTTAACGGTCAAGGTGCGATGCCAGGAGGTTTATTCGAAGGTTCTGAAGAAGAGCTTCAAATCCTTGCTGAATATATCGCTGCGCACGGTCAGCCTGAAGAATAAAAGCACCTGAAAAGACGGGATGTTTTAAAAGGTTTGAAAGTCGCCTTTTGAGACATCCCCTTTTCTGTCGCTACCAGATAAACTCTATAAAGAAAAAAGGTAGGATCGAACAATGCTACATGCTCTTTTGCGCTTATTTGGAAAGAAACCGATGCTGATCATGCTGCTCTTGATCAACATTCCCGGAACGATTTACGGCTATATGTGGTACAGCTCGCAACTCGCCCGTACACCGGATATTTTTCTCCCGTTTGTGCCGGACAGCCCGACAGCAAGCCTCTTTTTTGTCTTTGTCCTGATCGCTTTTTTGCTCGGACGCAATTGGCCGCTTATTGAAGCGCTTGCAGCGGTCACGCTAATTAAATACGGCATTTGGGCTGTGGCGATGAACCTCGCTGCCGGTTATGTCGGTGATCCATTGAATTGGCGCCATTATATGCTGATTTTTTCTCATGCCGGGATGGCGTTGCAGGCTGTGTTATACGCCCCTTATTACCGGATCAAGCCTTGGCATCTTGCTATAGTCGCTGTCTGGACATTGCATAATGACATTATTGATTATGTGTTCATGATGCATCCGACTGTGTCATACGGACTGATGCCGTATATCACGCAGATTGGCTATTTTACATTTTGGCTCAGTATTTTCTCGCTTCTAACTGTTTACGCTTTAGCGGTTCGCAAACAAGCCCTTCGTCTTGAAATTGAGCGCTAGGTCGCAATTTCGCCTTTTCTTGGTCTACTCTTGTCCCATCGTACATAGGATGAGAGTAGAAAAAAGGGGGGACGGATGATGCGTCAACTAGTGCTTATTTTTTTAGCTGTTTGTTTGCTGATTAGTCCAGTGCATGCCGAGACGGATGAGGAGTCATCTCTACATAGATGGAAGGAATTAAATCATACATCGGACCAGGTTCTGCAGCTGGTCAAAGCGGAAAAGTACGAGGAAGCAAAGCAATTGCTGGATTATTTTTCACGCAACTTTTTAGAGGTTGATTTCCAGGCAGAAGGGATCACGATGAGCGCGTTACGCACCGTAACATTGACGTTTGAAAAAGCGGAGGAAGCGGTGACGGCAGCTGATTTACCGGTTGAAGAACGGATTCATGCCATCACCTCGTTCCGTTTAGCGGTTGACGCATTGACGAGCGAACACCATCCGCTCTGGCTGCAAACGGAACAAGCGGTGATGCAGGCGTTGACGAAAATGCGGGAGACGGTTGTCGCCCGCGACCAGCAGGCTTATCAGCATCGCCTTAATGAGTTTCTCCGTCATTATCAAATGATCCGTCCAGCACTGTTCATTCATTTGGAGCCCCCGCTTTTGCAGCGGATTGAATCGCAAATCACCTTTCTCGAAAAACGAAGAACGGAGCCGTTGGAGCCTGACGCGCTAACTGCGCATTTGACGATGATGGAAGAGGAATGGCAGAAGCTCTATCAGCAGGTGAAGGAAGACAGTGCCGACCCGTCTCTATGGTGGGTGATGTTTACCATTGGTGGAATGATTGTGCTTTCACTCTCTTATGTCGGCTGGAAAAAGTACCGCGCTGAAAAAAGCAAAGTGAGAATGAAGGAATAATGTGTCGGAATTGTGAAAACGCTTGTGCGGCAAGGAATTGAGGGGTGTTTTGTTTGACTTTCAACATAGCTGACTTTAGAATAATAATTAAATAATAGACTACAGAGGTGACTGCAAAATATGGGTTTTTTGATTTACTTCATTCTGCTTCTGATCATTCCAATTTGGGCTCAAATGAAGGTGAAGAGCGCCTATCGCAAGTATTCGCAAGTCCCGGCATCTTCTGGAATGACCGGAGCACAGGTTGCTCGAAAAATCCTCGATGACAACGGACTGTTTAATGTGAGAATTGAGGAAGTACGCGGGCAATTAACCGATCACTACGATCCGCGTTCAAAGGTCGTGCGTTTATCGAGTGACAATTACCACGGCACGTCTGTCGCCGGTGCGGCTGTCGCTGCCCATGAAGTCGGCCATGCGATGCAGGACGCCGAAGATTACGCGTTTCTTCGCTTCCGTCACGCGCTCGTCCCGGTAGCCGGTTTTGGTTCCAATGCTTCGTTCTTTTTAATTCTTGCAGGGATTCTATTTCAGGCTTCCGGACTTCTTCTGCTCGGGATTGTCGCGATGGCGGCAGCGGTGCTTTTTCAAGTTGTCACCCTTCCTGTCGAGTTTAACGCGAGCAACCGCGCGATGGAGCAAATCGTCTCAGTTGGCGTAATCCGCAATGATGAAGAGCGGGAAACGCGAAAAGTGCTGAATGCGGCTGCGCTCACATATGTAGCCGGCGCGCTCGTCGCCTTGATGGAGCTTATCCGTTTTATCCTGATGTATGTCGGGATGAACAACGACGACTAAGCCGAAAGAAAATAAGCCGTTTGTTTGCGGCTGGAGGCTGGGACTGAAGTCGAAGTGGAGAGGCTTAGGCAAAAGGGAAAAGCACCCTTTTGTCTAAGCTTTTTTTATGGAGCTGTTTTAGGGGAGGTGTAAAAAGGAAATGCAACCTTTTTGCACCTCCCTTTTCAATGCTCGAGCGGCTGCTTGTTTTCGTCGAGAGTGAACCCCTCGCCGATGACATCCTGGACGTCGTTGACCGTAACGAAGGCGTGCGGGTCGATTTTCTCGACTAGTGTTTTCAGGCGGATGAGTTCATTGCGTCCGACTACACAGTACAGCACCTCCCGCTCACTGTTTGTGAAGCTTCCTTTGCCTTTCAAAAGTGTGGCACCGCGATCCATTTCCTTGGCGATCGCCTCGGCAATTGCCTTACTGTGGTCGGAAATGATGAAAGAAGCCTTGGCGGAATAAGCGCCCTGCTGAATAAAGTCAATTACTTTCGCCGCAATAAAGACGGCGACGAGCGTATACATCGCCTCGCGATAATTCAAATAAATGAGCGAAGATGTAATAACGGCCGCATCAAAGATGAACATCGTTTTTCCCATGCTCCAGCCGAGGTAGCGGAAGCCCAGTTTGGCGATAATATCAACACCGCCAGTCGTCCCCCCATAGCGAAAGACAATCCCCAGTCCGACACCGATAAACACGCCGGCAAAAAGGGCGGCCAGCGTCATATCATCGCGTAGCGGAATGTGAATCAGCTGAACACGCTGAAAAAGCTCGAGAAACAGAGAAACGCTGAAGGTGCCGATCAAGGTGTAAATAAACGTTGTTCTCCCGAGGATTTTCCAGCCGATGAAAAAGAGCGGAATGTTCAACAGCAAATTTGAAATCGCCGGATTAAATTGAAAGACAAAATAAAGGATAAGTGTGATTCCGGTAAATCCGCCGTCGGCCAAATTATTTTCCATGTTAAAATAAACGAGCCCGAAGGATAAAATCGCCGAACCGAGAATAATAAATAGACTGTTTTTTACTTTTTTGCGCATAGAATAAAGTGTGCCTCCTTTGAGGAATGAAATCAGGCCAAAAGGAAAATATCCCCTATTATAGTCAGTATCACATTTTTTTTGCAAATGAAACATTAAGATTTGTCAAAATCGTCCTGATTCGCTAACATGAATGAGTAGGAATGTGAGGTGACGACAGCATTGAAGCAAAAAACGATGGAGGACATGCAAAAACAAGTTGATGATTATATCGGTCAATTTAAAGAAGGCTATTTCAGCCCGCTCGCTTTACTGGCAAGAATGAGTGAAGAGGTGGGTGAACTGGCGCGAGAAGTGAATCATGTCTATGGAGAAAAACCAAAAAAAACAACGGAAGAACAGCGTTCCATGGAAGAGGAAATGGGGGACGTCCTCTTTGTTCTAATCTGTTTTGCAAATTCATTACATATTGATTTAGAAGAGGCATTTGACCGCGTCATGAATAAGTTTGAGACTCGCGATCATGACCGTTGGACAAGAATAGAAGAAGAAGGTGTCAGAGATGAGTAAAGTAAAGATTGTTATTGCCGGCCCGCGCGGCAACATGGGAAAAGAAGCGGTGAAAATGGTCGAAGCGACGGACAGCTTTGAGCTGGTCGCTGCCGTTGATTCGAAGCATGACCAAATGCGATTATCGGAGATTGGCGAATTCGCAGCAATAGACGTTCCTGTTTATACAGATATGGAGCAGTGCTTCAGTGAGCACGAGCCGGATGTGCTAATTGATTTGACCGCGCCGGCTTTCGGGCGCAAGCATATGGAGCTGGCATTCGCCCATGGCGTACGTCCGGTCGTCGGGACGACCGGCTTCTCGGAAAGCGATATTTCGAGCTTACGGGCGATTGCCGAAGAAAAACAGCTTGGGGCGATTATTGCGCCGAATTTTGCAATCGGGGCGATTCTGATGATGAAATTTGCGAAGATGGCTGCCTATTATTTACCGGATGTCGAGATTATTGAACGTCATCATGACCGCAAGCTGGATGCGCCTTCCGGTACGGCTGTCAAAACGGCTGAGCTGATTAAGGAGGTTCGCGCGCAAAAGCAGCAGGGTCACCCTGAGGAGCATGAGGATCTCGCCGGGGCGCGCGGAGCCGACTATGACGGCATGAAAATTCACAGCGTGCGTCTACCGGGACTTGTCGCCCATCAGGAGGTCATTTTCGGCGGGGAAGGCCAAACGTTGACGATCCGCCATGATTCCTTGAACCGGGCCTCGTTTATGCCGGGAGTGAAGCTGGCGGTTGAGACCGTTCTTCAGCTCGATACGCTTGTCTACGGATTAGAACATATTATTGAATAAAGGGAGAGAGAAGCTTATGAGAATCGCGCTCATTGCTCATGATAAAAAGAAAGAAGAAATGGTACAGTTTGCCACTGCTTACCAGGCTGTACTGGCGAAGCATGAGTTATACGGAACCGGAACGACGGGGACGCGGATTATGGAAGCGACCGACCTGAAAGTAATCCGCTTTAAATCAGGTCCGCTTGGAGGGGATCAGCAAATTGGCGCGCTAGTGGCGGAGAACAAGTTTGACTTGATTTTATTTTTCCGCGACCCGCTAACGGCCCAGCCTCATGAACCAGATGTTTCAGCATTGATCCGGCTTTGTGACGTAAGACAGGTGCCTCTGGCGACAAATCTTGGAACGGCGGAAATTTTGATCAAGGGGTTGGAGCGGGGCGATTTCGCATGGCGTGAACAGGATAGCGATGATGAGTCAGGCAACACTTGATCTTCTCGCTTTTGGTGCTCATCCCGACGACGTCGAAATCGGCATGGGAGCGACATTGGCGAAGTACGCCGCCGCCGGCTACCGCGTCGGCATATGCAATTTGACGAAGGCCGAGCTTTCGTCAAATGGAACGGTCGAGCTACGCCAACAGGAGGCTGAGCAAGCCGCTGGCATTCTCGGAGTGAGCGAGCGCATTCAATTAAGCTTTGCTGATCGCGGATTGAAGCTGGCCGGCTATGAGCAGCTTGAGGAGCTTGTATCGGTCATTCGCCGCTACCGTCCAAGGCTGATCTTTTCGCCGTATATGGTCGACCGCCACCCTGATCACGGCGCCTGCAGCGAGCTGGTGAAAGAGGCGGCGTTTAATGCCGGGATTCACCGCTACCGCTGCAAGGAGAGCTTGCCTGCTTTTCGTCCGGAGGCTCATTATTTTTATTTCATTAACGGCTATGAGCATCCTGATTTTGTCCAGGAAACAACCGCTTTTATGGAGAAAAAAATACAGGCGCTGTCCGCCTATGAAAGCCAGTTTACAAACCGTGGGCAGGCGGTTGCGACCCCGCTTACAGATGGCTACATCACAACGGTCGAGGCGCGTGACCGGCTTTTCGGTAAGGAAGCCGGCGTACCTTTTGCCGAAGGGTTTATGAGCGGTCGGCCGCTGCTGCTTGGCGATTTGCTGGCTGGAAAGGAACTGAGGGATGAAGCTGAAAATCGGAATTAGCTGTTACCCGACAGTAGGCGGCTCCGGCGTGATTGCGACTGAGCTTGGGAAGCTGCTGGCGGAGCGCGGACATGAGGTGCATTTTATTACGTCAAGCATGCCGTTTCGGCTTGATCGCGTCTATCCGAACATTTTCTATCATGAGGTGGAAGTCAACCAATATTCGGTTTTTCAATACCCGCCATATGATTTGACGCTGGCCAGTAAAATGGCCGAAGTCGCCAAGCGTCAGAAGCTTGATTTGATTCATGTTCATTACGCCGTTCCCCATGCGATTTGCGCGATTTTGGCGAAGCAAATGGCCGGCTATGATCTGAAAATTATGACGACGCTCCACGGCACAGATATTACCGTACTTGGCTACGACCCGTCACTGAAGGATATTATCCGCTTTGGCATCGAGCAGTCTGATATGGTAACAGCTGTTTCCCATGATTTAGTGAAACAAACGTGTGAGCTGATTCAAACGGATAAACAGATTGAAACGGTCTATAATTTCATTGATGAACGGGTTTATACAAAACTTGATGTGGAGGAGCTGAAGCGGCATTATCATATTGCCGCGGATGAGCGGGTGCTGATTCACATTTCAAATTTCCGTCCGGTCAAGCGTGTCCCGGATATTGTTCGCAGCTTTGCTGAAATCGTCAAGCAGGTCAAGGCGAAATTATTATTGATCGGCAATGGACCTGATTTACAGGTGGCGAGAGATCTTGTCAAATCGCTCAAGCTTGAAGACCAGGTGCTGCTGCTTGGAAATCAGAAGCATATTGCAGAGCTGCTGTCGATGAGTGACTTAATGCTGTTGCTTAGTGAAAAGGAGAGCTTCGGCTTAGTCGCGCTTGAGGCAATGGCCTGTGGCGTACCCGTGATCGGCACGAACACAGGCGGTATTCCTGAAGTGGTGATTGATGGGGAAACCGGCTATTTATGCGAGGTCGGCGATATTGAATGCGTCGCACACCGCGCTCTGACTTTGCTCGAGGACGAGGAGCGGTATCAGACGTTTTCAAAAAAAGCGATGGAGCGCGTTGCCGCAACATTCCATTCCCAACTCATAGTCTCCCGCTATGAGCAGCTTTATCAGCAAATGCTTGAGAATATGGCATGAAGGAAAAGAGGAAATAAGATGCAAAGCGCGTGGAAGGAAGCCTTACATCTCATTCAAACATTAGAGCGCCACGGCTATCAGGCTTATATCGTCGGTGGCGCTGTTCGTGATTGGCTGCTTGCCAAAAATAGTGCTGATATCGATCTTGTAACTTCTGCCCGGCCGGAGGAGCTTGAGCAGGTTTTTGCGAAAACCTTTCAGATGAACACCGCCCATCAGACGGTCATCGTCCGTTCAAATGGTCACTTGTTTGAAGTGACGACGCTGCGCGGCGAGACGATCGAAGAAGATCTGTACCGGCGCGATATGACGATTAACAGCATCGCGCTGACTGCTGATGAAGCGGTGCTTGATCCGGCCGGAGGGCGCAAGGACCTCGAGCTCGGCAGGCTGCGCTCGGTTGATCCGCAAATCCGGATGACGGAGGACCCGTTGCGGATGCTGCGCGTTTACCGGTTTGCGAGTCAGCTCGGCTTCGTGATTGACGGGGAGCTGCAGGAGGTCATTCAGCACAATAAAGAGAAAATCCGGCAGACAGCTGTTGAACGGATCACGAAGGAGTGGCTGAATCTGTTAAAGGGAAAAGCGCGTACCGCGGCGCTCGCTGACCTGCGCCGGTCGGGGCTGCACCACGAACTGCCTGGTCTTTCAATAACTGAGGATCAGCTTGAGGCTCTCGCTAAGCTGCCGAGCTTTGAAGGAGCGGATGAAGCGCTCGTCTGGACCGCTTTTTTTCTCTGCCAAGGGGAGACGGAGGTCAATCCTGGCAGTCTGGCGCTTTCGAAAGCATCTGCACGGGCGATTCGTAAGCGGCTCTCTTATTTTCAACTGCGTCGCGAGAAAAGCTGGTCGCCGTATGAGCTATATAGCGCTTCTCTTGAAGTGGCGCGCGATGTGGAAAGGCTGCGGAGCTGGTTCGGTTATCCGGATGAAGCAGACGAGACGCTGCAGGCGATCTGGGACGGGCTCGTCTTGAAGCAGAAGAGCGACCTCGCGATCACCGGTCATGATTTGTTACAGGCGGGAAGAAAGCCTGGACCATGGCTCAAGCAGGAGCTGGAATGGGCCGAACGGGCCGTGCTCTCCGGACGTTTGCAAAATGACCGCCGGCAGATTATCGCGGCGCTTGAGGAAAGGAGGGAGACCGAATGAAAGAAGCATTGTTGAAAATCTTCGCCGAGCATGAAGGGCAATTTCTATCAGGGGAGAAGATCAGTCAGCAGCTTGGCTGCTCGCGCACGGCGATTTGGAAGCATATTGATGAACTGCGGAAAAACGGCTATCAGCTTGAATCAGCACCGCGCAAAGGCTACCGGCTTGTTTCCAAGCCTGATGATATTCAGCCGCATGAAGTGAAGGTCAGCTTGCAAACGAAGCGGCTCGGCCAGGAGCAAACCTATTATGAAGCGGTATCGTCGACGCAGTCAATCGCTCACCGTCTTGCCCAGGAAGGGGCGCGGGAAGGGCATCTCGTTCTTGCCAATGAGCAGACCGCCGGAAAAGGGCGGCTCGGACGGAAATGGTATTCCCGTGCCGGCTCAACAATTTCAATGAGTCTGATCCTGCGACCTGAGCTTCCACCGCAGCGCACCCCGCAGCTGACATTGCTGGCCGCTGTTGCCGTCGTCCGGGCGCTCAGACAGCAAACAGGGATCGACTGTTCGATTAAATGGCCGAATGATATTTTGATTAATGGCAAAAAGCTCGTCGGTATTTTGACGGAAATGCAGTCAGAACCGGACGTTGTGCATTCTGTCATTGTCGGCATCGGTATCAATGTCAACCAAAAACCGGCTGATTTCGCTGATGAAATTGAACAGGTAGCAACGTCATTGGCAATCGAAAAAGGCGAAAGTATCAAGCGGGCGCCATTAATCGCGGCGATTCTGAATCAATTTGAAGTGTTGTACGAGCTCTATATCAGCTCGGGCTTTTCGGCGGTCCGTTCTCTCTGGGAGGCGCATTCGATCAGCATCGGAACGTATCTTTATGCGCGGACGATGAAGGAAGTCATTTACGGCTACGCCGAGGGAATCACCGATGAAGGAGCGCTTTTATTAAAAGATCAAGCGGGTAAAACCCATCAGATCTACTCAGCTGATATCGAAATTGCTTCCCACCCGACGTAACTTTCTGTTATACTTTTGATGAAATGGGCAGTATCGTCAAGAACTGCACCAACACTTAAAGGCTAATCGGATAAATGATCTGCCTTGATCCATGTTGGACTAGGACAGAGGGATTCAGCTGGCTATCAGACGCAATTTCGCCGTGGCGGAATCGCTTCTTTCACATGAGCATCCTTCTTCCCTGATTGTGAAGTGGGATTTTTTTGTGTCGTCTGGCTGAAGCTCTCCTTTTAAAAAAAGGAGGAAAACGAATGAAAACGACTGCTGGATTAAGAAAAATGAAGGAAAACAAGGAAAAAATTACGATGATGACGGCTTATGATGCGCCATCGGCAAAGCTCGTCGAGCAGGCTGGAATGGATATGATTCTTGTTGGCGATTCGCTTGGAATGGTCGTCCTCGGCTATGATTCGACGATTCCGGTCACAACGGAAGACATGCTGCTGCATAGCAGGGCAGTGAGACGGGGAGCAAGAGATACCTTCGTTGTCGTTGACTTTCCTTTTTTATCATATCAAACCGATCGGACGGAAGCATTCCGCTATGCGCAAAGAGTGATGCAGGAAGCAGGCGCCAATGCTGTCAAGCTTGAAGGGGCGGGGGAAGCCGTGATGACGCTTGTCGAGGAGCTTACCGCAGCTGGCGTCCCAGTAATGGGTCACTTAGGGTTGACTCCGCAATCGGTTGAGGTGCTCGGTGGCTACCGCGTTCAGGGGAAGAGCCGGGAAGCAGCGGAACAATTACTGGCTGACGCCAAAGCGCTTGAGACAGCAGGCGCCTTCGCCCTCGTTGTCGAGTGCGTACCGGAGCCGGTCGGCGCGCTGCTAAGTGAAACGTGTCAAATTCCGATCATCGGCATTGGCGCCGGGGTACAGACGGATGGCCAGGTCCTCGTTTATCATGATGTCCTCGGCTATGGCGATGTTCACGTCCCTAAATTTGTCAAGCGTTATGCGGAGCTTTCCCCAGTGATTGAAGACGCGTTGAAAGCGTATGTTCATGACGTAAAGGAAGGGATCTTCCCCGGGGAAGAACACCGGTTTACAATGAAGGAAGAAGAGCTTGCTGCTCTGTATGGAGGAAGCAAGTAATGAAAATTGTCGAGACGATTTCCGCCATCCGTGAAGAAGTACGCAAGCTAAAAGCAGAAGGCCGCTCGATCGGCTTAGTTCCGACAATGGGCTTTTTACATGAAGGTCATCTCAGTTTGATTGAAGCGGCGCGGGCCAAGCATGATGTTGTGGTGGTGAGTATATTTGTCAATCCGTTGCAATTCGGTCCAAATGAAGATTTTGAGCGTTATCCGCGGGATCTCGACCGTGATGAGCGTCTTGCGCGAAATAGCGGTGTCGATATTCTGTTCTGCCCGCCAGTGGAGGAGATGTATCCCGGCGAAACGGCGATGACGATCCATGTTACAAAAGGGGTCGATGTGTTATGCGGAGCCAGCCGCCCGGGCCACTTTGACGGGGTTGCGACCGTGGTGATGAAGCTGTTTCAGCTGACTGCGCCGGATGAAGCGTTCTTTGGTCAAAAGGATGCGCAGCAGGTCGCAGTCATCATCAATATGGTCAGGACGTTTAACGTTCCTGTTAACATTGTCAGCTGTCCGACTGTACGCGAGGAGGATGGCCTCGCCAAAAGCTCGCGCAACGTTTATTTAACCGAACAAGAGCGGCAGGAAGCGTCATTTTTGTATCAGGCGCTGCGGAAGGCGGCTGAACGGGCACAAGCGGGAGAACACGACCGTGAACGGCTGCTTCAGTATCTAACCGGGCTGCTCGAGGGCGGCAGCGGAACGATTGATTATGTCGAGGCATTATCTTACCCTGCGCTTGAAAGACAGGAAAAGCTTGGAGGACGGATCATACTAGCCGTTGCGTATCACTATACAAAAGCTCGATTAATTGATAATATCATCATCGAGCTTGACAGAGAGGAGGCTTAGCTATGTTTCGGACTATGATGAAAGCAAAGATTCATCGCGCTCGCGTGACAGAGTCGAATCTTAACTATGTTGGCAGCATTACGATTGATGAGGATATTATGGATGCCGTCGATATTCTTGAAAATGAAAAGGTGCAAATTGTCAATAATAACAATGGTGCCCGCTTTGAAACGTATGTCATCAAAGGTGAAAGAGGAAGCGGCGTTCTCTGTCTAAACGGTGCGGCGGCCCGTCTCGTCCAGGAAGGGGATGTCGTGATCGTCATTTCCTACGCGCTCGTTCCTGAAGAAAAGGTGAAGTCGCACACACCGCGAGTGG
Source organism: Halalkalibacter oceani (assembly GCF_023715705.1). Classification (GTDB taxonomy): domain Bacteria; phylum Bacillota; class Bacilli; order Bacillales; family Bacillaceae_D; genus Halalkalibacter; species Halalkalibacter oceani_A. The sequence continues at coordinate 44,667 of NZ_JAMBOS010000009.1, forward strand.
CGATTATGGATGAAAACAATCAGATTGTCGAAATGTTACGTTCAGAGCCAGCTTCTACCGTGCTCTAATCCGCATATTCCCCTCTGTTTCGATGAACACTTTGATTAAAAAGCCATCGAGAGGAGGGGTTTTTTGATGGATTGGTTCACGTCGTGGCACGCTCTCTATCAACAAACAGAAAAGAAGTGGGCGTTTTTAAGCCCGAATGAACAAAAGAAGCAGCTGACCTATCTTGAAGAGACGGCCGGTACATTGCTTGATGAATGGACGCAAATGGATGAGCTCGTTCAGAAGCTGCGTGAGGAAGGGACAGAGCAAGGTGAACTTCCGCGTTATCAATCGACCGGCACGGTGTATTATCAGCTTGAGATGTTTACGAAAGCGGCCGAGACGTTGCAAACAGAGCAGGCCGGCGGGGATGAGGAGGATTTACGCCTGCTTTATACCGGGTTTGCTTTCCTTTTTGCCGAAAACGAGCAAAAAGCCCAGGAATTGTTTCTTTATCTCGTTCACGCTGCCCGAAAAAAAGTTTTTCAGCATTTTGCCTATATTGGTTTAGGCTGTATTCACGCCCGCCGCCAATGCTTTGAGGAAGCGATCGTCTGTTTTGAGCGGGCAAATCAGCTTATCACGACGGCGGATGTCGTGTATAATTTAGGCGTGTGTTATTACGTTCAAGAAGCGTTCCACCTAGCTGAAGCCTATTTTCTCGATTATATTGAGCAGGTGACCGAGGATGAAGAAGCTTACTTCTTTCTTGGCTGCTGCCAATGGTTGAAAGGGGACAAAGAAGCGGCCTGGGTCTCCTGGCTGACGAGCATTCATGTAGCGGAATCGACGACTTCTTTGCTCGCTCTGGCGCATGTCTGCGAATGGCATGGCTATCATCAAACGGCGGTCCACTGCTATAAGCGGATCCAGGAAAGTGAAGGCGTGGAGCAGAAGGTGCTTCATGGACTTGCCTGGAATTATGCCTTGACCGGAGAAGTAAAAAAAGCGATGGTGACGTTCCGAAAAGCATTGCAATTTGACCCATTCAATTCCGATATCCGTTCCTCGATCGGCTGGCTTGAGCAGAATTGGCCCGAGGAAGAATGGGGTTCGCTGCTCGGAGCGGGGAAGAACGGCTTGATTAATTGAGGTGCAATCCATGATAGAACAAGAAAAATATGTGGTCATCGATGTTGAAACAACGGGCCACTCTGTTAAAAAAGGAGACCGGATCATTCAAATCGGTGCTGTTGTGATTGAACAGGGAGAAATCGTCGAGACATTTTCTTCCTTCGTTAATCCCGGTATCCCGGTTCCACCATTTATTGAAGAATTAACAGGGATTTCTGACGAGCTGGTTGAACAGGCACCTTCTTTTCATAGCCTTGTCCCCGAAATTTTACGACTACTGGAAAACAGCGCGTTTGTCGCCCATAATGTCGATTTTGACCGTTCCTTTTTGGCTGAGCAGCTCGAGCTGGAGGGCTATCTCTTCCCTCCGGTTCCGTTGTTTGACACAGTGGAACTGGCGCGGATGCTATTGCCGAAACAGGAGGGCTATAAGCTGAACCAGCTCGCCGATCAGCTTGGCTTCGATCATGACCGGCCACATCAGGCCGACAGCGATGCCGAAGTGACGGCGACACTGTTTTTAACCTTATTACATAAATTAAAGCAACTCCCGCTTTTGACGCTGCAACAGCTTCAGCCATTTGCGAAAAGACTGAAGAGCGATCTAGAGCCGTTGCTCGCCCATTATATTAAGGAAAAGCTTGGACAAGGCAGTGATGACCAGCAGGAATTTGACTGCTTCCGCCAGCTCGCATTAAAAAGAGTGGCGCCGGAGGAAACGGATAAAGAGCAGCCGTTGGCAATAGATGAACTGTCGTTTCCCGATTTTTTCTCGACTTTCATGGAGGGAAAAATGAAGGAAGCCTTTCTTCATTATGAGCTGCGGCCGGGTCAGCGCCAGATGATGCAGGAGGTCGACGAAGCGTTTGAACAATGTCAGCACCTGCTCGTCGAAGCAGGAACCGGAACGGGCAAATCGCTCGCTTATCTTCTACCAGCGGCTTATTACGCTCACTCCACCGGTAATCCTGTCGTGATCAGCACGCAAACAATTCCCTTACAGGAGCAGCTGCTTGAGCGCGACTTGCCGCTCATTCGCCAGCTTCTGCCTTTTCCGGTAAAAGCGGCTTTGCTCAAAGGCAGGAGCCATTATTTGTGCCTGCGTAAGTTTGAGCAATCGTTACAATCGATTGAAACCGACAGCTATGACGTTATTTTAACGAAGGCGCTGCTGTTGATTTGGCTGACGGAAACTGAGAGCGGCGATGTCGAGGAATTAAATCTGCCATCCGGCGGAAAAGGTTTTTGGTATGAAGTCCAAAGTGACGCCGCCTCTGATTTAGGGAGATTCAGTCCGTGGTTTTCACGCTGCTTTTACCACCGGGCGCGGAGACGGGCGCAGGAGGCTGATCTGATCATTACGAATCACGCCTTGCTCTGTACCGATTTAACGAATGAGCAGCGGATTTTACCGTCTTATAGCCATGCTGTGATAGATGAGGCGCATCACTTTGAAGAAACGGCGAGCGACTATTTAGGAAACAGCGCTGATTATGTTACCTTTTCCTACTTGTTTCAGCGTCTCGGCGTGCAGCAGGATACGGGCATGATCGATACAGTGTTCGAGGTTGCCGAGAAGTATCAGCTTCCTTTTCCGAAGACGAAGAAGGAAGCCGAGCAGCTTCTCCTGACAGCCAAAGAAGAGGTTGATGAGCTGTTTCGGATGATTCACCAATTCGTGATGAACACGCGCCAGAAAAGCTCGACCGATATCGGTCGGATCCGTTACCGCTATTCAAGCTATGAGGAGGAGGGAACGACGTGGCAGGCGATTCTCGAATGCATGATGCGCGTTCATATGATGATCAAGGATGGCATCCATTTCTGCCGCGGGCTGTCTCAGCTGTTTCAGGAAAAGCAGGACGAGCTTTCCTACCCGGAGCGCGGTCTGCTTGCCGACTTTGAGCGGATCGTTGAAGCGCTGTATGAACAGGAGCAAAATTTGTACGAGCTGCTGCTGGAGTATGATCCGAATGTCGTCTACTGGATCGAGGTTGAGCCTCGTGGCGCGCGTAATGCTACCTTTTTATTCAGCAAGCCCGTCGATGTCGCCGAGCTGTTGGCCGATCAGTTTTTCGGAAAAAAGAAAAGCGTCATTTTAACCTCGGCGACCTTAGCGGTTAATGGTGTTTTTTCCTATCAGGAGAAACGGCTTGGTTTGGCCGACTTCGGCGTAAGACAACGGGTTATACCGTCACCTTTCTCCTATGAGAAGCAGGCCCGCCTGCTGCTGCCGTCCGATTTGCCTTCGATAAAGGATGTATCCGAAGAGGAATTTGCCGAGGAAGTGGCGGTAAAGCTTTGGCGAATCGCCGAAGTGTCCAGCGGGAAAATGCTCGTTCTGTTCACCTCATATGAAATGCTGAAGCGCGTTTTTCAGCATGTGAAGGACTTTAATCAATTTGGTAACTTGCAGCTGATTGGCCAGGGAGTGACGAGCGGCAGCCGGGCAAAATTAATGAAAATGTTTAAACAGAGCAGCGAGGCGATCTTATTTGGAACGAGCAGTTTCTGGGAAGGAATCGACCTCCCAGGTGAGCAGTTGCATACGCTCGTGATCGTCCGTCTGCCGTTTTCCCCTCCGGATCAGCCGCTGCAGCAGGCCCAATTTGAAAAGGCAAAAGAGGAGGGCTTGAATCCGTTTATGGATATTTCGCTTCCGCAGGCGATTATACGTTTTAAGCAAGGCTTCGGTCGTTTAATCCGGACGCAGTCCGACCGCGGCTGTGTCTTCGTCCTCGACCGGCGTATTTCCACAACGCGCTACGGGAAACAATTTATCCGTTCATTGCCGGAAGTGCCGGTTCATGAAGGAAAGCTTGAGCATTTATTAGAGCAGTTTGCTGATTTTCTCTGAGCAGACGAAGTATCCAACAGGGGCCAACGGACCACACTAAGGAAAGCTACTTAAAAGCTGCTGAAAAAGTTCGACTTTCATTTTTTCAGCAGCCTGAGAAAGATTTCCAGGAGGACGATTTTTATGAAACGGATACTTTTCGCTCTGCTCCTTGCCTTGATTCTTGCTTTCCTTGGTGAAGCACAAGGCTTGGCGCTTTCTGAAGACGGAACGGATGAGGCCGGGCTGGTGTTTTTTGATTTGCCAAACGGGGAAGCGACGTATCTCAGGCTGCCATCGCAAACCTCCTATTTAATCGGAACGGGGGCGGAGGATTCCTGGCCCGAATTAACACACAGGCTTAAGAAGCTGCAAATTCAAACAATAGATGTCCTCATTTTGCCGCGCTTTGACAAGGAATACAGCGCCAATGCCGAGCGGCTTTTCGAACAGTTTGAGGTGAAGAAGCTCGTCGTTCCGCAGGCCGGACTGACGCTGGCGGAAGCGCAGTTTGCTGAAGGTGACGAGCCGGAATTGATTGGCTGGGATCATGAAGCAGCCTATATCATCGAAGACCAGGTTCAGATTCAAACATTGCCGACCGGTCATGCCCTTCTTCCGTCATTGTCATTTGTCGTGTCTTTTTTCGACCGGCATCATTTTTTGTTTGCCGCCGAATCGAGTGAAAGCATTGAGGAAGCCTGGCTCAAGAAAAATCTTCCGGCAATGACCGGGCTGAAAGTGGCCGAATTTGGTGTCGGGGTCGAAACGACAGAACCGTTTTTGGATGCGATTGATCCACAGGTGGCGATTGTATTTTCGAAAAAGAACACGATTCCGAACGGCCAGCTGCTTGAACGCTTGCAGGAAACATGGATCGATACGTACCAAACAAGACAAAATGGATCTGTTATAATAAAATTGAATGAGGATGATTACCAGCTAGTGACGGCCCACTTTTGAGCTGGTGACGGTAAAAAGAACGGGTCGAAATAGAAAGGATGAAAGCATGTTACTAGTAAAGGATGCGGCGGTTGTCACGATGGATGAAGAGAACCCGTTTATCGATAACGGATTTCTCGTCATCATGGACGGGAAGCTGATCGAGGTTGGCAGCGGCTCACCGTCAGATAAGCAGGAGGCTGACGCCACAGAGGTGATATCAGCCAAGGGGAAATGGCTGATGCCCGGTTTGATCAACACCCACGGTCATATCGGCATGACCTTGCTCAGAGGTCATTCAGATGATTTGCCGCTTCACCGCTGGCTGGAGGAGAAAATGTGGCCGTTCGAAGGAAAGCAGGATGAGCAGGCGGTCCGTGCCGGTCGGGCACTGGCGCTTGCTGAAATGATCAAGTCCGGAACGACGACTTTTTTGGAAATGTATCATTTATATATGGATCAATGCGCCGAAGCTATTGAAGAGGCGGGAATGAGAGCGACGTTAATGCGCTCGATGATCGGACTGTGTTCAAAGGAAGAGCAGGAGGCGAAGCTGGCGGAAGCCGTCGGTTTTGCCAAGCAATGGCATGAGAGCGCTGGCGGGCGGATTCGGACAATGCTCGCTCCTCATGCTCCATATACATGCCCGCCGGCTTTTATTGAACGCATTGTCGAAGAAGCGGTCCGGCTTCAGTTGCCGGTTCATATGCATCTCGCTGAAACGAAAAAAGAAGTGGCTGACCATATCGAACAATATGGCTGCCATCCGCTTGACCATTTAGCCCAGATCGATGTGCTTGAGGCTGTCCCATGGCTCTTTGCCCATGGCGTTCATCTTGCTGAACCGCAGCTGGAACGACTAGCCCGCACAGACGCCACGATCAGCTACAACCCGAAAAGCAATTTAAAGCTCGGTTCCGGCATCGCACCGGTTAAGGAGATGCTTGAGCGCGGGATTCGCGTCTCGCTTGGCACCGACAGCGTCGCGGCGAATAATACACTTGATCTGTTTGAGGAGCTGAGAATCGGCAATTTGCTGCAAAAAGGGAGCTATCAGGACGCGACGACGCTTTCAGCCGCGACGACGCTTGAGCTGGCGACGGTAAACGGGGCCGACGCTCTACAATTTCCGGCGCTCGGCAAAATAAAAGCTAGCTATCACGCCGACTTTATTCTGATTGACGGAGGGCGGCTTCACGTCCAACCGGCCGCGCATGTGCTTTCCCATCTTGTCTACGCCGTGAAGTCTGCAGATGTCACCGATGTCTTTGTTCAGGGAAAGGCGCTGATGAGAAACCGCTCGCTCTTGACTTTGGATGAGGAGAAAATCCGTTACGAGGCAAATCGTGAATATGAGAAAGTTTGTTCGCTTATGTAAGTGCTCTGTACCGTGGGCATGTACAGAGCGACAAAAGAGGTGTGAGCAGGAAATTATAGTTTCGTTTCATGATGCTGTTGACGATCTGTTTGAAAAATAGAAGGGAACAGCGTTTGATGGAGCGTCACGGGAATAGCACGGTACCATGTTGCTCCCTCCCGGCTTACTAATGCGACCGTCTCTTTATCGCGCTGAAAAGCCTCAGCGATCGTCGTTTTTGACACGACATAAGCCCCCTTTCCGGCTTAACAATAGTATCACCAGATGTAAGCCGGCTATGTTTAGAAAAACCTGCCGCACAGTAGACAGAAGAACGGAGGAATAAAAGTGGGACAGAAAATGGAAGTGTTGTCAACGGTTAGAGTGCAAAAGGCTGCTGACCTTTATAAAATTGTTGATTCACTTAATCGAACGTTAAAAGAAAAAGATCTCATGTTTGGCCTGTCACTTGATGAGAATGATGAGGAGAAAATGGTGTTTACCATTTACAGAACATAAGCATGAAAAAATGGATTGTTAGCGGCGTCATCGTGTTGTTGCTTGTCTTGTGCGGTGCCGGAGCGTACAGCTATAACAGCATTCGCGCTCCATTGGATGAGCAATACGCACGGGCGGAAACTTATGCGATCAATGAAGCAGGACTACATACGATTACGGATATTGCTTACTATCATGGAACGAATACGTATTATGTCGTAAGCGGGAGCGATTCCGAGCAGGAGCAAATTGTCTGGATTGCCGACGATTTCGAGTCTCATCACATCGAAGCGGCGGCTGATGGCATTACGGAACAGCAGGCGCTTGACATCGTCTCCAATCAAGCCGATATCGGTCAGGTGCAGGCGATACGCTTAGGCTTTGAACGGCAGCTGCCGGTGTATGAAGTGACCTACATGAATTCGGAAGGAAATCAAGCTTATTATTACCTGACCTTTGCTGATGGGACCTTTATGAAGCGATATCAGATCAGAGTCGATTAACCGGCTGTGTTGTCCGTCTGAACAATTTGGAGGGTATAATAACTGAAGGAATCTTTTTACTTGGAAAGGCAAAGGAATAAGGCGGGCGAACCGCTTGTTGACTTCAAAAAAAATACAGCGGTATAATGTCTAAGGTGTTATCAAGGAGGTATTACATGAAAACAACAATTGCAAAGATCGGTCAATATGAGGGACAGGAAGTGACCATTGGCGGCTGGCTTGCCGGCAAAAGATCCAGTGGCAAAATCGCCTTCCTCCAGCTGCGTGACGGCACCGGCTTCATCCAGGGTGTTGTCGTCAAAGCCGAGGTCGGCGAAGAACAGTTTCAACAAGCGAAAAACCTAACTCAGGAAAGCTCACTCTATGTAACCGGCTCTGTAAAGGCTGATGAACGTTCGCCTTCCGGGTACGAGCTGGTCGTTTCTCATATCGACGTGCTGCATGTGGCAACGGACTATCCAATCACGCCGAAGGAGCATGGAACCGAATTTTTGATGGATCATCGCCATTTATGGCTTCGCTCTAAACGGCAGCACGCCGTGATGAAGATCAGAAATGAAATCATCCGGGCGACGTATCAATTTTTTAATGAGAACAGCTTTGTTAAAATTGATCCGCCGATTTTAACGGGCAGCGCTCCGGAAGGAACATCCGAACTGTTTGCGACAAAGTACTTTGATGAGGACGCCTATCTTTCACAAAGTGGTCAGCTCTATATGGAAGCGGCGGCGATGGCTTTAGGACGAGTTTTTTCCTTTGGCCCGACGTTCCGCGCGGAAAAATCCAAAACAAGACGGCATTTGATCGAGTTTTGGATGATTGAGCCTGAAATGGCTTTCGTTGAATTCGAGGAGAATTTAGAAATCCAGGAGCAATATGTCGCCTATATCGTTAAATCCGTGCTTGCTGCCTGTCAGTTGGAGCTTAACGTGCTCGGACGTGATACGAGCAAGCTCGAACAGATTACAGCGCCATTTCCACGGATTCATTACGATCAAGCGATCACCTTCCTCCAGGAAAAAGGGTTTGACGATATTGCCTGGGGTGATGATTTTGGCGCTCCACATGAGACGGCGATTGCTGAGCATTACGACAAGCCGGTCTTTATCACTCACTACCCAACGTCATTAAAGCCATTTTATATGCAGCCGGATCCTGAGCGCGACGATGTCGTCCTGTGTGCCGACCTGATCGCGCCGGAAGGCTATGGAGAAATCATCGGTGGTTCGCAGCGAATTGACGATGCTGACCTATTGAAGCAGCGGATCAAGGAGCATCAGCTGTCCGAGGATGCGTATAAATGGTATATGGAACTGCGGCAATATGGCTCCGTTCCGCACTCAGGTTTCGGTCTTGGACTTGAAAGAACCGTTGCCTGGATTGCCGGCGTTGAGCATGTCCGCGAGACGATTCCGTTTCCACGGTTGTTGAATCGTCTGTATCCTTAATGAATGGAGTCTGTCACCGCTTCACTTAACGGCGAAAGGAGCTGTCCAGTCTATTTTTCGGATAGCTCCTTTTTATATGACAAACGACGGAATGGCAAAGCCGTGTTATACTATGAAGTGAGGTGTTTCCACGATGCAAGAAAGAATCTTATTAAAATGGGCTGCGCAAAAGCAGCTGACTGTACCGACATTATTGCTGCAGCATTATGCCGAAATGGGATTAAAAGAAAACGAGCTTGTCGCGATTTTGCAGGTGCAAACTTACATTGAAGCGGGCAATGAATTCCCGACTCCCGACTTAATCAGCGAGCGGATGAATCTGTCTGTTTCTGAATGTGCTGATTTACTGGGACGCTTAGTCCGGCGGCGCTTCCTTTCTTTGGAGCGGAAATCGGACGAACAGGGAATCGTCTACGAATGCTATTCACTCGAACCGCTTTGGCTCAAGCTGATTGACCTGTTGAAAGGTGAGACGCTGCGGGCCCAGGAAGAGGATCAGAATCAGCTGGAAGGCCAGCTGTTCAAGCGTTTTGAAGAAGAGTTTGGCCGCCCACTTTCGCCGATCGAAGCAGAAACGCTTTCGATGTGGCTTGATGAGGATCGCCATTCCCCGACGTTGATCGTCGCCGCTTTAAGGGAGGCTGTCGTCTCGGGAAAGGTCAACTTCCGCTATATCGACCGGATCTTATTTGAGTGGAAACGAAATGGCGTCACAAGCCTGGAACAAGCCAAGCTCCACGGTGAAAAATTTCGTAAATACAACCAGGTCAAGAAGCAGGAGAAGCCGCGGGCGGGAGCTGATTCTTATCCAGGATTTGGCTGGCTTGAACAGCGCTGAGTAAGGGAGAGAACGAGTATGATGTCAAAGAAACAAACAATTGAAGCACTTGATATAATCGCTGAAATGTTTCCGGACGCAGAGTGTGAATTGACCCATTCCAACCCGTTCGAGCTGCTGATTGCTGTTGTGCTGTCCGCACAATGCACCGACGCACTCGTCAATAAAGTCACGCCTGCCCTATTTGCAAAATACAAAAAGCCGGAGGATTACATAGCTGTCCCGCTTGAGGAGCTGGAGCAGGATATCCGCTCGATCGGTTTGTTCCGCAGCAAAGCGAAAAATATTAAAAAACTGTCGCAGGCTTTGCTTGAGCAGCATAATGGTGAAGTGCCAAAAACCCGGGATGAATTAGTAAAGCTGGCCGGTGTCGGCAGAAAGACGGCGAACGTCGTAACCTCGGTTGCCTTCGGCGTGCCGGCAATTGCTGTTGATACGCATGTCGAGCGCGTTTCAAAGCGGCTCGGCATTTGCAGGTGGAAGGACAGTGTCAAGGAAGTAGAAGAAACATTGATGAAAAAAATTCCAAAAGAACGCTGGTCGGATGCCCATCATCAATTTATTTTTTTTGGCAGGTATCATTGCAAGGCCCAATCGCCGCAATGTGAGACCTGTCCGCTGCTTGAACGATGCCGGGAAGGGCAGAAGCGGATGAAAGCGCGGGAAGGCAAATGAAGATTCCCGTTTCATTTCGCCGTCGGCCTTTTTTTCAGCGGGAAACGGAGCTTACACCGGGGCAAGCGCTGCCGTTTCCGGAAGTGCTGCTAAAGGTGCCTTTTTATTATGATGTAACGCAGGAGGAGCAGCCCTGGCTTGATAAAGAGCGAACGGTTCCGCTCTTGTTTTCGCTCTGGCAGCGGATGGAGCCACAGCTGGCAGCCTGCTACAGCGAGCGCAAGCCGCAGGACGCTGAACAGCAGATGATTGCAATGAGCGCGCTCTATATCAACTGCCTTTGGTGGAGCCACGGCCACCGGCTAATCTCTTTACAGCTTATTGAAGAAACAAGTGAAACATTGACGTATAAACCGGCGAACATCGGAGAACGTCTGCATTATGTCCTGAGCGACCTTCCCCGTTTTCATGCTTTTCTGCAAGTAAAGGCGCTGTTTGAAGAACAGCAGAAAATTTTTGCGAAAATGCTCGTGCTTGAAAAGCGGGACGAAAACAAACAGATGTCAAATTTATGAGTAGGTGATTATCATCGTAGTGCGAGATCTTGAAAAGAAGGCAAACGTGTTGGAAATGACGGAAAAGGAAAGAGAACGGCTGACGATCGTAGAAGAAAAGCGGAAAAATTCCGCCTTTCAGGTCGCGTTCTGCGGTCACTTTTCCGCGGGGAAATCAACGATTCTTAACCACTTGCTTGGAGCGGAGATGCTGCCGACGAGCCCGATTCCAACAAGTGCGAATATTATTGGAATTCAAAATGGTGAGCTTGGCTTGACTGTTGTTGGCACGAATGGGGAAGAGGAAAGCTGGGAAGGAGAAATCCCTTGGCAGCGAGTGCGCGAATGGGGGATGAATGGCGGAGAGATCGCTTCGCTGACGATTTCGGCACCGCTTCCGTTTTTGGGAAAGCAGAGCATTATTTATGACACGCCGGGGGTTGATTCAACCGATCCGACTCACCAGGCTGTTACGCTCGAAGCCCTTTATACGACCGATTTCATCGTCTATGTGATGGATTATAATCATGTTCAATCGGAGACGAATTTAACGTTTTTGAAGCAGCTTTCCGATGAGAAGAAGCCGCTTTATTTAGTGATCAATCAAATTGATAAGCACGATGAAGCGGAGCTTTCGTTTTCGCAATTTGACCAATCGGTCCGGCAGACATTTTCGGAGTGGGGCATTAACATTTTGAAATTATGTTATACGAGCATGAAACACCGCTCCCATCATCTGAATCAGCTTGACCGGTTTGAGCGTGATATGAAAGCGATGCTCTACCACGGTCATGAACTGTTGCCATACGCGAAGCAACGGCTGTTACAAGGCTTCTATTTAAGCATCGCCGCCCGGCTTCAAGAAGAAATGGAAGCAGAAATCGATGAAATCAAAGAACGGGTAAAGGAAGAAGGCTTCGCGCTGGAGTGGCTGGAAGAGCGGGAAAAAACCGCCGTCGCCTATGAACGCACGCAGCAGGCGAAGCAGCTGTTGGAGGAAGAAATCGAGGCTGACATTCAGAAGCTGATGAAGGATGTGACGATTTTTCCTTACACGACGACAGAGCTTGCCCGCCAATGGCTGGAAAGCATTCAGCCGAACTTTAAGGTTGGGCTGCTGTTCGCAAAGAAAAAAACCGAAGAAGAACAGCAGCGCCGTTTGAAACGGTTGATTGATGAAGTGCAGGATAAGGTGAAGAGCCAGCTTGAATTTCATCTTCATCAAGTATTTAAGCGCTACGATTTCACGTTGCTGAGCAACCGTGAGGAAGTCGAGCGGGCGCTTGATGAGCTTACGGTCACACTCGATGCTGCTTTCTTTACAGAGGCGGTGCAGGCCGGGCCGAAAAACCGCGAATATGTCTATACCTTTACGAAGGAACGGACGGCTGCTGTCACGAGACTGCTGCGGCAGAAGGCGGCAACAGTGATCGCGTTACTCGTCAAGGGAATGGAAACACATTGGCAGGTTGAGCGAAAAGGGCTGAAGGATAAGCTCGAGCAGTTGAATGAAGTAAAAAAGTATGCCGATGAGCTGAAGGAAATGAGCACGGCGTATCATAGCGGCATGGAACACTACCGTGAGCAGGCTGAGCAATTTCAGGATGCCGGGGGCTACGAGCGCTCGCTGAAGGAAGCGATGGAAAAAGAAGTCCCCGTGTTTGAACAAACGACTTTTGCCGATATTAGCCTGCCGGAAGAAACGGTCATTGCCACCGATTGGGAACATGCCGGCACAGCACGCCGGCCGCAATTTGACGAGCAGCTTGCCGAGCAGTGGATGGCGGAGCTAAATGCGGCGCTGAATGAGTCACGCGCGGAAGAGAGAATGCAGACTGAGCGGGAGGAGCTTGCTGAGCGGGCGGCCAAGTTTCAGCAGCAGACGTTCACAATTTCTTTATTTGGGGCATTTAGTGCCGGTAAGTCGAGCTTTGCCAATGCTTTATTAGGTAAGGCGGTGCTTCCTGTATCGCCACACCCGACGACTGCCACGGTCAATCTCGTCAAACAGGCAGAAGAGGGACACCCGTCAGAAACAGCGGTCGTTCATGTCAAAACAAGGGAACAGCTTGACGCTGAAATTAAAGCCGTTGCCGAACAGCTTGATCAGCAGCTGTCATTCGATTCACTGTCAGGCTGGAAGGCGAATCCAAAAGACGCGCAAACAAGCTGGCAGAAAACGTACCAGGCTTACTTAACGACACTGCAAAAAAGTGTGGCGGCGGGAAAATGGGAGCTCGGCTCATCATTTGAAGTAACGCTGGAAGAACTGCAGCCATTTGTCGCCAATGAAAGCGACGCCTGCTTAATCGAACAAGTTACGCTTTATTATGACAGCCCGATCACCAGACAAGGGATTGTTCTTGTTGATACACCGGGGGTGAATTCGATTCACGGCCGGCATACAAATGTCGCCTTTAAGCAATTGCGGGATTCTGATGCGATCTTCTATGTCAGCTATTATAATCATGCATTCTCCAAGGCGGATCAGGCCTTTTTACAGCAAATGGCCAAGGTCAACGGCGATTTCCAAAATGATAAGCTGTACTTTATTTTAAATGCGGCTGATCTGGCCAGCAGCGAACAGGAATTAAACGGGGTGCGGAAGCATGTCTATGACCAGCTCGTTCATAATGGTATCGACGAGCCGCGCCTGTATCCGTTATCAAGTAAAAAAGGCTTGCAGGCCAAACAGGGAAATCAGGAACAGGATCCGTTGTTCGCTGCTTTTGAAACAGCGTTTTACGAGCAAACAATCGCCGAGTTGAAACGGTTGAGCTTTGAGCTGCTGCGCGAGGAAACGAAGCGCTATGCGATGACGCTGGCGAAAGGGCTGGAGTATGCGACGGGTGAGGAAGCGACGAAGGCAGCGAGACGGCAGGAGCTTGCTAACCGCGTCGAGCAATGGAAGAATGAGATTCAGCAGTCGCAGCCTTTACAGGTCGAGCAGGCGATAAAAATGGAAACGAGCCAGCTATTTCTCTATCTTCGTGAGCGGATCCGCTTTGTGTTGGGGGATGAGTTTCAGGCGGCAGTCAATGTGACGACGGTCGTCGGTGCAAGCAAACGGGCGCAGCAGCAGGCGCTGCTTCAGGCGTTGAAGGAATGGCGAAGCGAGGGAGAGCATTTTCTCCAGCAGGAGCTCCGAGCGACATTCGTCCGGCTCGAATTAGCGCTGTACCGGGCGGTCGACCAGTGGCTTACTGAAACTGTAGAGCGGCTGAGAAAGGATTTTCCATCATTTTCTCTGCCAGCTGAACAGAAGAAGCAAGAGCTTGAGGTTGGGCTTAGCAGCCGCTTACTTAATTTGCCTCTTGAAGAGTACAGTTCCAGCTTTCAATCTTTAAAGACTTTCTTTGAAGGCCAGCAAGTACGGGCGTTGAAAGATAGACTTGTTGAGGATGGAGCGGTTGTCGCAAGCGCTACACTGCGAAACGTCGAAGGAGAAACGCTCACCCGGCTTGAAGCGGTCTTCGCCCAGTCATTAACCGCAGCTAAGTCCGCCTTTGTCGAAGGCCTCAACCGTGAAATAGAGCGGTTCGATGCCCTGACCGATCCAAAGCACCAACAAGGCCTCCAACAAGAATATGACCGGTTTAAGGCACTCACACAATAGGGCGATTTTCCCTATTGTGTGAGTGCCGAAGCAGCGAGCGTAGTTAGCACCCGAAAGTAAAAGCCGTCAGGAAAGCGGATTTCTTTCCTGACGGCGCGTGCAAACGGAGCCGCTGCCAGACCTATGAGCCAAGAGAAAGCAAGAGTCGAAGCGCAGGAAAAAGCCGATCCCATAGGCGATTTTCCCTATTGTGTGAGTGCCGAAGCAGCGAGCGTAGTTAGCACCCGAAAGTAAAAGCCGTCAGGAAAGCGAATTTCTTTCCTGACGGCGCGTGCAAACGGAGCCGCTGCCAGACCTATGAGCCAAGAGAAAGCAAGAGTCGAAGCGCAGGAAAAAGCCGATCCCATACAATAGTGTGATTTCCCCTATTGTGTGAGAGACGGCTTCGTACATTGGTTAAGTAGATAAAATGCCTTTGAAAGTTCTCTCTCAAAGGCATTTTTACGTCCGTCAATTCGTTTATTTTTTGTTGGTGACCCAGGAGGATGAGTGTTCCTCCTGGGTCAGTTGGTTAATTTCTTCAAGTTCATGGCAGCGAAAACAAGCATCGCCTGCATCTACTATCTTCCGTAAAGAGGGTAGTTGAAGAGTACGTAGATTCCCATCCCGGGAGCGGGTTCGAAGCGACTTATCATGGCTACTTTCTTAAACTACAAAACGCCTGTCGACTTTTTGCATCTTATCATTAAGAATGTTATTGGCGGTTTATTGTCGTTATCCTTATTCGGTTCATCAATTTCGGAAAACTCCACCAGACCGTATTCACGAAATTCCTTCCTTATCGTGTCGGCATCATAAAAATACAACTTTACGCCTTCCTTCGTCTCAAAGTAGTCTTTATCCAACTGTTTGCCTTTTCCGAACATCGGTGCTTTTTTTGAAACGGTTGTAAAAATCATATAGGCACCAGGCTGGAGCTGATTGTAGCACTCTTTAATAAATGCCGCTCTCTCAGTCTTATTTAATAAGTGGAGAAGCGCATGGGAGAAAATACCGTTATATTGTTTTGTATCGAAGGGCATCTCGGTGACGGAGCCACGGAAAATTTTACAATCAACTCCATTTTTCCTTGCCAAATCAATGGCCGTTTGTGAAATCTCAATGCCTGTAACATCGATGCCATTTTCAAGGAAAACCTTCGCATTTCTCCCATAGCCAATCCCGGGTAGCAGGATATGTTTCACCTTTCTTTCAAGGAAAAAGTCTTTTGCCAGGATGGCCGAGTCCGCAGGTTCCAAGCCCCACATCGTTTGCTTTTCGATAAAACTGGACTCCCAAAATTCCATTCCACCTTCAGCTCCTTTAGTATAGGATCTTTCATTATAGATATAATTACTCTTTAATAACTATAATTGAAATTCATCATCCTGTAAACGATAAAGAAGAGGCTTGGATAAAAGGTTGTATTTACCTTTTCCAAGCCTCTAAGCATAATCAGTTTTCTCTAGGTTTCGTTTCCTTCGGCAGAACCTTCATCGGGCTCCGTGACAGGAGGCTGTTCTGCATCTCCATTATTATTGTTGTCATCTGGATTGTTGCCGTTGTTATTGCCATTTCCAGGTCCGCTATTATCATTCCCGTTGCCATTATTGCCGTTTTCGTCTGGAGGGGTTTCCTCATCTTCTCCAGGCAGCGGATTGCCATCGGGATCAAGTTCCTCAAGTGGGTCCGGTATGTCCTCTTCATCCTCTTCAGTCGCATCCTCAATGACGACACGGGCTGAGGCGGAATCACTTTGGACATTTGGATTTTCATCCGAAATCGCGCGAACCGTAAATTCATACGTCGAGCCATGTTCTGGCGCGTTAAAAATAAATTGCATGTCTTTCATCCGGTCGAGCAATTGCGGGCTGCTGCCGTCAACGGATACTTGCAGCTCGAAGGTCACCTCATCCGCAAGGTCATTTGGATAATTCCAGCTGACGATAATTTGATCGTTCTCTGCTTCATAGCTGGCCATCATACCCGACGGAGCAGCAAGCTCCATAAATTCCTCTGAGACACGGGTCGGCTCATTGCCACGGACAAACAGTTCATAAACAATTTCACTCTGCGGCGTATAAGGGCTAGGCAGTAAACCGGTTGAGCGCTCGACGCCGACGCGGACAACTGAATTCGGCATGGTGAAATCTTCTGTTTGCTGATTAGCCGATACTTCCTCCATCACCGCTTTAAAAATTCGTTGCGCGAGCTGGCGCTCTTCACCGCGTCTCAGGTAATTATTCGGACCATTCCGACTGAAGCCGGTCCAGACGGCAGCTGTATAATTTGTTGTATAGCCGGCAAACCAAATGTCCGGCACTTCATTTTCCGGGATGCCATGAGCCCGGCGGGTATCTTCATCAAAATTCGTTGTTCCCGTTTTTCCGGCCATCGGTAAGCCTGGAATGTTTGCAGTCGTACCGGTTCCGTCCGTTACCGCTGTTTTTAGCATATCGGTAATCATATAGGCCGTATAGTCACTCATTGCTTTTTGTGCTTCAGGTGCCATATTGATTTCCCGGCCGTCAGGAAAGACAATTTTCCGGACGGTATGTGGTTTTGTGTACATTCCATTATTACCAAAAGCGGCGTAAGCACCGGCGAGATGAAGGGTGGAAATACCATCACGGAAACCACCAAGGCCAAATGCTTCCGGCATCTCACCATCATCATATTCAATTGGAACGCCAAGCCCTTTGGCAAATTCCTCAGCACGGTCAACACCGACCTCCTGCAACGCTTTGATTGCCGGAACATTGCGCGAGCGAGCTAAGGCCCGTCGCATCGAAAGGGCGCCGTCGTAGGAACGGTCAAAGTTGCGAATCGGTACACCGACGCTGTATTCATGAGGCTCATCAACGAGGACGTGGCCGGTCGACCATTGCAAATACTCAATTGCCGGACCATAATCCAAAATCGGCTTAATCGTTGAACCAGGCTGTTTGCGAAGATCTGTCGCATAGTTAAAGCCCCGCTGGACATCGGTATCCTGCAAGCCGCTGCCGATCGCCTTGATTTGCCCGGTTTTTGTATCGAGCAGGGTAATACCCGCCTGAAAGTCTTCATTATCCGGAAAACTTGTAATGTACTGATCTGTTTGCAGGACGGTTTCGACATGCTCCTGCGCTTCGACATCAAGCGTTGTGTAGACCTTTAGTCCAGCATTGTAGAGATCATTGACCGTGATCCCTTCCATTTCTTCAAGCTCTGCCAACACTTGATTATAAAAGGCTTCATACGGATAAGACTCACGCTCTGTTAATTCAAGCTGATCCTCCAATGGAATCGCTTTTGCCGCTTCAGCCTCTTCACTCGTAATCTTTCCGTGCTGTTCCATCAGCGAGAGGACGAGGTTGCGTCGGCTTTCGGCAGCTTCTGGATTTTTCGTTGGATCATAAAAGCTTGGACGGCGTGGGATCCCGGCGAGCAACGCGGCATCAGCGAGCGACAATTCGCCGACCGATTTATTAAAGTACGTTTGCGAGGCGAGCTCGACCCCGTATACGCCGGAGCCTAAATAAATCTGATTCAAATACATCTCAAGGATCTGATCCTTCGAATAGCGCTGTTCCAGTTTGATCGCTAAATATTGCTCCTGAATCTTTCTCGTTAAACGCTTCTCTTCGTTCAGAAAAAGGTTCTTGACGAGCTGTTGGGTAATCGTACTTGCCCCTTCAGCGCCAAATCCCTCGGTTATATTGGCTGCGACTGCGCCAAACAAGCGGCGGATGTCAATCCCAAAATGCTCGCGGAAGCGGATGTCCTCCACGGAAAGGAACGCATCCTCGACGATTGGCGGGATATCCTGAATGCTGACATTGACCCGCCGTTCACTTGAGTCGAGCTGTGAGACGAGCTCATCATTCTGGTCAAACATTTGCGCTGCCTGTGATAATGTCAGCTTGTCTTCATCAAGCGGAGGTGCTCCCTGAATCATGGCGAAAACCGTGATTCCGCCGGCGATGCAGGCAATTACACCAAGCGTGACAATTAATAGAAATATTTTTTTCAAAAGACCTTTCTTTGTCGTCTTTTTCCCCTTTTTCATTGATTGACGTGCTTGACGACGTCCCTGTCTTGTTTTTATTTCTTTTGACATCGTGTCTCTCCCTTTCTGCATCCACTACTTTGTAAAGTAGACTGATTCAACTACTTTCAAGTAATCAATTCGTGGATGATATCCTATTTTAATCGAATACCCTAACTGTTCAATATCCGACTTTCGGATGGATTTTCGGGTTTGCTCCTGTCTGTCGTAAAAAGAAAGGAGATGGCTGGCATCCAGTAAATAGATTTCATCTGTTACGGTAAAGCGAAGAATAACAAAAGCAATCCCTCCTTGAACGATGACTTGGCGCATATGTTCAATTTGATGCTGATGAAAGTTCTTCAACGGGAAGGAAGTTTTATTCTTTGTTTCTTTGGCTTCGAAATCAATATAGCGCCCTTTAAAAACTCCATTATAGTCCGTCGTTGAAGCCTGTTTGAAATAGGCTTCTTTAATGACAGCAGCGCTGCGGCGCGGATAGTCAACGTCAACAATCTGCACGGGTGTCGGCTTCTTGTGAATGACAGCGAGCTGATGCTCCAAATAATACTGGTTCGTGACGTTCAAGTCTTCTTCCAGCGTCATGCCGCGATTGCTGTACATATTCGTTGTGCCTGCGCCCGTTTTTTTAACAGGGGGCGGATTTGCTTCGAAGCGTCTACCATTTGGATAATGAATCGCCATAACCGCTCACAAACCTTTCTAAAACAATGCATGGAATCAAAGATAGAGATCAAAATAAGGTAGATTCCATCACATTATCTTACCATAAAAGGTTGCTGAAAAGGTAGGTCATTTTTTGTAGATACGATGAAAGAAAGGCTGAAAATCATGAAAAAACATGTAATAGATGCGATAAAAAAACAAACAGCGCAAGGAAATCTCGATAATATTTCACGTACCGTATTGTATGAACAGTTTTACAATGAGCATCCGGAGATTAAGTGGGCGCTGCTCGCCGGGCTCGTTTCCCGTAACGCTGGCTGGAATATGACGGATCTTTGGAGCAAATGGTTTCACGTTTTGATCACCAGTGAGAAGAGGGACTTACTATTTTCCACGTACGAGCGGGCAAACTGGACGATTTTCGCCGATGCCTTTCCGCAGTTGCTCTGGTATGAACGGGCAAAGAAAAAAGGGAAGCCTGATTATTCATTGCTGGCGGCATTGGGAACGAGCAGGTTCATGCAGAACGAGTGGAGGAGGTTTTGCGAGAAGGGCGATGAGGAGCGGCTTTGCACGGCGCTAATTATTAATGAACAATTTGTGATAGAAGGGACGGTGCTGCGGAAGCGCCCTTATCAAAACCGGGTATTTGAGACGCTGCTGTATGTGGCTGAAGAGCATGCTCACTTCAGCTATGTCCTATTTCCAACGAAAAGCGGTAAGCTGTACGGCTTGTACACGCGCGATTTTCGCGATGTCCAAAAGCGTATAGTGTTCGGAAAGCAGCTCGCAAAGCTGCTGTTTCATCCGCTGATTCACGCCGGGATTATCCGGTTTTTACAGGATACACCGCCAACCGGCTCGCGCTATGATTATGGTCAATATATGAAATGGTCCTTTTCTAACACGAGTCCGCCGCTCAGAGGAACGGTACCGCTCGTCGCCCATCATTGGTCGAACCGTAAGGACTGGTATTTACGGAGCGAGGAGGATATCGAAGCGCTGTTTGCAGAGGAAAAGGAAATAGAGCCGGTTGAGCGGACTAACTGGCTGCAGATGAAGATGAGCGAGCTATATCTTCTTATGAAGCTGAAGCAACTATTGAGACTGGGAGAGAGGTCGCAAGGAGAAGAAAAACATGGCAGGCGCTCCGTTCTGCGCAAATCCCCTACCGAAGAAACCCGCTTCGGTAGAGGCCACTGAAAAACTTCCTTTTTCAACAGATTCCTTCGGTAAAGGATGTTAAAACCAGGGGCAGACTTCGCACATTGCTTAAGGGTGTTTGCTCCCTGCCTTATTCCGCAGGACGGTTTGGTCCACCGAGCTTTTTATCGCCAGTATATGAATTGAGCCCTTTGTCAGCTGGCTGTCGTTTATTCTTTTGCTTGTTGCTTTTTGTACGTTTATTTGTCATCATACGTCCCTCCTTTATGAGTAGTTTGTCGGATCGTTGCCTTTCCATGCATGTTCAGTCAAAATTCCGCCTTCTGTTTCGTTTCTTACGGAATCAGCACTTTGTTTGCCGAATCAATTCTACTTTTGTCAGGCGCAAAGGAATTTGCGGAAAGCGACGAGAAAGTACCCTCAAGCTTATTATTTAGAAGGAGGGACCGACAATGAAAACATGGAAAACGAAGGATGTATCAGAGCAGTTAGGTGTGAACCCGACGACGGTCCAGCGCTGGGTAAAATATTTCGGATTAGATTGCGAAACGAACGAACATGGGCACTACCAATTTACCGCGGAGCATGTGGAGATTATGAAGCATATCCAACAGGAGCTCGCTCTCGGGAAACGAATGAGAGAAATCACATTTGAGCAATATCCGGGAATGAAAGAGGAAAGACCGGCACAGCTTCAGCAGACGATTGATACAGAACTATATGAAAAAAAGCTGCAGGAGGTAATGAAGAAGGTTCAGGAGCTGGAATACCGGCTTAGCAAAAAAGCTGATGAAGTCGTCAGCTACCAATTGTTGAAGCACCGTTCGGAGCTGGAAGAAATGATGAAGCTCATTAAAGGCTTGGAGAAGCGGCTGGCACAAATGGAACAGAAGATCGACTATCCGCAGCACGGACATGAGAGCGAGCTACCGCTGGTTGCCGGTGACGAGGTCAAAAAGAAGCGGCGGACGTTGATGCAGTTGTTTTCTTTCTGATTCGCAATGAAGAAGGCAAAGCACTTTGAAGCATGGCAGCCATTTGGTAAGATTGAGAACGGAGGTGCTGAGCTATGAGCAGGGAAACACGTTCTCACTTACAGCAATACACAAGCGATTTACTCGCTCTTAATAAAGAAGCCGAGGAATATTATCTTGAGATCGTTCGCCGGTATGACAGCTATGAACCAGACTTTTTCGGCAAGGTGAAGCCGTTTGCCGATCAGGTGGCGGCGCTTCGGGAGCAATGGCTGCCGGAGGCAACGGCCTTTGTCCAGAAGGAAAGGCCGTTGCACCTGCATCCAAGTCAGCTTCAGCAGACGGCGGAGAATCTTGAAATTGTTGCGATCAAATCTTTTTACAAAGAGACAAGCTTAAAAAGACAAATGGAAACTTTTAAATCAGTCGAGTACGTCCTGAATCAGCTGCTCGATGCCATCTCAGCGGCAACCGGTAAATGAACCGGTCACAAACAGAAAAAAGCAGCGTTTCCTCTCCTGCTTCATGCAGAGCGGTCACGCTGCTTTCTTTTTTAGCCATTATCACGAAAAGCTAAAAACGTCATAAAAATAATTGTCGCGAAGGACAGGATCGCTAAAATGGTTACGAGCATCCCGGATGGCTCTGCGTGGGCCACTTCCTCAGCTCCGCTTTCTTCGGCGGCCGCAGCCAGAACCTGAAGCGGAACTAAGAAAGCAACGAGACAAGCTCCCAAAAATGAAATCACTTTACCCAAGATCAACCCTCCTCTTTTTACGTATGTATCTTTCCCTTCAAAAATCAATGACTGTCAGATGATCCCATTGACTATCCCTTTTATTATAGGGAGCGGAAAACAAATTATCAACCTAAACCGCCGCGATAAATATGGCTAATCTGTGAGCTGAACAAAAGAATGCACGATAATCGAACGAAGCTCCGGGGTTCGCAAACGATAGGCGTTATGATAAGATGAATGTACTATGTAAGTAGTCGAAGTTATTGTAAGATTCAGTTTGAAATGAAAGGACAAGACGATGGGAACTGTACATATTGAAGATATCATTATAGCCAACCAGCGCTTAAAAGACGTCGTAACGCATACGCCGCTTCAAAAGAATCAAGTGCTTTCAGAGCGTTATGATTGTCAAGTTTATTTGAAAAGAGAGGACCTTCAGGTCGTGCGCTCCTTTAAGATCCGTGGAGCCTTTTACCAAATTTCGAGTTTATCCGTTGAGGAGCTGAATAATGGCGTCGTTTGTGCCAGTGCGGGAAATCATGCCCAAGGTGTTGCTTACTCCTGCCAGACGCTCCGGATTAACGGAAAGATTTTTATGCCATCGACGACTCCGCGTCAAAAGGTCGATCAAGTGAAGTTTTTTGGAAAAGAATACGTTGAAGTTATTTTAACCGGAGATACGTTTGATGATTCCTTCAACGAGGCAATGGCTTACTGCACGGAGCACCAGATGGCGTTCATCCACCCGTTTGACCAGGAGAAAATCGTCGCTGGACAAGGTACGGTCGGAATGGAAATTATGAACGATATCGATGAGAACATTGACTATTTATTTTCTTCGATCGGCGGCGGCGGCTTAATTAGCGGGGTTGGTACCTACATTAAAAGCATCAGCCCGCGGACGAAGGTCATTGGTTGCGAGCCAAGCGGGGCGCCGTCGATGAAGGAGTCGTTGAAACAGGGTAAGGTAGTCGAGCTTGAGAAGATCGACAAATTCGTCGATGGGGCAGCTGTCAAAAAAGTAGGGGAGCTGCCGTTTGAGATTTGCAAAAACGTCCTTGACGATATTGTTCTCGTTCCGGAAGGCAAAATCTGCACGACGATCTTGGAGCTGTACAATCAAAATGCGATTGTTGCCGAGCCGGCAGGAGCGATGTCGATTACAGCGCTTGACTTTTATAAGGAAGAAATAAAAGGGAAGACCGTCGTATGCGTCGTAAGCGGGGGAAATAACGATATTGGGAGAATGCAGGAAATGAGAGAACGCTCCTTAATTTACGAAGGACTGCAATATTACTTCATTGTCCAATTTCCGCAGCGCGCCGGAGCCTTAAAAGAATTTATTACCGATGTTCTCGGACCGCATGATGATATTACTAGATTTGAATATACAAAGAAAAACAATAAATCAAATGGACCTGTTCTGATCGGAATTGAATTGAAATGTCATCAGGATTATGAACCGCTGATCAAGCGTTTGCAGAAAAAAGGCTTTGATTATCAGGAAATCAACAAGGATGCCAGCCTGTTTAATTTGTTAATTTAGCTGTCACAACGTAAAAACAAGGGGAGGATTTGCGGTGATTCAACAGAACAAAGAGATTTTATTAGAAAGCGGAACAAATGAACTCGAGGTAATCGTCTTTCAAGTCGGGACAGGAGTATTTGGCATTAATGTCATGAAGGTGCGCGAGATTATTAAAGCACCACCGGTCACTTCTATGCCAAACAGTCATCCGCATATTGAAGGGATTGTTCGTCTGCGTGATGAAGTGCTGACCGTTGTCGATCTTACGACTGTGCTTGGCTTTCCTCCTTCGGAGCATCCTGAGGAGGACAAGCTGATTATCTCGGAATTAAATCAGTTAAAGGTGGCCTTCCGGGTCCAGAGTGTATCACGGATTCATCGCCTGTCATGGGAGCAGATCGAGAAGCCGACCGACTTATCGCAAAATCTTGAAAGTGCAGCTACAGGAGTGGTCAAGTTAGACGACCAGATGATTCTGCTGCTTGATTTTGAAAAGATCGTCGTCGACATTAATCCAGATAAAGGAATTAACGTTTCTCAGGTGAAGACATTAGGCAAGCGTGAAAGACGCCATAAAAAGATTGTCGCGGCTGAAGATTCGGCGATGCTGCAGAAGCTGCTGCATGACACACTTGCCGAAGCGGGCTACGACCAAGTGACGTTTTTTCAAAACGGCAAGGAAGCGTGGGACTACCTCGAATACTTGAAATCGACAGGCGACGTCTACAATGAAGTAGATCTGTTGATTACAGACTTGGAAATGCCAAAAATGGACGGCCATCATTTGACCCGGAAAATAAAAGAGGACGAAAGCTTAAAAGACATTCCTGTCATTATTTTTTCCTCGCTGATTACGGATGACCTTTACCATAAGGGCGAGCGGGTCGGAGCGGATGGGCAGGTGAGCAAACCGGAGATTGTTAAACTGATTGGACAAATTGATCAGCTTGTCTAACTATGAATGATATCCTGTATAACACCAATACAGGATATTTTTTGTGGTCTTAATAAATTTGGCGAAACACGGTTATTAGCAGTGTTTTATATCTTTCTGTCAGAAAATTCAAATGAATAAAAATACATTGATATTCATTGACCAAGCGCCGTTTATCTCGTAGAGTAAAAGGGAGGTGATCGGATGAAAGAACGTGTAAAACAATTGTTCTTCGTGTTGCTCGGTCTAGTGTTAACGGCTGTCGGACTGCATCTTCTCGGCATCCACCAATTAACATTTGGAGGAACAGCAGGACTTGCGACTGTCCTTACCTATTTGACCCCCTGGTCGTGGGCTGTGCTGTTTTTCCTTGTCAACCTGCCCTTCTTTTTGATGTCGGTCAAGGAGCTCGGGAAGTGGTTTACGTTTTCAAGCTTTATGTCGATTACCGCGATTTCGATCATTGGCGACAGCCTTACGCTGCTCCCAAAGATTGAAATGATGCCGTGGCTTGTGGCAATCATTTCCGGTCTTTTGATCGGAGCAGGCGTCACGTTTGTGCTGAATAATGGCTCCTCGCTTGGCGGAATTCATATTCTGGCCTTGTATATCGATCATCGCTGGGGTGTGAACCGTGGCTGGACGATTTTCATTAGTGATCTGCTGATCGTCCTTAGTGCCGCTTTTCTCGTCGGCTGGAATTTTGCCTTGCTGTCCGTCGTCACGATCTTTCTTGCCAGCGCAATAATTGGCCGCTACAAAAAGTCGCCGATTAAGGCGGACGCCGCAGCGGCCGATTATCAGACGGTCGTCGGATCGGGCTCTGACCTGAACACTCCGGCGAAATAAGTGTCTTTTACTTCCTAAAATCGTTTGCCGCCGAGATAGCGGTGTGCCCAATAAGGCTGGTCTAACGAAGATACCGTAACACCAGTCGATGAACCGGCATGAATAAATTGCCGGTTTCCCAGGTAAATGCCGGCGTGAGAAGGTCCGCTCTGAGCTGTTGAGAAAAAGACGAGATCACCAGTCTTTAGCTGAGAAACCGATTGTCCGCTGCGAAAAAGCTCTCTTGTCGTCCGTGGCAGCTGCTTGTTATGCTGGCGGAACACATATTGAATAAACCCGCTGCAATCGAAACCTGCCGTTGACGTACCGCCCCAGGCATAAGGAACACCCTGGAGGGAAAGCGCGGTTTGAATGAGCGAATCCTGAACGGGCTGCTCGACCTGCTGTTCAACTTGTTGTTCCTCTTGTTCCGCACTGACTGCCGCCGCCTTAACTTGCGGAGCTTTCAGTGCTTTTTTTGTTTCAGGGCCTATCATGCCATCGACCTGAAGCCCATGTGCCTGCTGAAAATGCTTGACGGCTGCGGTCGTTCTTGGACCGAAAATACCATCGACTCCTTGATAGTAGCCGTAATCGGCCAGCACTTGCTGAGCCTTTTTAACCGCCGGCCCTTTTACTCCTTCTTTCAGCAATTGAGCCGAGCTGCCTTTTAAGGACGGTGAATGAGCGGAGGCGATTAACGCCTGCTCCGGGTTGTTTTCTCCCTGCTGGATTGTGACTGTTCTTTCTTCTTGACTGGCAAAACGGATCTCTGTTGACAGCCGCAGATGACGGCTCGTTTCCGGCCCGGCGACTCCATCGCTTTTCAAGGCATGATTTCGCTGATAAGAGGTGACCGCCTGTCTCGTCAACAGGCCAAAAAATCCGTCGATCGCCCCGTCATAATAATGGAATGCTTTTAAGTAGCTTTGCAGCTGCATCACCTGGGCGTCAGTCCGGCCAAACTGGAGTAACCATGAATGATCGAGAGGTGCGCCTTTTTTTGGCGCGGCAAGCGCTTTTTCCTGGTTCAGTGGCATATACATCACGGTTCCAAGCATAGCCGCAGACAGCAACAGCGTTCCTTTCGTTTTCGTCTTCATCTGTTCCCTCCTGTTGTCGCAATGATACATCACATAGTTTATGATGCCAGGCTGGTACTAGAACCGGATTTCCTTTTTGCAATGAAAAATCCATGCTATACTTATACACAATGACATGAAAGAGAAGGAGTGAGCGTATGCGATTGCAGCATAAAAAAATTATCGCACTCGTCGATGATGAATTTGAAGATCTTGAACTTTGGTATCCTGTAATGCGTTTGCAGGAGGAAGGCGCTACCGTTCATCTGGTCGGACAGGAAAAAGGAAAAAAATATATCGGGAAATATGGCGTGCCGGCTACTTCTGATTTCGCCTTCGATGCTGTGACTGCCCGTGACTATGATGGGATTCTTGTGCCAGGCGGCTGGGCGCCGGATAAGCTTAGACGCTATCCGCAAGTGCTTGACTTGGTTAAGGAAATGGATCAGCAGAAGAAGCCGATCGGACAAATCTGCCATGCTGGCTGGGTCTTGATATCAGCCAATATACTTCGCGGGCGAAACGTAACGAGTACCCCGGGGATTCGTGATGACATGGAAAACGCGGGAGCGACATGGCTTGATGAACCGGTCGTTGTGGATGGTCATTTGATTTCAAGCCGCAGACCGCCGGATTTGCCGCCGTATGCAAAGGCATTTGCTGATGCGCTTGCCTAGGAGACTGCTATGGAATTTCATTTTTTAGGAACGGGAGCGGGACTGCCTTCCAAACAGCGGAACGTCAGTGGACTGGCTGTTCGTTTTTTACAGCGAAAAAGCGCGCAATGGTTGTTTGACTGCGGTGAGGCGACCCAGCATCAGCTTCTCGATAGTCCGATTACATTGACAAAAATAGATAAAATTTTTATCAGTCATCTGCATGGTGATCATATTTTTGGCTTGCCCGGTTTACTTTGCTCACGCTCTGCCCAGGGAGCGACGACACCGCTGACGATTTTCGGACCATATGGCGTCCAGGCTTTTGTCGAAACGGCTTTATCCGTATCTTCCTCCTATTTGTCTTTCGACGTGGAATATGTCATCGTTCAGGAAGGGACTATTTTTGCCGATGAAATGATGTCAGTTGAGGCGCTGGAGATTGATCACGTCATTCCGAGCTACGCCTTTCGGCTGACGGAGGCTGACCGTCCGGGTACCTTGCAGGTCGAACGGCTGCAGGAAATCGGTATCGCGCCGGGACCGGTCTACCAAAAAATCCAGCGCGGGGAGGTCGTGAAGCTCCCGAATGGAGCGATCGTGAATGGGCGCGATTATCTTGGCCCGGCAAAAAAAGGACGTACCGTAATCGTGGCTGGCGATACGAGGTTGAGCGAGAAGATGAAGACTTTTGCCGACGCGGCCAACCTGTTGATTCATGAAGGCACTTTCCGCGCTGACAAGCAGGAGCATGCCCAACGTTTTGGTCATTCAACGATTACAGAAGCCGCTTCTTTGGCGAGAGAAGCAGACGTCGAGCATTTGATCATTACCCATATCAGCTCCCGCTATGCGGAAGAAGAGAAGGAGCTTGAGCTTGAGGCGAAAAGCATCTTTCCTGCTGCGAGAATCGCTTATGACGGGATGATTTTTAAGCTGTAGCGCATATTCGTGCCGAAAGCTGTACAAAGTAAGATCATTGCTTCATCTTAAAGGAGGAATGAGTATGGCAGAGCACAGCTCGCTTGAGCAGTCGCTTCAGAAAGCGGAAAAGACACTTGCGGAGGCGGAGCAGGTATTTGAACACGCCCAGCGCCTTGAGGGAACGGATCCGGATCAATACAGGCAGGCACAGCTCCAATTGGAAGAAATCAGCGAAGAGCTTGATGCTTTAAGCCGTGCCGCAACGCCAGAACAGCGTGATCAAGTCAGCCGTACCCAGCAGCAGGTAAGACAGCTGCAAAATCATTTTATTTTACGGCGATAGAAGGCCGATTTTCGAAAGAATAAGGAAGCGGTTCCCGTTCCTTTGGCTTGAGCATGGCTTCGCGCGCGGTTCGCCATCCAGAAGAACCCCACTCCTGGATGATTTTAAAAGCATATCGCGGCTTCAAGGAGGACGGCGGTTCCGTGCTGGGCGCAGCCAGAAGGAAAGAACCCCGCTTTCCTTCTGACTTCAAACCATAGCCCACACTCCCGCTTTTTTAGAGGCTTGAGCATGGCTTCGCGCGCGGTTCGCCATCCGGGAAACCCCATTCCTGGATGACTTTAAAAGCATACCGCGGCTTCAAGGAGGACGGCGGTTCCGTGCTGGGCGCAGCCAGAAGGAAAGAACCCCGCTTTCCTTCTGACTTCAAACCATAGCCCAGACTCCACACGCTTTTTTAGAGGTGTGCCCAAAGGGAAAATCATCCTTTGGGTACACCTCTTTACTATGCTATGCATTGGTTGGGGGTTTCTGGTACAATAGGGGGGAGTAAGGGAGGCGATGATGTGAAGGAGATTTCGGGCGAGCAGCTGAAGCGAAGCATCGCCAGGCGGGAAGAGCTGACAATTGTCTTTGTTCATACCCCACTTTGCGGTACGTGCAAGCTGGCGCGGAATATGCTCGAGCTGGTGGAGGAGTCACTTCACGGGTTGCCGCTTGTTTCGATTAATATTAATGAGGCACCTTGGTTTGCCCAAGAGTGGAAGATTGAAAGTGTCCCTTGTCTGCTTGTTTTTCAGAAAGGCTTGGGTGTAGAGCGGGTATATGCCTTCCGCTCACTGCCTTATCTTCACACTCTCTTGAAAAAATATATATCTTATACGAACACATTACAGTAAGAGAGGGGATTGAAACAATGTCAACAGCTTATGAAGAATATATGCGTCAAGTCGTGCTGCCGATGCGCGCGGAATTAACGGAGGCGGGATTTCAGGAATTAACGACGGAGGAAGAGGTTGAACACTATATGGAGCAGGCGCAAGGGACCACCCTTGTCATGATTAACTCTGTCTGCGGCTGTGCGGCGGGCCTGGCTCGTCCATCGGTTGTCACGTCGCTCCAGCATGACCACACGCCAGATCATCTGGTGACGGTTTTTGCCGGTCAGGATAAAGAAGCGACTGCAAAAATGCGCTCTTATTTTGCAGAATACCCGCCTTCTTCGCCATCAATGGTTTTGTTGAAAGGGAAGGAGGTTGTCCACTTTATTCCGCGTGAGCAGATTGAAGGGGCGACACCGGAAAGCATTATCCGTAATTTGGCGTTAGCGTACAACGAGCATTGCCAAAACTGATTGATTTTCAAAAAATGTAAAGAAGCCGTCCGCTACAGGTATCACATAACCTGACGGACAGCTTCTTTTTTTGATGTCATATGAAAATAGTGAAACGGCATTCTTATGTTAGAAAGACGTATTTTATAAGTAAGCGTTTAAGGTTTTACCCCGTAGAAAATCACTCTGCTCATCGTTTCAATATTCGGATAGCCGCTCTGTTTATACAGCTCGACAACATGCTCGCGGTTGTACGGTACGCGATTAAGGTGAAGGCGGTGTCTGCCTTCCTCGATTTCGACGAGTAAATACGAAGCGAGTGGATGACCGTCAAACGGCATGCCGACACTGCCTGTGTTGACAATGTTTTTTCCATGCATTGAGCGGATGAACGGCTGGTGAATATGACCGTACACATACAGGTCAGCTTCGTCCCGGCTCATGATCGTTTCTTCAATTCGCTCTGTCTGATCAGGCAGTACCGGTTCAAACAGACTGGTCGGTGTCGCATGAAACGCATGAACGATTAGATCGAGGTCATTCACGACAAGCTCGGTTGGTAAATCGCGTAAATAAGCTAAATCATCTTCACTTAAACGATTTAGCGTCCACTCACGCTCTTTTCCCATAATTTCCAGCGCTTCATCAGGCACCTCACCCTGCTGAATGCCGCGCACTACCCATTCATCCGCGTTTCCTTTAATCACGTCTGCATCAAGACTGCGGATCATATCGAGGACCCGCTTTGGCTCCGGCCCGCGAAAGCAAAGGTCACCAAGGACGCATATCCGATCAACCTGATGCTGGTTTATATCTCTGAATACCGCTTCGAGAGCTGTTGCATTTCCATGAATATCAGATAAAAAAGCTATTCTCATTTAAAAACCTCCCTTTTTTCTCCATTATACCAGACAACCTCTTTTAAGCGTTATTTCAATTTGATTAAAAAGTAGGAGAAGGAAGTAAATGGTGTAAAAAATTCGAGCAAAAGGCTGAAATAGCCGCGGCAATGCCTACTCATTGGCACAGAGGAAAATCATATGATAAGATCAAGGAAAGAGGAAGAAAGTGATAGGAGGTCTGTTTTTTTATGTATATTACATCGATTGAACCAACACCAAGTCCGAATACGATGAAGCTGACGTTAAGTGAAAGCCTTGAAGGCAGCACAAGAAACAGCTATTCTGACAAAAATAAGGACCAAGCGCCCCCATACATACAAGCGCTGTTTGAAATAGAAGGTGTGAAGAGCGTTTACCATGTCGCTGATTTCATCGCAATTGACCGGCACCCGAAGGTCGATTGGAAGGCGATTTTACCAGAGGTGAGGGCCGTTTTTGGCGAAGACAGCGCAGATCAGAAGGAAAAAGAGAGTGGAATCGATGAGCATTTTGGCGAAATCAATGTTTTCGTCCAAACCTTTAAAGGAATTCCGATGCAAATCAAAGTGAGTGACGGGGAGCAGGAAAAGCGAGAAGGACTGCCGGAGCGTTTTCAGAAGGCTGTCGCAGACGCGCAAAATCCCGATGACAACGTCGTGATGGAACGGAAATGGGTCGAAAAAGGAGTCCGTTACGGTGATCTGGACGATGTTGCGAAGGAAGTGGCCGAGGAAATCGCTGCCGCCTACCCGGCTGAGCGGCTCCGTGCGTTGATCGCATTGGCCAATGGCAGTGAATCAGAAGTCCAGGCTGCCCAGGCGGAGCGCTTTATCGAGGTGACCGAGGAGATGCTTGACCACGAGGACTGGCGTGAACGCTATGCCGTACTGGAGCGCCTTGATCCGAAGGAAAAAGATATCCCGGTGCTGAAAAAAGCGTTGCAGGACGAAAAAGCTTCGATCAGACGGTTGGCGACTGTTTATTTTGGAATGATTGAAACAGAAAAAGTACTTCCGTATCTCTATCAGGCATTGAAGGATTCGTCTGTCACGGTCAGACGGACAGCGGGGGACTGTTTGTCCGATCTCGGCTATCCGGCAGCGATTCCTGCTATGATTGAAGCATTGCAGGATAAAAATAAATTAGTGCGCTGGCGCGCGGCGATGTTTTTATATGAAGTCGGTGATAAACAGGCGATTGACGCCTTAAGGCAGGCGGAAAGCGATCCTGAATTTGAGGTTGCTCTTCAGGCGAGAATGGCGCTGGCCCGGATTGAAGGCGGGGAAGAGGCAAAAGGCTCTGTCTGGAAGCAGATGACAGAGTCACGGAAAGCAGAGCAGTAGAAAGGGGAGACGGATGTGACAAAGGAAGAAGTAATTGAAGCATTAAAGAGCAGACAGATGGAGGAAATGCTGGAATTGGTCGAAGATGCCGAAAACGGTTATTTGCAGGAACTGGAGCTTGTTGAATCAATCGGTCTCGTGTATGACCGTAAGTTAAATGAGGCGTTGATCGGCGTATTGGAAGAGCTTGGCGTGACGATGATCTATGTGAAAGAAGAAGGAGAAAACGATTGATATTGGAAGATGAAAGCAGATTGCGTCCTGAACCTTCAAAGTCCTTATCGAGAAAAGCTCTTCCAGCTTGGCGCCTGCAAGCTTTTGTTGAAAGCCTGTTTGTAGCACTTGTGCCAATTGCTTATGGTGTGCTGCTCTATTTTTTTCAGTTTCCTTTCTGGATTCTTTGGGGACTGATCGGCTGTTATTTGCTCTATCTTTTCCTATTTGTTTACCTGCTTCCTCCGCTACGCTGGAAAAGATGGCGCTATGATGTGCTGGCAGAAGAGATCGATTTAAAGCATGGCGTATTTATCGTGAAGCGCACATTGATACCGATGAGCCGGGTCCAGCATGTCGATACGGAGCAAGGACCGCTCTTACGCCGTTATCAGCTTGCCGCTGTTTCGATTTCAACGGCGGCGACGGTTCATCGGATTCCATCCTTGACGATTGAGGTTGCTGATGAACTTCGCGACCGGATCGCACAGCTGGCGGCGGTGGCAGAAGATGAATAGTTTGCGGCGTTTGCATGTCGCGGCGATTTTTGTGTCCTTTTTGCAGGCGTTAAGAAGTTTCCTCGTTCCTTTACTAATTTCGCTCTTTATCGGCGGCACCCAATCATCCGGCGGCTTTTTCCGGATGGAATATGTTTGGATAGCGATCATTGCCTTGAGCTTTATTGCCGGAGTCGTTCACTGGATCTTCTTCCGCTATCGCTTTGAGGATGGCGAGCTCTACATTCAAAAAGGGATGTTTGTCCGCAAAAAGCGCTATATTCAGCAGCAGCGTGTTCAAAGCATTGATATTACAGCGGGGCTGCTGCAACGGATTTTTGGGCTCGTTAAGTTGAAAATCGAAACAGCCGGTGGCGGCCTGGAGCCTGAAATTCAGCTTATCGCGATTAGCAGGGAAGAAGCTGAAGAGATCAGAAGTAAACTGTTAAACAAAACAAGCCAGGAAGCAGCCCGGGAAAACGATGAACGAGAAGAGGAAGGGAAACCCGAATTGACGTGGAAGCTGAAGCCGAACCGCCTTGTTATCGCTGCGCTCACGTCAAGTGGAATCGGTTTGACTCTCTCAGCCGTAATCGCTTTATTCAGCCAGGTCGAGCAATTTATTCCTGATGCTTATTACGAACAGGTCATGGGTCTTGTGAGCCGGACACAACTTTCGGCGATTGCGGTAGTGATTGTGATTATTTTATTGCTTTCCTGGTTCTTGTCTTTTTTAGGAACGGTGTTGAAGTACGGGCATTTTACGATTGAGACGTATCCGAATGAGATCGTCATTTCCCGTGGACTGCTTGAAAAACGGCAGTTGACGATTCATCCTGATCGTGTGACTGCGGTGCGTATCGTCCGCAATATTTTCCGCCAGCCGTTCGGCTTTGCGACCGTGTATGTGGAAAGTGCAGGCGGGGGGACGAAGGACGAGCAGCTTTCGACTGTCCTTATTCCGATTGCCCGAAATAATGAGATTGAAGCACTGCTGGCCGATGTGCTTCCCCGTTATGCTCATCCGGTCAAGCTCGAAGGGGCACCGCGGCGGGCGCTTCTGCGTTTTTGTTTTCCATTTGTGATCGTTCCTCTGCTGCTTGCGCTCGCAGTCGGCTTTTTTTGGAATCCGTATGGCTATTATGGCTTGTTGCTCGCCCTGCTCGGAACGGGGCTTGGCTACTTACAATACAGGGATGCGGGGGCAGGGGTTGACGGACCGTTTATAGCGGTCCGCTTCCGCAAACTGAGCCAGGTCCACATTATCTCATTCAAGCCGAAAATCCAGGCAGCGGAAACGAGGGTATCACCGTTACAGAGAAGGAAGGAATTAAGCAGCTTCCGCTTCTCTGTTTTATCAAGTGTCGTTGGAAAATCGTTTACCGTGCCACATTTGGATGAGCGCCAGGTCGGGCAGTTGCTGCAATGGTTTTCAGCTGAAAAAAGAGCTTAGGGAAAGATTGCGTTATCTTTCCCTAAGCTCTCATAAGCCGCATGCGTCGCCCTCGACATTATGAAAAGCCTCTAGCGAAGCAGATTGCTTTGGTAGAGGCTTTTCGTTGAACGAAGCCAATTGTTATGGTGATTGGCGTTCTGATTGCCCGGCTCTTTTTTAGCGTGAAAATTCGTTCGTGTACGTTACAATCGAGCGTTTTCCCTGCTCGGTTGTAAATTCAAAGCGGTCATAAATTTCGTCGTTTTTCTGATTGTGCAGCTTGCGGTCAAAATGGTGCTGGACCATGATGATTCCCTGGCTTCCACGATAAGTCAGGAAGTTAACGCCCTGGAAGGACGTGCGGCCTTCCGACAGCAGGAATTGCGTGAGAAGCGCATTATGACAGTCGACAAGATGGTCATGAGAAACACCAAATGATTGCAGGCTTTTTTCAAGTGACTGAAGGGCGCCAGGTTCAAGCTCTTTCTGGAAAATGACATACGGATCAAATTGTTTTTTGTCGATCGTAAAGATGGTTCCTTCCTTTGGGGAAAAGCGGACGCCATCGTTGGAAATAAAAGTTCCGTTCTCTTCATAATGACCTGTACAGGTTTCATTGTTTTCGTTTATCCATTGTAATTCAAATGGACATTCCTCAAGCGCAAGTGCCTCTTTTCGTTCGTCAAGCAGGAGATACATACCATTTTCAAAATGGAAGGTATAGGAGATTACGTCGTCCTTTTTGTCTTCCGTTTCTTCCACCTGTGCTTCCGCTGGCAGGGAAATGCCGTGAACACCAAGAAACTGCTCTAAAGCTTTCTGCTTATGATCGAGGCTTTTCTTTTGCTCGGTCAGCTCCTGCAGGCGCCGGATGGCGGCGTCCTCAATGCTTTGCTGAAAAGAGCCGGAAACCGCTTCCGGTGCAAGGCTCAATTTCGAGCCGATGCATTCCACGACATCACGATCCTTATATTTTAACGGAAGCAGGGTGATCCCGTCCTTCTCAGGAAAGAAGGAAGGTAGTTCGACAACGGCTTGAATCTGAACCGTGCCACGCCATGTTTTTCGAGGCGGAGCCATGACATCCTCCAGCATGCCGAGGTAGCTTCCGCCTTGGCCTTCATCAATGATTACTGCTTTCCCTATATGGTTCTGTGCTTGTTTACGATCCATGAAAACCCTCACTTCTACATCTCAGTTTCACAGCTGTACCGCTTTCTTCTTTTACACTGTGCAGCCGTTTGCTATTCATATTATAGACAAGAGCGGCGCCATTTCGCAAGTAAAGAGGGAATTTGTCTTCATTCGTCACATTTTTTTCTTAATTGACTCTTATCCTTGCGATGGCCTTTCGTAGCGGAGCGACTGGAGCTTGAGCAAATAATCCATCCGCTCGACCCGCAGGCGCTCCAAACGCTCCGTGTAATCAATCAAAGTTAATTCCATTTTCGAGAGCGCGACAAAAACCTTCTCCTTCTGTTCAAGCTGGTGTTTCACTGATAAGGAAAGGAAGGTGTGCAGCAGCGAAGGGATATCTTCGCGGAACATACGACGTACCGTATGGCGCTCCTCAAAATCAAGCAATTCAAAGTCGTCCTGAATTTTATGAGCTTGATGAACGAGCCGTTCGAGCCGATTTTCGATTGTCGGATCTACGGTAAATTGCTTGACCGTGTCAATATAGCGCTTTGCCTCCTCGACAAGCAGTGCAACATCTGTCCCGGTCGCGGTTTTTAAAAGCTGCTGCTGGTTGGCAAGGATCGCCTGCGAGGTGGTCCCGGGTGTCACCTGCTCATTGGCAAAGGCTAAATCAAGGTGATGTATACGGTAAAATAAGGTGTGCAGCACCGGTGATTCACGCACCGAACGGGTCTGAACCCTTCCGTCCTTCATGTAGCGGATCGAAGCTTCCTTGCACACGCCGACCCCGTCCTTCGCCTTCATATATTTACGAAAACAGATGATGGTGATTCTTTTTTTGATTGGCGCAGGAGAGTGCTTCAGATCAAACATCATCACGGTAATAAACGTATGATTGACTTTGACTTTAATCGTCCATTCCTTTGTTTTGCGGCGAATCGTTCTCTTTTTATTTGAAGGCGGGGCATTTTGCGTCATCCGCATCAGCAACTCTTCCGTATCTTCAATTAACTTTCTTGTTGTCCGATCACGCAGAATGTGTTCATCGACAGGTTTCTTATGTGATGGAGTAAAAAAATCCTGGATTTTCGTCATCCATGAAGCTTGCATGTCAAGCCTCCCTCCATACGTTGTTATTGTAGCAGCTTTGTTTGCATTTCCTTATTGAGTGTATCGAGCTCCTGGATAAAGGCTTTGCCTGATTCAACAATCCGCTCATTCGACTGCTCGGTCATCTCGATCGCTTCAAACACATTTTGATAGGCTTTACGGAAGGACTCGATCGCAATCGCCGGCTCTTCCAATGTTTTTAATGTGTCGGCTGTATTTTGCTTTAACAGCTCGGCGTTTGAGAGCAGCATCGATTCTGTTGCTTCATTAACATTTTTCACAGCCTTGATCACCTTTTGCTGGTTCGAAAGGGCGAGCTGAATCGAAGCCGAAACGGTAATGACATTTTTCGTCATCGTAATCGCATTAAAAATCGCTTCCTCCAGCTTGTCGTTATTCTCGACAATCAAATCAACAGAGGCCAGGGATTGCTGCAGCACCATGACCGCCTGGGACATATTTTTCATTCGCGTCACGACTTTCAGCTGTCCTTTTTTGATTTCATTTGGATTATCCGCCCAGCGCTCAGAAGTCATTTCCGCTTCGAGCATATCGTGAAGCTGCTGGCCATATTCAATCTGCTTGTTTAAGTTGGCGATCCGTTCTTTCGCAACGTCCTTTAACTGGTGCAGCATCAGCGTGTCTTCCTGCAGCTTGTCCTTGCCGCTCAGAAGGCCGTCGATAATATTTTCGACCTGGGCTTCAACCGTTTTATATTTGCGAGCATATTGTTCAACTGGATTGCGGCGCAGCACTTTATTAAGCCATTTTTTCGCCTGGCTCTCCTGCAGGTGGGTAGGTTCAAGCTGACTGACCGTTTCCTTAAGCTGCAGCAGCTGATTTGGCAATTGGTTCGACTGATCCTGCATCATCGTTTTGACCGGGCGCTTTAAAGCTTCGAGCGACTCACCGGCTTGGCGCTGCTCCTCCTCGCCCAATTTATCCAATCCTTCTAAAATTTTGGAAAGGTCCTTCTCCTCCGGCAGTGACTGCTCATTATTATCGAGTATTTGATTCTTATTTTCTTCCATGAAAATCCTCCTCCGACGTCGCGAAATAAAAGATATTGTTATCTATATTTACGGAAAAAAACTGAATTCGTTTCAATTTTTGTAGAAAGCTGTCATTTCTATTATGATGGATTTTAAATAGGAACACAATCATCCTGCAGACGGATGTAGGGAAAAATTTAACTTGGGCGGGTCCGGCGATAAAATCCTGCTAATTTAATAGGTAAGGAAACGAAACGATAAAAAGGAAAAAGGAGAGATGAGAGATGTGTCTGCTGCTACTGGCAATTAACCAGCATCGGGATTATCCGCTGATTTTCTGCGGCAACAGAGATGAATTTTACGACCGTCCTACCGCGGATGCCAGCTATTGGGGGGAGGACGGTCAATTTTTTGGCGGAAGAGATTTAGAAAAAGGCGGAACATGGCTCGGTCTGTCACGTTCGGGACGGTTCGCTGCTGTGACGAATGTCAGGGAAGCGGGCGCGCAGACAAGCGCTGGCCCTGAATCAAGAGGGAAGATTGTCACCGGCTTTTTACGTTCGACGGTCAGCGGTTCTGAGTATTCACGGCAGCTGCTTCAGCAGAGCGCGCTTTATCAAGGCTATAATGCGGTCTTCGGCGTTGGAAATGAGTTGTATTACACGTCTAATCGGGCGAAAGAAAGCGGACAATTACCGGATGGCATTCATCTGCTGAGTAACGCGTCGTTGAACACACCGTGGCCGAAAACAGAACAATTAAAGACGTCGATCACCGCGTTGCTTAAGGAAACCAGCCAACCGGTTGACCGTTGGCTCGAAGCGATATTCGACTGTCTCCGGGATGACCGTCCTTACCCGGACGAATTGCTGCCTGAAACCGGAGTGGAGATTGAGTGGGAGCGGCGACTGTCACCGATCTTCATTAAAGGAGAAACGTACGGGACGAGAGCCTCGACGATCGTGCTGATGAACAACTTGGGCGAGTTTCGCTTTCTTGAGCAGACGTATGGACCATTTGGACGAAAAAAGAGCCGGACGGATAAGCAGATTTTTAGCCGGAATCCAGAGAGATAGTGGCACGACTGCTAACAAATATTCGTTAATAAACAAATGTCCATACCCAATACACTTTTATAAAAAAGTGATTGACGAAAACGAAAAGTGAATTTTTATACAGTAGTATGATGATTATATACGAAT
Organism: Halalkalibacter oceani; assembly: GCF_023715705.1. Taxonomy (GTDB): domain Bacteria; phylum Bacillota; class Bacilli; order Bacillales; family Bacillaceae_D; genus Halalkalibacter; species Halalkalibacter oceani_A. The sequence continues at coordinate 82,950 of NZ_JAMBOS010000009.1, forward strand.
GTGTAAATATGACAATTTTAAGGCGGAATTTTTTTTAATATCGCTAGATCACAGTAAAGTAACCGCTTTCAAATCACAATCACAAAAAGTTTAATTTGCCGAAATGTCAGAAAAATGATATGATCCTGTATATTAGCTCAGTAGTTTTTGGGGAGAGTTGATGAATTTTTACTTTTTTAAGGAAGGTTGATGCCAATGCGGAACGCACAATACCCGAAGAAACAAGGCCTTTATGACCCGCAATTTGAGCATGACAATTGCGGTATTGGCTTTTTAGCACATATGAAGGGGCAAAAGTCACACCAGGTTGTTCAGGATGCGCTTCAGATTCTTCGGAATTTAGAACATCGTGGCGGACAAGGTGATGAAGTGAATACAGGTGATGGAGCAGGGATGCTTTTGCAGCTGCCACACCGTTTCTTTGAAAAAGTTTGTTCGGTAGAAGGGGTTACTCTTCCTAACATAGGTGAGTATGGAGTTGGGATGCTGTTTTTGCCACAGGATGAAGAAGCACGGGAGAAGTGCGAACAGGGCCTGGAAGATCTGATAAAAGAAGAGAAGATGGAACTTCTTGGCTGGCGCACTGTACCTGTTGATGATTCTATGCTTGGTAATGCGGCAAAAGCAGCGATGCCATTTATCCGGCAGCTTTTTGTCACACACAATGAAGCTGGCATGAGCGAGCTTGATTTTGAGCGCAAGCTTTATGTGCTGCGCAAACGGGCGGAGCATGAGCTTTCCTCCCATGTTCCTGAACAGGAGTCCTTTTATTTTGCCAGTCTTTCAAGCAGGACGATTGTTTATAAAGGGATGCTGACGACGGAGCAGGTTGATCAGTTCTATCTCGATATGACCGATCCGGATTTTGAAACAGCGATCGCGCTTGTTCATTCGAGATTCAGTACGAATACGTTTCCAAGCTGGGAGCGGGCTCATCCAAACCGCTATATGATTCATAACGGTGAGATCAATACAGTAAAAGGAAATGTCAACTGGATGCACGCCAGGGAGGCGGTCTTTAAATCAGACGTATTTGGCGACAATATTGCGAAAATTCATCCGATCGTCGATCAGGACGGTTCTGATTCAGCAATGTTTGATAATACGCTTGAATTTCTGTCGCTTGCTGGCCGATCAATGGCTCACTCAGCGATGATGATGATTCCAGAGCCTTGGCAAAATGATAAGCATATGAGTGCCGAGAAAAAGGCGTTCTATCAATTTCACAGCTGCCTAATGGAGCCGTGGGACGGACCGACCGCAATCGTGTTTACGGACGGGAAGCAAATCGGCGCCTGTCTGGACCGGAATGGTCTTAGACCATCGCGCTATTACGTGACAAAGGACGACTATATCGTCATGTCCTCCGAGGTCGGAGTGCTTGATATTGATCCGGCAAACGTGCTTTACAAAGAAAGATTACACCCTGGACATATGCTGCTTGTTGACACAGAAGAGGGAAGAATTATTCCTGATGAAGAAATCAAGCATCAAATTGCGACTGAGCAGCCATACGGGGAATGGGTCGATGAGCATTTAATCCAGCTTGAGGATGTGCTGGAAACAGCCCATGTTGAAAATACAGACTTTAAAGCGTTGAGCTCACGTCAGCTGGCGTTTGGTTATACCTATGAAGAAATTTCCAAAGTGATCAAGCCGATGGTGGTGGAAGGCGTCGATCCGATCGGTTCAATGGGATATGACTCGCCATTAGCCGTTTTGTCGAAGAAGCCTCAGCTTTTGTATAACTATTTCAAACAGTTATTCGCGCAAGTTACGAACCCGCCGATTGATGCGATTCGTGAAGAAGTTGTCACGGCTATGGGTACAACGATCGGGGCGGAGCGCAATTTGCTTGCACCTGAGCCGCTCAGCTGCCGCCATATTCACCTGCCATATCCGATCCTTGATAATGAGGAGCTGGCAAAGCTGCGCCACAACAAAATGGATGGCTTTACATCGATTACGCTGCCTATTTTGTTCGATGTCAATGAAGGGGAAGACCAGCTGGAACATGCACTCGACTCCTTGTTTGCAAAGGCCGATCAAGCGATTGAAGATGGTCACACCCTGCTTATTTTGAGCGACCGCGGCCTTAACGAAAAGCAGGCGGCAATGCCTGCACTGCTCGCTGTTTCCGGCCTGCATCATCATTTGATCCGTCAAGGAACGCGGACAAAGGTTAGTATTTTAGTAGAATCAGGTGAACCGCGAGAAGTTCATCACTTCGCGGTCCTGCTTGGATACGGGGCGGAAGCGATTAATCCGTATCTTGTGTTTGATTCGGTCGATCACTTAATTCACGAAGGACTGCTTGACGATATTTCCTATGTTGAAGCAGTGAATAAATATATTAAAGCTGCCGCAAAAGGGATCATGAAGGTCCTTTCAAAGATGGGGATTTCAACGATTCAAAGTTACCGCGGTGCGCAAATTTTTGAGGCTGTCGGCATTCACGAATCGGTTGTTGACCGTTATTTCACATGGACAACGACGCGCATCGGCGGCGTTGATCTGGCGATGATCGAAAAAGAAGTGCTGGCCCGTCATAAACGCGCTTACTCTGAACAAGAGGGCGTAGACCGCGCCTTAGATCCAGGTGATGATTTGCAATGGCGTCGCAATGGGGATCCGCATCAGTACAATCCTCATACGATCCATATGCTGCAGCATGCCTGCCGTCAAAATAACTATGATTTATTTAAAAAGTATTCACAAGCGATCAATGAGCAGACGAAGGAGCAAACGACGCTTCGTGGACTGCTGAAGTTCAAGGAAGGCCGCACGCCAATTCCGATTGATGAGGTTGAGTCGATCGAAGAGATTGTCAAACGCTTCCGCACAGGAGCGATGTCTTTCGGTTCAATTTCACAGGAAGCGCATGAAACGCTGGCGATTGCGATGAATCGACTCGGGGCCAGAAGTAACACCGGTGAAGGCGGTGAAGACCCTGCGCGATTTACACCGGATGAAAATGGCGATTTGCGCCGCAGTGCGATTAAACAGGTCGCTTCCGGCCGTTTTGGGGTCACAAGCCACTATCTGGTCAATGCCGATGAAATTCAAATTAAAGTCGCCCAAGGGGCAAAGCCGGGTGAAGGTGGTCAGCTACCTGGGAACAAAGTTTATCCATGGGTAGCGGAAGTCCGCGGCTCAACGCCGGGTGTCGGACTGATTTCCCCACCTCCTCATCATGATATTTACTCGATTGAGGATTTGGCGGAGTTAATTCATGATTTGAAAAATGCCAACCCGACAGCGAAAGTCAGCGTCAAGCTTGTAGCAGGTACCGGTGTCGGAACAATTGCTGCCGGTGTGGCCAAAGGCCGTGCCGATGGCGTAATCATTAGCGGCTACGACGGAGGAACAGGAGCAGCGGCGAGAACGAGTATTAAGCATACCGGCCTTCCTTGGGAAATCGGTTTGGCGGAAACGCATCAGACGCTTGTACTCAATAACCTGCGCGACCGGATTACTGTTGAAACCGACGGAAAGCTGATGACAGGACGAGATGTTGTCGTTGCGGCGCTGCTCGGTGCTGAAGAATTTGCCTTCTCAACCGCTCCGCTTGTCGTTCTTGGTTGTATCATCATGCGCGTTTGTCATTTAGATACATGCCCGGTCGGGATTGCGACTCAAAATCCTGAGCTCCGTAAGAAATATATGGGCGAACCTGACCACGTCGTCAACTTCATGCGTTTTATCGCCCAGGAGATTCGCGAGCTGATGGCTGAGCTTGGCTTCCGCAAGATTGATGAGCTGATCGGACGGACTGACCTTCTCGAAATGAACCGTGAGATCGAGAATGAAAAGGCGAAGCAGGTTGATTTGTCGAGTCTTCTTTATCAGCCGAAGCCGGAGGAGCAGGAGCGTAATTACTGCACGAAATCTCAGGATCACCAGCTTGAGCTTTCGCTTGACAGCCGTGAGCTGATGGCTGCGAGCCAGCCTGCGCTTGAACGCGGTGAAAAGGTGAGCGGCTCATTTAAAATTTATAATGTTGATCGTGTTGTCGGGACGATGGTCGGCAGTGAGATCAGCAAACGATACGGTGCAGCGGGTCTGGCTGATGATACGATTACGTTTGATTTCAAAGGCTCTGCCGGACAAAGCTTCGGTGCCTTTATTCCAAAAGGAATGACTTTGCGTCTTGAAGGAGATGCAAATGACTATACAGGTAAGGGACTTTCCGGCGGAAAGATTGTCGTATTCCCGCCGCAGGAGTCAACATTCAAGGCGGAAGAGAATATTTTGATTGGAAATACGTCCTTCTATGGAGCGACCAGCGGTGAAGCGTATATTCGCGGTATTGCCGGGGAGCGTTTCGCTGTACGGAATTCGGGCGCGATGGTTGTCGTGGAAGGGGTCGGTGACCATGGGCTTGAATACATGACCGGTGGTGTCGTCGTCAATCTCGGGACAGTCGGCAAAAACTTTGCCGCAGGGATGTCCGGCGGTTTGGCGTTCGTGCTTGATGAGGACGGTCGTTTCGCCTCTAAGTGTAACAAAGAAATGGTGCTGCTCGAAGATGTCGTTGAGCAGAAGGATATTGAGCAGCTTAGACAATTGCTTGAAAACCATGTTGCGTATACGAACAGTGAACGCGCAGCGGCGGTGCTTAAAGACTGGAATACGTATTTACCGAAGTTCACAAAGGTAATTCCGAAAGATTACAAGCGGATGCTGGCGGCGATTGAGCGCGTCAAGCAGGAAGGCCTTAGCGGCGTTGATGCCGTCATGGTCGCCTTTGATGAAAACAAAAGTGATAAATCGCGTGTAGGCGGAAAATAAAAAGGCAGTTGCGGGATGAGTAGAGCCATAAGTAGAAAGCGCGGATAGCAGACTACGGCCTGCCTCATCTTTGCATGCCCGCTTCCCCTTTTAGGAAAGAAAGGATGGAAGTAGACAGACAAGGATTGGAGTGAATGCGATGGGGAAGCCAACTGGATTTATGGAGTATAAGAGAGAAACAACAAAAAAGCGTGATCCGTTTGAGCGGACGAAAAGCTGGCAGGAGTTTCATATTTTAATGCCTGAACCAGTGTTACGTCAGCAGGGTGCTCGTTGTATGGATTGCGGGGTACCTTTTTGTCAGACAGGCACGACGATGGACGGATCAGGTGAAATCGGCTGTCCGGTATATAATCTGATACCGGAATGGAATGATTTGGTTTATCGCGGAAAATGGAAGGAAGCATTGGAGCGTCTGCATAAGACGAATAATTTTCCTGAATTTACAGGGCGTGTCTGCCCGGCACCTTGTGAGGGTTCCTGTACCGTCGCCATTTCCGATGATGCGGTTTCGATTAAAAGCATTGAGTTTCATATCGTTGAACGCGGATTCCAGGAAGGCTGGATCGTACCGCAACCACCGGCGAAACGCACCGGAAAAACGGTTGCTGTCGTTGGTTCCGGCCCGGCTGGTTTAGCTGCAGCTGCTCAATTAAATAAAGCTGGTCATACAGTGACGGTTTTTGAACGTGAGGACCGGATTGGCGGCTTGCTGACATACGGTATTCCGGATGTGAAGCTTGCCTACCATGTCGTTGAACGCCGCGTCAAAATTCTTGAAGAGGAAGGCGTTATTTTCAAGGCGAACGTCGAAATTGGCAAGGATATACCGGCTGCCCAGCTGAAAAACGATTTCGATGCTGTTCTGCTATGTACGGGGGCGACGAAGCCGCGTGATGTGGAAGTAGAAGGCCGCGAGCTGAAAGGAATTCATTTTGCGATGGATTTTCTTACGGCAAATACGAAGAGCCTGCTTAACTCCAACCACCAGGATCACAATTACATTTCAGCGGAAGGAAAAAATGTGATTGTGATCGGCGGCGGAGATACCGGAGTCGATTGTATTACGACATCAGTTCGTCATGGGGCAAAGTCCATTACGCAATTTGATATTAATAAGCAGAAGCCGGGTGTCCGTGATGAGGAGAAAAATCCTTGGCCGCTGTTTCCGATCGTGCATCAAGTCGAGGATGGACAAAAGGAAGCACAGGCGGTATACGGCCGTGACCCACGAAGCTATCAGGTTAGCACGACAAAGTTTGTCGGTGATGAACATGGCAACGTAAAGGAATTGCACACGATTGATGTTGAAACGAAAATTGATGAGAACGGCCGGAAGACACGGACGCCGATTCCAGGGACGGAAAAAGTATGGCCGGCTGACTTAGTATTGCTCGCTGTTGGCTTTACCGGTCCCGAAGAGCGGATCATTGAAGAGCTTTCGCTTGCTACAACCGCGCGCCAAACCATTGAGGCCGCCTATGGCAAGTATGCAACGAGTGTTGACGGTGTATTTGCCGCCGGTGATAATCGTCGCGGGCAAAGCCTCGTCGTCTGGGCGATCCATGAAGGAAGAGAAGCAGCAAGAGAATGCGATCGTTATTTGATGGGAAGTTCCAATTTACCATAAGATGTTATAAGCTTGTAACGATTTTGTAATAGCCTTTTTCATTGTTTCATGCGAAAATGAAAATAGAGAGAAAATTGTAAACAATGAAAGGGCGACTCATGATGTTTCCATGGATGAAGCGTGGCATCGTCATATCATCGGCCTTGTTGACACTTGGAATGTTTGTTCCTGTCGATTTTGTTCGGGAGGCGCATGCAGACGAGCCGCAAAGGGCGCTGGATGAGAATAACGATAATCCACTCATTTATAAAGTTGATCAGGATAATTATGATTTATTTCATGAAGTACTTCCGGCGAAAACCGATCACTATATTCATCGTAATATTACGTCGGCGGATGTGCTTCAGCAATATTTTGTAAGACAAGCTTACGAGCAAAGTCTGAATAAGTTCGGTACGGCGATTTCGCAACGGATCAGCAAGCCGTTTGAAGAGGAAATACTGCCGCGATTGACGACAGGGCTAATCGATACGGCGAAGACATTTTCGGAAGAGGACTGGAAGCATGTGAAGCTTTCGGTTCAGCCTGCCGCGGGACTGGGAGAGAAGATTGTTCATCTGTATAACGATGAGAGCGGAGCGGATTATTTTCGCTTCCATGTTCGCCGTGACCAGCCGCCGAAGCAAGGCTACTTCTTTAATTTTCATTATCACACGTATCTCGATCAATATGAGCGACATCATGAATTAGGAACAATTTACTGGGGGAAGGACATGCCCCCTCAGTGGAACGGGGAAGACCGCGTCTGAATGGATGCGGTCTTTTGTCTATGCGGATGAGCAGTTGAGGTCTGGTCACGTACTTGACGGTTTTTCCTCTCTTTACATGGCAGAACGTGGAGAACAGGAAGAACGATGACAAATGCTGGCTAACCATGATAGAATGAAGATAATTATAGAGAACGACAGATAAAAAGAAAGTATATGTGATTTGGAGTGGAGCAGATGGCTAGACAAATATGGTTGCTTTTACCTGCCGCGTTGCTTTTTGTCACGATTTGGACGCTCGTGATTCTCCAGTTTCAACAAGCGGATCAATCAAAAGGGTCCGCGGAGGATGTCATCGTTGCGGAAAAAGGAGAAGCGGTCGATCAAAGAAATGAACAAATACGGACGGATGTTGTTGAAGAAGGAGCGAATCCCGATACGGATGCAAGGGACGCTGACGAAGATGGCGTTTCAGAAGAGGGAACAATCAATTTGACGGAGTTTGATTTCAATGATATTTCCACTCCGGCTGGTGTACCGATTGACGTGATTTTATCAAAGCTTCACCTTGATTGACTTGTTCATCATTTTTTCGCAAATCAGGCTCTACCTAGAGGATGATATTTGGTAGGATAAAGGGGAGTATCATGTCTGAACAAATGAGGGGGATTTGCGTGGATGCACAAGTAGAAAGAAAAGCGAGACCGGCGTGGCTGAAGTGGATCTTGCGGATCGTTCTAAGCTACGTCGCCTTACTTGCCATTATTTTATCAATTACGATCATCGTTATTTTAGTTACCTTTGGTTTAATCGTCATTGATGCCTTTACTCACTCTACGTCATTGGAGGAATTTTCAACAAAGTATTTAGTACCGGTGTCCGAATTTATGTGGCGAGCCTTTACATGGCTCATTCCAGGGTTGTAATGACACAGGAATTGGTCATTATTTTAACGGTAATTGGTTTCTTTCTGTTGACAGGCATTTTTGGCATGTTCGGGATTTATAGTATTTTTCAGCAAAAAAAGAAGCGGGCGTTGTGGAGCTTTGGAATTGGATTTATGATGATTGTCGCGTACTTACTCGTAATGTTTGGCGGTGGGTTTGTCATTAGATAAGGGGGAGATCAGCAGTGGAACGTCATTATGTCCGGGCCGTTTACAAAACAGGGGTTTATCTCGCTGAATTGCTTGAAGAGCAGCCGGATCATCAGCGGGCTCTCGTAAAAGTGGCGGCGGTGTTGAAACATCCGATGCAGGGGGACCTGCATCAGCCAAAGGAAGCGGATGTGCCGCTTTTTCACCAGCGTAAAGCGCTGGCTGAATTCGAAAAAACGTGGGTTCCGCTCTCGTCGATGAAGCCGTACGAAGGGGAAATTCCTTCCTATCAAGAATCTTTGAAAGCGGCGTTTGAAAAAGAGCTGGCTAATTGTCAACAACTGGACAGTGAGTGGGCGAGAAAATGTGAAGAAAAGCTGAAGGAATGCGCAAAAGAGTACGGTTGGTGAGAGCCTCCCGTATTTTTTTGCGCGCGGTTCTATTCAATACCATAAAGCCATAAACGGGTGCTTAAGTCGAGCAGAAATAAATCATCGGCGTCATCGAGCGAACAGCCTGTTAAGCTTTCAATTTTGCGTAGACGATAGAGCAGCGACTGTCGGTGCAGGTTGAGCTCACGAGCTGTCTGGCTGACATTTTGCCGGTTGCGGTGATACGCCGTAAACGTATGAAGCAGATCAATTTGTCTTTCCTCGCTATAGCGTAGCAGGGCGGTTAAGACCGATTCTGTAATCTCCACCAGCTCTTTGTTTTGATAAATGCTTTCGAGAATCCGGTCAACCTTGGTGTCCGAGAACGTCGACACCGAAGGGACACCATTGCGCTTGCGGCCGATCTCCAGCGCCCGTTTCGCTTCTGTGTAGCTTGTATGGAAGCAGGAATAGCCGTACTGCTTGGCGATTCCCCAGGACAGTGTGAGGGAGGGATAAAGCAGTTGCAGCCGTTCTGTAAATTTCCTGATATAGACCAGCGCCTGTGAGCTCGCCGGTTCATATGTGACTTCAAGAAAAATAATCAATTCCTGTTGCTGATAGGTGACCATCGATTTCAGCGCCAGCGATTTGGCGATACTTTCTGCCTCTTCCTCCATATAGCGGATGCATTCATGAAGCCAGTGATCGAAGGAAATCGTCACGTGGCTCGCCGCGCGGAATGACTGTTCGACCTGCTCGGCTTTGGCAACAAGAGCGAGATAAGGCAGATTAATTTGATAGCCGAGTGATTTCGCCCGTGAAAGCATCGCTTCCTTCGTCGCAATCGCGCCGCGCGACAATTCCCAAACGAAGTCATCACGCAGCCGCCACTCCGTTTCCTTTGCCGCTTGTTCGTGAAAGAAGTGGATCGCTACGGCTGTGGCGACATGCTCAAGCAGGCTGACCCACTCCTCATGCTCTTCTTCACTGAATGGCTCCTCGCCAAAGCCGCCAACGACGATGTAGCCTTGAATCGCCGCCCCGGAATGAATCGTTAGCTGCAGCGCGTAACCATCCTCATAGGCGAGCCAATCAAAGCCGCTGTTCACATGCTGATAGATCCCGTCATCCTCCAGTTGTTTGTGAAGAAAGATGAGCCATTTCTCTTGAAGATCTGGATGAGCGTCTTTCGATTTACCGAGAATCACGCCTCTTTTATCCGCAATCAAAATATCACAGGACAGCGTATTGGCAACATGCACGGCTACCGTATCAAGCGATTGTCCGGACAGAATATAGTGCAACAAGGACTTTCGTAAGGTCTCGATTTTTTCCAAATTGTCCCGTTTTCGCTGATGAATTCTGGCAAATACCGCTTCGAGAATGTCGGAAAAACGAACCTCCCAGTCGACTGTCAGCAAGATGAACTGCTTTTTCTGCGCGAGGTCGATTACTGAAGCGGGAATTTGCTTGACATAAGGTCCTAAAGCGACAGCGAGTGCTGCTGCTTCTGAGGCGATCACTTCGGCTACGAATTGATAGAAGCTGTCTGCATCACGGCAGGAAACGCCGGAAGTAAGCACGAATTCATCTTTCCTTACAAACGATTCAACTGGCGTTTCGATTACGGATACTCCTTGCACAACGGTTACTCCCATTTTCTCTGTACCGGAGCAGAGCATAGAATTTTGAAAGTATGGCAAATTGTAAACCTCTTGCATCGTTATCCCCATCCGCTTCACGCCTCCTATCATCTGAGTCAGCTTCCGTTTTTCCTATTGTATAAGATGTAAGGAACTACGGACAATCTATCTTTCCTCCTCTTCTACAGCCTATTGCCAAAACTAGATGAAAATTATCGATGATCTTCATACAATTTGATCAATGTTTTTTCTGATTATTCAGAGTAAGATGAAACTACTACTGGTAAAGGGGTGGTTTCGTGGGAGCTTATGAAGGAATGAACAAGGCAACGCAGGTCGTCTGGTCGGGGGAGAAGAACTACTTGGCCCATGGAGCAACGCAGGTTCCGGTTGTTCATAGTGTAGCGTACGGCTACAACGACATTGATGAATGGTATGAAGTGGCGATTGGAAAACGGGCGGGTCATATTTACGGGCGCAATACGAATCCAACCGTCCAGGCCTTTGAGGAGAAAGTGAGAGAACTGGAAGGGGCAGAAGCGGCAACGAGCTGTTCAACCGGAATGGCGGCGATCTCCAATGCACTTTTAACCGTATTGAGACCGGGCGACCGTCTCGTCTCGATCAAGGACACGTACGGGGGGACGAATAAAATCTTTTCCGAATTTCTGCCCCAGCTGCAAATCGAGGTCGTGCTTGTTGAAACGGGGAATCATGAACAGATGGAAGCGGAGATCGAGAAAGGCTGCAAGCTCGTCTATTTGGAAACACCGACAAATCCAACCGTAAAAATAACGGACATACGGCGGATTGTGGATGCAGCCAAACAGGCGGGAGCACTCGTTTTCGTCGATAATACATTCGCGACACCGATTAATCAAAATCCACTGTCGCTCGGTGCAGATCTTGTGATTCACAGTGCGACAAAATTTCTTGGCGGTCATGCCGACGCGCTTGGCGGTGTCGTTTGCGGGGAACGGCAGCTCGTCGAAGCGATTTATCATTACCGTGAAATAAACGGAGCATCTCTTGATCCGATGGCGGCTTACCTTTTGCTACGCGGAATGAAAACATTAAAGCTACGCGTTGAAAAGCAGCAGGAGAACGCCCTCGCGGTAGCCCATTATTTAAGCGAACACGAAAAAGTCGAGCGCGTCTTTTATCCAGGCCTTCCCACGCATCCGCATCATCAGATTGCTAAGGAACAGATGAGCGGCTTCGGCGGGATGCTGAGCTTTGCCTTAAAAGGAGAGCTGGAAGCAGTCAGACAGTTCCTGCCGCAGCTTAAGATCGCGCACCGTGCTGCTAATCTGGGCGCGGTGGAAACAACCGTAGGACCGGCGCGGACGACAAGTCATGTCGAGAACACGCCGGAAGAACGCGCGGCACTTGGTATTCCGGAAGGTCTTGTCCGTTATTCAGCGGGAATCGAGGATCAGGCTGACTTACTGGCGGATCTGAGGCAGGCTCTTGAGTCTGTGAACGTCACATGACATCAGCTGAACAGTTAATCATGTGGCGCCGTCATCTCCATCGCTATCCTGAGCTCAGCTTTGCCGAGCATAAAACGACGGCTTATATCGTTGAGCAATTAGCCGGCCTGCCCGGAGTGACGCTTCACACCGGCAAGGAAGCAATCGGGCTTGAGACCGGTGTTCTGGCCACAGTTGGAAGCGGCGAAGCGCCGGTCGTTGGCTTGCGCGCTGATATTGACGCCCTGCCGGTTGAGGAGAAGACAGGCGCTGAGTATCAGTCTGCCCATCCTGGTATTATGCATGCCTGTGGGCATGATGGACATACAGCGATGCTGCTCGGCGCGGTTCAGCGCTTAAGTGAATGGCGCCAAAATGGTACGCTTAAAGGCACGGTCAAATGCCTCTTTCAGCCGGCGGAAGAAACAAGCGACGAGCAGGGTTTGACCGGTGCCCAGCATGTCATGGCATCAGGAATTCTGAACGACGTCTCGGCAATGATCGCCCTGCACCTTGACCCGGAGCTTCCCTATAAGCAGATCAAGCTTTGTTCGGGAATCGTGATGGCGAATGTTGACTCGTTTTCCATCATGATCAGCGGGACGGGTGGCCACGGAGCCTATCCGGAACAGGCAGTTGATCCGATCTGGCTGACGTCGCTAATTCTCCCTGGTTTATATGGGATTCCAGCGCGGAAAATAGCCGCGTTGGAGCCGGCGGTGTTAAGTATCGGTCGCTTAGAAGCCGGTGGCTCGGCGAATGTCATTCCGTCGCAGGTCAGGATTAATGGAACGATCCGCACCTACTCAAGCGCAGCGAGAACGCAAATGGAAGCCGCGCTGCGCCATGTGCTGGAAAGCATAACACCATATGGGGGAAGCTGTCAGCTTTCGATTGAGCACGGTGAACCTGCCTTAAGAAATGCTCCGGAGATCGTCAAGCTGCTCGAGGAAACAGCACGTTCGGTAGAACCGGATATCGTGATTCACAGGCGGCCGTACGGCATGGGGAGCGAGGATTTTAGTCATCTGGCAGCCCATTGTCCGGGGGCGATGCTGTTTTTAGGTGCGGCTCTTCCGCAGCGGACGGCGCTTCACCAACCCACATTTGATTTTAATGAAGAAGCGCTGGAGCTTGGAACGGGCATTCTCACCGAAGCGGCGCTTCGCCTGTTAATCTATAAATCGTTGCCTGAAAAATGACAGCGGGAGGATTTGGCACAGCATAAATCAGCAAAGAAAAAGGAGGGTGGAGCAATTGTTCCCGTTAACAGAATATAAGCAAAGGCTTGAAAAGGTAAAAAGTAGAATGGTTGATGTCGGCATTGACGTGCTCCTGATTTCCAATCCCTCAAACATGTACTATGTAAGTCATTATGCGGCATGGAGCTTCTATGTCCATCAGATGATGATCGTGACACTGGACGATGACCAGCCGCTTTGGATCGGGAGGCAAATGGATGCAGGGGGTGTGGCAAAGACGACATGGCTTGATGAGCAGCATATTATTACGTACCCGGATTATTACGTCCAGTCGACAGAAAGACACCCGATTGATTTTATCGCCAACATTTTAACGGAAATCGGCCAGGGAAGTCGTGTCATTGGAGTCGAGATGGATGCCCATTACTTTACCGGTTTGAGCTATGAGAGGCTAAAGCACGGCTTGCCGAACGCAAAGCTGAAGGATATGTCGAGTCTTGTTAATGGCGTCCGGTTAATCAAATCGGAGCAGGAAATCGCCTATATGAGAAGAGCGGCGAAGATCGTGGAGAAGGCGATGAATGCCGCATACGACACTGTCGCCCCCGGAGTGAGGGAGTGTGATGTCGCCGCTGCGATCTCGCATGCGCAAATTCAAGGAACGGCTGAGTTTGGCGGGGATTATCCGTCGATTGCGCCGATGCTGCCGACGAATGAGAAGACGGGCTGCCCGCACCTGACCTGGACGGAGCGACGCTACAAGGAAGGGGACTTTTTAACCCTTGAAATCGCTGGAGTCTATCAGCGCTACCACACACCAATGGCAAGAACGATGGCAGTCGGCCGCGCGCCACAGCATGTAACGGAATTGGCCGCTGTCGTTCAGGAAGGGATTGAAGCTACTCTCGCTGCAATTAAGCCGGGGATGCCCGCCGAGGAAGTCGAACAGATGTGGCGGCAAACGATCGGAAAATACGGCTTTCATAAAAGCTCACGCCTCGGCTATTCAGTCGGGCTAAGCTTCCCGCCGGACTGGGGCGAGCATACAGTCAGTTTTCGCCCGGGAGATCGGACCGTTCTCCAGCCGAATATGACCTTTCATTTAATGCCGGGCTTATGGTACGACGACTATGGAGTTGAAATCACGGAAACGATTCGCATCACCGAAAGTGGCGTGGAGACAATGACAAATTTCCCAAGAGATTTATACGAAAAACCGGTCATCTCGATCATTCCAGACGAACATACGTCATAAATGCCAGAAGGGGAAAGCACTTGAGACGGAGGGCTGGGTAAAAGGGAAAATCAACCTTTTGCCCAGCTCCATTCTTTTTTAGCGAGAGAACGGTACAGCAGGTGGTCAGAGGCCGTACTCGTCAAAACGCTATGGTGTGAAACCGGCTCACAATAGCTTGAAAAGGAAGGTCTGCTCATTGAGCAAAGGCTGGTAAAAGGGAAAAAACAACTTTTTCCTCCCGCCACTCGAAGAAAGCGCTTTCTACAAATTTTGGAAAAAAAGTCGTAGCTAAGGTGAAGGGGCAGTGGTAAGATGAGAGGTAGACAAAAGTGTTGAGAGAAAACTGGAGTGGAGAAAATGAAAGAGAAATCATTAGTTTTTACGTACGGTGTTATTTTTGTCGTAATGATCATCTGGGGCTTGAACATTGTTTTGCTGAAGCTGCTCGTTGATGCTTTCCCGCCGGCGACGATGACGAGCTTCCGTATCATGCTTGCGGGTGTAGTGGCAATTGCCATTGTCCTTTTCAGTAAGCAACTGAGAAAAATGACGAAAAAAGAATGGCAGCTGACGCTGTTAGCCACAATTTTCGGCGTTGTTGGCCATCATTTCTTTCTATCGCAAGGTTTAACGCTAACGAATGCTTCCAATACAGTATTGATTCTGGCGTTGTTGCCGTTAACGACCTTTCTGTTCGCTGTTATCTTTTTAGGGGACCGTTTAACAAAATGGCGCTTCTTTGGCATTATAATGGCTTTTATCGGCGTGATGTTCATCCAGGGACCAGGCGGCAACTGGGCGGTGCAAACAGGGGAGCTGTATGTGTTTATCGCAATGGTGATGCAGGCGATCAGCTTTATTTATATTAAAAAAGCGACCGCTACCCTTGATTCGAAACAGATGACGTCGTTTATGCTCTTATTTGGCTCGATCGGTTTACTCGGTTTAAGCTTGATTATGGAGCCAGCCGGCATGTCAGGCTTAGTCGGAGCGCCGTTTTATCTATATGTTCTGTTTTTCCTATCGGCTGTTGTCGCCACGGCTTTAGGCCACTTTCTATTTAATGCGGCGATTCAGCAAATCGGGGCAGGTCAAACCGCGCTTTTCAATAATTTCGTTCCGTTTTTTGGTCTGGTCAGCTCGGCGATCTTTTTAGGGGAAAAGATCTACTGGTATCAAACCTTCGGCTTCTTATTTATCGTGCTCGGTGTATTGTTTGGCACAGGCTATATTGAACGGATATGGGCAAAGCATCATTCTCTTCCTAAAAAGGCGGTTAAGCATATCTAAAAAGAAGAGTGTTTCACTATTAGCAATGGCTTAACACGGCACAAGCCTGTGGTGGTTCCAGACATTGCGTAAGGGCTGGACAAAAGGTTGTTTTTACCTTTTGCCCAGCCCCTTCTTTTTTAGATCGGACATAAGCTGCTTTATGGGGGCTTCGCCTTCCCTACGTATTCCACAGCTTGAGCTGTTCGGAAATTTCGCGCGTTGTTTGCCGCACTCGTTCAATAAGCTCGTCTTGAATCCGCTCAAGGGTTACGCGATTGCTTGGTCCAGAGATACTGAAGCTGGCAATAATGTTGCCTTTTGCATTATAAATTGGCGCGGCGATACAGCGGATTCCTTCTTCCACTTCTACATTATCAAGGGCGTAGCCCAGCTCCTTCACGCGACTGACTTCCTCAGTTAATTTCTCCGGTGTTGTTATCGTGTTGGGGGTGCGGACTTCAAAGTCGATCTTTTGCAATGTTTGCTCATAGCGCTCTGGCTCCATTCCGGCGAGCAGCACCTTGCCGACTCCTGTGCAGTAAAAAGGACGCCGGTTGCCGATACGGGAATACATGCGGATCGTCTGTGTGCTTTCGAGCTTATCAATGTACAAAACTTCCTCATTATCTTCGATGCAAAGATGAATCGCCTCATTGACATCATCACAGAGCTTTTTTAAATACGGTCTTGACACTTGAATAAGGTCTGAATTGTTCAATAATTGCCTTGATAAATAAACCACTTGATAGCCAAGCTTATATTTATCTGAATCCTTGTCTTTTAAGACGTAATTCATGTTAACAAGAGTTGTCAGAAGACGGTGTGTTGTGCTCTTCGTCAGCCCAACCTGTTCGGAAAGACGCGTCACCTGAATGCCGTCCGGATACTCGGATAAAACGTTTAAAAGCGTAAGAGCGCGCTCCACTGATTGAACGTTTGCCATGTCTAACTCCTTTTGATCAGTTATAAAAAAGAGGATCTCTGAGTTTTATCATAGTGGAATTGGCCCGTATTGTAAACTGCTGTCACGGTTGGAGCAGCATTTTCAATAACGAAGGCAAGCGAAAAAGAAAGCAAATTAAAAATAGTAAAAAAAGTTATTGAAAAAAAAGGAAGGGTTTACTATAATCATTATGTGGAACGACGTATTGCGATACGGAACAATAAAGGGAGGTGGTAAAAGAAAATCATCATATTTGTTTTTGAAAATGAAAAGGGTTACAAAGCAAAAGAAAAATGAATTCATTATGAGGGGGATTAACGATGAAATTGAAAAAACGGATGATGGTCATGTTTGTAAGCGCTGTCTTGATGATTCTTTTCTTGGGGGCATGCGGCAATACGGATTCTTCAGCTGGTGGTTCAGCGGATGGTGGAGAGGGCACTGAGGAGCAGGTGAAAACGAAAACGATTAAAGTGGCCTTTAACCAACCGGAAAATCATCCCCAGTTCAAGGCGATGGAGGAATTTGGCGAGCGCGTGTATGAATTGACGGACGGAGCTTATCAAATTGAAATTTCACCGAATGAATTACTGGGCGCCCAGCGCGAAACAATCGAGCTGGCTCAGTCTGGAACGATCGAAATGTCGATTGTCGCCGGCAGTCTGCTTGAAAACTTCAACGAGGATTTTGCCGTGTTCAATTTGCCCTATGTGTTTGATTCAGCTGAGCATCAAAAAGCGGTGTTAAAGGACAGTGACATTGTCGGTGACTTGTATAAGTCAATTGAGGATCAGGGGATTACCGTATTAGCGGGATTCCATGGCGGAATCCGCAATGTCTATAATTCGATCAAGCCAATTGAGACACCTGAAGATTTACAGGGGATGAAAATCCGTGTCATTGAAAGTGATACCAATATTCAGATGATGGCAGCGATGGGCGGCACCGGTACCCCAATGGGTCAGGGGGAAGTGTATACAGCAATTCAGTCCGGCGTGCTGGATGGCGGTGAAAACAATGAATTGATTTTCGCCAATTTAAATCATGATGAGATTGCTCCTTATTATTCCTATACGCAGCATCTTATGTTTCCTGATTATTTGATCGTAAACACAAACTTCTTTACGAGCATGCCGGCCGAGCATCAGCAGATTTTCCTCGATGAGCTGGATAAGGCGATTGATCTTGAGTTTGAATTGTGGGATCAGGATGTCGAAGCAGCCATCGCAGCAGCGGAGGAAGCCGGAGCAGAATTTAATTATCCGGATACGCAGCTTTTTAAAGATGCCGTCCAGCCGGTTATCGATGAAAAATTAACGACTGATACCGCACAGGCCCTTTATGAAAAAGTGCAAAATGCTTTGCAATAGCTGATGGAGTGGTGATATGAATTGAATCTCATCAAAAAAGGCTTAGATAAAGTATTATCGTTATTCTGTATTGGACTATTCGGCTTTCTGGTACTGTTGGTTACCTGGCAGGTGTTCACTCGGTTCGTGTTAAACGATCCGAGTGTCATCTCAGAGGAATTGGCCAAATACTGCTTCGTCTGGCTTGTGTTATTCGGCGCCGCGTATGTATTTGGAGAGAAGGGACATATGTCGATCGAATTTATAAAACATACATTTCCGCAAAAATGGCAGCTCGGGGCTGATATTACGATTGAAGTCGTGATTATCGTGTTCGCCATTTGCGCGCTCGTAATGGGCGGGTATAACGCCACAAGCCTAGCATGGACACAAATGGCTGCCGCCTTACAAATTCCCGTCGGGTATTTATATGCCGCCATGCCATTAAGCGGGCTCTGCATCGTCTTTTATTGTCTGCATAATATTTACCATTTGATCAAACAAGGCGTGCCTCAAGCAAAGAAAGCATAGTTGCGCAAGGAAGGAGAACCTCCTGATGGATGTTGCTGTTCAAGCCGCATTAATCCTGTTTATTAGTGTTGGTGTTTTGCTCGTGATCGGAGTGCCGATCAGCGTAAGTGTCGGTTTAGCATCCGTACTGGCGATGTTTACAATCGTCGATGCCGGAAATGGAATGTTGACGTCGGCCCAAAGATTATTTACCGGGATAAATTCGTTTACGCTGATTGCGATTCCGTTTTTTATCTTGGCTGGTGTCATTATGAATAATGGCGGTATAGCCATTCGGCTCGTCAATTGCGCCAAAGTGCTGAGTGGCCGGATGCCGGGCTCGCTTGCCCATACAAATATATTGGCTAATATGCTGTTTGGGTCGATTAGCGGATCAGCCGTTGCAGCTTCAGCAGCCGTCGGCAGCACGATGACGCCTCTTCAGGAAAAGGAAGGGTATGACCGCAAATTCAGCGCGGCCGTTAATATCGCCTCAGCACCGACCGGGATGCTTATACCGCCAAGTAACACTTTGATTGTGTATTCCCTTGTTAGTGGGGGAACTTCGATTGCCGCTTTATTTATGGCCGGCTATCTACCTGGAATTCTTTGGGGACTTGGTTGTATGATCGTCGCGCTCGTGCTGGCAAAGCGGTATCGCTTAAAAAGAAATGATCGTATCAGTTTCAGCCAGGCACTGCTTGTTATGTTAGACGCGATTCCAAGCTTGCTGCTTGTCGTTATCGTCATTGGCGGGATTATCGGCGGTGTGTTCACGGCGACGGAAGGCTCAGCGATTGCCGTTGTTTACTCGCTTCTTCTTTCATTCATATATAGAACGATAAAAGTGAAGGATTTGCCGCGGATTTTACTGGAGGCGACGAAAACAACGTCAATTGTTATCTTTTTAGTCGGCGTTTCTTCCATTATGTCCTGGGTGATGTCCTTTACGAATATTCTCGGACTGATCGCCGACGGTCTGCTCAGCTTGACAAGTAATATTTTCGTGATTTTGTTAATTATGAACGTAGTGCTGCTGCTCGTTGGAACATTTATGGATCCAACGCCTGCCGTTTTAATTTTCACCCCGATTTTTCTGCCGATTGCAGTCAGTTTTGGGATTGATCCTGTTCATTTTGGCATTATGCTCGTTTTTAATCTTTGTATTGGAACGATCACCCCGCCGGTCGGACCTGTTCTCTTTGTCGGGGCGAAGGTGGCAAATTTAAAAATTGAAGATGTTATTAAACCGCTTCTGCCTTTTTTCGTTGTCTCAGTTGCCGTGCTGCTGCTCATAACTTATGTGCCGCAGCTGTCAATATGGTTGCCGGGGATTCTTGGTTTGCACAACGGATAAAACAATGGATGGCAAAAGCTGAATTTTATAAAAGAGGTGGAGACGATGAAGGCTGTTTTCTATGAGGGAGATAAAAAAATGACAGTAGGGGAATCGCGGCCGGTTCAACCGGAGGAAGGCGAGGTGCAAATTAAAGTTTCTCATTGTGGAATTTGCGGGACGGACCTTCATATTTATCATGGCGTGATGGACCATCGCGTTACCTTTCCGCAAATTTTAGGTCATGAAATGTCCGGTATTGTTGAGGAGGTCGGTAATGGTGTAGAGAATGTCGCCGTCGGCGACCGGGTAACCGTCCGGCCTTTGTCGCCTTGCGGTCAATGTCCGGCTTGTGAAGCGGGCCACTCGCATATATGTCATCATCTTGCCTTTTTAGGAATCGAGACACAAGGAGCCTTTCAAACGTATTGGAATGTCCCTGCTTATACGATTCATAAGCTGCCGGAGAGTGTGTCATTAAAGCATGGCGCTTTAATCGAACCGTTGGCGGTTGCCTGCCATGATGTCAGAACCGGACAAATCGAAGCAGGCGAATATGTGGTCGTTATTGGTGGCGGACCAATAGGTGCTTTAATTGCGATGGTCGCAAGGCAGAAGGGCGCAACGGTAAAAATTGCTGAAATCAATCCTTATCGGATTAAGCTTCTCCAGCAGTTGGGCTTTGAAGTCGTTGATTCTAAAAACGACGATCTCGAAAAAATCGTTTATGCAGAAACGAATGGAGCGGGAGCGGACGTTGTCTTTGAGGTAACCTCTTCAAAAACAGGAGCGCAAATGATGACAAAGCTGCTGCGAACGAGAGGAAGAATTGTCATCGTTGGAATTTTTGGGCAAGCGCCGCAGGTTGACCTGTTTCAATTTTTTTGGAAGGAATTGAGGATGTTCGGGGCCCGCGTATACGAGCCGGAGGACTTTGACCAGGCGATTGCTCTGGCCGCGTCAGGCGAGCTGCCGCTTGAGCAGGTGATAACAAATGTCTACCCATTGGAAAATCTCGAGCAGGGACTAAAGGAAATGGAAGGGGGCGGCAATGTGATGAAAGTGCTGCTCACTTGTTCATAAAAAGATAGGAGGTCAAAAGAGAGATGACTGTACTCGATATGTTTAAGCTTGATGGAAAAAGGGCGCTGGTCACAGGATGCAAGCGCGGAATTGGCAAGGCGCTTGCCGAGGCTTTGGCTGAAGCAGGGGCCGATATTATCGGTGTTAGCGCGACTCTTGGGGAAAACAGTGAGGTGGAGCAAAGCGTAAAAGCATTAGGCCGGCAGTTCAAGGGCTATACTTGTGATTTTTCAGACCGCGATCAGCTCTATGCATTTATTGCCGAGCTACAAAGGGATTTCGGAACGATTGATATTCTAGTCAACAATGCAGGGACGATTAAAAGAAACCCGGCTGCGGAGCATTCGGATGAATACTGGGATGAGGTTGTTAATGTGAACCTGGACGCGCAATTTATTTTAAGCCGGGAAATCGGGAAAATGATGATATCACAACAATCTGGTAAAATCATTTTCACCGCTTCGTTGCTGACGTTTCAGGGTGGGATCAATGTACCGGGGTATGCGGCAAGCAAAGGGGCGATTGGTCAATTAACGAAGGCGCTGGCAAACGAGTGGGCGGCGAAGGGAATTCAGGTTAACGCGATCGCCCCAGGTTATATTGCAACCGATAATACAGAGGCATTGCGTGCGGATCCCCAACGCTCACAAGAAATACTGGCGCGGATCCCTGCCGGCCGCTGGGGAGAACCGGAAGATTTTAAGGCAACCATTGTTTATTTAGCATCGAATGCATCGAATTACGTCAACGGCACGATTATTACCGTCGACGGAGGCTGGATGGGCAGGTAAATAAGGGAGAGAAAAAGAAGAGAAGGGATTGGAGAATATGGAGAATCGATATGCGGCAAACCCGACTGATGTAAAGCAATATACAACCGAACGTCTGAGGGAAGACTTTCTTATCGAGAAGTTGTTTACTGATGGAGAACTAAAAATGGTGTACAGTCACTATGACCGGACCGTCATTGGCGGCGCGGTTCCGGTGGAGAACGAGCTAAAGCTTGAAGCGGGTGATTTTCTGCGTACTGCTTATTTTCTCGAACGCCGTGAAGTGGGCATTATTAATATTGGTGGTCAAGGGAAGGTTACGGTCGACGGTGAGGAATATCTTCTGAATAAGCGTGATTGTCTCTATATCGGCCGCGGGAAGAAAAGTGTGCTGTTTGCAAGTGTCGACGTTAAAGCGCCAGCGAGGCTTTACTTTGTCTCGACAACGGCGCACCGGGATTATCCGACGAAGGTGCTGCCGATTGACGCTGCCGTTCCAACAAGACTCGGTTCAGGTGCGCAGTCCAATAACCGGACGATTTACAAATACATTCATGAGGAAGGAATTCAAAGCTGTCAGCTGATGATGGGGATGACGATTTTGGAGCCGAATAATATGTGGAATACAATGCCTGCCCATGTGCATGATCGGCGCAATGAGGTTTATCTCTATTTTGATATGGAGGAAGAGTCGCGTGTGTTCCATTTCATGGGGGAGCCGTCAGAGACGAGGCATTTACTCGTCAAAAATGAGGAAGCCGTCATTTCGCCACCCTGGTCGATTCATTCTGGTGTAGGCACGAACAATTATACGTTTATATGGGCGATGGCTGGTGAAAATTATACCTTTACAGACATGGATTTTGTAGAGATGAAGAATCTCCGTTAAAAAAGAGAGCTTGAGCAAAAACTGGCTTTGGACCTACTGGCAATGGCTTCACACGCCACAAGCCCGTTGTGAGAAACCCACTCACAACGGGCTTTAAAAGATCGTGGCGGTTCCGCTCATTGCTTAAGGCTGGGCAAAAGGTAAAAAAACAACCTTTTGTCCCAGCCTCTCTTGGAACGCTCCCTTAATTAGCTGACAAAGAAATTCATCGTCGGGGTGATGACGCTTTTCAGCTGCTGTTGCTGTTCGGCTGAAAGCGGTACAAGCGGCAGCCGGACCGAACCGGCTTTAATCCCCTGCATTTCCAGCGCAGCCTTTACCGGAGTCGGGTTAGGTGCCATAAACAATGATTTCATCACCGGCAGGAGCTGGCGATGCTGCAGGGCAGCAGCTTGAACCTGTCCCGCCTGAAAATTACGGACCATTTGCTGCATTTCATTGCCGATAATATGCGAGGCGACTGACACGACACCAATTCCGCCGATGGAAAGAATCGGCAGTGTCAGGCTGTCATCTCCACTGTAAAGGGAGAAACCGTCTGGAGCGCCTTCGATAATCGCCGCCATTGCTTCTAAATCCGCGCTGGCTTCTTTCGTCGCGACAATATTAGGCACCTCGGCAAGGCGCAGCGTCGTTTCAACCGACATCGTCACAGCGCTGCGGCCAGGGATGTTATATAACATCACCGGAAGCTTTGTAGACTGGGCGATCGTGCTGAAATGGGCAAAGATTCCTTCTTGGGAAGGCTTATTATAATAAGGAACGACAAGCATAATGCCATCGACACCGAGCTTTTCCGCCTTTTGTGTCAGCTCGATGGAAGCCTGTGTATTATTTGAGCCTGTGCCGGCAATAACCGGAACCTTACCGTCCGCTGCTTTTACAACTGTGTCAAACAATAAGCATTTCTCTTCTGTTGATAATGTCGGCGATTCACCTGTTGTTCCACCAACGACCAATGCGTCTGAGCCATTCGCGATTAAATGGGCGACAAGCTCCTTTGTTGCTTCTACATCAACTTGTCCATGCTGATTAAACGGTGTCACCATCGCTGTAATAATTCGTCCGAAATTCATCCTGATTCACCCTCAATTCTAAAAAGTTTACATACGTTGTTTGGGCTACTTTGGGAAGCACAAAAAAACAACAACGAGCTCTCGACTCATTGTTGCAGGGCTAGCTGTACATAAGTACGTAAACAACGCTAGACCAATCAATGTGTGAGATAGCCCTCCATATAGCAAACGCTATATGACAGTCCTGTATTTATTCAATACAGTCCCAGCCAACGGACTATGAGCTTCCGTTAACTTCGGCAAATTCCCCTTTCAACCTGCTTCTTCAGAGCTCATACTCCTCGACAAGCTTACTTATGGCATTTGCGCCTCTACCCTCACTTCAGCGTATGAAGTAAGTTCTTACATGAATTTGTGTCTACCTTAACAGATGCTGCTAATAATTGCAATACTTTAGGGCGAATTTGAATGATTCTTAAAAAGAACCGATGAAAATTCAAGAAACAGGCTTTTCTTATTTCATTAAGAAAGGAACCATTTTTGTTTGCAATTGATTCAGCAGTTTGTCAAGCTCCTGGCTGCATTGTACGGTGACCTCTGCGGTCAGTCCGTAGGTTTTGGCAAGTGTTAACATTTGTTCCCGCTTTTGTTCAATTTTTAAGTAATACATTGCTTCACTCCATTTTATATTTTGCAAATTGCACATTGTTTTATCTCTCACAATGCTACATTATACCCGGTTTTTGTAAATAAAAAAGCGATTCCACGAAAGTAGTCAGAAATAGAGATGTTTCCTGATAATTCGACATTTCTTTCAGTGGAGCGTTGCACCAATACTGTTGAATATTGCAAGAGTGAAATAAAAAGAATGTCGCAAACTAACCAAAAAGAAAGGAGGTAACGATGAAGAATTTTATTTGCATCATTCTTATATCGGGTATTCTTTTTTGCGGCGGGTGTCAAGTAGAACAAAAGTCGGTCATGGGGGCCAACTCCAATCGCGAGGAAGGCTTCAGCGGCTACGGGGTGACGCACGTCCGCAGCCTGGAAGGACCGTTAATGGATCTGGTCGTCCCTGATCGCGCTCCTAAAGGGTTGACAGACCCTGTACATTCCCTTCGTCATGAAGGCCAGTATACAACGAATAAGCGGATTCTAAGCACAAGGCGTGGAGAACGAATATTGAATAACCGGCTGAACGTGTTGCGCGATAAATACCCTCATCGTGATAAGCCGTATTTGCAAAAGAAACCGTACCAGGTTCAAACGGAACAAACAGCACAGGGGGCAAGGCTCCGTCGGATTGAACAACGGATTGAAGCCCTTGAACATATCGAGGATGCCCATGTGCTCGCCGAAGGAGACCGGATTATTATCGGAATCGAATCAGATGAACAGGACCGGAAAAAGGTAATTAACGCCGTCGAAAATGAAATCAGTGATGAGATAGGCGGAGCCACTGTCTATATTACAACAAATCGGCGCCTGATTAACCAAATGAATGCGATTGAGCACCATGTCTCCTGGCCTCATCCGTTTGAGGGGGTTGGCGGCACCGTGGGTGAAATCGCCGATCTGATTGATGATACGGTTCAGGGGCGCAGGTAACTGCGCACGCTGTCCGTTCACCATCCTGAAAAAAGTTGTGCCAACCTGTGTGTGGAACAACTTTTTTTCAGTGGAATTAGTAAAGACCGTGTTCTTCCGAGACATTTAAATATTCTCGTTCCATCAGCTTATGGGACATGACCACATTTTCATAATAAATTCTACCGTTCGCGAGCTGCGACATATCACCGCTGTCAGCCACTGCTGTAATCAGATCTGAAAGCGCGCGTGCTTCAATTAACGTACTCATCTGGACCTGGAAAAAGCCATTAAATTCAGGAGGAGGCGTCAATGCTTGAAGCTGCTCGCTCTGCGTTTCAAAAGCCGTTAAGGCGGCCTCGATATGCTGAAGTTCTCCCGGCGCGAGGTTTGGTGAATCAAAATAAGGAGAAATCTCCCGAAGCAACTCGCCTGATTGCGCTAAGTAGTAGCCAACTTCACTGGCAAAAGACTGAAGCTCATTCGTTTGCAAGCCGCGCACTTTATTTTGATCTGTATTGTTGGAATGGAGAGCCAGGTTGTCCGCGGGCTTATTCTGCTCAGCTTCGAGGTTTTTGACAAGATCGGCTTGTGGGTTCATGCCACAGCCTGAAAGCAGAAAAAATAAAGGAAGCATCATCGTGAGGAACGTGGCTCGACTACACATAGATCTTCAACTCTCTTTCATAACCAATTTTTCTTTAGTATGGAAGCATCCGCTTTTTTTATGCATCATGGCTCCGGCTAACCCGTATATATGGTAGAAAGGGGGGAAGGGGGAGCGGAGCATGGCGGTAATCGCGTTCAGCATTTTCTTTTTTGCTTTGTTTTTTTTCGTCATGATGGTTGGAAATCATATGTCACACACATTGGAAACACTGGTCAATAAACGGGCCGATGAACAATTGCTGGAGATTGATGAACAATTAAAAAAGAAATGAGTGCCGGGTCTGGTGAAGGTGATGGAACCTTGACCGCTTTTTTTTTGAAATAGAAACATCTATGTATTAATACAATTTTCAGAAAAAGGTTGACTATTGTATAACAGAAGGATATACTGGCGGTAAGAGAAAGAGAAGAACACAGACGGTGGAATAAGAAAAATGGGAGGGAGATCTTCATGCGAAAACAGAGCAAGGAAACTGACCGCAAGCCGATTGAAGTGAAGGAAGAGCCGACGATCCTTGAATCGATTAATGATTATTACAGCCGTACTTGATCAGCCATAAAAAGGTGCTCGTTCATTTTGCCGGGTGCCTTTTCTTTTCTTGTTATGAGACAGTTGAGGCTGAGCGCGAGGCAATAGTAAATTATTGCGCTTGCATTTTTGTCAATAATAAGTTATAGTTAAGTCAATGGTTGTCGACTTCATTCCCAGATAGCTCTTTTCATTCCCTGGCGCGGTCAAGGAACCGTAAAGATGAATGAGAGGTAGGGCTTTCATCGTTTGAAGATTGATACTTGATCCTTGATAGCCAATTATAATTTGATTTTGCTCATCAATATTAAGAAACACAGATTCATAAGAGTTCGGTATTCACATGTTATAAGGGATATTCACTCGATCGATTTGTGATTGATGTTCCTTATAATATGTGAATTTTTTATTTACCTTGGTTTGTAAATATGATTAGCATATTAAGTAAATACTATTAAGATTGGGGTTTTTAGCATGGCACAAACTGGAACAGTTAAATGGTTCAATGCAGAAAAAGGATTCGGTTTCATTGAAGTAGAAGGCGGAAACGACGTATTCGTACACTTCAGTGCTATTACTGGTGAAGGTTTCAAAACACTTGACGAAGGTCAATCAGTTGAATTTGAAATCGTTGAAGGCGACCGTGGACCACAAGCAGCTAACGTTGTAAAACTTTAATTTGCTTATATAAAAAGGGTGCCCCCCTGGGGGGCACCCTTTTTAGTATGCTTTTTAAAGTCACATCTGCTTTAGCCTTGTTCAATCTATGAAGGATAGTGAATTGGTGATGCCGGTCCAAGATCAATTCCAAGCAGCATCCAGACGATTAACATCAGCGTCCAGACGATTGAGAAGACAATCGAGTATGGAACCATAACAGAAATAAGAGTTCCGATACCCATTTTCTTATCATATTTTTGCGCAAAGGCGATGATAATCGCGAAATAAGTCATCAATGGTGAGATGATGTTCGTTGTCGAATCAGCGATCCGGTAAGCCATTTGCGTCAGTTCCGGAGAATAGCCGAGCTGCATCATAATCGGAATGAAGACCGGAGCCATAATCGCCCATTTCGCCGAGGCGCTGCCGATAAATAAATTAATCAAGCCTGTAACGGCGATAAAGGCCAGAACGAGCGGAATTCCCGTGAAATTCACACTCTGCAAAAACTCAGCCCCATAGACACCAAGAACAATCCCCATATTTGTTTCGTTAAAATAGGCAACAAATTGACCGGCCGTAAAGGCGAGAACGACAAACATTCCCATTGAAGCCATCGTGTCGGACATTTGGTTCGCAACATCTTTATCATTGCGAATCGTCTTCATTAATACGCCATATACAATCCCCGGGACGAGGAATAGCACTAAAATAACAGGGCCTAATGAGCGCATGAACGGAGAATTGGCGATCGGATTCGGTCCATCCCCGCGCAGGGGTCCCCATTCAGGCAGCACAAGCAGCGACATAATGATTGCAACAACAACCATTGAAATTCCTGCCCATGTGAGGGCGCGCTTTTCTTCTTTTTGTAAGTAATCGATTCCCGTAGCGCTTGTTTCCAGTTTGTTTTTGTACGTGCCAAGTCTCGGCTCGACGATTTTTTCAGTGACGAATGTTCCGGCAATGGTCAGGACGAATACAGAGACCGCGATAAAGTAGTAGTTCATCGCAATATTGATTGTCTCCGCATAAGCGGGATCAAAGGTTGCCGCTGCCTGCCGTGTCAGCTCTCCAAGCATTGGATCGGTGGCAGACAGAAATAAATTCGCGCTGAAACCGGCGGATACACCGGCGAATGCGGCTGCAAGTCCGGCGAGAGGGTGCCGCCCCAATGCGACAAAGAGCAGTGCTCCCAATGGCGGAAGAACAACATAGCCGGCGTCGGATGCGACGCTTGACATAATTCCGGCGAAAACTAGGGCAGCTGTAATTAAACGGCTAGGGACAGAAGTGACAAGGCCGCGTAACGCAGCGCTAATAAGCTGACTTCTTTCGGCGACGCCAATCCCGATCATCGTTGCCAGGACAACACCGAGCGGAGCAAAGTTGATAAAATTGCTGACCATATTGGTCACAATATAAGCGATTCCTTCTCCGCTTAACAGATTGGTGATCGCTAGTGTTTCACCTGGTTCCGTCGGATTCTCGACACTGATGTTGAATGAGGATAATAAAGCGGACATGAAAACAACAATGACGGCTAGTATAGCAAACAGTGTAATCGGATGAGGCAGTTTATTGCCGACCCGTTCAATAAAGCTTAAAAATTTTCCGAAAATACCTTGTTTCTTTATTGAATCATCCATCAAGATAAACTCCTTTCATCATAAAATATAGGAAATGTGCAATCTGTTTATTAGGAAACACGATTTTGATTCTACCGTATTATTAACGGAGCGTGGGGGAAAAAACAAAAAATAGTAAAAATGACCTAAAAGATATTTCAGAAAAATAAATGTATTGCTTCTATTTGCTAATTTAGTAGGGAATCATCGGAAGGATAGTCCAATAAAATTATGGTAAGCAAATTAGAAATGGAAAGAGGGGAAGTTGCTTCGATTTTTTTAAAGATAAGAAAGTAGAAAAGTTTTCGGGTTGATTCGAGGAAGGGCGTCGGCTTCTAAGAAAGGACGCTACGTGTTTTCTTATTTCCTGTAATTTTATTATGTAAACAATAAAACTGACATAATGACGAAAATCAATGAATAGGATAAAATAAAGAGGTGAAAACGCTTTCTGGCAGGCGATCACTTGTGAAAGTTGGTGAACTGTATGAAAAAACTTGTTCATGAAGACTTATCACTCGCTATAACGCGTAAGGAGTTAAAAGGAATTGTCCAGGCTTGTTTGAACCAGCAATTTCAAATATTTTGGGGGTTTCATAAAGGGACGATGATTTTGCACATTTATAATTCAGAGGAGCGGAATTTATTAACATTCCGTCGTCATAAACATTACCTTGAGCTTCTGCGGGCCCAAATCATTAGTTTCCCTGTGCTGCAAGTACTTGATTTCTCGATTCAATTTACGTTGAAAACGAGGAAGAGGCTGGAGCAAAAAAGAAAACGGACAGCCCGGGAGATTTATCAGGAGATCGACTATTATTTAATGGTCCTTCATGAAGAGCTGACGACTAACAATCAAATGAGTGTGCAGGAAATAAAACATAAACTGGAGGAGTTACGGAGGGAGCAGAAGCGTCTGGCAAAGGGCTGAGCCGCCGCCTCAAGTATTGGAGAGAATCCATGGTACGGCGGCACGCAGGCTTGGGAAATGAGCATCGGCGCCGGTCACGTTTTGTCCAATACCAATCGTCGTACATCCCGCTTTTTTGCCCGCTTCAATATCAGCCTGCCGGTCGCCGACCATCACGCTTGCTGCAAGATCAACATCATATCTCACGGCTAAATCTTCAAGCATTTTCGAGCCTGGTTTGCGGCAGGCGCAGCCTGCATGGGGAGCGTGGGCACAATAGGCAATCGCCGTGATTCTGGCCTCGTAAGCAGCCAACTGCCTGATCATCTCCTGATGAACCTCCTGGAGGGAAGCTTCACTCATGTAGCCAAGGCCGACGCCGCCCTGGTTTGTTACGACAAATACCGGCCAGTTCGCCCGGTTGAGAAGATGTATCGCTTCACCGACACCATCTAACAAGAAAAAATGCGATGGACGATTGACGAATCTCACTCGTTTCGATAACACTTCATTTATTACCCCATCCCGGTCTAAAAAAACAGCTTGTCTCATAATGCCTCCTTTCAAGATTAATCATAAGCAAAATTGCTGATTTTCATACGGAAAAGAGATTTTAAATAATAAAAATATTCAGAATTATATTGACTGATCGATTCTGAGCCGCTAGAATAAACGTGAATAAGCGAGGATTTAATTGTAAACGTTTTCTTATATTATGCGTAATTTAGCTGATTTCTCCAATTTAACCGCTTTTAATTCAAAGAATTTGTCGAAAAAAATGTAAACGTTTTCTTAAGATCGCCCTTTATCACTGAAAGGAGGTGGGGAAAACGACTGACTTCGCAAGACGATAACAGGTAAGGAGGAGATAATATGGGAAAAAAAGAGGTCTTACGGTGATTTTATTTGTAAGCGTTATCATGATGCTTGCTGCCTGCGGTGGCGGAACGTCAAGCGATCCTGCACAAACTCCGGATGCACCGGCGCCTGATGCCGGCGGGGAGGCCGCAAATAATGGAGAAGTGCGAACATTTTCATTCGGCTACGACCAGCCGCAGTCCACCGGTTACGGAATCGCCGGAGAAATTTTTCGTGAGAAGCTTGAAGAATTAAGCGGCGGCAAGATGACGATTGCCCATTATCCGGGAGCTCAGCTTGGCTCAGAGCCTGAAATGCTGCAAAAGGTTCGTTCCGGAGATATTGACTTTATTATCAGTTCTACTGCGAATGCGACAACTGTAGCGGAGCAGTCAGCCGTTTTTTCCTTGCATTATATTTTTGAGGATGAAGACCACCTCGCCCGCGCCTTGGCTGATCCGGAAGTCACGCAGGCATTGAAGGATATGTTCAGTGAGTCGGTAACCGGAGCACAAGTATTGTCGCCGATGACGCTAGGTTTGCGCAATATTGTATTCCAAGGATGAAATTCAGAGCGTCGACGATCTCAATGGCAAAAAAATTCGCGTACAAGCCACAAGAACCGAGGACGTGCATATGCCGGCCTATGGAGCGCAAACCGTTCATATGGCATTTGGCGAAGTCTACACGTCACTCCAGACCGGAGTAATGGATATCGCTGAAAACGGCATTAATGTTTATTTGGAAAACAAGCATTATGAGGTTGCCCCGATCCTCTCGATTACTCAGCATGCCGCCAACAATTCCGTCGTCTGGGCGAGCGACAAAGTGATGGAAAGCTTAACGGAAGAAGAAAGGGAATGGGTTCAGGCTGCCGCTGATGAAGTCGGCAAAAACCAGCCGAAGAAGGCATTGGAGCTGGAAGCGGAGTCGTTGGCCGAACTGGAAGAGCTTGGAGTGAAAGTGGTGAAGGAGGTAGACAAGTCGGGCTTTATGGAAGCGGCCGAACCGATTCAGGATCAATTAGCGGCGGAAATGGGACCGCATGCCGAGAAAATTTTACAGCTCGTTCGTGCGTTGCGCTAAGCAAACTCGTTTTCGGTAACGGATCGCCAGCAATTTGAGCAAGGTCTGCTTCAACAGCCATTCCGTCTTTGGAGCAGACCCGTTCTACAAAAGTGAGGTGTCTGGAATGAGTCAAAAGGAAACGATTGTTTCTCAACAAGACCGCAACTTGAAATGGAAAGCATTTGATGTGCTGGAGCGGATTTTGATGATTCTTTGCGGAGTGGCGATAGCGGGCTTTACATTAGGTGTCTTTCTAGACGTCGTTACCCGCTCGATAGGTCATCCGTGGCTCTGGCTCCAAGAGGTAACATTGGGCTTCTTCGTCTACGGAATCTTTCTAGGCGCTTCGGTTGCCGTACGCCGTAATGAGCATGTCATTCTTGCCAATACAACTGAAAATTTGCGAGGAGCAAGCCGCGTACTGCTGGAAACATTTAACCGTCTTGTCGTACTCGGTGTTGCTCTGTCGTTATTGTATTTCGGCTACATCAATTTTCTGCACGGCTTTCAAAGCTATTTGATGCCTTCAATGACCCCGATCGCTGTCTTGACCGTCATTCTTCCCATTTCCGGGGTGCTGATCTCCCTCTTTACGATTGAGCAGCTCATTAATGGGTGGAAAAAAGGATTTCATACGCACTCGATGTTTGAGGAAAACAAGTCGGATGAAGAGGAGATGACCGGATAATGTCAGCTGGAATGATAATCGGATTAATGAGCTTTCTGTTTCTCTTTTTTGGCGTAATTGGCGTGCCTGTTGCCTTTGCGATTATTGCCAGCGTGCTCGTTGCCACCTTGTTCACAGAGATCAGCCTTCCTTCAATGGTCGGTCAGCTGTTTAACGGGATTAACTCCGTCCCGCTGATGGCGGTTCCATTTTTCCTGCTTGCCGGCGAGCTGATGGCCTCAACGAATATTACCGAGCGGATTATCCGCCTGGCCAACAGCCTGGTCGGTCATATTCGCAGCGGGCTGGCCCAAGTAAACACCGTTTTCAGTCTGTTTTTCGCGGGGATGTCTGGTTCCTCAACCGCTGATGTGGCTGCGGCGACGAGAATCCTCGCTCCGCAGATGAAAAATGAAGGCTATCATCCGGCCTTTACCGCGGCGTTGATCGCCGCAACGGCGACATTGGCCAATATCGTGCCGCCGAGCATTATGGCGATCATTTACGGGGCGAGCGGCGGAGTTTCGATTATCGGCATTTTTCTTGGAGGAATTATTCCCGGCATCTTAATCGCCGGCGGCTTTATGGTGTATTGTTTCTTCTTTCAGGCGCCGCCGATTCGCAAACAGCGCTCGACCTTTGTGGAAATCAGCCAGTCAGCAAAGAGGGCGGCGCTTCCGCTGATGATTCCGTTTATTATTATGGGCGGAATTTTGAGCGGCTGGTTTACGCCGACAGAAGCCGGGATGATTGCCGTCGTCTACACGATCTGCGTCGCGATTCCCGTCCTAAAAAAGAGCCATTTGCGCCATCTTCATAAAGATTTTATGAATGCCGGCGTCCTCTATTCGGTGCCGTTAATCTGCGTCGCGGCAGCCTCGGCGTTCGGCTGGATGATTGCTTACTTAAAAGCGCCCGAAGTCGTTTCCGGCTATATCGAGCGCTTTGCCGGCACCAATCCAATTTTGATTATGTTTCTTGTCATCCTGATGTTTATTGTTGTCGGCCAATTTGTCGATGCGGTTCCGGCGATCATTATTTTTATGCCGATTGTCATTTCCCTTGTCGAACTTGGCAATATCAACCCGGTTCATATGGGGGTTATCGTCATTATCACGCTTGCCTTCGGTTTAATTACACCACCGTACGGCCTCGCTTTGCTTTTGGCGTCCGGGTTGTCAAAGGTCCGCTTTAAAGACGCTTTGCTGCAATGCTTGCCGATGTATGGAGTGTTTATTATCACCTTGACGATCGTCGTCTTTTTCCCTGATACGGTGCTGTATTTGCCGAAGGTCTTTATGCCGGAATCAGTCGGCTGCTTTGTCGGACCGGAAGGCGGCTATATTTGTCCATAACGGAAAACAAAAAAATATGAGCGAAAAGAGCTGATCGAGATGAATCAACGAGTTGCTTTAGTCACCGGGGCAGCAAGCGGGATAGGCCGTGCTGTTTCGGAAGCTTTTTTCAAGGAAGGAGTGACCGTCTGTCTTGCTGATCGCGATTTGCAACAGGCGGAAGCTGTCGCTGCGGTGTTCAGGGAATACGGCGGGCGGGCAAGCGCCTATCAGGTTGATGTCAGGAATGAGGAGAGCGTTGAAGCGCTGTTTGACGATATCGGCCAGCAGTTCGGCAGGCTTGATCATTGCGTGACGTGTGCCGGCGTGATTAATAAAACGAAGCTGCTTGAGCTGACGTTGGCTGAATGGGAGGAGGTTATACGGATCAATTTAAGCGGCACATTTCTTTGCGTGCAGAAATCATATGAGCTGATGCTGCCGCAAAAGACCGGCAGCATCGTCGCGATTGCTTCGGACACGGCGAAGCGCGGCGGTGGAAGAATCGGCACCGCCGCCTACGGTGCGTCAAAAGGCGGCGTGCTGGCGATGGTGAAATCAATCGCAAGAGAGATGGCCGGGTCGGGAATCCGGATAAACAGCATTTGTCCGGGCCCGGCTGATACGTCGATGCATCATCAGCTGAACGAGGAATTACGGGAAAGTGTCGCAGCCGCTATTCCGCTTGGGCGGTTTGCGAAGCCGGAAGAGATTGCGAATGCCGTTCTGTTTCTCTGTTCGGATAAAGCGAGCTATGTGTACGGCGAAAGCCTGAATGTCGATGGCGGGATTTTAATGGAATAATGCCAAATTGAGGCGAAGGAGATGATTCGATTGACGAAGAAAGTAAAGCTTGCTGTAGTCGGAATCGGCAGAATATCAACGGCTCATATTCGCAGCATCTTGCAGGCGAAGGAAAAGGCTGAGCTTGTCGCTGTCATGAGCAGAAACCGCAGCCGGGCTGAAAAAGCAGCGAAAGAGTACGGCATTCCGTCCATCTATACCGAATATGAGGAGCTATTAAATAATCCTGAAATTGACGGTGTTATTCTTTGCACACCAAATGAAGTGCATGCGGAGCAGGCGATCGCCGCGGCGCAGGCCGGCAAGCAAATCCTTGTCGAGAAGCCGATGGCGATGAGCGTTGAAGAGGCTGAAAAAATGGTTGAAGCGGCCGACAAGCACCATGTTACGCTGATGATCGCGCAATGCCGGCGCTTTTTTAAGGCGGCACGCGCCGCCAAAGCTTCGCTGAAACAGAAACAAATCGGTGAAGTGATCGACACAACTCATTATTTAGGTGTGTCGTTTGACCGGGTACTGACGGAATGGTGGAACGAAATGAAGCATCTCATTGTTGAGTTAAACGCCCCTCATCCGCTCGATACGACATTGTATCTTCTTGAGGAAGCACCGGAAACGGTCTATGCGGTTGGCGGAAGCTTCAGCGACCAGCTTGCCGGCACAAGTCAGGCGACGATTGTGTTGACATTTCCTTCAGGAAAAACAGCAACGGTTCATCTCTCCTTTCATTGCGCGCCACCTTATAATGAGCGAATCATCGTCGGCACAAATGGGACGATGCGAATTAAGGATGAAAAAGATTTATGGATCGCTGATGAGCTAATGGTGACAGAGCCGTACGGCTCCTATCTTGATGGCGGCGTCAATTTCGAGCGGCAAATGGCGGAGTTTTGCGAAGCGATCATTGATGGGCGTGAGCCGATTGCTTCCGGAAGAGAAATCGTTACGCTGATGAGAGTGCTTGATGCTGTCAAGCAGTCGCTAGATCAAAAGCGGGTGATTTCACTTGCGGAAGAAGGAGAGGGGGTGAAGCAATGAAGCAGCTGCCAATTAAAGTGGGCGATTCGGTTCAATTCAGCAAAACGATCGGCGAGACCGATGTGTATTTGTTCGCCGGGATTACCGGGGATTTAAGTCCGAATCACGTCAATGAGCAGTACATGAGCAAAACAGCTTATAAGAAAAGAATCGCTCATGGCGTGCTTTCGGTCGGCTTTGCCTCGACGACTTCAACATTAATGGTTGAAAAAACCGGCTTGCCTGCTGTCTCATACGGCTATGACCGGATCCGCTTTATTCAGCCGATTTTTATCGGCGATACGATAACCGTGTCATATACGATTACCGAAGTGGACGAAGGCGGGCAAAAGACAAAGGCGTCGATTGAAGTCCGCAATCAGGATGACGAGCTTTGTACCGTCGCAACACATATTTTAAAATTCATCGACAGGGAGGACTAAAGTATGAAGATTGAATTGAACGGGCAGGTCGCGATCGTAACCGGAGCGAGCACAGGAATTGGGGCGGCGATTGCGAAAGGACTTGCCGAAGCTGGCGCCCAAGTTGTCGTCAATTATAACAGCAGCAAAGAGAAGGCGGAAGAGGTTGTTTCCGAGATTGAAAGAAAAGGAGGACGCGCCATCGCGGTCCAGGCTGATGTATCACGCAAGGAAGAAGTGGAAGCCTTATTTGCGCAAACGGTTGACACCTATGGCAAGCTGAATCTTTTAATCAATAATGCCGGCGGTCTGTTAAAGCGAACCGCGATTGAGGAAATGGAGGAAGAGCTGTGGGACCGCGTCTTTGAAGTTAATGCGAAATCGGTCTTTTTATGCTCGAAGCAGGCGATTCCACTTTTGAAACAGCAGGGAGGGGGCAAGATTATTAATCTCTCCTCACAGGCTGCGAGAAATGGCGGCGGTGGCGGTTCGATCGCTTACGCCTCTTCAAAAGGGGCGGTAAGCACGTTTACAAAGGGGCTGGCGAAGGAACTCGCTTCCGCAAATATTCTCGTAAACGGGATTGCTCCGGGAATTATCGCGACGCCGTTCCATGATCGCTACACGCCAGAAGAGATGCGGGCGAAGATGCAGATGCAAATCCCGCTCGGCCGTGAGGGGACACCTGAGGAATGTGTCGGTGCGGTGCTGTTTCTCGCTTCTGAGGCAGCCGATTACATGACTGGCGAAATGATCGAAGTCAATGGCGGCACCTTAATGGACTAAGGGCGGATGAGGGATGACGAATAATCTAGCAGATGTCTTAATGAAAAGCCTGGAGAAAGTGACGGAGATCGAAAAGAAAGTGAGCGATTTTCCTCATATTACGAAGGACGGAAAATGGCTGACATTCCGCTACGGTCATTGGACCGGCGGTTTTTGGACGGGATTGCAATGGATCAAATCACTCTATGAGACCGATCAGCAGGCGGCGCTTCAGCAGGCGGCAGCTTGGGCACGGCGGTTGAAAGCGCGGACGGCTGACAACAAGACGCATGATATGGGCTTTCTTTTCGGCCCGAGCTGCGTAATGGGCGAGCGTCTGACAGGTGACGGCCAGCTGAAAGAGCTGGCGATTGCCGGTGCCTATAATATGAGCGATCTTTACGAGGAGCGAGCAGGATTGATTTTGGCTTGGGATGAGCCGGGCTATGAAGGTGTCGCCATCGTTGATACGATCATGAATTTACCGCTCATGGTCTGGGCAAGTCAAGACACAGGGAACGAAAAACTGGCGCAAACCGCCATACAGGTTGCCGACAACATCATCCGCTATCATGTGCGTGCGGATGCTTCCACCTATCATACAGTGCGCTGGGACACCGAGTCCTTTGCTGTTGTTGAACAAGGGACGCATCAAGGCTTTTCCGCCGAAACTTGCTGGTCCCGCGGGCAGGCCTGGGCACTGTATGGATTCGCCAATATGTATCGCTATACGGGGGAGAAGCGCTATCTTGACTGCTCCGCCAGGCTCGCTGACTACTTCTGGGACCATCTTGACGACGGAACGACTTTGCCGCGCTGGGATTTTTATTTTAGAAATGAGCCGGATGCGCCGATTGATTCTTCGGCGGCGAGCATTGCCGCAGCCGGGATGCTCCTGCTTGCCGACCAATCACCGGCGGAGCAGGAGGCGCGCTGGCATAAGCGCGGCGAGCTTCTTGTTCAGGCGCTGATTGACCATTGCTTTTCGCCCCGGTCTGATTGCTATGGCTTGATTGAAAGAGCGACCGTTGATCAGCCGCGCCGCTCAGGGGTCGGCGAGTCGACGATGTACGGTGATTATTATTTCGTTGAGGCGTTATACCGCTTGATTTATAAAAACGATCACGAGCGATTGGCGCTTTTCTATTAACTGGCAAAAAAAGGGGATGAGAGAATGGAAGTCCTGTCTGCCAAAGAAGCAGCGGCTTTGATTCAGTCCGGACAGACGATAAGCGTCTCCGGAAATGGAGAAATGCTGCTGCCGGATGAGGTTTTGCAACAGCTTGAGCAACGTTATTTGGAAACAGAGCAGCCTGATCAGTTGACGCTCGTGTACAATGTCATTCCCGGAGCACAGCGCAGCGGCACGGGAATTGACCGCTTTGCCCACAAAGGAATGGTGAAACGAATGTATGCCGGAAGCTATTATACGCTGAAGGTAGATCGATTAAACACATTAATTGCTGAAAACGAGGTAGAAGCTTATTTAGTGCCATACGGGGCGCTTTACAATATGGTCCGGGCCGCCGCCGCCCATCAGCCCGGCATTCTGACAGCGGTAGGCCTGCATACGATGGTGGATCCGCGCATGGCGCAAAACAAATTAACGCCACGAACGACGGAGGAGCTGGCGACCGTTCAGGTGATCGACGGCCAGGAATTTTTATTTTGCAAAGCGCTGCCTTCCGATGTCGCGATCATCCGGGCGACAACGGCCGATGAAGATGGCAATCTGTCGCTGGAGCATGAGCCTAATTCCATCGGAATCCTCCACCAGGCAATGGCGGCGAAAAACAATGGCGGCATCGTCATTGCCCAGGTCTCTCAGCTCGCCGAACGCGGCAGCATTCATCCGAAGACAGTGACGGTCCCGGCAATCTTTGTCGATTATGTTGTTCTCGTTCCTGAGCAAATGAAGAATATGCCATACAATCCGGCCTGGACCGGCGATATTCGCCTCCCTGTCAAACAGCTTGCTCCGGCACCGCTCGATTACAAAAAAGTGATTGCGCGCCGGGCAGCAATGGAGCTTGAGCCTGGGGCGCTTGTCAACTTCGGTTTCGGTGTTAGTGCCGGCGTGCCGCAAATCGCCGCTGAAGAAGGCATTGCCGAGCAGGTGATTTTCAACGTCGAGCACGGCCCGGTCGGCGGAATTCCGAACAATAAAGAAGCGTTTGGCGCCGGCGTTAATATGATGGCGGTTATGGATGCTCATGCAATTTTTGATTTTTATGATGCCGGCCGGCTCGATATGACCTGCCTCGGAATGGCCCAGATAGCCTCGGATGGCAGCATTAATGTCAGCAAGGTTAATGGCAAATATAATCTCGGCGGCTTCATCGATATCGTCCATGCGACGAAAAAAATTGTCTTCTGCGGCTCGTTTACAGCAGGGCAATTACATGTCGCGATTGAGAATCAGGCGATCTGCATCATCCACGAGGGCCGGCATAAAAAATTTGTCAGGGAACTCGCGCATCTCACCTTTAATGGCCGTGAAGCGCTGAAA
Source organism: Halalkalibacter oceani (assembly GCF_023715705.1). Classification (GTDB taxonomy): domain Bacteria; phylum Bacillota; class Bacilli; order Bacillales; family Bacillaceae_D; genus Halalkalibacter; species Halalkalibacter oceani_A. The sequence goes on from NZ_JAMBOS010000009.1 coordinate 121,697, forward strand.
AAAGGGCAGGAAGTTTATTATGTGACAGAGCGCGCCGTCTTCACTTTGACAGATAAAGGGGTAACGTTAATCGAGATTGCGCCGGGAGTTGAGCTGGAGCGCGATATTTTGCAGCAAATGGAGTATCGGCCGCATATTGCAGAGGAACTTACTTATATGGATAAACGCATTTTTTCCCCGGAAAAAATCGGACTAGATGAAGCGGAGCGATTTGCAGGGAAACAATCAAGGAGGTATGCAAGATGAAAAAAGATCTAAAGCTGTCAGGAGTCATCCCCGCTAATTTATTGCCGTTTACAAGCGATTTGGACATTGATGAAAGAAATTACCGCCGCCATCTCCGTGCATTGATTGAGACGCCCGGAGTTAGCGCGATCACAACAAATGGTCATGCCGCTGAAATCGCGACATTAACGCAAGAGGAGCAGCAGCGCAGCCTGGCGATCACCGTCGAAGAGGCAGACAAGGAAATTCCGGTCATTTGCGGAATTTATGCCGATGGGACGAAGCAGGCCGCCGAGCTGGCGAAAATGGCTGAGCGGGAAGGGGCAGATTGCTTATTAATCTTTCCGTCCGCTGTGCTTGACCTGGGCGCGCAGCTCAGACCTGAAATGGCTTATCGTCATTATGAAGCAATCGCCGAAGCGACATCGTTGCCAATGATCGCCTTTGTGTATCCGGTCACGTCGGGACTGCATTTGCCGACCGAAACCGTTGTCCGGATTTGCCGTGACATTGATCAAGTGGTGGCGATCAAAGAATGGTCCAATGACATTAGCGTCTATGAGCGCAACTATCGCGAGCTGAAGGCCCTGCCGAAGCATATATCTGTTTTGACGAGCTTCAGCAAGGCGTTGCTTCCTTCCCTTTGCATCGGTGCGGACGGCATTTTATCCGGGCACGGCAGCATGATTGCCGAAATTCAGGCCGCTTTGTTCGACGCCGTGCAAAAGGCTGACCTCGAGCTAGCAAGAGAGCACGCCGCCCGTCTGTATCCGCTCGTTCAGGTTTTCTATGCCGAGCCATTTATTGATATGCATAACCGGATGAAGGAAGCGATCGCGATGCTCGGCCGGATTGACGAAGCGCATGTCCGCCCGCCGCTTCAACGCATCTCCGCTGAAGAAAGGGAACGGATCAGAAAGGCGCTGATTGAAGCGCGGTTACCAGGCTCGGAAAATCTCCGCTAAAGCAGGTGAAGGCGATGAACAGATTTGCACAGCAAGTCGTGGCGATTACAGGAGCAGGAAAAGGAATCGGGCGCGCGGCGGCGCTCAAATTTGCCTCGGAAGGAGCGGCCGTGCTTGTCACTGACCAATATGAAGCTGACGCCGAAGAGACGGTGAGGCTAATTGAAAAGCGGCAAGGGAAGGCCTTTCCGTTAACGGTAGATGTGCGCGACAAGGAGGCAATCAGCGAAATTCCGGCAATTGCCCGGGAGCAGTTTGCCGCACCGTTAACTGTTATGGTTAATAATGCTGGCATCCAGCAAGTAAAGGATATTTTAACAATTACGGAAGATGATTGGGACCGGATGCTTGACATCAATGCGCGAGGGAGCTTCTTCGGGATGCAGGTGGCAGCAGGGGCAATGAAAGAGAACGAGGCTGGCGGCGTCATTATAAACGTTGCTTCGGTTATGGGCAGGAACGGCCATCCGCTCTACGCCCATTATGGGGCCTCGAAAGCGGCGATCATCAGTTTAACGAAATCATTCGCTCTCGCTCTTGCGGATACGGGAATTCGTGTTAATGCGGTTGCACCCGGGATTGTTGATACAGCGTTATGGGAGAGATGCGACCGGGAGTGGGCAGAGCTGAAAGGAATGAAGGTCGGGGAACCAAAGCGGCAGCGGATTGGCGAAGTGCCGCTGGCACGCGCCGGTACGCCGGAGGATGTCGCCGAAGCGATTGCCTTCCTCGCTTCCCGTGAAGCGGACTATGTAACAGGAGAGTGCATTCATATTAGCGGAGGGGCCTTTATGCTATAAATTTGGTTCAGGAAAGGGGAAAAGAAATGACCGTAGCAAGTGAACTGATTCAATTTGAAAAAAAAACAAATAAAGTAGCCGTGCTGACGCTGAACAATCCGCCATTGAATGTGACAACGCTCGAAGCGACAAAGCAGCTTCGTTCGATTTTGCAAGAAATTGAAGAGGATGATGAGGTGAGGGTCGTCATTATCACGGGAGCCGGTGAAAAAGCATTTTGCGCCGGATCGGATATTAACGAATTTCCAAGCGTACGGGATGATGTTATCGAAAAAAAGCTGAGAAAAGAAAATGAAGCATTCAACGCAATTGAAGCGCTCCCAAAACCGGTTATCGCCGCGATCAACGGTGTCGCCTGCGGCGGCGGAGGTGAAATTGCGTTAGCATGCGACATCCGGATTATCGCCGAAACGAGTCACATCGGCTTTCCAGAGGTCAATTTAGGCGTCTTTCCGGGGAGTGGCGGATTATTCCGTCTTCCGCAAGTCGTCGGCGAAGCAAAGGCCCTGGAGCTGATGTATTTCGGCGATTTAATCAACGCCAAGGAGGCTTACCGCATCGGACTCGTCAATGAAGTGGTTCCTGACGACGACGTTTTTGATTACGCGCTTCGTCTTGCAGAAAGGCTCGCGCAAAAGCCGAAGGAATCATTAAAAGCGATTAAACAAGGAGTAAAGCGATCAAAAAGATTGTCCGTTTCCGAGAGTACGGAGTTGACGCTGGAACTGAGTGATCGGGTTTTTAAAACGCGGGATTGTGAGGAAGGTGTTCAAGCGTTCTTTGAAAAAAGAGAGCCGAGGTTCGAGTAAGTCGTTGTTTAGGGGGGGCCAAAAGGTTGCCCCCTTTTACGATTACGAAGCACTATTACTGCTATTAGTAGTGCTTCGATTGGATTATCAGTACTTCCATCAATTTCAAAAATAGTGCTGTCTTGCTGCCAGCCGATGAAGGTTTCGGGATGATCGCCGAAATCGTAAATCTCAATCACTCCCCGTTAGTCAGGAGCGGAAAGATAATTTGTCTCCGAATAATCTACTACGGAATGGGTAAGCTCTTTTCCACTTACGTAATTCTTGGTTGTGTAAGGATCGGTTGTCTCATTTACTTGAATCAGTCATTTACCCTCGTTCCATGAAAGTAACTGGTAGCCCCTTCTGAAAATGCTTTGAAGACCTATTTAAGATCTGTATGGGTCTTATCTATTGCGTTAGAATTCTTATTTGCCCGTGAGCTTCATCGTCACTGTTTGCACTTCTCGTGACCCCTTGTTTTCTGGTGTCTATGTATCATCTGATCTGTGTAATTGAACAGCTTTATTACTTTCCTGATATATATCTAAGATAAGCAGGAGCGACATGACGCACATTTTAAAAGATTCTTTTTTCGCGCTTTTTCAGCATATTATTAAAAACCAATGAGTAGTTAGTAAAGTGGAAATTTAAGTATTTGTTTGCACTCTTGTTCTATGCGGTAATTATCGTAACGAAAAATTGGGGGCTATGGGTAAGCAAATGCTTAGAAGAGTGGTCGAAGCTACTTACTTATCGACACATAAAACATCAAAAATACCGTGCGGCTTTACGTTTCTTTTACTAGGAACATAATTTTGGGAATTTTTTAAGCCTTCCCATCTGTGAAAATATGAAGACTTTCGCAAATGGAAGAGCTGCAAGGGTATCTGGTATTCTCATATCCGCTGTGAATATCTGATTGCCTATCTCAGGAAAATGAGAAAGTAAAAACAATCGAAGAATTTAAACAGAAGCGGTTCTACTTTCAGGCAACTCCTTACACGATAGAATTCGAACGAATGCTCGTCCGGTTAGAAGAAATAGCGAGTGAGTTTCCAGATTATTAGAAAAGACTCAATCTGAACGGTTTTATGACATTATTAAAATCATTCAGAAGGAAGTTCAAGATAGCACTGACAGTCTCCAGACTTTAACCTATTTCAAAGAAATCACCCAGAATACATCGGATTACTTTACTTATTGACGAAGCGAAAATACAGATTGAAGGTTGAGGAACTCTATTCTCCCCCCAAACAGAAAAGGTAAGCAAATTACTACTTACTTTTTCACCTGCTGCGTAGGGATGATATCAGAAGCTTGCTATTAGGTTTTGAAGTCCAATGAAGCTTTTTTTATATTGCCCCAAATCTCATAATATGAAAGGGTAATGGAAATAGCTTTATAAATCAATCGAACAATTAAAGAGAGTGTAAAACTATCGCTCCTAAAATAGTCCTCGCTAAGTTGGTGGTGTTTGGTTTTAGATTTTAGGAACTTGTCTATCAAGCGTTGCTACTTCCCCATATGTTGGGGTAGCAGCACAAAATCAACACGTGTAAGATCTAACTCACTTTCACATTGTTTTTCCTAATATAAATAGTGATGGTACTTTCCCTTTTCCTGCCATCAAGTCAGCTGGCATTTTCATATACATCTAGTTCTTTTGCCCCCTCATAAAAGTCTTCACAGTGCCTCATCAACTCCACTTTTTAAATACGCTCTTTTTGTCCCAACATACTAAACTGATTCAAATAAGGAAAAGAATACAAATTCTAACTGATCTTAGGGCTTGGTCGATCTTCCTTCTACTAATAATGTTAATATGTTTATTGCTTTTACAAAAGCCGGGTTACTGAGCAAGGTATAATAGTCTTTACAATCCTTATTTATCTTTCCAGCGAAAGAATCAGTTGAATTTTATTATCGATGTTAATTATTGGTTATATCTTCTTGGAAGTGTAATTTGGAAATCTTTTTCTCGTGTATAAGGTATTATTTAGAATTTTTCATAGATTTTTTGTCTTATAATAAATGAGCAAAAATTAAAGCCGATTGATGAAGTTAACACAACAATCTCTTGAAATCTTATTTTGATATATGTATAATTTAAATGAAATCGTTTTTATATTATGCAATAAAAATATTTTTATTGCGAAAGGGATGTTACGGGTGGCTGAAAAACAAAAGGTTAGAATCCAATCAGTTGATCGAATATTAGATATAATAGAAGAAGTATCAAAGGAAAAGCATGGGCTATCCATTAGTGAAATAGCGAAGAGGCTAGATTTACAAGTAAGTACAACTTATAATTTAATTGGCACGCTTAAAACGCGTGATTATATTCATCAAGACCCAGAAACAAAAAGGTATTTTTTAGGGGTAAAAATATTATCACTAAAAAATATATACGTTGAAAATATTGAGATTAAAAGTACGGCTTTACCCTTATTGGAGGAATTACATGAGGAAATTCCTGAAACAATTCATCTAAGTATTTGTCAAGGTGACCATATGGTGCCAATCGCTCGGTTGGATTCAAAATACTCAGTTCGTGTTGATACGGTCTATCCAGGTAATAAAGGACCTTTGTATTGTACGGCAACAGGTAGAGCGCTTTTATTTCAAATGTCGGATCAAGAATTAACATCTTTACTGAATGAAATAGATATTGTATCGTACACTGACCATACACTTACAAATATAGATGCGATTAAAGAAGAAATTGAAAAAAGTAAGAAAAGAGGGTATTCTCAAGACATGATGGAACATCAAGATGATGTTTATTGCATAGGTGCTCCGATTTATAATTATGATAATAAAATTATAGCATCTATTAGTATATCAGTGCCTTCAATCAGATTCTCTCCATTTGAAAAAGAAAGATTGATTGAAAATGTTACGAGAACAGCGGATAAAATATCTGCTAGAGTTGGTTATGAAAAAAGTTAGCGAATGGCGCTTCAATGCCATTGTTCAATAAGTTTAAAGGATGTCCTTTATAGTGGGTGATCTATCCATTATAAAGGACTTTTTCTTTGCGTAAAATGAGATTGACATTCTGTAGAAAGTATAAAGGCCGATTTAAAGAGGTATTTTTCTTTTGTACAATAAAAAGACTCTAATCACTACATTTATTAGTGCAAAAGTGAATGCTCCGATAATTAAATGAATTTTAAAAAATCTGCATCAAGTTCTTGAAATTTTTAAAATCTCTTGTATAATCAAAAGTAATTGTTTATATTATAAAAACACATTCAATTTTATGCGAAGTTTACAAATCGAATAAAAGTTTTGTTTTAAGTTAATTTTTTTGACTTAAATAAAACATAATTAGTTTTTATAATATAAAATAAAAAAGAGAGGATAATCTAATGAGAAAAACAGGAAGCGAAATTATAGTTGATCACTTGATCAAAGAAGAAGTGCCTTATATTATCGGCATCCCAGGACATGGGATTTTAGGATTTGTCGATACATTAAATGAGCGTCAAAATAAAATTAAAAACATTATGGTACGCCATGAGCAAAGTGCAGTACATATGGCAGATGGCTATTATCGTATTAAGAAAAAACCTTTAGCAACCTATGCTTCAATTGGACCGGGCGCTATCAATTTAGCGACAGGTTTAGCTACAAGCTTTACAGATTCTGTTCCGGTTTTTTCAGTGATAGGAGAGACACACACTCATATGTTTGGTCGTGGTGTTTTACAGGAAATCCAAAAATACAATTGGGCAAATTCCACACGCATTTTTGAGCCAATTACGAAAAAAACGTGGCAAGCCACACGTGTCGACCAAGTTCCTCGTATTATGAATATGGCTTTTAATGAAATGATGTCAGGAAGAAGAGGACCAACACTTCTGAATTTACCGATGGATATTCAAGCAGATTCCATTGAAATGGAAGACTATGACCCTAAGCAAAGACGGCATACCGTACAGGATCAGGTGAACATCATCCCTGGAATTGAAAAAGCCGTAAAGTTACTCCTTGAAGCAAAACGACCTATGATTCTAGCAGGAGGAGGAATTCATGGATCAAGTGCATATAAAGAGCTAAAGCAATTAGCGGAATATACAGGTGCCGCTGTTATCACCACATTTAGTGGTAAGAGTGCGATTGAAGAGGATCATCCTTTATATGGCTGGATTGCTGGCGCAAAGGGAACTGATTGTGGAAACAGTATTGCTAGAGATGCAGATGTGATTATTGCCATAGGGTGTCGATTTGCCGATGAATCCACATCTTCTTATAAAAAAGGCGTCACATATAATATGCCGGAAACGAAATTGATTCATGTTGATATTGATCCACATGAAATTGGTAAAAACTATCCTGTTGAATTAGGGATTGTTGGTGATGCAAAACTAGTTATGAGTTCAATGATTCAATACATTGCAGAAAATAATTTACAGGTAGATTGGGAGAAGTCGGCTTACTTTAACGAGATTCAAGAGAAAAAAGCCACATGGTTTACTAAAATGCTTAAGCTACAACATGATACACGTGTGCCAGTTACCCATTCTCGTTTCTTCAAGGAATTACGAGAGTATTTAGATCGAGATGCTATTGTTGCCACATCTTCTGGTCATAGTCAGGCACAATTGCTTCAAGAGTTTCCTTTCTTAGCTCCAGGGACAAATGTAACGACAGCTGGTTTTTCAACAATGGGATTTGCACTTCCAGCTGCATTAGGTGCGAAATTAGCAGCCCCTGATAAGCAAGTAGCGGTTGTTGTCGGAGATGGCGATTTTTCCATGACGTTACAAGAATTGGCGACTGCAGTTCAATATAATATTCCAGTCGTCGCGATTGTGTTAAACAATTCAGGTTGGGTCTGTATTCGGGATTTGCAAACAGATGTATACGGAGCAGACCGTGTCATAGCAACAGAATTTAAGAAAGACAACACTGATGAGCTTTATTCACCTGATTTCACACAAATTGCTAAAGGATTTGGTGTGTATGCAGAAAAAATCAGAAGACCAGAAGAAGTGAAGAAAGCCTTAGATCGTGCATTTAAACAAAATGGTCCAGCCCTCTTGGAGATTGAAGTATTCAGAGAATATCCGCATTCGGGTGTTAGTGCAACTGGCTGGTGGGATGTACCGGTTCCAACGTATTTAGAAGACCGCAGAAAGAAATATGAAGAAGAGAAAAAAGGAGAGAATTTACTTTAAATGTAAATAAGTTTACTAGATTCTGTTGTAGCTGATTTCCTTTGAAAACATAGCTACAACAGAATCATAAATATAAAGGAGGGCAAGGTCTATGTCTGAAAATTTATATATTAACGGTGAGTGGGTAGAACCAGCAAACGGGAAGTATTATCCCTCTTACAATCCTGCAACGCATGAAGTCGTGGGCGAGGTGGCAGATGGTAGAGAAGAAGATATGAAGAAAGCGATTGAAGCAGCTGATGCTGCGTTTGAAGAGTGGGCTGGACTTACAGCGCTTGAGAGAGCTGATTATTTGATGAAATGTTATGACAAAATGAAAGAACGCCAAGATGAATTGGCAGAACTAATGACCAAAGAACAAGGGAAGCCTTTACATGAGGCGAAAGCTGAGGTAAATGGAGCGGCTGACTTTTTCCGCTGGTTTGCAGAAGAAGCGCGAAGAGTGTATGGTGAGACGATTCCAGCGTCAGCTAAAAATAAAAGAATCAAAGTCATTAAACAACCTGTCGGAGTTGTGGTGGCGATTACGCCCTGGAATTTTCCGCAAACTATGGTAACACGTAAAGTGGCCCCAGCTTTAGCAGCAGGATGCCCGGTTATTGTAAAACCAGCCAAACAAACGCCACTAAATGCAGTAGCATTATTTAAAATCTTTGATGAAGTAGGGCTTCCGAAAGGTGTCGTCAACTTAATTACAACTGATAAATCTTCAACCATTAGTAATGAAATGTTCTCAAATGAAAAAGTCCGAAAAATTACATTTACTGGTTCTACTGAAGTAGGAAAGATGCTGACCAGAGAAGCGGCAAATCAAATGAAAAGAGTTTCAATGGAACTTGGTGGACACTCCCCTTTTATCGTTTTTGAAGACGCGGATTTAGATAAAGCGATTGAAGGTGTGATGCAAAGTAAATTTAGAAATGCTGGACAAACATGCGTTTGTGCAAACCGTGTATATGTCCAAAAATCAATTCAAAAAGAATTTGAACAGAAATTTATTGAGAAAGTTCAAAAATTAAAGGTTGGAAATGGCTTGGAAGAGGGGGTTCAAATTGGTCCACTTATTGATGGCGCAGCGGTGAAAAAACAGATCGAACAAGTGGAAGACGCCGTAAGTAAAGGGGCAAAGGTTATTATTGGAGGCAATCAAACGGGAAGTCAAGGTAGTTTCTATGAGCCGACGATTCTTTCCAATGTCAAGGATGACATGAAAATTACACATGAAGAAACATTCGGGCCGATTGCACCAGTGATTACATTTGAAACAGAAGAAGAAGTGATTCAAAGAGCTAACAATGTTAAATATGGCTTGGCTGCCTATTATTATACACAAGACTTTAGTCGATCCATTCGAGTACAAGAAAAATTAGATTACGGCGTTATTGGCTTGAATGATGCATTACCAGCTGTTCCTCAAGCGCCATTTGGTGGCATGAAGGAATCAGGTGTGGGTAGAGAAGGAGGCCATCAAGGTCTTGATGATTTCTTAGAAACAAAATATATTTCGATGCAAATTTAATAAAGGGATGATAGAGATTGTCTCACTTAAATCTCAGTATAAATGAAGGAGGTATTTTACTATGAAATATGCATTCCATAGTGGTTCAATGTATGATATACCATTAGAAGAAGTAATCAAAAAATTAACAGAGTATGGCTATGATGCGATTGAAATTAATGGTGAAAAATTACCATGGATTGAAGATGAGAAGGATATTCATATTCGTTCAAATATGACCGAAAAAGAAATAAAAGAACTGAGGTCATTGTTAGAAAAAAATCAATTAGAAGTTTCGGCAATCAGTGCTCATCTAGAATTGATTGAAAAGGACCCCGTAAAAAGAAGTCAAGTTATTTCTCACTCAAAAACGCTTATTTCTCATGCAAAGCTATTGGGTACAGATGTAGTACATGGACTATCAGGGTTTAAACCAGAAAATATGTCGGACGAAGAATGCTGGGATATTCTGATAGAAGTAATTGACGAAATAGTGGAATATGCTGAGGAAGTAGGGGTTAAATATGCTTTTGAAGCAGTCGTCGGAATGTTTATAAACAGTGGTGAAAAGCTAAAAGAACTTAGAAGTAAAATGACGAAAGGAACACTCTATGTAAATTTTGATCCGAGTCATTTGATTTTAGTTAAGGATGATATCCCTCAGTTAATCCGTGAATTTGGTGAGGATATTGTACATGTGCATTTTAAAGATGGAACAGGAGAAACTGATAATTACGAATTTCCACCTGTTGGAAAAGGTGAAGTGAACATACCTGAATTTGTAAAAGTATTAAAAGAAGTAGGGTATGACGATTATGTTTCAATCGAATATGAAGCAAATTATTTTGGTAATTATTCAAGTGACATTAGTCAGGTAGCTAAAGAAAGCATAGAAATCATGAAAGATTATATAGAGTAGTGTGAGTGTGATACGCTTCGAATGGTTGAACATTGCAGCGCACTTACTGCACCAAGCTTGGACAAAAGGGGGAAATGCCCTTATGTCCAGGCTCTTCATTTATATTATTTAAAAATTAATAAATTCTGATTATTATAAATTAAAAAAACATTGACAATTAACATTTTATTATTTAACATAAAAACGGAACGTCATTTCATTTTTATCAATTATTTATATTTTTTTGAAATGTTGTTTCGTTTATTTAAGGAGGTGAAGAATTGATGACAATCAAAGATACTAGCTCAAGCGTGGACCGAACTTTACGTTTAATAGAAATTATTTCTCACAGTCCAAATGGGGTGAGTTTAGCCGAAATAACTGAAATGACCAAGATACCCAAAAGCACTGTATTTCGGTTATTAGAGAAATTATTAAACTATGGATATGTTGACCTTGATCGAGATACCGAAAGATATGTACCAGGTTTAAAAGCTATTGATATTGGCGTAAGCGCATTACTAAATACAAATATTGTAGATGCATCCATACCTTATTTGCGAGATTTATCAGAAAAAACTGGGGAAACCTCTTTCTTAGGTGTACACAGTGAAGGTGAAATTGTTTATTTGTATAAAGCAGAAGGAACACAAGCGATTTTAACACCGAGTCAATTAGGCTCAAGAAGACCTGTACATTGTACTGGTCTCGGTAAAGCGATATTTTCAGGTTATTCTAATGAATTTATATTGAAGGTCCTAAATGAACAAGGAATGAAGCAATATACCAAAAAAACCTTAGTTACACCTGAAAGCTATTTAAGCGAAATTGAGGAGGTCAGAAGAAAAGGATTTGCAGCGGACCTGGAAGAACTTGAAATCGGTTTAGGTTGCTTTGCAATGCCGGTTTATAATTTTACTGCAAAAGTCGTTGGCGCAATATGCGTGTCAGGTCCTGTGGAGCGTGTTCTCTCTAATGAAAGTAAGTTAATCTCATTATTAAGAGAGTCCGCTCAACAAGTTTCAAAAAGATTAGGTTTTGTACCTAATATGATGATTAAATAAATTCTTATTAAAGGATAGGGTGAAAAAGAATGGATAATAAGAAAGCGAAAAAAAATGGAGCAGACATTATTGTCGATTATTTAATTGAAGAAGGGGTCCCCTATGTAGTTGGTCTTTGTGGACATGGTAATGTAGGTCTTATTGACGGTTTAGAGAAAAAGAAAGATAAAATTAAAACTATTTCTGTTAGACATGAAAGTGCAGCTGGTTTTATTGCAGATGCATATTATCGAATTAAACACGAACCAATTGCAACCTTTACATCATGTGGTCCTGGTTCGGCGAACCTACCTGTTGCCTTAGCTGGTGCGATTATGGATTCTTCTGCATTTATGGCGATTACTGGTAATGTTCCTACTCAACAATTTAACCGAGATCCTTTTCAAGAATCAGGGAAGTATTTTCAGGGAGATTTCCCTTCGGTTGTTAGACCCTATGTGAAAAGAAGCTATCAACCAACAAGAACAGAAATGGTACCATTAGCCGTTCGCCAGGCGTTTAAAGAAATGGTTACTGGTACTCCTGGCCCTGTTCATTTGGATGTACCATTAAATGTTTTTGTAGAAGAGGATGAGGTAGAACAGCCAAATCCAGAAAAATTTAGAAAAAGCATCATTGAAAGATCAGGCATTGACCAAGGTTTAGTTGCACAGATCATTGAGCTTATCAAAAATTCGAATAAGCCTTTAATTGCAGCTGGTAACGGGGCTATATTATCTGAAGCATCAGAAGAAATTACTGAACTCTGTGAATTTTTAAATATTCCGATTCATACGACACCACAAGGTAAAGGAATTATTGATGAAAGACATAGGCTGGCTTTAGGAGCTTCGGGAAGAAATGGTACGTTTGTTGCTAATGAAGCAGGCAAAAATTGTGACTTATTAATTGCATTTGGTTCAAGCTTTGACGATCGTTCAACAAGTGCTTGGTTGGATGGGTATACGTATGATACACAAAAAACAAAAATTGTTCATATAGATATCAACCCTAAAGAGATTGGCAAAAACTATCCTGTTGAATTGGGAGTCATTGGAGATGCAAAAACGGTAGCTCTTCAACTTTTAAAAGCAGCTAAAACAGAGTTTGCCTCGGCAAAGCCAAACTTTAACGAATGGATAAGTGAGGTTGAAGAATGGAAATCAATCTGGGAATCTCATATTGAAAAGGAATTTCGGAAAACTGAAACTCCAGTACACCCAGCGCGTCTCGTCCATGAAGTAAGAAAGGCATTACCTGAAAATGGAATATTGGGTGTGGATGTTGGTGTGCACCATAACTGGGTAGTTCAATATTGGAAGGCATACAAACCACAAAAATTATTACAATCTTGGGGCTTTGCAAGTATGGGACTATCAACATGTGGAATTTTAGGGGCTAAGCTAGCTTCACCAGATGATCCATGTGTAGCTGTAGTTGGAGATGGTTCATTCATGATGCATCCTCATATTCTTGCGACAGCAAAAGAATATAACATTCCTGTTGTTTGGGTTATTTGGAATAACTATGCATATGGTTCGATTCGTGATTTACAATATGGTTACTTTGGAGGAAGGGAACTGGTAACAGGTTTTGTGGAACAAGAGACGGGGGAACTTTACAATCCAGACTTTGTTTCACTCGCGCAATCGTTTGGAGTTGGCGCAGAAAAAGTGACAAATTCAAATGACATCTCCAGCACAATTGAAAAAGCCATCGAACTCAATCAACCATATCTAATCGAAGTAGAAGTAAATCGTGAAATCAAGCCACCAGGAACGGGTACTTGGGTATTACCACCTTTCAAACATCCAGAACCAAATTTTGATCCTAGTAAATAATTAACCACAGAATGGGTGAAAATTATATGAGTATGAAAGCAGTTGCAAAAACCCAACCTGGGTACGGTAATTTTGAGTTAATAAACTTGCCTATTCCGAACGAGCCAAGTGATCATGAAGTTCTAATTGAAATTAAATCTGTCGGTGTATGCGGTACAGATTTATCAATTTATAAATGGACTGAAACCGTCGCCAAAGAATATAATCCATCCTTTCCGTTAATACCTGGGCATGAATTTGCTGGGGTAGTTAAAAAGGTAGGAAAAAAAGTAATAAATTTTAAAGTTGGCGATAAAGTTGCGGTGAATCCACACATCTCTTGTGGGAAATGCCAATTTTGCAAAAATGGCAGTCAAAATATTTGTCAGCATAGACCAATTCTTGGTTGTCATGCCAATGGTGGGTTAACTCAATATGTAAAAGTAAGAGAACAAAACGTGTTTAGATTACCAGATCATTTACCCATATACTTAGGTAGTTTGGCTGAACCGATGTCGGTGGCTGTTCATGCTCTGAAACGTGTAGAGAATGACAAAAATAACACAGCAGTCATTGTTGGTGCTGGTACAGTAGGGCTGTTACAAGTAATAGCTTGTCGTGCTGCAGGGTACCAAAAGGTTATGGTATTAGGTCTTAACGTAGATAAAGGTAGACTGAAAATTGCGGAATCACTTGGAGCTATCTCTATAAATATAGAAACACAAGATGTGTTTGCGGCAATGAAGCAGCATATCGGAATGCCATATGCTGATGTCGTATTCGAAGCTGCCGGAACTAATTCTTCTATTAAATTATCAATAGACATTGTCAAACCAACGGGTAGTGTCGCGCTTACTGGAATAGCCTCCTCATCAACAGATATCGAAACGACCAAACTCGTGTTTGCCGAAAAATCAATTATTGGTTGCCGCGCTTATAACTTGGCAACTTGGCCAATCACGATGGAATTAATGGGGCGATCGATAGAAGAACTTAAATTAATTGTCACCCATCGAAAAACAATATCAGAGTTTGCTGAGGCTATTGAACTGTTAATTACACGCGAAAGTTTGAAGGTAGTCATAGAGCCGCACAAAATGTAATCAAGGAAGGTGTGCAAAAAAATGTCTGATGAACAACTGTTATTCATAAATGGAGAGTTTAAAAAATCTGAACATAAAGAACCAGTAATAGACAAATATAGTAGAGAAACAGTTTCATATGTTTATTTTGCTGGTGAAAAGGAAGTTAAAGAGGCTGTTGATGCAGCTAAAAAACAATACAAAATTGACAAATTACCTCCATTTAAGAGATATGAAATTTTACTAAAAGCAGCAGAAATAACAAAAGGAAGAAAAAAACAAATCGCTAAAATAATGGTTTCTGAAGCAGGTATGACATTTAAAGATGCAATGGGCGAGATCGAAAGGGCGATTCATACTTTGGTCATATCGGCTGAAGAAGCTAAACGGATCACAGGGGAAGTATTACCAGTAAAAGCTAATCCAGGAATGGAAAAAAGAGTAGCTTTTACTCAAAAAATTCCTAAGGGTGTAGTTTGTGCTATCACTCCGTTTAATGCACCCTTTAGTAATGTGATTCACAAGCTAGCTCCTGCTATCGCAGCGGGAAATACGGTTGTCCTAAAGCCAGCATCAATTACACCTCAGTCTGCATTAGCAGTTTTGGATATTATGATAGAAGCCGGAATGCCTCCAAAACATGTCAACGTCGTATTTGGTGAGGTTGAGACAGGAACGTATCTATTAGAAAATAAAGACATTAATTTTTACACATTTACAGGAAGTACAAGAGTTGGAGAAATTATAAAAACGAAATCAGGTTTAAGAAATGTTTCACTTGAGCTTGGTAATAATTCTGCGACTATTGTGACACCTAATGCAGACATTAAATTCGCAGCTCCAATTATTACGAAAGCTTCCTTTAGGAAAGCTGGGCAAGTTTGTGTATCCTTACAAAGAATCTATGCACATGCATCCATCATAGATAATCTAGCCGATGAATTGAAATTATTAATTAACAATTTAAAGGTAGGAGATCCTATGAATCCAGAAACAGATGTGGGTCCAGTGATCAATGATGACAAAATTGAACAAATTAAAGATTGGATTCAAGAAGCGGTACATTCTGGTGCTGAAGTTATGACTGGCAATAAGGTTGAAGGATCCATTTTCTACCCGACGTTAATCAAAAATGCCTCTCAAAATATGAAGGTTGTTTGCAATGAAATATTTGGGCCAGTACTTAGCCTTGTTCCTTATAAAGATTTAGATGAAGCTATTAGACTTGTTAATGATTCAGAATACGGCTTACAGGCAGGCGTTTTTACAACGGACATTAATGAAGCAATGAAAGTCGCTCAAGAAATAGAAGCTGGAGGCGTAAATATTAACGAAACATCGAATACTCGTTTTGATGCAATGCCTTATGGCGGCGTTAAAAATAGTGGCATCGGTAGAGAAGGTCCTAAATATGCAATTGAAAGTATGACAGACACCAAAATCATTCATATGAATTTATATTAATTGAACAAAAAGGTAATTTAAAAGTCAGAAAACTAAAAAGGATGTGAAGAATGGAGATCGGAATTAATACTTACCCTTATTTATGGAAATGTGATGTTAATGAAGCCTTTAAACAAATCAATAAACTGGGAATTCGGAATGTTGAAATATTGACTTCACCACCACAATTTGATTTTAGAAGCATTGATTCTGCAAAAAGGGAGGAAATTTTAAAAAACAGTAAAGCGTATAACATCAACTTAGTTGCTCTAAATCTACCTGGACAGGATATTAATCTGGCAAGTCCTTTTAATGAAATGCGTGAATTTACTGTTGATCAATATAAATATTTGATTGATATCTCTGCAGAATGGGGAGTTCCATATGTAGTAATGCCACCGGGGAGATTACACCCTCTTTTACCCCCGCAATTTGAGTGGGCCTGGGGGAAGGCTAAACCACATATCGTAGAGCTTGTGGAATATGCTGAACAGAAAAATGTATGCATGTTAATTGAAAACATACCGAATATGTTTTTCCAAAGAGCTGAAGAGATACAAACAGCATTAAATGAGATTAAAAGTAATCATTTTAAAGCAATTTATGATGTATCAAATGCATATATGGTAGAAGATCCAGCAGAGGGAATCAGGAGACTAGGAAATGAGATTAAAATTATTCACCTATCAGATACGACTAAAAAACGATGGCAGCATAATGTGATTGGTGAGGGAGATGTTGATTTTAGTAGCATTTTCCAAGCACTTCAGGAGATTAAATATGATCGATATTGTATATTAGAAATCATTCATCCTGAAGCTGAGGAAGGCATAACAACGAGTATCAACAAATTAAAAGAAGAACATAAATGGGTGTTTTAATTTAATAAGAACAAGAAATGCTAAATGCCAATGCATCTGAAAAAATAGATGCATTGGCTAAAATTAAATTAAATTTCGTCAGTAGCATTGCATAAATAAATTCTATTGATGTCAAATCACTGTTTTTTAGTCACTCTAATAAGTCTGAACATTCAGTTTTTTAATCATCCAAGTCAAGTGAAAAAAGGACAGCAGGTAAGTAAAT